>NZ_BSBI01000017.1:0-209263 GCF_034961445.1 Streptomyces yaizuensis
GACATCCGCACCTGGCTCACCGACTGGAACGAACACCCCAGACCGTTCATCTGGACCAAGACCGCCGACGAGATCCTCGACAAAGTCGCCCACTACTGCCGACGAATCTCCGACTCAGGTCACTAGGTCGTTTCTTACGGATCAGGCTGGGTGAGGGAGCGGGGTCTGGTGCCGTGCATCGCAAGGCGGAGGAATGAGTCCATGCGGTGGGGGTACCTCCCGGGCCGCCAGGCCCAGGGGGCCATCGGCGATTGACGACAACGCGGCGAGGTGCGGTGCCAGGGCACGCGAGCCCCAGCAAGATCCGTAAGAGACGGCCTAGCGGGCGGGATCGTGCTGACGGTGGTGTGGTCGCGTGAGCTGCCCAAGCCGCCGTCGTCGGTGCGCGTGTACCGCGACAGCCTCGGACACTGGTACTGCTCCTTCGTCGTGGCCACAGTGACCGAGGTCCTGCCGGAGACCGGCAGGAACATCGGCATCGACTGGGGCGTCAAGGAGACCGCCACCACCACCTCAGACGCCCACGACCTGCCGCATGCCCAGCACGGGAAGACGGCTGCCGCAAAGCTGGCGAAGTACCAGCGGATGATGGCCCGGCGCCGGACCCCGAAGAACCGGCCCGACACCGCTGGCTACCGCAAGGCCCGCAGGGCAGCCGCGAAGGTGTCCAAGAAGCTCGCCCGGTAGCGGCAGGACACCGGCCGCAAGTGGGCCAAGCGAGTCGTCCGGGACTTCGACCACCTCGCGGTGGAGGACTTCCGGCCGAAGTTCCTCGCGAAGACCACCATGGCCCGCAAGGCGGCGGACGCCGCGATCGGCGCGACCAAGACGGCCCTGATCGAGATGGGCCGCAAGCACGGCCGGACCGTGCACCTGGTCCACCCCGCGCACACCACCATGGACTGCGCACAGTGCGGAGCGAGAGCCAAGCACGCGCTCCCTCTCTCTGAGAGAACGTATACGTGCACCGCGTGCGGAGCGAGGTCCCCCAGGGACAAGAACTCCGCCCGCGTGATGCTTGTCCGGGCTGGTCTCAACCCGGCTAGTGCTGATCTTGTAAGCCCTGCCCGCTGCTGGCGGCCAGGCGAAGTGAGCTAGGAATCCCCTCCCTTCAGGGAGGGGAGGAGTCAATCGCCGTACTGTGCCCACCAATCGGCGAACGGCACAGCCCGTGCCATCGCCGTGTCCCGGTACTCCAGGAACCTGGACAACTGGTCCTCCGTCAGGAAGTCGGAGCCGATGTACTTGCCTGCGCCGTCGTAGTTCATGGCGCTGATGACGCTCTCGTCGAAGAGCCAGAAGTCCGGGGCGTCCGGGATCGGATTCTCCTGGTGCGTGGTGTCCAGGATGAAGAACTCCTCGCCGGCCGTCATGTTCCGGCGGTAGCCCCAGGACAGCTCGAACCGCAGGTACGGTGTGAGCGGGCGGGCCAGGACGTGGACCCGGTACATGCGCTTCCCCGACCGGGTCGCATTGCCGACCGTGGTCACCCAGTCGGCCGTCGCGAACCCTTCGGGCTGGGGCTTGCCCGCGAGGAAAGCCTGGTAGGCGTCGACGCCCCCGGACCGGCTGTAGTCGTCCAGCGTCTCCAGCCGGAAGGCTTCCCGCGCGAAGTCGTCGAACCAGTCGCCGACTGTCTTAGAAGAGGTTGTCACGAATGGCCTTTCGAATGAGTTCGACGGGGATTTCCACCAGGGCTTCGTGAGCGGGAAGCGTCAGCCCGTGGTCGGCCACCCGGAAACCGCTCAGAGGCCCGGACCGGCCCGGACCGCCGCGGCGTCGACGTGTCCTGGAACGCGAGCCGGCTACGTCCGTCGGCGGGCCCCGACCCCCGTGCGGGACCCGCCCGCCCGCCTCAGGACTGGACGAAGCGCAGCATGTTCCCCGCCGGGTCGCGGAAGGCGCAGTCACGGACGCCGTACGGCTGGTCCACCGGCTCCTGGAGGACGTCGCCGCCCGCCGCGCGGATGCGTTCGAAGGTCGCGTCGACGTCCTGGCTGGTGAAGATGACACCGCGCAGCAGGCCCTTCGCCAGCAGCTCGGACATCGCCTGCTTGTCGGCGGGGGAGGCGTTCGGGTCGGCCAGCGGCGGTTCGAGGACCACGCTCACATCGGGCTGCGAGGGGGCGCCGAGGGTCACCCAGCGCATGCCCTCCCAGCCGACGTCGTTGCGGACCTCCAGGCCCAGGACGTCGCGGTAGAAGGGGAGCGCCTTGTCGTGGTCGTCGACGGCGATGAAGCACTGCGAGAGCTTGATGTCCATGCGTTTCACGCTACGCACCGGGCGTGGCTTTCGCTTCTCCGATCCTGACCGGTCGCGTGTAGATCTTGGCGTAGCAGGCCGGGACGGCGGCGCCCTCGTCATGGCCGCGGGCGCGGTACGCGCTCGGGCTCTCGCCGACCAGTTCCGTGAAGCGCGAGCTGAACGACCCCAGGGACGTACAGCCGACCGCGAAGCAGACATCCGTCACCGACAGGTCGCCCCGCCGCAGCAGGGCCTTGGCGCGTTCGATCCGCCGGGTCATGAGGTAGTTGTACGGGGTCTCCCCGAAGGCGGCGCGGAAGCTGCGGGAGAAGTGGCCCGCCGACATGAGGGCGAAGCGGGCCAGGGCCGGGACGTCGAGGGGTTTCGCGTAGTCGCGATCCATGAGGTCACGGGCCTGCCGCAGCCGGACGAGGTCTTCCAGGGTCACCCTGCCACCATCGCACACAGTGGTGCGGGGACCGTGAATTCGGTGGGAACGGGGAACCGGTCCTGCCAGGCTCGGAACATGACCGACGCACTCCGTACCGTCCACACCTCCCAGCTCACCCCCGAAGGGCTCGACAGAATCCGGACCTTCCTGCGCGACTCCTTCGACGGAGACTTCAGCGACGACGACTTCGAACACGGCCTCGGCGGGATGCACGCCCTCGTCCGGGACGCCGAAGGGCGGATCGCCGGCCACGGCAGTGTCGTCATGCGCCGGGTGCGGGCCGGTGGGCGGTTCCACCGGGTCGGGTACGTGGAAGCCGTGGCCGTGTCGGCGGACCGGCGGCGGCAGGGGATCGGCGGCCTGGTCATGGGCGCGCTGGAGGAGATCATCGAGCGGGCGTACGACTTCGGCGCGCTCTCCGCGTCCGACGCCGGCGCCACGCTCTACCGGGCGCGCGGATGGCGGCTGTGGGAGGGGCGGATCGAGGGCATCGGGCCGGAGGGGATCGTCCACCTCCCGGACGAGGAGGACTCCACCTTCGTCTGGGGCGCGGCCCCGGCGGGCGGGGCCCTGGCCTTCGACTGGCGGGACGGCGACGTTCTCTGAGCGGCGTGCTCCGAGCGGCACGCCCTCGCCCGATCGGCGGATCCCGGGCATCCCTTCCCACCAGGTGGTTTCATGATCTGCGTCTCAGATAGTAGGAAGTCCGACTAGTTGGGGAGACAGCGGGACCCCGCTGGCCTAGCGTGGAAGGCAGCCGAACGTCTCGCTCGATCCAGCGAATGGCGGTGCGCGGCCGTGCCATGCGGGCCACCCCCGCGGCGCGGGCCCCCGCCCAGCCCGGCGCCTTTGACATCCCCCGTGATCTCCGAGGAGTCGATCCATGTCTGCCGAGAGCCTCCGCCGGGCCCGCCGCCACGCCGCCCGCCTGCACCGCACCGCCGAGTCCGACCGCAAGAACGCCGCCGCCGCGCTCCAGCGCGCGCTGGACCGCCGGGACAACGGCGGCTCGGCCGGCTGACCGGCCGCGCGGGTCAGGAGGGCGTCGCGCCGGTATCGATCAGCAGATGGGTACGGGCCGTCGAGAACAGCCGCTGCTGCGCGGCGAGGTTCCCGGGGGTGGCGTCGGTGTCGAAGAGCAGTTGGTAGACACGGCCCGCCCGGCCTGCCACGAAGACCTCGATCCGTTTGCGGGGTTCGCCTGGTTCCGCCCAGTGATAGTCCATCTCCGGCAGAACGGCCTCCCGGCCGTTCTGCCGGGTGGTGCGGTCGGCGGCCCGGAGGCCGGCCATCGCGGACTCGGCGGTGTCGCGGTACCAGGCCGGCTGCCCCGTGGCGGCCGCGCGGGCGGTCGGCCCATACGTCGTGTCGCGCTTGACGCTCATGGTGTGGACGCCGTCCGGGGAACGCCAGGTGCTCTGGATGTCGTTGTCCACCGTCCGCGTCCAGCTCTTGGGCAGGGCGAAGGCCGCTGTGAGCCCCGGAGCCGCCACCCGGTGCCAGCCCGGGGGCGCGGGCCGGGGCGACGCCGGTGGCCGGGCGGCCGCCCCGGTGGTCGGTGAACCGGGCCCGGGAGTCCCCGGCCGAGTCGGCGTGGACGAGGCCGGAGAGGTCTTTCCCGGCGGGACCGGCAGGACCGGCAGGACCGGCGGGACCGGCAGGACCGGCGGGGCCGGCGGGGCGGACCGAGACGCTGTCGGTGTGGGCGGGGCGGGGGCGGCCGGCCCCGCCGGGTCCAGCGAGGTCTCGGCCCCCTTGGCGATGGTCCGGTTGGCCGGTGAACCCCCGACCGACGGAATCCCGAAGACCGCCAGCAGCAGACCGAGGACGGCGGTGACCGCCGAGACCAGCGCCGCCACCTCCCCGATGCGCCGGCCCCGCGACGCCGCCCCGCCCGGAGAAGGAGCCGGTTCCGCGCCCGCACCGCTCATGTCTCTCCCCCCTGCCGCACCGCGCGTGCGGCCCCCGAGTCCATTGAACGGGAGGAGCCCCCCTCCCGGCGGGGATTCACGGCAGGAGGGCCCACGCTCCCCCGGCCCATGGCGGCCGGGGCGTCAGGGCGTCAGCGTCGGATAGTCCGTGTAGCCCCGCGCGCCCCCGCCGTAGAAGCCCGTCCGCCGCGCCTCGTTGAGGGGCGCGCCGATCCGGCAGCGGGCCACCAGGTCCGGGTTGGCCAGGAAGTCCCGGCCGAAGGAGACCAGGTCCGCGCCCCGGGCGAGGGCGTGTGCGGCGGCCTGGGGCTTGTCGCGGTCCGCCGGGAGCGGGGTGACCATCAGCGCCGTCGGCCACAGCTCCCGCAGCGCCGGGTCCAGTTCCGTACCCGTCTCGCCGTGGTGCAGATACGCGATCCCCAGCGGTGCGAGCGCACGGGCCAGGGCCGTGTACGTGCCGTACGGGTCGGCCTCCGTCAGATCGCCGAACGGGTTCGACGGCGAGATGCGCAACCCCACCCGGTGCGCGCCGACGGTGTCGGCGACGGCCCGGGTGATCGCGACGGTGAGCCGGATACGGCCCTCGGTGTCGCCGCCCCAGCGGTCGGTGCGGAGGTTGGCGTTCTCCGCGAGGAACTGGTGGAGCAGATAGCCGTTGGCGGCGTGGATCTCCACCCCGTCCAGGCCGGCGGCCACCGCCCGGCACGCGGAGCGGACGAAGTCGTCGACCAGCTCCCGGATCGCGCCGTCGGTGAGGGCCCGGGGGGTGACGGCCGGCACCCGGCCGCCCGGGGTGTGGACGAGGGTGTCGGCGGCCACCGCCGAGGGGGCCACCGGCAGCGACCCCCCGGGCAGGAAGTCCGGGTGGGCGAGCCGGCCCGCGTGCATGAGCTGGAGGAAGATCCGCCCGCCCGCCGCGTGCACCCCGTCCGCGACCCGCGCCCAGCCGTCCTGGTGCGCGTCGGTGAACAGGCCCGGAGCGTCGGGGCCGATGGCGCCGGACGCGACCGGATGGGTGCCCTCGGCCACGATCAGCCCCGCCGACGCGCGCTGGGCGTAGTAGTCGGCCATCAGCGCGCCGGGCGTGCCGTCGGCTTCCGCGCGGGCACGGCTCATCGGAGCCATGACCATGCGGTTGGGCAGGGTGAGGTCACCGAGCCGGGTGGGCTCGAAGAGGGCGGCGGGCGCGTGCACGGCGGGTCCTTTCGGGAGTGTGCCGGGTCAGAGGTTCCAGGCCTTGGCGAGCAGTTCGTACGAGCGCAGCCGGGCGTCAAAGTCCCACGCCTCGCTGAGGATCATCAGCTCGTCGGCGCCCGTGCGGTCCACGAGGCCTTCGAGGCCCCGGCGGACGGTGTCCGGCGTGCCGACGAAGGACTCGGCGAGCATCCCGTTCACCATCTGCGCCTCCTGCGGAGCCCACAGCGTGTCGATGTCGTCCACCGGCGGCAGGAACTCCATGCCGCCCCGGAAGTGCGTGAGGAACTTCTGCTGGAGCGAGCTGAAGATCCGTACGGCTTCGGTGTCCGTGCCGGCGACGACCGCGTTGGCCGCGACGATCGCGTACGGCTTCGCCAGCGTCGCCGACGGGCGGAACCCGGCCCGGTACAGCTCCAGGGCGGGGATGAGCTGGTCGGGCGAGAAGTGCGACGCGAAGACGAACGGCAGTCCCTCGCGGGCGGCGAGGGCCGCGCCGAAGGTGCTGGAGCCGAGGATGTAGACGGGTACGCCGGAGCCCTCGCCGGGGATCGCGCGGACCTTGCGCTGGGCGCTGCCCGGTGCGAGGTAGCCGCGCAACTCCGCGACCTGCTCGGGGAAGTCGGCGCCGCTGGCGTGCTCGCGGCGCAGGGCGCGCGTGGTCCACGGGTCGGTGCCGGGCGCGCGGCCGAGGCCGAGGTCGATCCGGTCCGGGTGGTACGCGGCCAGGGTGCCGAACTGCTCGGCGACCACGTACGGGGCGTGGTTGGGGAGCATGATGCCGCCCGCGCCGACCTTGATCCGCTCGGTGGCGGCGGCCACCTGCCCGATGATGATCGACGTCGCGGAGCTGGCCATCGCCGGGGTGTTGTGGTGCTCGGAGATCCAGAAGCGGCGGTAGCCGTACGCCTCGGTGGCGCGGGCCAGCGCGACGGTGTTCTCCAGCGCCTCGGCGGCGGGCCGGCCCGTGCGGATCGGGGAGAGGTCGAGGACGGCGAGCGGGACGTTGGAGTAGCTGGTCATGTCCGTTCTTTCGGTGGGGCGGGGCGCCAGGGGTGGGCCCCGGGGGAGGGGAAGGGGTCGGGGGGCCCGGTTCCGGTCCGTGGGATACGGGAGGAACCGGGCCGTCGCCGTCACGGCGGCGCGGACGGGTGAGTCGGCTCGGGGGGAGTCGTCAGGACAGGTCCAGAACGGCCTTTCCGGTGAGCCGGCTCTCGCGGACGGCGTCGAGCGTGCCGGCGGCGTCGGTCCAGTCGCCGCGCGACGCGATGTGCGTCCGCAGCCTCCCGGCGGCCACCTCGGCGGCGAGCCAGGTCAGATCCGTGTCGATACCGCCGCCGGTCATCTCGAAGAAGGTGACGATCGAGCGGTCCTGGCGCGTCGGGTCGGCGAGCAGGGCGCCCGGTGCGAAGGCCGTGGTGCCGCCGGAGGCCGCACCCGTCAGCACGAGCGTGCCGCCCTCGCCGAGCGCGTCGAAGTACGCGGCCAGGTCGGGGCCGCCGACCTGGTCGAGCACGCCGTCGACCCGGGCGGTGATCCCGCCGGGGCCGGTGACGACCTCGTGGGCGCCCAGCGCGCGCAGCTCGTCCGCCAGCTCCGGCTTCCGGGCGACCGCGATCACCCGCGCTCCGCCCCGGGCGGCGAGCTGGACGGCGAACCGGCCGACCGCGCCCGATGCCCCGTTGACCAGGACCCGCCGGCCCAGGATCGGGCCCAGCCTGCGCAGGGCGCGCAGCGCGGTCCCGCCGGAGACGGGCAGGGTGCTCATCTCGCCGAGGTCGGCGCCCTCGGGGACGGTGCCGATCAGCGCCGTGTCGACGGCCCGCAGCTCCGCCCAGCCCTCGCTGAGGCCGAGCGTGGTCACGGGGGTGCCGGCCGCCGGGCCCGAGCCGTCGGCTGCGGCCCGCTCGATCACACCGGCGGCGTCCCAGCCGATCACCGCGCCGTCGGGTGCGCCCGGAAGGATGTAGCGGAACTCGGCCGGGTTGGGCGAGATCGCCGTGACCCGGACGAGTGCCTGGTGGGGCGCGGGTACGGGGTCGGGAGCCGCGGCGAGACGCAGCTGCCCCGGGGCGGAGCGGTCGACGATCAGGGCACGCATGGGATTCCTCCGGTTGATCTCTGGAACGGGGCGGGACGGGCCGGGCCACGGAAGGAGACATCAAGAAAACGTCACTCAGTGGCACATGCCTATGGTAGGCAAACGCTGCTCGGTGGCTTGGGTATTCCAGGGGCGGTTCTGCCTACACTCGCCGGTATGACGACAGCGACCGCGACGACACCGGGACCGGAGGGGAAGGAACTGCCGCTGCGCGAGCGCAAGCGGCTGCGCACCCGGCGGGCCCTGGTCGAGGCGGCGCTCGTCCGGTACGCCCGGGACGGCTTCGAGCACACGACGCTCGACGACCTCACCGACGACGTGGAGATCTCCAAGCGGACCTTCTTCCGCTACTTCGCTTCCAAGGAG
Organism: Streptomyces yaizuensis; assembly: GCF_034961445.1. Taxonomy (NCBI): domain Bacteria; kingdom Bacillati; phylum Actinomycetota; class Actinomycetes; order Kitasatosporales; family Streptomycetaceae; genus Streptomyces; species Streptomyces yaizuensis. Next base: position 8,289 of record NZ_BSBI01000017.1, read on the forward strand.
GACGTGGCGCTCGCGCCGGAGAAGGAGTTCTGGGCGGCCTTCCTGGACGTGCTCCGGGAGGCCGAGCTGTCGGGGCCGGTCCTCGGCGTCCTGCACCGGGCCCTGGTCACCGCCCTGGAGCGGATGGGGGAGGAGTGGGAGCGCCGGTTCGCGGAGAGCCGGCGGCTCGTGGAGCGGATCCCGGCGCTGGCGGCGCACAGCCTCCAGCACTGCGCCGAGACCTCCGGCGACATCCTGGAGCTGCTCTCCGTACGCCTGGGACCGCTCGCGGCGGACGACGGCGGACCGGACGGGCCCGGCATGGACGAACTCCGGCTGCGGATCGCGCTGGAGATCACCGTGGCTGCGTTCCGGTGCGCCCTGCACACCTGGTCGACGGGGCCGGCGGACGCGGGCCGCGCGGAGCTGATCGCCCTGACCGGCCGCGCGTTCGCCGCCGTACCCGGGAGCCTGGACCTCATGGCCCGGCCCGCCGGGCACGGCTGACGGACCGGTCCATGATCTGACGGACTGGTCCGCGAACGACCGGTCCGCCATCGACGCGGGCGCCCGGCCGGAACCGTGAGGGTGTTCCGGCCGGGCGCCCGTCATGCCGTTCCCGTTCCCCGGAGGGAGCCGGGACGGTGATCAGATCTGCGGCTTCGGGTGCGGCGGCGACACGTCGAAGGACGAGTGCGCCCCACCCAGCGCCCGGGACTCGGGCAGCCAGGACGAGATGATCAGGCTGGTCCGGTCCATGAGCTGCTCGGCGCCGAGCCGCCCGGGCAGGAAGCGGCCGAAGGCGGGCAGCGCCTCCAGGTCGGCCAGGCCCTGGGAGATCGCGGTGGCCGCGTCGGCGTCGCCGGACTTCTCGGCGACGGTGATGATGCCGATCTGCTTCTCCTCCGGCTGGAACATCAGCCAGACGCTCGACAGGCCCTGCTTCTCGGCCTCGTCACGGATCGCCGGGTACACCTCGGCCAGCAGCTGCTCGACGTTCTCGTTGGTGTACGAGTAGCGCTCGAACCGGTTGATGTGGTGCGCGGTGGCCATCGGCTTGAAGTCGTGCGCGCCGGTGACCTTCCAGTAGTGCTTGTCCACACCGGGGAAGCGCGACCAGAACTTCACGCCGGGCTCCGGGAAGAGCTCCTCGTTGGTGAAGTGGTTGTAGTCGAGGACGTTCTCCCAGGTGTCGAAGAGGTAGCGCCCGCCGATGTACTTGACGCCGGTGGCCGGGTCGAAGCGCAGCGGGGTGTACTTGTGGCGCATGCCGGGGCGGATGTCCATGTTGGGGCGCTCGCGCTCCAGCATGTCGACCAGGTCCTGGGTGGAGTAGCGGTCATCCAGGGGGAAGTCGGAGGTGAAGGCCGCCTCTGCCTTGATCGGGCCGGTCTCGTAGCCGCGGACGTCCATGACGTTTCCTCTCTCACTCTCACACTGCGTACTGCCGCTCCCCGGATCGGGTGATCCCGTGTCGGTACGGACCGTGCCCTGGCATGGGCACGGCGGGGAGGGCCGGTGGGCGCGGCCCCGGTGTCGGGGCCGCGTCCGGACCTGTGGTGCTCCGCCCTGAGGTGCTTCGCGCCACGCGGCCGGCCGGTCGGAACAGGGGTTGTTCCGCTAACCGGACCGCTCGGTCATGTTGAGAACCGTAGCACAACCTGACCGCGCGGTCCGCTTCGGTAGGATGGGAGGCATGACAAGAGCCGACGCCGTACGCAACAGACGCCTGCTGATGGACGCCGCGACCGCCGAGTTCGCCGAGAACGGCATGGACGTGTCGATCACGCGGATCGCCTCGCGGGCCGGGGTGGGCAAGGGGACCGTCTTCCGCCACTTCGACACCAAGGAACAACTGCTCGCCGAGATCTTCAGCGACCGCCTGGAAGAGCTGGTCGCCGCCGGGGAACGGCTCGCGGAGTCCGCCGACCCCGGGGCCGCGCTGCTGGAGTTCATGACCATCGGTACGGAGATCCAGGCGCGCGACCGCTCGTTCTGCCAGGCCGCCGCCGCGCTCTCGCGCTGCGAGGCCACCGTGCGGACCTCCCGGGAACGCCTCGCCGACGTGGCCGACGTCCTCGTGGAGCGGGCGCGGGCGGCGGGGGCGGTCCGCGACGACGTCACCGGACTGGATGTCGTACTGCTGCTCAGCGCCGCCTCCCAGGCCGTGCTGAGCCTGAGCGGCGAGACCCCCGGGCTCTGGCGGCGCTACCTCGCGATGGTCTTCGACGGTCTGCGGCCCGAGGCGGCCCGCCCGCTGCCGGTGCCCGCGCCCACCCGGGCCGAGTTCACGGGCTGAACGGGCTGAACCGGCTGAACGGGCTGAACCGGCTGAACCGGCTGAACCGCCGGGGCCGTGCAGGCCGAAGTGCTGGCGCCGTACCGCTGGTGGCCTGCGGCGGAAGGCCCGGGTCCGGACCGGAATCCGTCCACATGATGGACGACATCTGCTCATGGTCTGGGACGCGGAGTAGGGTGCCGCCATGTCTCGCAGCCTCGATATCGCAGTGATCCCCGGTGACGGAATCGGCCAGGAGGTCGTGGCCCAGGGCCTGAAGGTCCTCACGGCCGTCCTCCCGCCGGACGTGAAGCTGGAGACCACTCCGTACGACCTCGGCGCGCAGCGCTGGCACCGCACCGGCGAGACCCTGCCGGACGCGGAGCTGGAAGCGCTCAAGGGCCACGACGCCATCCTGCTCGGCGCCATCGGCGACCCGGGCGTGCCCTCCGGGGTGCTGGAGCGCGGGCTGCTGCTCAAGCTGCGGTTCGCCTTCGACCACTTCATCAACCTGCGGCCGTCGAAGCTGTTCCCGAACACCTCGACCCCGCTGGCCGGCACCCCCGAGATCGACTTCGTCGTCGTCCGCGAGGGCACCGAGGGCCCGTACACGGGCAACGGCGGTTCGCTGCGCACCGGCACGCCCGCCGAGGTCGCCACCGAGGTCAGCGTGAACACCGCGTACGGTGTCGAGCGCGTGGTCCGTGACGCCTTCGAGCGCGCCGCCGCCCGCCCCCGCAAGAAGCTGACGCTCGTCCACAAGAACAACGTCCTCGTCTACGCGGGACACCTCTGGAAGAACGTCTTCGACCGCGTGGCCCAGGAGTACCCCCAGGTCACCACCGACTATCTGCATGTCGACGCCGCGACGATCTTCTTCGTCACCCAGCCCGAGCGCTTCGACGTCATCGTCACCGACAACCTCTTCGGCGACATCCTGACCGACCTGGCCGCCGCCGTGACCGGCGGTATCGGCCTGGCGGCCTCCGGCAACATCAACCCGACGGGCGCCTTCCCGTCGATGTTCGAGCCGGTCCACGGCTCCGCGCCCGACATCGCGGGCACCGGCAAGGCCGACCCCACCGCCACGATCCTCTCCGTCGCCCTCCTCCTGCGCCACCTCGGCTTCGACGCCGAGGCCGCCCGGATCGAGGAGGCCGTCTCCGCCGACCTGGCGGGCCGCGACGGCACGTTCCGTACGACGGACGAGATCGGCGACGCGCTCGCGGTACGGGTAGCGAGCTGACCCGACGTCTCCTGAAACGAAGCCGCCGGGTCGCCAACGCGCCCGGCGGTTTCGTCCTGTACGGCCCCGGGTGCCACCATCCAACCGGGACCGCTTTCACCCCATCCACCCTGTTTCTTGCGCCGGGACATTCGAGCGATAATCGAACCGGGCCGTGGCATGCGGGAATGTCCGGACGTCCGAGATCCAGTAGCGGCGTGAGCGCGGTCCGTCACATCCACACGGTGAAGGACAAGAGCACTCATGACGACGCCCACGATCGAGTTGAAGCCCTCCGCGCACCCGCTCTCCGACGCCGAGCGCGCGGCGATCCTGGCCGACCCCGGCTTCGGCCGCCACTTCACCGACCACATGGTGACCATCAAGTGGACCGAGGGCCGCGGCTGGCACGAGGCCCAGCTCACCCCGTACGCCCCGCTCTCCATCGACCCCGCCAACATGACCCTGCACTACGCGCAGGAGATCTTCGAGGGGCTGAAGGCGTACCGCCGGCCCGACGGCTCGGTCGCCACCTTCCGCCCCGGCGCCAACGCCGAGCGCTTCCGCCGCTCCGCCCGCCGGCTCGCCATGCCCGAGCTGCCCGACGAGCTGTTCATCGCCGCCTGTGACGCGCTGGTGCGCCAGGACAACGCGTGGGTCCCGCCCCACGGCGGCGAGTCCTCGCTCTATCTGCGGCCGTTCATGATCGCGACCGAGGTCGGCCTCGGCGTCCGCCCGGCCAACGAGTACCTGTTCATCGTGATCGCCTCCCCGGCCGCCGCCTACTTCTCCGGCGGGGTCAAGCCGGTCTCCGTCTGGCTCTCCGAGAACTACGTCCGCGCCGTCCCCGGCGGCATGGGCTTCGCCAAGACCGGCGGCAACTACGCCGCCTCCCTGCTCGCCCAGGCCGAGGCCGCCGAGAAGGGCTGCGACCAGGTCGTCTGGCTGGACGCGCTGGAGCACCGCTGGGTCGAGGAGATGGGCGGGATGAACCTGTACTTCGTGTACGGGGACCGCATCGTCACACCGGAGCTGACCGGCTCCCTCCTCGCCGGCATCACCCGGGACTCGCTGCTCACGCTCGCCCGGGACCTCGGTTACACCTCCGAGGAGGGCCGGATCTCCACCGAGCAGTGGCGGCGCGACACCGAGAATGGCACCCTCACCGAGGTCTTCGCCTGCGGCACGGCGGCCGTCATCACCCCGGTCGGCTCCGTGAAGTCGGCGGGCGGCGACTGGACCCAGGGCGACGGGCAGCCGGGCGCGGTGACCCTGAAGCTGCGCGAGGCCCTGCTGAACATCCAGACCGGCGCCGCCGCCGACGCGCACGGCTGGATGCACGACCTGGGCTGATCCGCCCTCCCGGCCCGCGCCGGGCCTTCTCCCGCGTACGCCCCCGTCCTCCGCTGCTGACGGGGGCGTACGCATGTCCGCGACCAAGCGGCATCCCAGGTCCTGTCCCAGTATTGGAGCATTGCTCAAAAAATCTCCCCATACCTTTCACTCCTTCCTGCTCCAGGTTTAGAGTGCTGTTCAAAAGGAGGTGTGGCGAGGTGCGACTGACTCCCACCGAACGGGACCGGCTCCTGCTCTTCGGCGCCGCCGAGCTGGCCAGGGCCCGCCGGGCGCGCGGACTGCGGCTCAACGTCCCGGAGGCCACCGCGCTGATCGCGGACACCGTCTGCGAGGCCGCCCGCGACGGGCGGCGGCTCGCGGAGGCGGTGGCGGCGGCCCGCTCCGTCCTCGGCCCGGACGACGTGCTCCCCGGAGTCGCCGACATCGTCACCGAGGTCCATGTGGAGGCGGTCTTCGACGACGGCTCCCGGCTCGCCGTGGTCACCGACCCCATCGGCGGCGGCTCCCTCGGCGACGCGGCGCCCGGCGCGGTGCTGCCAGGCCCCGCCGACCCGCCCACCGCGCCCGCGCTCACCCTGACCGTACGGAACACCGCCGCCGTACCCGTCAGCGTCACCTCCCACTTCCACTTCTTCGAGGCCAACCCCCGGCTGGACTTCGACCGCCGCGCCGCGTACGGGATGCGGCTCCACGTCCCGGCGGGCTCCTCCGTCCGCTTCGACCCGGGCGCGGTGACCGACGTGGGGCTCGTCCCCCTCGGCGGCGACCGGATCGCCATCGGGTTCGCCGGGCTCGTCGACGGGGAACTGGACGCGCCCGGGGCCCGCGAGGAGGCCCTGCGGCGGGCCGCGGCCTGCGGCTATCTCGGCGCCGCCCCGGACGTGCCCCGGGCGGCGGACCGATGATCGGGATGATCGCCGTCGTCGCCGTCTCCACCCGGCCCCCGGCGGCCGACCGGGCGGCGGAGCCCCAGCCGCTGCCCGGCCTCTCCCTGCTGATGATCGCGACCGCCGTGGCCGCCCTGACCGCCGCCACCGGACTGCTCTCCCGCAGGGCCGGCACCCCCGCCCGGCACGGCGCACGCTGCGGGGACTCCCCCTCGCCGCGTACCGGCGCCGACACCCCCCGGAGGCCGTCATGACCGCGATCGACCCCCGCGACTACGCCGCCGTCCACGGCCCCCGGGCCGGCGACCGCGTCGTCCTCGGCGACACCGGCCTCGTCCTCCGCGTCGAGTCCGACTCCCAGCGGCCCGGCGACGAATTCCTCGCCGGCTTCGGCAAGACCGCCCGCGACGGACTCCACCTCAAGGCCGCCGCCGTCCGCGACACCTGCGACATCGTCATCAGCAACGTCCTGGTCATCGACGCCGTCCAGGGCATCCGCAAGGTCTCCATCGGCATCCGCGAGGGCCGGATCGCCGGCATCGGCCGCGCCGGGAACCCGGACACCCTCGACGGGGTCGACGTCGTCACCGGCACCGGGACCACCATCGTCTCCGGCGAGGGCCTGATCGCCACCGCCGGAGCCATCGACACCCATGTCCATCTGCTCTCGCCCCGGATCATGGAAGCCTCCCTCGCCTCCGGTGTCACCACCGTCATCGGCCAGGAGTTCGGCCCGGTCTGGGGCGTCGGCGTCAACTCCCCGTGGGCGCTGCGGCACGCCTTCTCCGCCTTCGACGCCTGGCCGGTGAACATCGGCTTCCTCGCCCGGGGCTCCTCCTCCGACCCCGCCCCCCTGATCGAGGCCCTCGCCGAGGGCGGCGCCTGCGGCTTCAAGGTCCACGAGGACATGGGCGCCCACACCCGCGCCCTCGACACCGCGCTCCGGGTCGCCGACGCGTACGACGTACAGGTCGCCCTGCACAGCGACGGACTGAACGAATGCCTGTCGGTCGAGGACACCCTCGCGGTCCTCGAAGGCCGCACCATCCACGCGTTCCACATCGAGGGCTGCGGCGGCGGCCACGTCCCCAACGTGCTGAAGATGGCGGGCGTCCCGAACGTCATCGGCTCGTCCACCAACCCCACCCTCCCCTTCGGCCGGGACGCGGTCGCCGAACACTACGGAATGATCGTCTCCGTCCACGATCTGAAGACCGACCTCCCCGGCGACGCCGCCATGGCCCGCGACCGCATCCGCGCCGGGACCATGGGCGCGGAGGACGTCCTGCACGACCTCGGCGCTATCGGCATCACCTCCTCCGACGCCCAGGGCATGGGCCGGGCCGGCGAGACCGTACGCCGCACCTTCGCCATGGCCGGGAAGATGAAGGCCGAACTGGGCCCCCTGCCCGGCGACGGCCCCCACGACGACAACGCCCGCGTCCTGCGCTACATCGCCAAACTCACCATCAACCCCGCCATCGCCCACGGCCTCGCCCACGAGGTCGGCTCCGTCGAGACCGGCAAACTCGCCGACATCGTGCTCTGGCGCCCCGAGTACTTCGGCGCCAAACCCCAGCTCGTCCTGAAGTCCGGCTTCCCCGCGTACGGCGTCACCGGCGACCCGGGCGCCGCCACCGACACCTGCGAACCACTGATCATCGGACCCCAGTTCGGCGCGTACGGGGCCACCGCCGCCGAGATCTCCGTCGCCTTCGTCGCCGGGGCCGCCACCGACCTCGGAAACGACCGCATGCCGACCCGCCGCCGCCGGGTCGCCGTCCGCGACACCCGGCACATCGGCCCCGCCGACCTGCGGCACAACTCCCGCACCGGCGATGTGGCCGTGGACCCCCGTACCGGACTGGTCACCCTCGACGGCGACCCCGTCCGCTCCGAACCCGCCGACACCGTCTCCCTCAACCGCCTCTACTTCCTCTAGGAGCCCGGACCGTGTTCCGCATGCCGCCCGAATGGGCCCCGCACGAGCGCACCTGGATGGCCTGGCCCGCGCCCAACACCACCTTCACCGCCGACGTCCTGCCCGCCGCCCGCCGCGCCTGGGCCGAGGTCGCCCGGACCGTCCGCCGCTTCGAACCGGTGACGATGCTCGTCCCGCCCGGCGGCGCCGACGAGGCCAGGACCCTCCTCGGACCCGGCATCGACCTCGTCGAACGGCCCCTCGACGACGCCTGGATGCGGGACATCGGCCCCACCTTCGTCACCGACGGCAGCCGGCTCGCCGCCGTCGACTGGGTCTTCAACGGCTGGGGCGCCCAGGACTGGGCCCGCTGGGAGCACGACGCGCACATCGCCCGGGAGATCGCCCACCTCGCCGGAGCCCCCGTCCACCCCTCCCGCCTCACCAACGAGGGCGGCGGCATCCACGTCGACGGCGAAGGCACCGTCCTGCTCACCGAGACCGTGCAACTCGGCCCCGAACGCAACCCCGGCTGGACCCGCGAAGAGGTCGAGACCGAGATCCACGCCCGCCTCGGCACCACCAAGGCCATCTGGCTCAAACGCGGACTGACCGCCGACTACGACGGCTACGGCACCCTCGGCCACATCGACATCGTCGCCGCCTTCGCCGGACCCGGAGTGATCGTCGCCCACACCCAGCCCGACCCCGACCACCCCGACCACGCCCTCTGCGCCGAGAACATCGCCTACCTCCGGCAGCAGACCGACGCCCGCGGCCGCCCCTTCGACGTGGTCGGGATCCCCGCCCCCACCGCCGTCCGCGACCCCGACGGAGCATGGGCCGACTACTCGTACATCAACCACTACGTCTGCAACGGGGGAGTGGTCCTCTGCGCCTTCGGCGACCCCCGCGACCAGGAGGCCGCCGCGACGCTCCGCCGGCTCTACCCCGGCCGCGAGGTCGTCCTCGTCGACGCCCGGCCCGTCTTCGCGGGCGGCGGCGGCATCCACTGCATCACCCAGCAGCAACCCCGGGTCTGACACCGCCTCCCCGCCCGGAGATCAGGTAGAAAAGACGGATGACCGATCAGACGGGCCCGGCCCGGTCCGGCGGCGCGGCGGAACGGCGATGACCCCGCCCGCCCGCCGCCGCAACGTGGCCCCGCCCCGCGAGTCCGTGCTCGCCGCCGCCATGGCCACCATCGCCGCGCGCGGACTCGACGCACTGACCATGGCCGGACTCGGCCGCGAGGTCGGCATGAGCAGCGGCCACCTCCTCTACTACTTCCGCACCAAGGACGAACTGCTGCTGCGCACCCTGGAATGGAGCGAGGGCCGGCTCGGAGCCGAACGCGCCGCCCTCCTCTCCCGGGCCGAACCCGCCGCCGCACGGCTCACCGCCTACGTCGGCCTCTACCTCCCCACCGGGCCCCGCGACCCCCACTGGTCGCTCTGGCTCGAAGTCTGGAACCGCTCCCAGAACGCCGGGAACGACGCCCGCGAACGCCAGGCCGCGATCGAGGCCGCCTGGCACCGGGACCTGGCCGCGCTGCTCGCCGAAGGCATCTCCCGGGGCGAGTTCCGGCCCGTCGACCCCGACCGGTACGCCACCCGGCTGCGCGCCCTCCTCGACGGCTTCAGCGTCCACGTCGCCGTCGGCCTGCCCGGCGCCGGACGCGAGCGGGCCCTCGCCCACATCACCGGCTTCCTCACCGAAACCCTCTCCCCGACACAGCCGTGACCTGCACCGACAAGGACAGGAACGCAACGCACGCAAGTACTCACGATCGTTGCCGCCCCACTCCTTGTCGGCCTTCCGACGGCTCCGGCACGGTGGTCCCCCATGGGACGAGAGCACTGGAAAAAGATCTGGGTCGGCTCCGCCGGGAACATGGTCGAGTGGTTCGACTGGTTCGTCTACGCCAGCTTCGCCACCTACTTCGCGGGCGCCTTCTTCCCCGAGGGCAACGAGACCGCCAAACTCATGAACACCGCCGGCATCTTCGCCGTCGGCTTCTTCATGCGCCCCGTCGGCGGCTGGCTCCTCGGCCGGGTCGCCGACCGCAAGGGCCGCAAGACCGCGCTGACCCTCACCGTCACCCTGATGTCCGCGTCCGCCCTGCTCATCGCCGTCGCCCCGACCTACTCCGTCGCCGGCTACGGCGGAGCGGCCGTCCTCCTCGTCGCCCGGCTGCTCCAGGGGCTCTCCGTCGGCGGCGAGTACGCCGCCAGCGCCACCTACCTCACCGAGGCGTCCGCACCCCGCAACCGGGGCCTCGCCTCCAGCTTCCAGTACGTCTCCATGACCGTCGGCCAGATCCTCGGCCTCGGCCTCCAGATCGTGCTCCAGCGCACCATGTCCGACGACGCCCTCCACAGCTGGGGCTGGCGGATCCCCTTCATCATCGGCGCCCTCGGCGCCGCCGTCGTCTTCTACCTCCGCCGCAACATGCTGGAGACGGACGTGTACGAGGAGTCCGGCGACGACACCCCGGCCGGCGAGAAGGGCACCATCCGCGCGCTGATGGCCCACAAACGCGAGGCGTTCCTCGTCATCGCCCTCACCATGGGCGGAACCGTCGCCTACTACACGTACACCACCTATCTGACGAAATACCTCTCCAACTCGGCCGGACTGCCCAAGGAGACCGCGACCCTCGTCTCCTTCTGCGCCCTGATCGTCTTCGCCTGCCTCCAGCCCCTCGCCGGAGCCCTCTCCGACCGCATCGGCCGCCGCCCCCTGCTGATCACCTTCGCCCTGGGGTCGACCTTCCTGACCGTCCCGATCATGACCCTGCTCCGGCACGCGGGCTCCTTCTGGCCCGCGTTCGGCCTCGCGCTGCTCGCCCTGGTGGTGATCACCGGCTACACCTCGATCAACGCCTGTGTGAAGGCGGAGCTGTTCCCGACGGGGGTACGGGCGCTGGGGGTGGCCCTTCCGTACGCCATCGCCAACGCGCTCTTCGGTGGTACGGCGGAGTATGTGGCGCTCTGGTTCAAGGACCGGGGGGTCGAGTCGGGCTTCTCCTGGTACGTCGCGGGGTGCGCGGCGGTCTCGCTGATCGTCTACCTCACGATGCGGGAGACGAGGGACATCGACCTCAACCGGGTCGGCCGCCCGACCCCGTCCCCCGCCGCCGGGAAGCGGTCTCCGTCCGCCACGGCCTGACCCGCGTGTCCGCCTGCGGCGGTACGGGTGGGGTGCGATCGTCCGGGGTCCCGGTGGCCCGGCCCGTGTCGGTACGGGGTCCCGCACCCTTCTTTCCCCCGCCCGGGGGTACGGTCCGCCTTCGCGTGGTCCGTGGGTGGGGGTGCAGGGTCGCCCCCGCAGGGGATCGGCGGACCCCGACCCGCACACAACCTCGTGAGTACGCTCGCCGACCCCGAGGAGGTGAGCCCGGAGGCCCCGCCAACCCGCACCACCACCCGAGGCCGGGCCGACCCGCACAAAAACCAGCCTCGCCGACGATCACCCGGCAAAATCCAGCCCCTTGGGGGTCCCCCCGGACGGAGTCTGGGGGAGATTGAGGCGCAGGGGTTCGGGGACTGGTCCCCGACGAGGGCCCGCACGCTGCGGGGCGTTTCGCCTGTGCGGCGGGGCAAGCTGCTGGTCCGTCCTCAATCGCCGGACGGGCTGGTTTTGCTCGGGTCATCGTCGGCGAGGCGGGTTTGTGCGGGTCAACGTTGACGGGGCGGGTTTTGTGCGGGCGGCCCCGACGCCCGGATGGTGAGACGGGCGTCCCGTTCGCGCACCGGGGTGTGCCAGAATGCCACCGTGCCCCCGTTCGCCCTGATTATCGGCAGCGAGCGCGCCGGTCCGCAGTGACCGTCCCGTACCACCCCGTACGGAACGGCCACCGTGCCCCAGACCCGCGCGCAGACCTCTCGCACCCGCGAGGGGTTTTTTCGTTTTCCCGGCCCGACCCCGGAGGGAGAACGGCGGCACGCGAAGATGGGGGCAGTGGATCCAGACATTCCGGGAGCCACTCACCCGACAGGAGCAACACAGTCATGACCAGTAAGCCCACGGTCCAGGGCCCGGCATCCGACGACGGCTTCCGTGCCGACGACAGCTTCCACGTCTTCGACACCACCCTCCGGGACGGCGCCCAGCGCGAGGGCATCAACCTCACCGTCGCGGACAAGCTGACCATCGCACGGCACCTCGACGACTTCGGTGTCTCCTTCATCGAGGGCGGCTGGCCGGGTGCCAACCCCCGGGACACGGAGTTCTTCGCCCGCGCCCAGCAGGAGATCGACTTCCGCCACGCCCAGCTGGTCGCCTTCGGCGCCACCCGCCGCCCGGGGGCGCGGGCCGCCGACGACCCCCAGGTCAAGGCGTTGCTGGCGGCAGGGGCCCCGGTGATCACGCTGGTGGCCAAGGCGCACGACCGCCATGTGGAGCTGGCGCTGCGGACCACGCTGGACGAGAACCTGGAGATGGTCCGCGACACCGTCGCCCACCTCCGGGCCGAGGGCCGCCGGGTCTTCGTCGACTGCGAGCACTTCTTCGACGGCTACCGCGCCAACCCCGCGTACGCGAAGGCCGTGGTCCGGGCCGCCGCCGAGGCGGGCGCCGATGTCGTGGTGCTCTGCGACACCAACGGCGGCATGCTCCCGGCGCAGATCCAGGCCGTCGTCGCCACCGTCCTCGCCGACACGGGTGCCCGTCTCGGCATCCACGCCCAGGACGACACGGGCTGTGCCGTGGCGAACACGCTGGCCGCCGTGGACGCGGGCGCCACGCATGTCCAGTGCACGGCCAACGGCTACGGCGAGCGCGTGGGCAACGCGAACCTCTTCCCGGTCGTGGCCGCGCTGGAGCTGAAGTACGACAAGCGGGTGCTGCCGCCGGGCGCGCTCGCCGAGATGACCCGGATCTCGCACGCCATCGCGGAGGTCGTCAATCTCACGCCCTCCACCCACCAGCCCTATGTGGGTGTTTCCGCGTTCGCCCACAAGGCCGGGCTGCACGCCTCCGCGATCAAGGTCGACCCCGATCTGTACCAGCACATCGACCCGGAGCAGGTCGGCAACACCATGCGGATGCTCGTCTCCGACATGGCGGGCCGCGCCTCCGTCGAGCTGAAGGGCAAGGAGCTGGGGATCGACCTCGGCGGCGACCGCGAGCTGGTCGGCCGGGTGGTCGAGCGGGTCAAGGAGCGGGAGCTGAAGGGGTACACCTACGAGGCCGCCGACGCCTCCTTCGAGCTGCTGCTGCGGGCCGAGGCGGACGGCCGCGCGCCCAGCTACTTCCGTACGGAGTCCTGGCGGGCGATCGTCGAGGACCGCCCCGACGGCAGCCACGCCAACGAGGCCACGGTGAAGCTGTGGGCGAAGGGCGAGCGGATCGTCGCCACGGCCGAGGGGAACGGCCCGGTCAACGCGCTGGACCGGGCGATGCGCGTGGGACTTGAACGGTTCTACCCGCAGCTCGCCAAGTTCGAGCTGGTCGACTACAAGGTCCGGATCCTGGAGGGCCGGCACGGCACCGAGTCCACCACCCGGGTCCTGATCACCACGGGTGACGGTACGGGCGAGTGGGCCACGGTCGGGGTCGCGGAGAACGTGATCGCCGCGTCCTGGCAGGCGCTGGAGGACGCGTACACCTACGGTCTGCTGCGCGCCGGGGTCGAGCCGGCGGAGTAACGCGGGCCGGAACGGAACGGCAGAGCGCCCGCCTCGCCGCGGGGGGACGGCAGGGCGGGCGCGCTCTGGGGTGCCGGATCGGGCCTCGGCCCGTCGCGGCAGGGCCGCACCGGTGGGTCAGACGGTCGCGGGCGACTTGATCGCGGAGATGTCGAAGACCAGCTTCACCTTGTCGCTGACCATGACGCCACCGGTCTCCAGCGCCGCGTTCCAGGTGAGGCCCCACTCGGAGCGCAGGATCTCCGCGCTGCCCTCGAAGCCGACGCGCTCGTTGCCGTAGACGTCGGTGGCCGCGCCGTTGAACTCCAGGTCGATCGCGAGCGGACGGGTGACGTCCTTGATCGTCAGATCGCCGGTGACGCGGTACTTGTCGCCGCCCAGCTGCTCGGCGGTGGTGGAGCGGAAGGCCATCGTCGGGAACTGGGCGGTGTCGAAGAAGTCACCGCTGCGCAGATGGGTGTCGCGGTCCGCGATGCCGGTGTCGATGGAGGCGATCTTCACATCGATGGCGGCGGAGGAGGCGGCCGGGTCGGCGCCGTTCAGCTTCAGGGTGCCCTCGTGCTCGGTGAAGGTGCCCCGGACGTTGGTGACCATGGCGTGCCGGACGGTGAAGCCGATGCTGCTGTGCGCCGGGTCGATGGCGTAGTCGCCGGTCAGCGCGGCGAGCGCCGGGTCGACGGGGGCCGGGGCGGTGGCGGTGGCGGTCGCGGACTTGCGGTTGAAGATGCCCATGTCTGCTCACTCCTGGGGATGCGGGTCGGGGTCGGCGGGGTGCCTCGGGGTTCTTGTTGAATGTTCAACGAGAACGACCGTAGCCCTATTCCGTCCAATATTCAACTTCTTCATGGCCGCGTCCATCCCCCGATCGGGTCATCGCCGGCCGTCGGTGCCGATCATTGACAAGAAGTCCAGAGTTGGAAATCTTGTCCATATGGATCCCCAGGCCCCCTGCTACCTCGACGAACGCACCGGGACCCGCTACCCGCTGAGCGATCCCCTCCGCTGGCGCGCCGGGAGCGGCGCCCCCCTCGCGGTCACCCCGCTGCCCGGGATCACCCGCGACGCCGTGGACACCGGCCGCCGCTCCCTCTGGCGCTACCGCGCCGCCCTCCCGGTCGACATCCCCGACCCCGTCTCGCTCGGCGAGGGCTGCACCCCCCTGGTCCCGGCCGACTGGAAGGGCCTGCCGGTCTCGTTCAAGCTGGAGTGGTTCAGCCCCACCGGCAGCTTCAAGGACCGCGGCACCAGCGTCCTGATCTCCCATCTCGCCGCCCACGGCGTCACCGAGGTGATCGAGGACAGCTCCGGCAACGGCGGCTCGTCCGTCGCCGCCTACTGCGCCGCCGCCGGGATCCGCGCCCGGATCCTCGTCCCCGCCGCCACCTCGCCCGCCAAGATCCGCCAGACCCGGGCGTACGGCGCCGAGGTCACGCTCGTCCCCGGCGACCGCGAGGCCACCGCCGCCGAGGCGCTGCGCCGGGCCGCCCGCACCCCCTACGCGGGCCACAACTGGCATCCGCTCTTCCTCCAGGGCGTCAAGACCCTCGCCTACGAGATCTGGGAGGACCTCGGCTTCACCGCCCCCGACAACGTCATCACCGTCGCGGGCGCCGGCAGCACCGTCCTCGGCTGCGACCTCGGCTTCACCGAACTGCTGGCCGCCGGAGCGATCGACCGGCTGCCCCGGCTGCTGGTCGCCCAGCCCGCGAACTGCGCCCCGCTGTACGCGAGTTTCCGCGCCGGGGCCGAGACCCCCGTCCCCTTCGACCACGCCCCCACGGTCGCCGAGGGCACCGCCATCGAGCGGCCCGTCCGGTTGCGCGAGGTGCTGCGCGCGATCCGCCGCTCCGGCGGCGACATGGCGGCCCTGCCGGAGTCCGCGATCGAGGACGCCGTGCGCGCGCTGGCCGCCCGGGGGCTGTACGCCGAGCCGACCAGCGCCACCGCGGCGGCCGCCATCGAGGTCTTCGCCGCGCGCGGGGCCATCCGGCCCGGGGAGCGCACCGTGGTCGTGCTCACCGGCTCCGGCCTCAAGGCCGCCGACGCCGTCGAGAGGATCCTGGGCGGCGGCGCCGGGGAGGGCCTCCGATGAGCACCCCGGACCGGATCACGGCGGATGTCGCGGACCGGACGGATGTCGCGGACCAGGCGGATTCCGGGGACCCGGCGGAGTCCGAGTCCGAGGACGCCGTCCTGATCCGCGAGGCCGAGAAGATCGCCACCGCGATCGGCCGGATGTTCCCCGGCCTGTGCGAGGTGGTGCTGCACGACCTGCGCGACCCCGAGCACGCCGTCCGCGTCATCGAGAACAACCTCTCCGGCCGCCGCGTGGGCGAACCCGCCACCGCACTCGGCCTCGCCCGGATCGCCGACCCCGACTTCCCCGGCGTGGTCCAGAACTACCCGGGCCGGCTCCCGGACGGCCGCCCGGTGAAAAGCACCTCCATCGGCATCAGGAACAGCCGGGGCGTCTACGTCGCCGCCCTCTGCCTCAACCTCGACACCGGGCCGCTGACCGCCCTCGCCGACACCGTCGCCCTGCTCGCCAGGACCGACGAGCCGGAACCGGGCCGGCTGCCCGCCGAGAGCCTGCGCCCCCTGCCCCGTACCACCGACGCCCTCCTCGACGCGGTACGGGCGTACGCGGCCCAGCGCGGCCGCACCCCCCGCGAACTCGGCCCCGCCGACCGCAGGGAGCTGGTCCGCGGCCTCGCCGACGACGGCGGTCTGGAGATCCGGAACGCCGCGCGGACCCTCGCGGAACAGCTGGGCGTCTCCCGCGCCACCGTCTACAACTATCTTCGCCGGGACGGGTGACGAACCGGCCCGGACACGGACGTCACCCGACCCCGGAACGACCGCCGCGCCACCCCAAACCACCCGAAGGCACGGTCTTCGCCCCCCGGCCCGCCGGGTACCCTCCGCGCATGAGTGAACGCACCGTCCTGGACGTCAAGTTGGACCGTTCCTTCGACCTCCTCGACACCGACGGCGACGGCCGCATCCGGGCGTCCGACCTGACCGTCCTGGCGAGCCGGCTGAGCGCCGCCTTCGCGGCCACCCGCCCCGAGACCGTCGCCCGGCTGGAGCGCGCCTTCACCGTGCTGTGGACCCGGGACGTCCGGCGGATGGGCACCGGCGGCGGCGACGCCGTCGACCGCGAGGAGTGGCGCCGGGGCGTCCGCCGGGCCGTGGCCGAGGACCGCGACGGCTTCCTGGGCCGGATGGGGGCCATGCTCCAGGAGTGGCTGGACCTCTGCGACGCCGACAGCGACGGCGGCATCGGCCGGACGAAGTTCCTGACGATGTACGGGCGGACCCTCGGCCTGGAGCCCGAACAGCTCCACGAGGCCTTCACCACCCTCGACATCGACGGCGACGGCCGGCTCAGCCGGGAGGACATCCGCGGCGCGGTCGCCGAGTACTACACCAGCGACGCCACCGACACCCCGGGGAACTGGCTGTTCGGCCCGTTGTAGCGGCCGGTCGTCCGGGTCCACGTCTCCACCGCCTCCACCAGGGTCCTGGTCGACTCCAGATACTCCCGGCACTGCGGGAACTCCGCGACCAGGGCCGTCCGCAGCACCTCGCACTCCTGCCGCAGCAGCCGCACCCGCTCCGCCACGATCTCGACGGCCCGCTCCCGGGTCACCCCGTGCTCCTCCTGGAGCACCAGGACCGTGTTGAAGACCGACTTCCGCCGCTCCTCCCGGGCCAGCGAGAACAGATCGTTGATGAGCGCGATCGCCTCGGCGGTGTACATCCGCAGCCGGTGCCACTGCCCGTGCACCCGCAGATCGCTCGGAGCCTCCGCGTCCCGCACCCGTTCCAGCAGATCGAGGAACGGGAAGACGGCACTGCCGTGCCGGCGCAGCATCAGCACCTCCACCACCGACGGCACACTGCCCCGGGAACGGTGGACCGTCTCCGCGACGAACGTGTAGAGACAGTCCCGCCAGTCCCGGGCGGAGCGCCGGTTCCACACCAGGCCACGGCCCTGGCTCTGGCGCAGACACAGATCGGTCCACGCCGCGGAGATCCCGTTCGCCCAGGGCGCGGGCGGCATCGCGAACCAGCGCCCCCCGCTGCCGTGACCGTTGACGATGTCCTCGAACCGCCGGAACAGCGTGCGCGCCACCCGCAGATCGCGCCCCGCCGGGCCGTCGAAGTGGTCGTCCAGGATCGTGTACCACCCCAGGATGTCCGTGAGCAGATCGAGTTCGGCCTCCGGCGCCCCCGGATAGGCCAGCTCGATCAGCGCGGGCAGCGCGTAACTCCGGTACAGCTCCGCGTCGGCGTCGGGCACCAGCCCGTACCGGGCCAGCCAGGCGCCGTGCCGCTCCTGACGGGTGGTGGGGGCCGGGCCGCCGGCCCTGCGGTACGGCTCGTTCACGCCATGCCCCCCGTGGCCCGGGGGCCAGACGCCCGGCGCGGCACGACCGCCATGGCCACCCCGTCCGGCTGGACCGTCGTCCACACCCGCTCCCGGGGCCGCGGCCCCGGCACGGGCAGCGGCCGCCACACCCGCAGCACCGTCGCGGCCACCACCGCCAGCTCCATCCAGGCGAAGGACTCCCCGATGCAGCGGTGCTTGCCCGCCCCGAACGGGAGGAAGCCGTCCCGGCCGCCGGCCTGCGGGTCCGCCGCCCAGCGGTCCGGGTCGAAGACGAGGGGCCGCTCGTACCGCCCCGGATCGCGGTGCAGCGCCGTCAGGCTGTACAGCAGCTCGGTACCGGCCGGGACCGTGTACGGGCCGATCCGCACCTCGGTGCTCGCCGTCCGCATCAGAAAGGCGTTCGGCGTGTGCAGCCGCAGCGTCTCCCGGATCACCCGGTGCAACTCCGGAAGCGCCCCCAGATGCCGCACCGTCAGCGGCTCCGCCGGACCCCCGACGACCCGGTCCAGCTCGCACGCCACCCGCTCATGGACCGCCGGATGGTCCATCAGCTCCTGGAAGAGCCAGGTCAGCGTCGTGGACACGGTCTCCGTACCGGCACCGAGAGCGGTGATCGCCTCGGACCGCACCGCCGACTCGTCCAACCGCCGCCCCGTGTCCGGGTCCCGCGCGGTCCGCAGCAGCCACAGCAGCGAACCCGGACCACCGGGACCGCCCACCGCCTGGTCCACCACCTGGTTCAGCACCCGCACCGCCGCGTCGAAACGGCGGTTCACCGCCAGCGGCAACCGGCCCACCGCGGGATGCGGACAGAGCGACCGGACGATCTGCCCCCGCACCAGATCCGGCAGAGCCCGCTCGAAAGCGGCGCTGCGGTCCTCACGGAGCCGGGTGTCGAAGAACGCCCGCGTCACCACCTCCAGCGCCAGCCGGGTCATCTGCCGCCCCACGTCCAGCGTCCGGCCGGTGCGCCAGCGGGCGATCCGCTCCCGGGTGACCTGCTCCACCGTACGGACACAGCGCTCCACCCCCGGGGCGGCGAACGCGGACTGGAGCGCCCGCCTGCGGTCCCGGTGGGCCCGCCCCTCGGACATCAGCAGCCCGTCGCCGAAAGCCCGCCGCAGCGTCACCTGGACCGCGCCGCGCGGACAGTCGTGCGCGAGCCCCACCAGCAGGGTGTGCACCAGCTCGGGCCGCGTCACCACCCACACCGCCCGGGGCCCCAGGGATATCCGCACCACCCCGCCCACCCGGGCGAGCGAACCGAGGAAACCCAGCGGATCGCGCACCAGCGCGGGAGCATGACCGAGCAATGGCAGCCGGCCGGGCGCCACCGGTACGGGAAGGGCGGGCACGGGCGGATCGGGGGCGGTGGGCGCAGCGGTCATGTCTCCCTCGCTGTGTTGAAACTCGCTGTGTTGAAAGGGGGGGCAGCCAGGGGCAGCCAGGTCTCTCGCTGTCGGTTCATCACCCCGGGCCGCCCGGCCTTCACTCTGATGGCGGCCGTCATATGCCCGCAAATCACCATCACTCAATGGGGTGACTCTGAGGGAACCCCGCATGGCCGGGCTCTTTCGGGGGCTCTTAAGGAACCGCCCCCGGCGTGGTAGACCGGGAGGACCGGTCCGTAGCCCGGTCCGTAGCCCGGGTCCGTGCCGCACCCGCGTGAACCGTCCGGCGCATCGGAGGAACCCGTGTCCCAGCCGTCCGCCTGGTCCCGCCGCACGTTCCTCGCCACCGCGTCGGCGGCGGTCACCGCCGCCACCACGACCGCCGCCAGGGCCCTGCCCCCCGCCCGGGAGCAGGACCGGCGGCAGGACCGGCGGCAGGACCGGCGACCCGCCCCGGGCGACGACCCGTACGAAGCCCTGCGCCGCCGCTGGCTGGAGATCGCCCTCGGCACCGGCTACGACCCCGCCGCCGAGCCCTACGCCTCCCGGATCGCCCTGACCGTCCGCCAGGCGGCCGACCATCTGCGCACCATGGCACCGGCCCCCGCCTCCCTCTGGCCCGGCCACCCCTACGACCCGCCCGCCGGCATCACCCGCAGCTACCGCCGGCTGTGGACCATGGCCCAGGCCTGGACCCACACCGGCGACGAGGCGCTCCTCGCCGGCACCGTCCGGGGGCTCGACCATCTGGCCGCCACCGTCTACCACCCCGGCACCACCCGCTACGGCAACTGGTGGGAGTGGCAGATCGGCAGCCCCCGGCCGCTCCTCGACACCGTCGCCGCCCTCGGTGACCGGCTCACCCCCGGCCGGCGCGAAGCCGCCTGCGCCGCCGTCGACCACTTCCTCCCCGACGCGCTGCTCCACGACTACTCCGGCACCTCCACCGGCGCCAACCGCGTCGACCTGTGCCGCTCGGTGGCCCTGCGGGGCGTCCTGGGCCGCCGGCCCGAGAAGATCGCCCTCGCCCGGGACGCGCTGTCGCCCGTCTTCCCGTACGTGACCCGGGGCGACGGCCTCTACGCCGACGGATCCTTCGTCCAGCACACCTGGGTCGCCTACTCCGGCACCTACGGACAGGTCCTCCTCGACGGGCTCGCGCGGCTCTTCGCCCTGCTCGCGGGCTCGCCCTGGGAGGTCACCGACCCCCGGCGGCACATCGTCCTCGACAGCGTCGAGCACGCCTTCGCGCCCCTGATCCACAACGGGCTCATGGTGGACACCGTCAGCGGCCGGGCCGTCAGCCGGGGCCGGCTCGCCGGCGAGGACCGGACCGTCCGCTCCGACCACTTCCACGGCCATGCCATGATCGCCGCGATCGCGCTGCTCGCCGAGGGCGCGAGCCCCGCCGAGCGGGCCCGCTGGCAGGCCCGGATCCGGGGCTGGATCGAGCGGGACACCACCGAGCCGGTGCTGACCGCCCCCCAGTTCGGCGTCGCCGACCTCGCCCGGCTGCACGCCGTCGCCGCCGCCCCGGGCCCCGCCGCCCCCGAGCCGGTGGGCCACCGGCTCTTCGCCTCGATGGACCGGGCCGTCCACCGCCGCCCCGGCTGGGCCGCCGCCCTCGCGATGGCCTCCGAGCGGATCGCGCACTACGAATGCGGCAACGGCGAGCACCCGCGCGGCTGGCACACCGGCTCCGGGATGCTGCTGTGGTGGCCCGCCGCCGCCCAGGGCGGCCAGTACACCGACTGGTTCTGGCCCACGGTCGACCCCTACCGGCTGCCCGGCACCACCGTCTCCACCCGGCACCTGCCCGACCGCGCGGGCGGCGAGTGGGGCGAGCCCCGGCCCCCGGTGCGCTGGGTGGGCGGGGTGAGCGACGGGGAGTACGCGGCCGTCGGCCAGGACCTCGCCGGGCTCGGCTCCACCCTCACCGCCCGCACGTCCTGGTTCTTCGCCGACGACGCGGTGATCTGTATGGGCGCGG
Source organism: Streptomyces yaizuensis (assembly GCF_034961445.1). Taxonomy (NCBI): domain Bacteria; kingdom Bacillati; phylum Actinomycetota; class Actinomycetes; order Kitasatosporales; family Streptomycetaceae; genus Streptomyces; species Streptomyces yaizuensis. Next base: position 29,363 of record NZ_BSBI01000017.1, read on the forward strand.
GGATCCGCTGCGCCGACGGCGTCCCGGTCGAGACCGTCGTCGACAACCGCAACCTGGGCGCGGACGGGACCGCGGCGCTGACCCGCGGCCGGGACTGGGCCCACCTGGACGGCCACGGCGGCTGGGTCGTCCCCGGCCGTCAGCGGCTGCGCACCCTGCGTGAGGACCGCGCCGGGGCGTGGCGCGACATCAACACCGGCGGCCATCCCGAGCGGGCCGTCCGCCGCTACCAGACGCTCTGGCTGGACCACGGCACCGATCCGCGGGACGCCGGATACCTCTATCTCCTGATGCCGGGCGCGAGCCGCCGGCAGGTCGCCGCCCGGGCCCGGGACACCCGCTGGCTGACGGTCCACACCCGCACGGCGGCCTGCCACGCCGTGTCGGTACGCTCGCTCGGGCTGCTCGCCGCGAACTTCTGGGCGCCGGGCACGGCGGGCCCGCTGACCGTGAGCGCGCCCGCCAGTGTCCTCGTCCGCCGCCTCCCCGGCCGCCGGGCGCTCCTGCGGGTGAGCGACCCGCCGCGCTCCGGCACCCCGCTGGAGCTGGTCTGGCACCATCCGGTGCGCCGGGTCACCGCCCGTGACCCGCAGATCGGGGTGGTCTCCGCCGGGCGGGTGCTGCGGCTTCGGCTGAACGGGGCAACGGCGGGTGCCGGCTACGGGTGCGAGGTGGCCACCGGCTGAGCGGGACCCCGGCCGCCGTACGGGGGTGATTGTGGGGTTTCCATAAACACCACCCCTCCTGGGCTGGTGGGTGGGCCGGACAAGCCCACCGTTCTGTCAGAGCCCGACAGCAGATCGGTCAGGAGACTGTCCGGTGTCAACGGGACGCATTTCTTGCCCCGATCCGTAGGGTCGATGCATGACCGTTGTGGACGAGACCCCCAGCGAGCCGACGGACGCGCGCGGCCGTGTGGCTGAGCTCCGGGATTTGCGCGAGCGGGCGGTACGCGGCCCGAGCGACCGCGCGACCGAGGCGCAGCACGCCAAGGGGAAGCTGACCGCGCGCGAGCGGATCGACCTGCTGCTGGACGCGGGCTCGTTCCGCGAGGTGGAGCAGTTGCGGCGGCACCGGGCCACGGGTTTCGGCCTGGAGGCCAAGAAGCCGTACACCGATGGTGTGATCACCGGCTGGGGCACGGTGGAGGGCCGGACGGTCTTCGTCTACGCCCATGACTTCCGGATCTTCGGCGGCGCGCTGGGCGAGGCCCACGCCACGAAGATCCACAAGATCATGGACATGGCCATCGCGGCCGGTGCCCCGCTGGTGTCGCTGAACGACGGGGCCGGGGCCCGGATCCAGGAGGGCGTCTCCGCGCTCGCCGGGTATGGCGGGATCTTCCAGCGGAACACCCGGGCCTCCGGGGTGATCCCGCAGATCTCCGTGATGCTCGGCCCGTGCGCGGGCGGCGCCGCCTACAGCCCCGCCCTCACCGACTTCGTCTTCATGGTCCGTGAGACGTCCCAGATGTTCATCACCGGGCCGGACGTGGTCAAGGCCGTCACCGGCGAGGAGATCACCCAGAACGGCCTCGGCGGCGCGGACGTGCACGCCGAGACCTCCGGTGTGGCCCACTTCGCCTACGACGACGAGGAGACCTGCATCGCGGAGGTGCGCTACCTCCTGTCGATGCTGCCGCAGAACAACCGGGAGAACCCGCCGACGGTCGCCACCGACGACCCGGCGGACCGCCGCTCGGACGTCCTGCTCGACCTGGTCCCCGCCGACGGGAACCGCCCCTACGACATGCACCAGGTCATCGAGGAGCTGGTGGACGAGGGCGACTACCTGGAGGTCCACGAGCGCTGGGCGCGGAACATCATCTGCGCGCTGGCCCGGCTGGACGGCAGGGTCGTCGGCATCGTGGCCAACCAGCCGCAGACCCTCGCGGGCGTCCTGGACATCGAGGCATCGGAAAAGGGTGCGCGCTTTGTCCAGATGTGCGACGCTTTCAATATTCCGATCATCACCCTTCTGGATGTGCCCGGCTTCCTTCCGGGCGTCGACCAGGAGCACGGTGGGATCATCCGGCACGGCGCGAAGCTGCTCTACGCGTACTGCAACGCGACCGTGCCGCGGATCTCGCTGATCCTGCGCAAGGCGTACGGCGGTGCCTACATCGTCATGGACTCGCAGTCCATCGGCGCCGACCTCACCTACGCCTGGCCGACCAACGAGATCGCCGTGATGGGCGCCGAGGGTGCCGCCAACGTCATCTTCCGCCGGCAGATCGCCGAGGCGGAGGACCCCGAGGCCATGCGGACCCGCATGGTCAAGGAGTACAAGTCCGAGCTGATGCATCCGTACTACGCGGCGGAGCGGGGTCTGGTCGACGACGTCATCGACCCGTCGGAGACCCGCGAGGTGCTGATCGCGGCGCTCGCGATGCTCCGCACCAAGCACGCCGACCTTCCGTCCCGGAAGCACGGCAACCCCCCGCAGTAGCCCTGTGGAGAACGGAGCCCGATCGATGAGCACACCCACCACCGACGCCTCGCTGCTGCGGGTGGAGAAGGGCGACTGCGAGCCCGAGGAGCTGGCGGCGATCACCGCCGTGCTGCTGGCGCGGGCCGCCGCCACCCCCGACGAGCAGGCACCGCTCGGCCCGTCCGCCGCCGGCTGGCGCCGGCTGGAGCGCCAGCGCGGCTTCCAGCCCTCGCACAGCTGGCAGGGCTGATCCCCGCCCGTCCCCACGCAGTACCGAAGGGCCCGTACCACCCGTTCAGGGAAGCTACGGGCCCTTCGGCATGTCCGCCGCCCGGTCGCCCGTCCGTGGGCGGAACGCACCGGACCCCGCGCCTGGCACAGGCGCGGGGTCCGCGGTGAACGCAGGGTGCCGCTTTACCGCAGTCGTGCCATGAGGGCGTGTTCGACGAGGGTGATGAGGGCGCTTTTGGCGTCGGCGCGGTGGCGTGCGTCGGTGGTGATGATGGGGGTGTCGGGGCCGATCTGGAGGGCTTCGCGGACTTCTTCGGGGTTGTAGGGCTGGTGTCCGTCGAAGCCGTTGAGGGCGATGACGAAGGGGAGGCCGCTGTTTTCGAAGTAGTCGACTGCGGGGAAGCAGTCGGCGAGGCGTCGGGTGTCGACGAGGACGACGGCTCCGATGGCTCCTCGGACGAGGTCGTCCCACATGAACCAGAAGCGGTCCTGTCCGGGGGTGCCGAAGAGGTAGAGGATGAGGTCCTGGTCGAGGGTGATGCGGCCGAAGTCCATGGCCACGGTGGTGGTGGTCTTGTCCCCGGTGTGGGTGAGGTCGTCGATTCCGGCGGAGGCCGATGTCATGACGGCCTCGGTACGCAGCGGGTTGATCTCCGAGACGGCGCCGACGAACGTGGTCTTGCCCACGCCGAATCCGCCCGCCACCACGATCTTCGCGCTGGTGGTTGAGCGGGCTGCACCGCCGCTAGAGCTTGCGAAGTCCACTGAGCACCCTTTCGAGCAGTGTCACATCTGGCTGACCACCGGCGGCCTCGTCGCCGCCGGGCTGGTGGATGGCGACGAGGCCGGCCTCCGCCAGGTCGGCGACGAGGATCCGGGCGACGCCGAGGGGAATATGGAGGAGTGCCGAGATCTCCGCGACCGATTTGATCTCGATGCACAGTCGGCAGATCCGCTGGTGCTCGGGCAGCTGCCCGTGCAGGCTCATCGGATCGGCCGTGGTACTGACCAGTGCCTCGATGGCGAGCTGGTAGCGCGGCCGGGTCCGGCCACCGGTCATGGCGTACGGACGGACCAGCGGGTTGTGCGCGTTCTGCACGGGCGGCGGTTCCGGTGCCGCCCGCTGCGGTCGCTGGTCGTACCTCTGCCGGTCGTACGGGCGTTGCTCGTACGACGGATACTGCGGTTGTTGCTGGTACGGGGGCTGCTGCCCGCCGTTCCCGTCCGGGGCCGGGGGGAATCCGTAGCGGTGGCGGGACCGCTCCTCGGGCGTCCGGTGAGCACCGCCGTCGTAAGGGCGTCCGCCTGGGGGTGTTGCCACGTTTCCTCCTCCGAGTGCGAGTAGCCGGTTCCCGTCCCTGTGGAGCCGCGCCACCGCACCCTATGGTGCGGTGGCGCGAAACGCACTGTCTGCCGGTTAGTTGAGAAGACTCCCCTGAAGTTCCGCGCGGAGGTCGGGAGTCAGGACATTTCCGGCCCGGTCCACCAGCAGCGCCATCTCGTAGCCGATGAGGCCGATGTCGGCCTCCGGGTGGGCGAGCACGGCCAGCGAGGAGCCGTCCGAGATGGACATCAGGAAGAGGAAGCCGCGTTCCATCTCCACGACCGTCTGATTGACGGCCCCGCCCTCGAAGATGCGGGAGGCTCCCGCCGTCAGCGAGGTCAGTCCGGAGGCGACGGCCGCCAGCTGGTCGGCGCGGTCCCTGGGAAATCCTTCGGACATCGCCAGCAGGAGTCCGTCGGCGGAGACCACCACCGTGTGGGACACCCCGGGGGTGTTGTCCACGAAGTTGGTGATCAACCAGTTCAGATTCTGCGCTGCCTGGCTCATCGGGCTCACACTAACGCTCCTGGTTGTAGGTGCTACCCGGGCCGAAGCCCGGTCCGTTCGTGTCCGCTCCCGCGCTGCGTCCCCGCTGGACGCCGCGGCGGAGGTTGCTCAGCCTGCCCCGCACGTCCTCCGGAGCGCGGGAGACCTGGGGGCCCCGCTGCGCGGTCTGCTCCGCGGCGCCCTCGATGAGGTTGGCCTTGGGCACCCGTCGCGGAAGCCCGGACGAGGTGACCCCGCCCGCCTTCGGCTCACGGAGCTTCTCCGCCCGCTGCCAGCGTTCGTCGTTGGCCGAACGCCCGACCTCGGCCCCGGCGGAGCTGTGCGCGCCGCCCAGGGCCACGGACCGGTCACCCGGCGGTGTCCGCGGGGCTTCCTCCGCGGGCTGCCGCCACTGCTCCCCGGGCTGCTGCTGCGGCGCGGACTGCGGCTTCCCGGAGCCACGGCGCGGCAGACCCGCCTCGGTCAGCTCATGACCGCTGCCCGAGGGCTGACCCGGACGGTCGAAGCCTACGCGCTCGGAACCGTTCCCGGGACCGCCCAGAGGGGGCGTCGCCGCCTCCGGTTCTGGCTGGAAATTCGTCTCAAACGCGGTGGGGTAGGAGGTCTGCTCAGTCCAGTCACCCTGGTGGGGCTGGTGGACATAGGGAGTCCCATACGGCGCCTGGGTGGCTGCGGAGCCCTGGAACGGGTCCTCCGGATAGCCTCCGGCACCGGGCTGCACCAGCGCGTTCGGCCCCCCCTGGTGAGCGCCGTGAGCGCCGTGGGCGCCCTGGGCGTCGCCGGGGACCGGCGCGGGGTACTCGCCGGACGGGGTGTGCTCCCCGTACCCGGTCCCCGGATATCCGGGGGTCTCCTGGTGCCCGGGCCACGGCTGCCCGCCGTCCTGGGCCGGGAAGTCCTGGGCCGGGAAGTCCTGGGCCTGGAAGTCCTGGGCCTGGACCGGGAAGTCCTGCCCCGGGAAACCCTGCGCGGGGAAGTCCTGGGCGGGGAAGGGCGGCTGGGGGGCGGTCTGCTCCGGGAAAGCCGGCGACTGTCCGCCGAACGGAGCCGTCCGCTCCGGCCGGCCGTACTCCACTTGGCCCAGTCCCTGCTGGTCCGGGGCCGTGCGCCGCCCCGGAGCAGGCAGCCCCGGCGCGCCCGCCGTGCCCCCGCCGGGCGCCGGGCGCGCGGCCCCCTGGGCCTGTGCCTCCAGTGCCGCACGGCGCTCGCCGCGCTTCAGCGAGCGGTTGACGGCGTTCAGTCCGGCGGCAGGACCCTGCGGGGTCTCGTAGCGGGAGTCGTCGAAGCCCAGCTCCGCCGCCGTCCGCACCGGGGTGCCCGCGTACGACTGCTGCTCCGGGATGATCTGCGAGACCGTGAAGTCGCCCTCGGGCTGCGGCTCGCCGCCACCGCCCCGGCTGATCGCCTCCGGGATCATCACCAGCGAGGTGGTGCCGGCCTGCTCGCCCGAGGGCCGCAGCTGGACCCGGATCCCGTGCCGGTCGGCCAGCCGCCCGACCACGAAGAGCCCCATGCGCTGGGAGACGGCGGCGTCCACCACCGGCGGGTTCGCCAGCTTGTGGTTGATGTCGGCGAAGTCCTCGGCGGTGAGCCCGATCCCCTTGTCGTGGATCTCGACCATCACCCGCCCGTCGGGCAGCCTCGTCGCCGTCACCCGGACCTTGGTCTGCGGCGAGGAGAAGGTGGTGGCGTTCTCCAGCAGCTCCGCGAGCAGGTGCACGAGGTCGGTCACGGCCTGGCCGTGGATCTCCGTCTCGGGGACCCCGCTCAGCTCGATCCGCTCGTACGACTCCACCTCGGAGGAGGCCGCGCGCAGGACGTCCACCAGCGGTACGGGCTGGTTCCAGCGGCTGCCGGGCTCCTCGCCCGCGAGGATGAGCAGGTTCTCGCCGTTGCGGCGCATCCGGGTGGCCAGATGGTCGAGCCGGAAGAGCGACGCCAGCTGGTCCGGGTCGGCCTCGCTGTTCTCCAGCTCGCTGATCAGGGTCAGCGACCCCTCGATCAGCGACTGGTTGCGGCGGGAGAGATTGGTGAAGATCGCGTTGACGTTGCCCCGCAGCATGGCCTGCTCGGCGGCGAGCCGGACGGCCTCCCGGTGGACCTGGTCGAAGGCGCGGGCGACCTCGCCGATCTCGTCCCGGCTGTCGATCGGGATCGGCTGCACCCGGGTGTCCACCCGGCCCGGGTCGGTCCGGGAGAGCTGGTCGACCAGCATCGGCAGCCGCTGCTCGGCGATGCCGAAGGCGGCCGTCCGCAGCCGCTGCATCGACCGGCTCATCTGCCGGGCCACCGCACCGGCCAGGACGAACGCCGTCAGCAGGGCGATCACGGTGATCGCACCGATGACGAAGGCGTCGCGGCGGGCGTCGCCGGCGATGTCGCCGGCCTCCCGCACCGCGCGGTCCACCAGCTCCTTCTCGACCTCGCGGTACCCCTCGAACTGGGCGGTCGAGGCCGCCATCCAGGTCTCGGGGGTGATGTCCCGCTTCTTCAGCTCCGCGGGGTCAGCCCCGGTGCCGATCCGGCGGGCCATGCCGGTGAAGACGGACTCGTCCTCCTTCGGCGGGGTCAGCCCGGACTGCTCCAGCTTCTTCTCGCTGTCGGCCGACCGCTGGGCCATGACCGACCGGAGCTTGTCCACATCGGCCCGGGTGCCGCCGGAGACGAACTCCGCGACCGCGATCTGCTCCAGATAGTTGTAGGAATTGAAGGCGATGGTCTGCTTCTGGAAGACGTCCGGCTTGTCACTCGGACGCACCAACAGGTGCATACCAATGGAGCGCTGAAGCGATTCGGCGGCCTTCGCGAGCTGAATGGCGTAGACCATGCGCCCGTAACTCGTCACATTCCCGGTGCCGAGCCCCAACTCGTTGGCGAACTCCATGAGGGAGTGCTGCACCTGGACATAGCCCTCCTCGGTGGAGACCGGGTCCAGGCTGGTGGTGTACGCGGCCTCGCGGAGCTTCTTCAGCCCCGGCTCCTCCTCCCGGAAGAGCGTGAGCCGGCGCTCCAGACCCTGGCCCGGGGGCATGTCCTTGACGGCCTTGTCGAAAGCGGCCTTGGCCGTGTCCGTCGCGGAATACGCCTGGACGACCGCGTCGGCGCGGCGGTCCTCGGGGGTGGTCGCCGTCAGCAGCGGCTGCGCGGTGAGGTCGCGCTCGTTCAGGAGCGCGGCACCGTACTCGGCGGCGGCCCGCACCACGCGGGCGGTCCGCTCGGCGTCCTGCGCCTCGCTCCAGGTGTCGATGGCCGACTTGACCTGGAAACCGCCCATGACCAGCCCGACCAGGACCGGGATGAGCAGGATCGCGTTCAGCCGGGTGGGCACCCGCCAGTTGCGCGGGGAGAGCCGGCCGCCACCGGAGGGGACGGGAGCCGGCGCAGGAGCGGCCGCGGGCACGTCGGCGGGGACCGCCGCGCGCTGGGGCGGGGTGAAGTTGCCCCGCGCCTGCTGCTCCGCGGAGCTCTTCTTGCTTCGCCTCACTCGACCAAAACCTCTCGGCGCCGGCACCGTAGCTGTGCCGTTGTCATGTTTCAGAGCCGTACCACTCAGAAGTCCGTCGAATTTCAGCATGTGGAGCGGGTGGGTTCCAAACAGTTGGAATCAGCCATTCCGAGCGATCGCATCGACAGATAAAACGGGCATAAAGAGCGAGACGCTTCAAATGCCCAGGGAAATGTGAGCGCAGCGGTACCGCCCGGATGCATCGGGTGTCCGGTCCGGGGCAATTCTCTGTCGAAACGTTATGAACATGGGGGCGGACCGTGTCAAAGGACACAGCCCGCCCCTTCGCGACTACGACAACTTCCGTATGCGTATGTCTACTTGAGTCGTGCCATGAGGGCGTGTTCGACGAGGGTGATGAGGGCGCTTTTGGCGTCGGCGCGGTGGCGTGCGTCGGTGGTGATGATGGGGGTGTCGGGGCCGATCTGGAGGGCTTCGCGGACTTCTTCGGGGTTGTAGGGCTGGTGTCCGTCGAAGCCGTTGAGGGCGATGACGAAGGGGAGGCCGCTGTTTTCGAAGTAGTCGACCGCGGGGAAGCAGTCGGCGAGGCGTCGGGTGTCGACGAGGACGACGGCTCCGATGGCTCCTCGGACGAGGTCGTCCCACATGAACCAGAAGCGGTCCTGTCCGGGGGTGCCGAAGAGGTAGAGGATGAGGTCCTGGTCGAGGGTGATGCGGCCGAAGTCCATGGCCACGGTGGTGGTGGTCTTGTCCCCGGTGTGGGTGAGGTCGTCGATTCCGGCGGAGGCCGATGTCATGACGGCCTCGGTACGCAGCGGGTTGATCTCCGAGACGGCGCCGACGAACGTGGTCTTGCCCACGCCGAATCCGCCCGCCACCACGATCTTCGCGCTGGTGGTCGACCGGGCCGCGCCGCCGCTAGAGCTTGCGAAGTCCACTGAGCACCCTTTCGAGCAGTGTCACGTCCGGCGTGCCGCCGGAGTCTCCGTTGCCCGGCTGGTGGATCGCCACCATGCCCGCCTCCGCCAGGTCGGCGACGAGGATCCGGGCCACGCCGAGCGGCATGGACAGCAGGGCCGACACCTCGGCCACCGACTTGACCTCACGGCACAGATGGCAGATCCGCTGGTGCTCCGGGAGCAGCCCGGCGAGCAGCGCGGGATCGGCCGTCGTGCTGACCAGTGCCTCGATGGCGAGCTGGTAGCGCGGCCGGGTCCGGCCACCGGTCATGGCGTACGGACGTACCAGCGGCTGGTCACCCTCGAAACCGTAGTCGGCTTGGGAGCCGTACGGATCGTGAGAGGCGGTTGGCGGGGTCATGAGTCCTCCGGGCGGGACAGCAGTGGTCGGCGTGCCGTCGGAGCGGGCCGGTGGGGATCCGGTTGGGCGACCTGACGGTGACGGCGCGTTCGCGCGCTATCTGGATTGATGGGTGGCAGGGGATTCGGCGGTCGTCGTCAGCGGTGCCGTCGGTGCGGCCGGCCGTACCGGGGGAGTGGGGGAAGTCATCAGTGCAGCAGGCTTCCCTGGAGTTCCGCGCGGAGGTCCGGGGTGAGGACCCCGCCCGCGCGGTCGACCAGCAGCGCCATCTCGTAGCCGACCAGGCCGATGTCGCACTCGGGGTGGGCGAGCACGGCCAGCGAGGAGCCGTCGGAGATGGACATCAGGAAGAGGAAACCGCGTTCCATCTCCACCACGGTCTGGCTCACCGGGCCGCCCTCGAAGATGCGGGAGGCTCCCGCCGTCAGCGAGGTCAGTCCGGACGCGACGGCCGCCAGCTGGTCGGCGCGGTCGCGGGGGAACCCCTCGGACATCGCCAGCAGGAGTCCGTCGGCGGAGACCACCACGGTGTGGGACACCCCTGGGGTGTTGTCCACGAAACTGGTGATCAACCAGTTCAGATTCTGCGCCGCCTGGCTCATCGGGCTCAACTAACGCTCCTGCGGGTGTGTGGGGCCGAGGTTGAAGCTGCCGGTCGTCGAGCTGTTCTGCTGACGGCCCTGCTGAATGCCACGGCGGAGATTGGTGAGCCGACCGCGTACATCGTCGGGCGCTCGCGAGACCTGCGGACCGCTCTGAGCGCTCTGTTCCTGTGCCGTGCCCGCGACCAGGTTGGCGCGCGGGACCCGGCGGGGGAGACCTGAGGTGGTGACGCCGCCGGCGGCCGGCTTGCGGATCCGCTCCGCCTGCCGCACCAGCTCGTCGTTGGGGGAGGAGCGCCAGCCGGCGCCGTCGGTGCCCTCCGGGAGATCCGCGGTGGTCTCGCCGGGGGTGCGCCGGGGCAGGCCCTCGGGCTCCTGCGGGGGGGACTGCTCGGCCGGGCCCGCGTGGGTGCCCGGACCGTCCTGCGGACCGGGGAGCGCGTCCCGCTGATCGAGGTGGCCGTCCTGACCGGGGTGACCCTCCTGAACGGGACGGTCGTCCTGGCCGGGGTGGCCCTCGGCCTCCGCCCGGCTCCGCTCCTGGGTACGGAACCAGTCCGTCTCCAGCGTGTCGTACAGCGGGGTGCGGCCGTCGCCCGGGTTCTGCGCGGGCGGCAGCGCCTCGGGCTGCGGCTGGGCGGGCAGCGCCGGCGGACGGTAGCCCTCCGGGGCGTTCTCGCGGCCCTCGTAGCCACGCGGGGCGGGCGCGGGGCCCGGCGCGGGCGGCTGCGGGGCGCCGAGGTCGGTCCTCGGGAACTGGCCGGTGGCCGCCGGGTCGCCGTAGCCGGGACGGTCGTACGGGCGCTCGTACTGCCCGGACGTCTGGTCCTGGTAGCCGGGCTGCTGGTACGCGCCGGGGCCCTGGTCCTGGTGGCCGGGGCGCGGCAGCTGTCCGGAGCCCTGGTCCTGGAAGGCGGGGCGGGGCAGCTGTCCGGAGGACGGGTCCTGGAACTCCCCATGGGCCGTCCGGCCCGAGGACGGGTCCTGGTGGCCCGGGCGCTCGTACTGGCCGGACGTCTGGTCCTGGTAGCCGGGACGCTCGTACTGGCCGGAGTTCTGGTCCTGGTAGCCGGGCTGCTGGTACTGGCCGGACGTCTGGTCCTGGTGGCCGGGGCGCGGTATCTGCCCGGACGAGGGGTCCTGGAAGTCGGGACGCGTGAACTGTCCGGTCGCCGCCGGGTCCTGGCCCGGGGCGGAGGGCCGCGGGGTGTCCAGGTCGATGCGGGGCATCGGCGAGGTCGCCGCCGGGTCCTGCTCCGGGGCGCCGTGGGGCGCCCCCGGACGCGTACCGCCGAAGGCCTGGTCCCGGCCCGGGTCGGCGGCCGGGCGGTTCTGGGGCGCGAAGCCGCCGCCCTGGGCACCACCCGGCGCACCGCCGGGGTTGCCGCCCGGCGGGCCGAAGACGTCGTTGCGGACGAACGGACCGCCCGGACCGCCCTGCTGGGGTCCCTGGGGAGCCTGGGGCCCCTGCGGTCCCTGGGGGAAGCCGTTGCCGGAGTCGCCGGGCGCCGTCCGCCGGCGGCCCGGGGCGTCGTTCTCCTCGTGGCCGCGCGGCAGGTCGGTGCCGGGGCCGCCCTGGGGAATGGCCCGGTCGCTGCCCCAGCCCGGGGTCTGCGGCCGCTGCGGACCGGCGGCGCCGGGCAGCTCGGGGCGCGGACCGCCGGCCGTGGGCAGCTGCCGGCCGCGGTCGCCCGCGTTCGGGCCGCCGGGGCCCGCCGGGGCGCTGCCCCGGCCGGGGCCGCCGCTCTGCGGAGGACGGTTGCCGAAGGCGCCCGCCAGTCCGCCGCCCTGACGGGCCGGTCCGGGGCCGCCGTCGCGGCTCGGCAGCGCGCCGCGCTGGCCGGGGCCGCCGCTGCCCGCGCCGACCTGGCCGCGCTGCGGCGGGGCACCGGCCCCGAGCAGCCCGCCCTGCACGGCGCCGGCACCGGGGCCGCCGGGGCGGTTCCCCCCGGGGACACCCTGGGGCATACCGCCGGGCACACCCGAGCCGGGGGCGCCGGGCGCCTTCTTGCCGCCGTTGGCGACGTCGACCGGCAGCATGACGAGCGCGGTCGTACCGCCCGAGTCGGAGGGCCGCAGCTGGATGCGGATGCCGTGGCGCAGCGACAGCCGGCCGACCACGAACAGGCCCATGCGGCGGGAGACGGAGACGTCCACGGTGGGCGGCGATGCCAGCCGCTCGTTGATCGCGGCGAGGTCCTCGGGGGAGAGGCCGATGCCGGTGTCGTGGATCTCGACCAGGACCCGCCCGTCGGGCAGGGCGTGGCCGGTGACGCGGACCTTGGTCTGCGGGGAGGAGAACGAGGTGGCGTTCTCCAGCAGCTCGGCGAGGAGGTGCACGAGGTCGTTGACGACGCGGCCGGCGACCTCGGTGGCGGGCACGGCGGCCAGTTCGATCCGCTCGTACTGCTCCACCTCGGAGGCGGCGGCGCGCAGGACGTCGACCAGCGGGACCGGGCGGGTCCAGCGGCGGCCGGGCTCCTCGCCCGCGAGGACGAGGAGGTTCTCGCCGTTACGGCGCATACGGGTCGCGAGGTGGTCCAGCTTGAACAGGGACGACAGCTGGTCCGGGTCGGCCTCGCGGGACTCCAGTTCGGAGATCAGCGACAGCTGCCGCTGGATGAGGCCCTGCGAGCGCCGCGAGAGGTTGGTGAACATCGCGTTGACGTTGCCCCGCAGCAGCGCCTGCTCGGCGGCGAGGCGGACCGCCTCGCGGTGCACGTCGTCGAAGGCCGCGGCCACCTTGCCGATCTCGTCGCGGGAGTGGACGCCGACGGACTCGACGGAGGTGTCCACGTCCTGCGGGTCGGACTCGGAGAGCTGCTTGACCAGCTCGGGCAGGCGGTCCTGGGCGACGCGGGTCGCGGTGTCCTGGAGCCGGCGCAGCGAGCGGATCATGGAGCGGGCCACGACGAACGCGCCGACCAGGGAGACACCGAGGACGACGAGGATCAGGGCACCGTTGATGATGGCGTCCCGCTGCGACTCCTCGCGCAGCTGGCGGGCCTTGGACTCCATCTCGCCCAGCAGCGTCTGCTCGATCTGCTTCATCGAGGTGATGCGGACGCCGTAGTCGTCGGTCCAGTCGAGGTACGAGCGGTCCTGCCGGTCGGCCAGGCCGTCGGCGCGGCTCAGGACCCGCTGGGCGTAGTCCTCGGACTCGCCGATGATCGGGTTGCCCTTGTCGAGCTGGTCCGTGAGGTCCTGGGAGTCGCCGCCGGAGGAGTCGTAGATCTGCTCGAACTGCTCCAGCTCGTCGTCGCCGTTCTTGAGCGCGGCCTCGCCGTACTCGCGGTCGGTGTCGGTGAGGCCGGGGCCCTCGGAGCCGGCGCCGCCGGGCAGTGCGGCGGCGATGATCGCGCGCTGCATGGACGCGTACTCCTTGGCGGAGGAGAACGCCGCCAGCGCCCGGGTGCGCTTGATCATCTCCGGGTTACTGGTGGCCTGCGCCATGTCCTGGGAGAGGCCGAGCAGCGACTCGATGAGCCGGTGGTAGCTCTCCACCGTCAGGGACTTGGGCAGTCCGGCGGCGTACGCGGTCTTGCGCAGGGTGTTCAGCTCGGCCAGCTGGGTGGCGATCTGGTTCGCGTTGGCGCGAATGCTGACCAGTGCGTCGTTGTCATCCGTGTTCGGGATGTCGCGCGTGGTCTCCAGGAAGCTCTTGCGGGCCCGGTCGGTCGCCTCGCGCGGCTCGACGATCTTGAAGTCCGTCTTGTTGACCTTGTTGGCGAGCGGACCGGCCGTGAGGTCGCGCTCCTCCTGGAGGGCGACCGCGAGCTTGGTCGCCTCCTGGGTCATGTCGGTGAGCAGCTGCATGTGGTCCAGCTGCTCCATGCGCTCCATGGACTCGTTGATCCGGAGCCCGCCCAGGGTGGTCGCCGCGACCACGGGGAGGGTCAGCAGCGAGACGAGCCTGGTGCTGATGCGCCAGTTGCGCAGGGCGAGCCGGGAGCCGGTGTCCGTGGGGCCCTTGCCCTTGGGGGCGGTACGGGGGGTGTCGCCCGCGGGGACGGGGGTGCCGCCGCCGGGGCCACCGGGCCCGCCGGGGCCACCGGGCCCGCCGGGTCCGCCCGGTCCTCCGGGGCCTTGTGCGCCGCCTCCCGGGCCGCCGGGTCCACCCGGTGCTCCGGGTCCTCCGGGCACCGTGACACCGGCGCGGGCAGCTGCGGAGCGGGGGCCTCCGGGCAGCGGCGCGGGGCCGGAGCGGCCGGTGCGCTCACCGTTGTCGCCGGGCACCCGCGGTCCCTGGTTCTGGGTGTGCTGGGGCGAGGAGCCGCGGTCGGTCCCGCCGCGCGGCTCCTGTTCCGCTACAGCTTCCCCTCGGCCCTGACGGGCGGGGGGAGACCCGTTGCCATCCCTCTTGAAACGTCCCTGCACTAGCGTCGCAACCTCTTGACCAGGCGTCCCCCCGCGTCGCGGTGGAACTGTTGTCGGCGTGGGTGAGGCGCGGCAAGCGCCCCGGTGGTGGTCGTGAGTGACCGGCGCCCTTCCCCCCTTTCCCGCCGCCGTCCGGCGCTGCGTTGCGCCCTTCCTGCGCGCCGGCCTGAGAACCGCGGCGGTGCGTGGAATTCCAGCACAGTGCCGGATCTCCAACAAGGGCCGCGTGCCGGGTCGCGACAGCTGTGACGTACCGTGAGTGACGAGTCACCGGTCGTAGAAAGAGTTCAGGGAGGAAAGGGACATTTCCTTGCGATTTCGTGAGGCGTGAAGGGTGCCCCAGTCGCCATGATCGGGAGCGGAATGGCTGCTTGGGGCAGCAATGTCCGATTCTGAACCCCTACCGTCCGCTGGGAAATGACCGAATTGTCGGGCAACTCGTGAGCAAACTCACAGCAATCCCGCCGTCTCTCCCCACTTTCGCGGGGAATCCGATGTTTAGCCTGGCGCTTTACACGCACGGCATTCTGTCGACCGCCGCTCCCCGAGCGGCCCCACACTCGCGAGGGTCGGAAACCAGCCGATGAAGACGCCCACGAAGACGCCCATCAGGACGACGATGACGCTCCGCAACATAGCGAACCCGCGCCGCACCACCCTCGCGCACCTGGGCGAGGGCGAGGTCTTCGCGGTGCCCGAGCGGCCCGAGCACGCGACCGAGCTGCCCACGCAGACCGCCAACCCGCGCCGCACCATCCTCATGGTCGCCCCCGCCCAGGGCTGACCCGCCCCGGGCCCGTGCGGCGGACCGGGCCCGTCGCCTCATGCGCACCGCCCCAGGGCCTCGTGCGCACCGTCCGCCGCCGGGCGGCCCGCATGAGGCGACGGCCCCGCCGCGTTAGCCTGGAGCGTCAGACTCCAGCAGCGTCAAGCAGTAGTAGAGGGGCATCCGCATCCCGTGCGCATCGCCAGGTTCTCCATCGACGGCAATGTCGCCTTCGGCGCGGTCGAGGGCGAGGGCCCGGACGGGCTCGTCCTCGACATCATCAAGGGCATTCCGTTCGCGGACTTCGAACTCTCCGGCACCAAGGTCCCGCTGAGCAAGGTCAGGCTGCTGCCGCCCGTGCTCCCCAACAAGGTCGTGGCCTTCGGCCGGAACTACGCGGACCACGCGGCCGAGCTGGGCCACGAGGCCCCCGAGCGGCCGTTCGCCTTCTTCAAGCCCGCCACCTCGGTCATCGGCTCCGGTGACGCCATCGTGTACCCCTCCTTCTCGAAGGAGCTGCACCACGAGGCCGAGCTGGCCGTCGTCATCGGCCGGATGTGCCGCGAGGTCCCGCGCGAGCGCGTCAAGGACGTCATCCTCGGCTACACCTGCGCCAACGACGTCACCGCCCGCGACGTCCAGCGGCAGGAGAAGCAGTGGGCCCGGGCCAAGGGCTTCGACACCTCCTGCCCGCTCGGCCCCTGGGTGGAGACGGACCTCGATCCGTCCGACCTCGCCATCCAGTGCACCGTCAACGGCGAACAGCGCCAGCTGGGCCGCACCAGCGAGATGACGCACTCCATCGAGGAGCTGATCGTCAACATCTCCGAGGCGATGACGCTGCTCCCGGGCGATGTGATCCTCACGGGCACCCCCGCCGGAGTCGGCCCCCTCTCCGTCGGCGACGAGGTCGCCGTCACCATTCAAGGCATCGGCACTCTCACCAACAAGGTGATCAAGCGTGGCTAACGCGAATGTCCGCGTACGTTTCTGTCCCTCGCCGACCGGCAACCCCCATGTGGGTCTGGTCCGCACCGCCCTCTTCAACTGGGCCTTCGCCCGCCACCACGGCGGCACCATGGTCTTCCGCATCGAGGACACCGACGCGGCCCGCGACTCCGAGGAGTCCTACGGCCAGCTGCTCGACTCGATGCGCTGGCTCGGCCTGGACTGGGACGAGGGCCCCGAGGTCGGCGGTCCGCACGCGCCCTACCGCCAGTCGCAGCGGACGGAGATCTACCGGGACGTCGCCCAGCGGCTGCTGGACGCCGGCCACGCCTACCACTGCTACTGCTCCACCGAGGAGCTGGACGCCCGCCGCGAGGCCGCCCGCGCGGCCGGCCGGCCCTCCGGCTACGACGGGCACTGCCGCGACCTGACCGACGAGCAGATCGCCGCCTACGTCGCCGAGGGCCGCCCGTCGATCGTCCGCTTCCGGATGCCCGACGAGCCGATCACCTTCACCGACCTGGTCCGCGGCGAGCTGACCTTCACCCCGGAGAACGTGCCGGACTACGGCATCGTCCGGGCCAACGGCGCCCCGCTGTACACGCTGGTCAACCCGGTCGACGACGCGCTGATGGAGATCACCCACGTCCTGCGCGGCGAGGACCTGCTCTCCTCCACCCCGCGCCAGGTCGCCCTCTACCGGGCGCTGATCGAGCTGGGCGTGGCCAAGGAGATCCCCGCCTTCGGGCACCTCCCCTACGTCATGGGCGAGGGCAACAAGAAGCTCTCCAAGCGCGACCCCGAGGCCTCCCTCAACCTCTACCGGGAGCGCGGCTTCCTCCCCGAGGGCCTGCTGAACTACCTCTCCCTCCTCGGCTGGTCCTTCTCCGCCGACCAGGACGTGTTCTCGGTCGCCGAGCTGGTCGAGAAGTTCGACATCGCGGACGTCAACGCCAACCCGGCCCGCTTCGACCTGAAGAAGGCCGAGGCGATCAACGCCGACCACATCCGCCGGCTCGGCGTGGAGGCGTTTACCGACGCCTGCGCGCCGTGGCTGCGGGCCCCGTACGCGAACTGGGCCCCCGAGCGGTTCGACACCGCCGCCTGGGAGGCCATCGCCCCCCACGCGCAGACGCGGCTCACCGTCCTCTCCGACATCACCGCCAACGTGGACTTCCTCTTCCTGGACGAGCCGGTCCTGGACGAGGCCTCCTGGGCCAAGGCGATGAAGCCGGGCGCCGACGCGCTGCTGGTCACGGCCCGCGAGAAGCTGGCCGCCGCCGACTGGAGCGGCGCCGACCCCCTCAAGGAGGCCGTCCTGGCGGCGGGCGAGGCCCACGGCCTCAAGCTGGGCAAGGCCCAGGCGCCGGTCCGGGTCGCGGTCACCGGCCGCACCGTGGGGCTGCCCCTCTTCGAGTCCCTGGAGATCCTGGGCCGCGAGAAGACCCTCGCCCGGATCGACGCGGCGCTGGCGAAGCTCGCCGGCTGACGGGGACGGCCGCCGCCACCCCCGGCTACCGTACGGATCATGACGATCCGAGCGGTTCTCTGGGACATCGACGACACGATCTTCGACTACGGCGGCGCCGACCACGCGGGCATGGAACAGCACCTGCTCGCCGAGGGCCTGGCCGACGGATTCACCTCCGACGGCCAGGCCCTTCGCCGTTGGAAGGAGCTGACGGCGATCCACTGGGCCCGGTTCTCGGCCGGCGAGACCGACTGGCCGGGCCAGCGCCGGGACCGGGTGCGGGGGTTCATCGGACACGCCCTGAGCGACGCGGAGGCCGACGACTGGTTCGGCCGCTATCTCGTCCACTACGAGGCGGCCTGGGCCCTCTTCCCGGACGTCCTCCCGGCCCTGGACGCCCTCGGCGGCTACCGCCACGCCCTGCTCTCCAACTCGTCGCTCACGGTCCAGCGCCCGAAGCTCGCCGCGCTCGGTGTGGCCGACCGCTTCGAGGCCGTCGTCTGCGCCGTCGAGCTGGGCATATCCAAGCCCGAGGCCGAGGCGTTCCGCAGCGCCTGCCGCACCCTGGGACTGCCGCCCGAGCAGGTCGCGTACGTCGGCGACGAGCCCGACATCGACGCCCGGGGCGCCACGGACGCGGGGCTCATGGGCATCTGGCTGGACCGCGCGGACACCGGCGGACGCCCCGGTCTGACCCGGGTCACCGACCTCGCCCAGCTGCCCGCGCTGCTCCGGGGGGATACCCGTTTTGGAGCGCCGTCCACCTTCGGGTAATGTTCTTTCTGCGCCGCCCGGGAAGGCCGAAAAGCCCGACCGGAAAGCGCAACACAGAGCAAGACCCCCACCGGGGGTTGCGTTTTGGTGGCCTATGGTGTAATTGGCAGCACGAGTGATTCTGGTTCACTTAGTCTTGGTTCGAGTCCAGGTAGGCCAGCTCGCAGAGCTTATCTGCAAAGCCCCCGTTGTGTAGCGGCCTAGCACGCTGCCCTCTCAAGGCAGTAGCGCCGGTTCGAATCCGGTCGGGGGTACAGATCCATCCTGCTGGATCACCAGGGTCGCTCCCGGTGATCGCGCGGTGACAATGGTCCGGCTCGCGCCGGGCCGGGATCGCTAGGGCCCCCGTTGTGTAGCGGCCTAGCACGCCGCCCTCTCAAGGCGGTAGCGCCGGTTCGAATCCGGTCGGGGGTACTGGTTCTAAACCACCATGGCCTATGGTGTAATTGGCAGCACGAGTGATTCTGGTTCACTTAGTCTTGGTTCGAGTCCAGGTAGGCCAGCAGATCCTCGGATCTCACAGACTTGCCCCCGTTGTGTAGCGGCCTAGCACGCCGCCCTCTCAAGGCGGTAGCGCCGGTTCGAATCCGGTCGGGGGTACCAGCGAGGAAGCCCCTCCGTGATCATCACGGAGGGGCTTTTCCCGTTCCCGGTCTCCGGTCGCGCCGGCCGTGGGGGAGTGGTCGGTGATCACCGGGTGATCCGGTTCCGTACCTCCGTCCAGGGAGACGGTACGGAACCGGGCCGCCCGGCGGGTCAGCCGCTGCGGCGCAGGGCCTCGGAGAGCCGGCCGGCGGCGTCGATGATCGCCTGGGCGTGCATCCGGCCGGGGTGCCGCGTCAGCCGCTCGATCGGCCCGGAGACCGACACGGCGGCCACCACGCGGTTGGACGGGCCGCGCACGGGCGCGGAGACCGAGGCCACGCCCGGCTCGCGCTCGCCGATGGATTGCGCCCAGCCCCGGCGCCGTACACCCGACAGGGCCGTCGCCGTGAAGCGGGCCCCCTGGAGCCCCCGGTGCAGCCGCTCCGGCTCCTCCCAGGCCATCAGGATCTGCGCGGAGGATCCGGCCTTCATCGTCAGCGTGGAGCCCACGGGGACCGTGTCCCGCAGACCGGACAGCCGCTCGGCCGCCGCCACACAGATCCGCATGTCGCCCTGGCGGCGGTAGAGCTGGGCGCTCTCGCCCGTCACATCGCGCAGATGGGTGAGGACCGGGCCGGCCGTGGCCAGTAGGCGGTCCTCGCCGGCCGCCGCCGCCAGCTCGGCCAGCCGGGGCCCGAGGATGAAGCGGCCCTGCATGTCCCGCGCCACCATCCGGTGGTGTTCCAGTGCCACGGCCAGACGGTGGGCCGTGGGCCGTGCCAGCCCGGTCGCCGCGACCAGCCCGGCCAGGGTGGCCGGACCGGACTCCAGTGCGCTGAGAACCAGAGCCGCCTTGTCGAGTACGCCGACGCCGCTAGAGTTGTCCATGCAACGATACTTGCGTCTCACACTGTGAAACGCAAGTTCAAATATTCCGAGAAGCCGCCAATCTGGAGTGGCGACGCCGATTGCACCAGGGCGCGCACAGGTCTCGACATGTGCCGGCAGTGCGGCCGGCCGGAGGGAAAGCGATGGGTAGGACACTCGCGGAGAAGGTCTGGGACGACCATGTCGTCCGGCGCGCGGAGGGCGAGCCCGATCTCCTCTACATCGATCTGCACCTGCTGCACGAGGTGACCAGCCCCCAGGCGTTCGACGGGCTGCGGATGAGCGGGCGGACCGTGCGGCGGCTCGATCTGACCATCGCGACCGAGGACCACAACACCCCGACGCTCGACATCGACAAGCCGATCGCCGACCCGGTCTCCCGGGCGCAGTTGGAGACGCTGCGGCGCAACTGCGCGGAGTTCGGGGTGCGGCTGCACCCGCTGGGCGATGTGGAGCAGGGCGTCGTGCACGTGGTGGGCCCGCAGCTGGGTCTGACCCAGCCCGGCACCACCGTGGTCTGCGGCGACTCCCACACCTCCACCCACGGCGCCTTCGGCGCGCTGGCCTTCGGCATCGGCACCTCCCAGGTGGAGCACGTGCTGGCCACCCAGACGCTGCCCATGGCCCGCCCGAAGACCATGGCGATCACCATCGACGGCGAGCTGCCCGGCGGGGTCACCGCCAAGGACCTGATCCTGGCGATCATCGCGAAGATCGGCACCGGCGGCGGCCAGGGCTATGTCCTGGAGTACCGGGGCGAGGCCATCGAGAAGCTCTCGATGGAGGCCCGGATGACCATCTGCAACATGTCCATCGAGGCCGGCGCCCGCGCGGGCATGATCGCCCCCGACGAGACCACCTTCGCCTACCTCAAGGACCGCGCGCACGCCCCCCAGGGCGCCGACTGGGACGCCGCCGTGGCCTACTGGCGGACCCTGCGCACCGACGACGACGCCGTCTTTGACGCCGAGGTCGTCATCGACGCCGCCGGGCTGGCCCCCTTCGTCACCTGGGGCACCAACCCGGGCCAGGGCGCGCCGCTGTCGTCGGCCGTCCCCGATCCCGCTTCGTACGAGGACGCTTCGGAGCGCTTCGCCGCCGAAAAGGCCCTGGAGTACATGGGGTTGACCGCCGGCCAGCCGCTGCGGGACATCAAGGTCGACACCGTCTTCGTAGGCTCCTGCACCAACGGCCGCATCGAGGACCTGCGCTCCGCCGCCGCCGTGCTGGAGGGCCGCAAAGTCGCCGACGGCGTACGGATGCTGGTCGTCCCCGGGTCCGTCCGGGTGGCGCTCCAGGCCGTCGAGGAGGGCCTGGACAAGGTCTTCACCACCTCCGGCGCCGAATGGCGGCACGCGGGCTGTTCGATGTGTCTGGGCATGAACCCCGACCAACTGGCTCCCGGCGAGCGCTCCGCGTCCACCTCCAACCGCAACTTCGAGGGCCGTCAGGGCAAGGGCGGGCGTACCCACCTGGTCTCGCCCCAGGTCGCCGCCGCCACCGCCGTCCTCGGACATCTGGCGTCCCCGGCCGATCTGTCCGACGCCGCCGACCGTACGCCCGCTGGAGTCTGATCAGCCATGGAAGCATTCACCGCACACACCGGCCGGGCCGTCCCGCTGCGCCGCAGCAATGTCGACACCGACCAGATCATCCCCGCCCACTGGCTGAAGAAGGTCACCCGCGACGGCTTCGAGGACGGACTCTTCGAGGCCTGGCGCAAGGACGCGGACTTCGTCCTCAACCGGCCCGAGCGGCAGGGGGCCACGGTCCTGGTCGCCGGCCCCGACTTCGGCACCGGCTCCTCCCGTGAGCACGCCGTCTGGGCGCTCCAGAACTACGGCTTCAAGACCGTGATCTCGTCCCGGTTCGCCGACATCTTCCGCGGCAACTCCCTCAAGAACGGTCTGCTGACCGTGGTTCTGCCGCAGGAGACCGTGGACCGGCTCTGGGCGCTGACGGAGGCCGACCCCACCGCCGAGATCACCGTCGACCTGGAGGCCCGCGAGGTCCGGGCCGAGGGCGTCACCGCCTCCTTCGAGCTCGACGAGAACGCCCGCTGGCGCCTCCTCAACGGGCTGGACGACATCAGCCTCACTCTCCAGCACGAAGCGGACATCGCGACCTACGAAGGGGCCCGCCCGGCCTTCAAGCCGCGCACACTTCAGCTCTGATCAGCGGCTTTTCCCGACTGCGCCCTCCACCGCCCGGTGGGGGGCGCAGTCGTTCGTTGGGACCCCGTCGGGCGACAACTCGCCCCAGATGGCACAATCGGTGCATGGAAGACGACAGTCAACTCAAGCTCTATGCGACTGTCGCCACCCGATTGAAGGAAGCGCACCGAGCGGTGCGCGCACTGCAAGTCCCGGAGGGCGTAAGGAAGGCGCTCATACGGAAGCTGCTGGTCATCACGGCCGCGGCGAAGCACGATCTCCCGGATGCCGCACGGCGTCTGGACCGCTTGATGAAGGACCTCTCCGAAGGTCGATTCCCTGAAGGCGACTGACACCCGAACTCCCGCGAAGACGACTTCCGTCACCGGACTTCGTTGCGGCACTAGGGTGATTAGACCGTTTCGTGTTTGATTTGCGGTATATATCTGCCTAACGTGCGAAAAAGCCTGGACGGTTTCGTTCGGGCAATGTCTCCGAAGGGGAAGACGTGAACAAGGCGCAGCTAGTAGAAGCGATTGCCGACAAGCTCGGCGGCCGTCAGCAGGCGGCCGACGCCGTGGACTCGGTGCTGGACGCGATCGTCCGCGCTGTGGTCGCCGGCGACCGGGTCTCGGTCACCGGTTTCGGCTCGTTCGAGAAGGTCGAGCGTCCCGCCCGCTACGCCCGCAACCCGCAGACGGGTGAGCGGGTCCGGGTGAAGAAGACCTCCGTGCCCCGCTTCCGTGCGGGTCAGGGCTTCAAGGACCTGGTCAGCGGCTCGAAGAAGCTCCCGCGCGGCGGCGAGGTGTCGGTGAAGAAGGCGCCCAAGGGCAGCCTCACCGGCGGCGCTTCGGCGACCGTGAAGAAGGCCGCCGCGAAGAAGGCCACGGCCAAGAAGGCGGCCACCGCGAAGAAGGCGGCACCGGCCAAGAAGGCCACCGCCGCCAAGAAGACGGTCGCGAAGAAGACCGTGGCGAAGAAGGCGGCACCGGCGAAGAAGGCCACCACCGCGAAGAAGGCGGCACCGGCCAAGAAGGCCACCACCGCCAAGAAGACGGTCGCCAAGAAGACCGCTCCGGCGAAGAAGACCGTGGCGAAGAAGGCGCCGGCCAAGAAGACGACCGCGCGCAAGACCGCCGCCAAGAAGACCGCGACCGCCAGGAAGCGGTAGTCGGCGGTACTCACCGGGCCACTCACGCGCCGGGCCGGGCTCCTCTCGGGGAGCCCGGCCCGCGGTGTGTGACGCCGTACTACCTCACTGACCTGGGGGAACGCTGTCCGGGACGTAGAACGCGGAACGCGGGACGGCGTGGGACGGCGCGGGAGGCGGCCGAGGAGGCCCCGGGGCGGCCGACGGGCTCCCCGGGCCACCGGAAGGCCCCCGCGCGGCCCAGGAGGTCTCTTCGGCGACCTTGGAAGGTTCGGAGAGTTCAGCCGGGTCCGGGGGCTTCACGAGGCCCGGGAGGCCCCGGGGAGGCCTCGAAAGGGACGCGGCAGGCCGTTCAGAAGGTCTGGAGCGTCACCAGCGTGATCCGGCGGCCCTCGCCCTCACCCGTCAGCTCGATCCGGACCCGCTGGCCCGGACGGAGCAGCCGCAGCCCGCCGGCGTCAAACGCGGCCGTGTCGAACACCACCGGGGTGCCGTCGTCGAGCAGCACGCTTCCGCTGCGGGTCTCGGGGTCGTAGGTGTACGAGGTCGCCTGCATGCCCGCCAGCTTAGGGCCTGTCCCGCGGATCCCGCCGGTCCCGCCGTCCCCGGCGCCGGGCCTCAGCGGACTGGCGTCCCCGGGCCCGGGCGCTCCCCGTGCGCCTGCCCCGGCACCCGCGCGCCCAGGGCCGCCGTGCACGGGCCCGCCCCCAGGGCCAGGGCCGCCCGCAGATCGCCCCCGGTGTCCACGTCCTGCCGTACCGAATCCACTCCGTCGAGCAGGATTTCCACCGCGCCCGACGCCGAATGACGCTTCCGGGACGGGCCGCCGAATCCCGGGCGCAATTCCACGCCCGAAGCGGCGGAGAGCAAAGTCGTTCCCGTTCCGGCGGCATCCGCGAGAAAAGCCCGGGGGAATCCGGACGCGTACTCCAGCACCCGGGCCAATTCCCGGGGCCGAAGAGCCGGCAGATCCGCGTTGAGCGCGGCCACCGCCGCGTCGGGCCGGGCCCGCCGTACCGTGCGGACGCCGTGCGCGAGGGCCGCGTTGAGTCCTGCGGCGGGGGTGTCCGGCACGATGCGCGCGCCGAGCGCGGTCAGCGCCCCGCCGGCCGTCCCGTCGTCCGTGACGACCACCACATCCCGGACGGCCGTGCAGGCCAGCGCCGCCGCCACGGTGTCCAGGGCGAAGGCCAGAGCGAGCCGCGGCCGCAGCGCCTCCCCGGCGGCGGGCGCCAGCCGGGTCTTCGCCAGTACGAGGGGCTTCAGCGGGATCACCAGCGACCACAGGGCCGCCGGAGCGGCCTTGGAGCAGGTCGTGGCGTCGGCCGGGGCCGGTGACTGTCCGTCCATGCGCATCGGGCCCCATTGTGGCCCGACGCCGGACCGGACGGCGGGCCGGTGCCGGGGGCGGAGCGTACGGTGTGCTCGACAGACCAGGTGCCTGGGGCGACACTTGACCCCCGGCCACCGGGCGAAGGCCCGGTCCAGAGGGAAGGGTGCCCGAGTGTTCCGCCAGAAAATCGGCTTCTGGTACCGCCTGGCGGCGGTCATCGCCAAACCGCCGCTGCTGGTTCTGTTCAAACGGGACTGGCGGGGAATGGAACACATTCCGGCCGAAGGCGGATTCATCACCGCGGTCAACCACAACTCATATCTCGACCCGCTTTCCTATGCGCACTACCAGTACAACACCGGACGGGTGCCGCGTCTCCTGGCGAAGGCCGCGCTCTTCTCGACCCCGTTCGTCGGGATGATGCTCCGCAGGACCGGGCAGATCCCCGTCTACCGCGAGTCCACCGACGCCATGGACGCCTTCCGGGCCGCCGTCGACGCCATCGAACGCGGCGACTGCGTGGCCTTCTACCCGGAGGGCACCATCACCCGCGACCCGGACATGTGGCCCATGGCGGGCAAGACGGGCGCCGCCCGGATCGCGCTGACCACCAAGTGCCCCGTCATCCCGGTCGCCCAGTGGGGCGCCAACCTCGCGATGCCCCCGTACGCCCGCGAGAAGCGGCTGCGGCTCTTCCCCCGCAAGACCCTGATCGTGCAGGCCGGGCCACCGGTCGACCTCAGCCGGTTCTACGATCGGGAGCCGACCCCGGACGTTCTCCGCGAGGCGACCGAGGCCATCATGGCCGGGATCACCGCGCAGCTGGAGGACGTACGCGGTGAGAAGGCACCATCCGAGCCGTTCGACCACCGGATGGCACGGTCAGAACAGCGGCGCAAGGCCGCAGGGGAAGGAACGCTGTGACACAGCCCGCCAAGGCGGCCGTCTTCGGGACGGGCTCATGGGGAACGGCCTTCGGCATGGTGCTCGCCGACGCGGGCTGCGAGGTGACCCTCTGGGGCCGCCGCGCCGAACTCGCCGAAGCCGTCAACACCACCCGTACCAACCCCGACTATCTCCCGGGGATCGAGCTGCCCGACCGGCTGCGGGCCACCACCGACCCCGCCGAGGCCCTGGACGGCGCCGACTTCACCGTCCTCGCCGTCCCCTCGCAGACCCTGCGCGACAACCTCGCCGCCTGGACGCCGCTGCTGCCCGCGGACACCGTCCTCGTCTCGCTGATGAAGGGCGTCGAACTCGGCACCGCCAAGCGGATGAGCGAGGTCGTCCAGGAGGTCGCCCAGGTGCCCGCCGAGCGGGTCGCCGTCGTCACCGGGCCCAACCTCGCCCGCGAGATCGCCCAGCGCCGGCCCGCCGCCGCCGTCGTCGCCTGCCGCGACGAGTCCGCGGCCCGGCGGCTCCAGGCCCACTGCCACACCCCGTACTTCCGCCCGTACACCAACACGGACGTCGTCGGCTGCGAACTCGGCGGCGCCGTCAAGAACGTCATCGGGCTCGCCGTCGGCATCGCCGACGGCATGGGCCTCGGCGACAACGCCAAGGGCTCGCTCATCACCCGCGGACTGGCCGAGACCACCCGGCTCGGACTCGCCATGGGCGCCGACCCGCTGACCTTCTCCGGCCTCGCGGGCCTGGGCGACCTGGTGGCGACCTGTTCCTCGCCGCTCTCCCGCAACCACACCTTCGGCACCAACCTCGGCAAGGGCATGACCCTCCAGGAGACCATCGCGGTCACCAAGCAGACCGCCGAGGGCGTCAAGTCCTGTGAGTCGGTGCTCGATCTGGCCCGCCGGCACGGCGTCGACATGCCCATCACGGAGACCGTCGTCGACATCGTCCACGACGGCAAGCCGCCCGTCGTCGCGCTCAAGGAACTGATGTCGCGCAGCGCCAAGCCCGAGCGCCGCTGACCGGCGGGACGGGCCGTTCGGCACGGCCGGCCCGGCGGCGCACCCGCCCGGGACACCCGTGTGGCCTGTGCCAACCCTGCTCCGTATGGCAGGTGCACGGTAGTCTCATGGCGATATGAGCACCGAGAATCTCCCCGAGGTCCCCGAGCAGCCGGGGGCCGAGCAGCCGAACCGCAAGCCGCGCGTGGCCGTCGTCTTCGGCGGCCGCAGCTCCGAACACGGCATCTCCGTGGTCACGGCGGGCGCCGTCCTGCGGGCCATCGACCGGTCCGTGTACGACGTCCTGCCCATCGGCATCACGACCGACGGACGCTGGGCGCTGACCGCCGACGAGCCCGACCGGATGGCGATCACCGACCGGCGGACGCCCAGTGTCGAGGAGCTGTCCGACGGGACCGAGGGCGATGTCGTCCTCCCGGTCCACCCCGGCAACCGTGAGATCGTCTACGCCGAGCCCGGCTCCGTGCCGAAGGCCCTCGGCGAGGTCGACGTCGTCTTCCCGGTGCTCCACGGACCCTACGGCGAGGACGGCACCCTCCAGGGGCTGCTGGAGCTGGCGGGCGTTCCCTACGTCGGCTCCGGTGTGCTCTCCTCGGCCGTCGGCCAGGACAAGGAGTACATGAAGCGGATCTTCACCTCCTTCGGGCTGCCGGTCGGCCCGTACGAGGTGATCCGCCCGCGCGACTGGGACCGCGACCCCGAGGCCGCCCGCAAGCGGATCCTCGACTTCGCGGACGAGCACGGCTGGCCGCTCTTCGTGAAGCCCTCCCGCGCCGGCTCCTCCATCGGGATCACCAAGGTGGAGGACGCCGCCGGTCTCGACGCGGCGATCGAGGAGGCCCAGCGGCACGACCCGAAGATCATCGTCGAGGCGCTGATCCGGGGCCGTGAGATCGAGTGCGGCGTCCTGGAGTTCCCCGTCGGCCCGCTGGCCAGCGTGCCGGCGGAGATCCCGCCGGTGCAGGCGCACGACTTCTACGACTTCGAGGCCAAGTACATCGACTCGGCGGCCGGGATCGTGCCCGCGCCGCTGACCGACGAGCAGACCGCCGAGGTGCGGCGGCTGGCGGTCGCCGCCTTCGAGGCCGCGTCCTGCGAGGGCCTGGTGCGCGCCGACTTCTTCCTCACCGAGGACGGCACCTTCGTCATCAACGAGATCAACACCATGCCCGGCTTCACCCCGATCTCCATGTACCCGCGGATGTGGGAGGCGAGCGGTGTCGACTACCAGGATCTGGTCGGCCAGCTGATCGAGACGGCGCTCGCCCGGACGACGGGGCTGCGCTAGACGAAGGGGTCGGTCCGGTCCGTACGACGGAGGCGGGCCGGCCCCACCGCCCCGCCCGGTGTCCCCGTTCCGGGGCCGGGTGGCGCCACGGCGCAGTACGATCACGGCGTTCCCCCGGCCGGCCGCCGCCCCGCGCCACGGCGCCGGTCACGTCCCGGTGCCGGTCGCGGCCCGGCCGGCGCGGACGGGGGGTCGCGGACGGGGGTTACAGATGCACGACCGGGCAGGTCAGCGTCCTGGTGATCCCCTCCACCTGCTGGACCTTGGCGACCACCAGACGCCCCAGGGCGTCGACGGTCTCCGCCTGCGCCCGGACGATCACGTCATAGGGACCGGTCACGTCCTCGGCCAGGACCACTCCCGGGATCTTTCCGATGACCTCGGCCACGGTCGACGCCTTGCCCACCTCGGTCTGAATCAGGATGTACGCCTGTACCACGGAACCTCCAGGGGGACCCGAGGGCGATGTCCCCTACCGTCGGCGGGGAGACCCTGGGGGAGAGAAAGGGACGCCACGGTATCGCGTCGTCCCGCGCCACGGGGAGACCCGCGCTCCCGGCGGGCCACGCGGTGCTCCGCGCGGACGGCGCGAACCGGCGGGCGGCACACCGTGTGCCCCGACGGTACCGGGGACGCGCGCGCTCCGCGAGTGCGTGCGAGGCTGTCGGCGCGGCCGGGAGCGGGCGTTCCACCACAGGTTCCGGCGACGGACGACGGGCCGGTGCCCACGGGCCCGGCAGGGCCCGGCATCACAAGGTTTGAGGGTCTCCGCCGGTCGGCCGGCGGGGCGACGGAGAGGTGAGACTTCGGTGAAGGGCACTGTGGGCGAGCTGGGGGAGTTCGGGCTCATCAAGGAGCTGACCTCCCGGCTCACCGCCACCCCGGCGGTCCGGATCGGACCCGGTGACGACGCCGCGGTCGTGGCCGCCCCCGACCGCAGGGTCGTGGCCAGTACGGACATCCTCCTGGAAGGCCGGCACTTCCGGCGGGACTGGTCCACGGCGTACGACGTGGGGCGCAAGGCCGCCGCCCAGAATCTGGCCGACATCGCCGCCATGGGCGCCGTCCCCACCTCGCTCCTGCTCGGCCTGGTCGTCCCGGCCGAACTGCCCGTCACCTGGGCCACGGAGCTGATGGACGGCATCCGGGACGAGTGCCAGGTCGCGGGCGCCGCCGTGGTCGGCGGGGACGTCGTCCGCGGCGAGCTGATCACGCTGGCCATCACGGCCCTCGGAGACCTGCGCAACCACGAGCCGGTCACCCGGGGCGGCGCGCGCCCCGGCGACGTCGTCGCCTACACCGGCTGGCTGGGCTGGTCCGCTGCCGGGCACGCGGTGCTCTCCCGGGGCTTCCGCTCCCCGCGCGCCTTCGTGGAGGCCCACCGCAGACCGGAGCCCCCGTACCACGCGGGACCCGCGGCGGCCGGGCTCGGCGCCACCGCCATGTGCGACGTCAGCGACGGGCTCATCGCCGACCTCGGCCACATCGCCGAGGCCAGCAAGGTCCGGATCGATCTGCGCTCCGACTCCATCGACATCCCCGGCCAGATGCACGACATCGGCCAGGCCGTCGGCGTCGACCCGCTCCAGTGGGTCCTCACCGGGGGAGAGGACCACGCCATCGTCGCCACCTTCCCCCGCGACACCAAACTCCCCGCCCGCTGGAAGGTCATCGGAGAGGTGCTGAACCCCTCCGCGCTGCCCCAGGTCACCGTCGACGGAGCGCCCTGGCACACCACCGGCGGGTGGGACCACTTCGGATCCCCGGAGGGATCGTGAGACTTCCCCTCGTCCTGACCATCGCCGGCTCGGACTCCGGCGGCGGCGCCGGCGTCCAGGCCGACCTGAAGACCATGCTGGCGCTCGGCACCCACGGCATGAGCGTGATCGCGGCCGTGACCGCCCAGAACTCGCGGGGCGTCCAGGGCTACTGGGAGCTGCCGCCGGAGGCGGTCCGCGCCCAGTACCGCAGCGTCGTGGACGACATCGGCGTCCAGGCGGTGAAGACCGGGATGCTGGCCTCCGCCGAGCTGGTGGAGACCGTCGCCGATCTCCTCGCCGACCTGGACGCCCCGGTCGTCGTGGACCCGGTCGGCGTCTCCAAGCACGGCGACTCGCTGCTCGCGGACTCCGCCGTCGCATCGGTACGGAAACGGCTGCTGCCGGTCGCCACCCTGGCCACCCCCAACCTGGACGAAGTGACGCAGCTCACCGGCGTCGAGGTCGGGGACGAGAGCGGAATGCGCCGGGCCGCCGACGCGCTGCTCGCGCTCGGGCCCCGCTGGGTGCTGGTCAAGGGCGGCCATCTGCCCGGTGACGCCGTCGATCTGCTCACCGACGGTGACGAGGAGCACTGGCTGCGGGCACCCCGGCTCGACAACCGGCACACCCACGGCACCGGCTGCACCCTGGCATCGGCGATCGCCGCCGGGCTTGCCAAGGGACTGACCGTGCCGGAGGCGGTCCGGGCGGCGAAGGAGTACATCACCGGGGCGATCGCCGCCGGGTTCGCCCTCGGGTCCGGGATCGGCCCGGTCGACCACGGCTGGCGCTTCCGGGAACCGCTCTCCTGACCCGTACCTCCTGTGCAGGGGCCCCCGCCGGTCGCGGGGGCCCCATGGGAGGGCGTACGACCCGCGTCCGGGCATGGCAAAAGCCGGTTCACCAGGATGGTGAACCGGCTTTCAAGGCAACCGCAGGGCTGCGCTACGACGTGAGTCCGTATTAGCGCGAGACCTTGCCGGCCTTGATGCACGAGGTGCAGACGTTGAGCCGCTTCGGCGTCCGACCGACCACTGCACGCACGCGCTGGATGTTCGGGTTCCAGCGACGGGACGTACGGCGGTGCGAGTGCGAAATGTTGTTGCCGAAGCCCGGCCCCTTGCCGCAGACGTCGCAGTTGGCAGCCACGGGTCACTCCAAAGACTTCAGATGCACTTACAGTGAAATCCGGCGTGCCGGAGATCAGTGAGCTGAAATCGGTGGCCTGCCGGGGGAGACGCCCGAAATTCATCGGGCAACCGGAGCAGCATACAACGGCTGCATCCGCGTTACGAAACTACCACGGTCGGGGCCCGCCCCACTCCGGCCCGGCCCGCGGCCGCCACCCGGACGGGGTCTACCCTGCGGTGCGACCCGCCGCCCACACCCGCCGGCCGTTCAAGGAGGACCACCAGGTGCCGCAGAATCTCGACGCAGCAGCGGTACGGGCCTGGTGCGCGGGGGCGCTCGAAGCGCTCGGCAGGGAGCGGGCGGACATCGACGCGATCAATGTCTACCCGGTCGCGGACGGTGACACCGGCACCAATCTCTATCTGACCGTCGAGTCCGCCGCCCAGGCCGTGGAGGCGGTCTTCGCCGCCCACGAGACCCGGGCGGACCTGCCGGAGCCCGCCGACACGGTCCGCGCCATGGCCCACGGCGCCCTGATCGGGGCGCGCGGGAACTCCGGCACCATCCTCGCCCAGCTGCTGCGGGGCGTCGCGGAGCGGACCGGAGCCGGGGAGCCGCTGCCCGCCGCGCTGCGCCGGGCCGCCGTCCTCGCCCGGGAGGCCGTCGCCCACCCCGTCGAGGGCACCATCCTCACCGTGGCCGCCGCGGCGGCCGACGCGGCCGAGGCCGTCGCGGAGCCCCGGGACACCGCAGCGGTCGCCCGTGCCGCGTACGAGGGGGCCGGGGCCGCGCTGGACGCCACCCCCGGGCAGCTCGCCGTCCTCGGCCGCTCCGGCGTCGTGGACGCGGGCGGACGGGGACTGCTCGTGGTCCTGGGGGCGCTGGTGGCCGCCGTGACCGAGGAGGCACCGCCCGTCCCCGCCCCGCTGCGGCACGGGCCCCTCCCGGTCCCGGAGCAGTGCGCGGCGGACGGCCCCGCCTTCGAGGTGATCTACCTCCTGGAGGCCGGTGACGCCGCCGTCGCCCGGCTGCGGGCCCGGCTCGACGTCCTCGGCGACTCCCTGGTCGTGGTCGGCGGCGACGGCCTGTGGAACGTGCACGTCCATGTCGACGACGCGGGCGCCGCCGTCGAGGCGGGCGTCGAGGCGGGCCGCCCCCACCGGATCCGGATCACCCACTTCGCCTCCGCCCCGGCGGCGGCGCCCGCCCCGGCACCCGCCCCCGACCAGCGGGCCGTCGTCGTGGTCGTCCCCGGCGAAGGCCTCGCGGAGCTGTGCGCCGGCGCGGGCGCCACCACCGTTCTCGCCCGGCCCGGGGAGCCGCCGGCCAGCGGGGAACTGGTCGACGCGATCCGCCGGGCCCACGCCCGGGAGGTCGTGCTCCTGCCGAACGCGGCGGAACTGCGGCACACCGCGGCCGCCGCCGCCGACCAGGCGCGCGCCGAGGGGGTGCGGGTCGCGCTGATCCCCACCCGGGCCGCCGTCCAGGGCATCGCCGCCCTCGCCGTCCACGAACCGGACCGCCGCTTCGACGAGGACGTGGTGGCGATGACCGCCGCCGCCGGGGCCACCCGGTACGCCGAGCTGACCGTCGCCGAGCGGCAGTCCTGGACGTCCGCGGGCGTCTGCCAGGCCGGCGACGTGCTCGGGCTGATAGACGGCGACGTCGCCGTGATCGGCACCGACGTCACCACCACCGCCACCGCCGTCCTCGATCGGATGCTCGCGGCGGGCGGCGAACTCGTCACCCTCGTCCTCGGCGACGGCGCCCCGGCGGACGTCCCCGTCCTCGCCCGGCTCGAACGCCATGTCCGCGACACGCACCTCGCGGTCGACACCGTGGCCTACCACGCGGGCCGGGGCTCCCCGCTGCTGCTCATCGGCGTGGAATAGCCGCCCGCGCGGGTTCCCCGAACGCCCGCCGGGCCGGACTTGTCCACAGGTGGCGGCGGATGTCAGTGCCGTGGTGTGCAATGGATCGCGTGCCCGAGCGCGATGAGACCCCCAGCGAACCCCGGACCCGAGCCCCGAAGGAGCCCCGGCCCGAGCCCTTGAGCGAGCCCCTGGCCAGGACGCTCGGCCCCGCCACCGCCAAGGTGCTCGGCGAGCAGCTCGGGCTGCTCACGGTCGGAGACCTGCTCCACCACTACCCCCGGCGGTACGAGGAGCGCGGCCGCCTCACCCGCCTGACCGACCTGCCGCTGGACGAGGACGTCACCGTCGTGGCGCAGGTCGCCGACGCCCGGGTGCACACGTTCAACGGGGGCCGGGGCCGCCGTCTGGAGGTCACCATCACCGACGGCAGCGGCCAGCTCCAGCTCGTCTTCTTCGGCCGGGGCGTGCACAAGCCGCACCAGGACCTGCTGCCCGGCACCCGCGCGATGTTCGCGGGGAAGGTCTCCGTCTTCAACCGCAGACTCCAGCTCGCCCACCCCTCGTACGCGAAGCTGGGCGGCGACGACGACGCGCTCGACGTGGCCTCCTGGGCGGGCGCGCTGATCCCCATCTACCCCGCCTGCAAGGGCATGGAGTCCTGGAAGATCGCCAAGGCGGTGGACGCGGTGCTGCCGCGCCGCACCGAGGTCACCGACCCGCTCCCGCCGGAGCTGCGCGAGGGCCGGGGCTTCGTCCCGCTGCCCGACGCGCTGTTCCAGGTGCACCGCCCGCGCACCCGGGCGGATGTCGAGGAGGCCCGGCAGCGGCTCAAGTGGGACGAGGCGTTCGTGCTCCAGGTGGCGCTGGCCCGGCGCCGCCTCGCCGAGGCCCAGCTGCCCGCCGTGGCCCGGCGCCCCGCGCCCGGCGGGATCCTGGACGCCTTCGACGCAAGGCTGCCGTTCACCCTCACCGAGGGCCAGCACAAGGTCACCGCGGAGATCTTCGGCGATCTCGCCACCGAGCACCCGATGCACCGGCTGCTCCAGGGCGAGGTCGGCTCCGGCAAGACCC
Source organism: Streptomyces yaizuensis (assembly GCF_034961445.1). Lineage (NCBI taxonomy): Bacteria > Bacillati > Actinomycetota > Actinomycetes > Kitasatosporales > Streptomycetaceae > Streptomyces > Streptomyces yaizuensis. The sequence continues at coordinate 62,743 of NZ_BSBI01000017.1, forward strand.
TGGTCGCGCTGCGGGCGATGCTCGCCGTGGTCGGCTCCGGCGGGCAGGCGGCGCTCCTCGCGCCCACCGAGGTCCTGGCCCAGCAGCACCACCGCTCCGTCGTGGAGATGATGGGCGACCTCGCCGACGGCGGGCGCCTCGGCGCCCCCGACGGGGCCACCCGGGTGGTGCTCCTCACCGGCTCGATGGGGGCCGCCGCCCGGCGCGCGGCCCTGCTCGACCTGGTCACCGGCGAGGCGGGCATCGTCATCGGCACCCACGCCCTGATCGAGGACAAGGTCCAGTTCCACGATCTGGGCCTGGTCGTGGTGGACGAGCAGCACCGCTTCGGCGTGGAACAGCGGGACGCGCTGCGCTCCAAGGGGAAGCAGCCGCCGCATCTGCTGGTGATGACCGCCACGCCCATCCCGCGGACGGTCGCGATGACCGTCTTCGGCGATCTGGAGACCTCGGTCCTGGACCAGCTCCCGGCGGGCCGCTCGCCGATCGCCAGCCATGTCGTCCCGGCCCGGGACAAGCCGCACTTCCTGGCGCGCGCCTGGGAGCGGGTCCGGGAGGAGGTGGCCAAGGGGCACCAGGCGTACGTGGTCTGCCCCCGCATCGGCGACGAGGAGGACGCCCCGGGCGGCGCGAAGGGCGGGAAAGGCGGGAAGAAGGACGAGGAAGGCGCTCCGGAGGGGCCCGAGCCGGACAAGCGCCCGCCGCTCGCCGTCCTGGAGGTGGCCGCCGAGCTGTCCCGGGGGGCGCTGGCCGGGCTGCGCGTCGAGGTGCTGCACGGCCGGATGCCCCCCGACGACAAGGACGCGGTGATGCGCCGCTTCTCCGCCGGCGAGGTGGATGTGCTGGTCGCCACCACCGTCATCGAGGTCGGGGTGAACGTGCCCAACGCCACCGCGATGGTGATCATGGATGCCGACCGCTTCGGCGTCTCCCAGCTCCACCAGCTGCGCGGCCGGGTGGGCCGGGGTTCCGCCCCCGGGCTCTGCCTGCTGGTCACCGAGGCGGCCGAGGCGAGTCCCGCGCGCGCCCGGCTCGGGGCGGTCGCGGCCACGCTCGACGGCTTCGAGCTGTCCCGGATCGACCTGGAGCAGCGCCGGGAGGGCGATGTCCTGGGCCAGGCCCAGTCCGGTGCGCGCTCCTCGCTGCGGGTGCTCGCCGTCATCGAGGACGAGGAGGTCATCGCCGCCGCCCGGGAGGAGGCCGTCCGGATCGTCCGCGCCGACCCGGAGCTGGAGCGGGCCCCGGGGCTGCGGCTCGCGCTGGACGCCTTGCTGGACAAGGAGCGCGAGCAGTATCTCGACAAGGGGTGACAAGGGGTGACCGGGCCCGCCCCCGGGGCCGGGCCGGGGCTGACAGGCCGTACCCCGGTGGCGGCTGAGAGACTGGGGGACCCAGACACCGGCGGTGACCGGGGGATCCGCCGGCCCGGCGGACCGCCCGGCGGCCGCCGCCCGCGAGACGAGGACCGAGACCCACGATGACCCGTGTGATCGCCGGCATGGCCGGTGGACGCCGCCTGGCCGTCCCGCCCGGCACCGGCACCCGCCCCACGTCGGACCGGGCGCGCGAGGGCCTCTTCTCCAGCTGGGAGGCGCTGCTCGGCGGGTTGGAGGGGCTGCGGGTCGCCGATCTGTACGCGGGCTCCGGCGCGGTGGGCCTGGAGGCGCTCTCCCGGGGCGCGTCCCACGCCCTGCTGGTCGAGGCCGACGCCCGCGCCGCCCGGGTGGTCCGGGAGAACGTCCGCACGCTCGCCCTGCCCGGTGCCGAGGTCCGCACCGGCCGGGCCGAACAGGTCGTGGCGGCAGGGGCCCCGGACCGGCCGTACGACGTGGTCTTCCTGGACCCGCCGTACGCCGTCACCGACGACGATCTGCGCGAGATCCTGATCACACTCCGCTCCGGGGGCTGGATCATGGAGGGCGCGATGGCGACCGTGGAGCGCAGCACACGGGGCGGCCCCTTCCACTGGCCGGCCGGTTTTGATCCGCTGCGGTCCCGTCGTTACGGCGAGGGAACGCTTTGGTACGGTCGCGCAGCCGCTGCCGGCGAGTCTGCCGGCGCATCCGTAAGCCAAGCCGGTGAAGAGGCTCCGACGTGCGAGGACACCCCATGACCGGACCGGAGAGCGAGGGACTTCCAGTGCGCCGCGCAGTCTGTCCGGGGTCGTTCGACCCCATCACCAACGGACACCTCGACATCATCGCCCGCGCCGCCAAGCTGTACGACGAGGTCTACGTCGCGGTGATGATCAACCAGTCCAAGAAGGGGCTGTTCACCACCGACGAGCGGATGGACCTCATCCGCGAGGTGACCTCCCCGTACGGGAACGTCGTCGTGGAGTCCCACCACGGGCTCCTGGTCGACTTCTGCCGCACGCGCGACATCCCCGCCATCGTCAAGGGGCTGCGCGCGGTCAGCGACTTCGACTACGAACTCCAGATGGCGCAGATGAACAACGGCCTCTCGGGCGTCGAGACCCTGTTCGTCCCGACCAATCCGACCTACAGCTTCCTCTCGTCCAGCCTGGTCAAGGAGGTCGCGGCCTGGGGCGGGGACGTCTCGCACCTGCTGCCCCCCATCGTCCACCGGGCCCTCGTGGAGCGGCTGCGCGGCGACGTCTGAGCGCGGGTGCGCCCACCACCCGCCCGATGGTCCGTCAGGCGGTGTCGGGCGGGGCCCCGCTCGCCGTACAGTCTTCCCGTCCGCCCCCGCGGCGGGCGCGGCGAAGGGCCGGTCAGGCACAGACAGTCGGAGAGTGGCGGACCACCGTGGACGTGCAGAAGAAGCTCGATGAGATCGTCCGGTCGATCGGCAGCGCCCGTTCGATGCCGATGTCGGCGTCCTGCGTGGTCAACCGCGCCGAGCTGCTGGCCCTGCTCGACGAGGTGCGGGCGGCGCTGCCCGGCTCGCTGGCGCAGGCCCGGGAGGTGATCGGCGACCGGGAGCAGCTGGTCGAGGAGGCCCACCGGGAGGCGCGCCGGATCATCGAGAGCGCCCATGCCGAGCGCGGCTCGATGGTCTCCAGCACCCAGGTCGCCCGTCAGTCGCAGGACGAGGCCGACCGGATCCTGGCCGAGGCCCGCCGGGAGGCCGAGGAGGTCCGGGCCGAGGCCGACGAGTACGTCGACTCCAAGCTGGCCAATTTCGAGGTCGTCCTCACCAAGACCATCGGTGCCGTGGACCGGGGCCGCGAGAAGCTGCTCGGCCGGGACCCTGGGGCCGACCGGGACGGCCCGGCGGATCCGGACGCCCCCGAGTACAGCCCCGACCCGCAGATCCGGGTCCAGGACGCCGACGCCTACGTGGACGCCAAGCTGCGGGCCTTCGAGGCGGTCCTCGGCAAGACCCTGGAGGCCGTCGGCCGGGGCCGGAGCAAGCTCCTCGGGCACGCGGAGGACGGGCTCGGGGAGCACATGGCCGCCCAGGACGCGGCGGGCGCCGCCCGGCGGCACACCAGTGACGCGGAGTATCTGGCCGGTCTCGCGGAGCTGGCCGACCCGGAGCCGGGGCGGCCCCGGCCGGAGCGCGAGCAGCCCGCCGCCGTGCCCGCGCCGCCCGCGTACGCGCCCGCCTACGGTGCGCCGCAGCCCCCGGCGTACGACCCGGACCCGGCTCCGCGGCAGGAGCCCGCGTATCTCCAGGGCGCAACGGCCGCGCAGGCCGGCGACGGCACTCAGGGCACGCACGGCACTCAGGGCACGCACGGCGGGTACGACGGCTACGGGGAGCCGTCCTGGCCCGGGTACCAGGAGCAGGGGTACCCGCAGGACCCGTACGCCGGATATCCGCAGCAGGGCTCCTACGCGGAGCACGGGCAGCACGGGCAGCACGGCGCGGCCCACGGGCAGTACGGGCAGCAGGACCAGCGGGACTACTCCCAGGCGTACGCGGCGCAGGGCGGCTATCCGTACGAGGCGCCGGGCGACGAGCGGCCGCAGGCCGTCCCGCAGCAGTCGCGCCAGCAGGGCGCGGCGCTCGACGAGACCAGCTTCTTCGACACCGGCATGATCGACCTGGAGCAGCTGCGCCGCTACGAGCAGGGGCGCTGAGCCCGGGAGCGGCACGGCGGGCCGGACCGGCCCGGCCTCCGTACGGGCCCGTGACCGGGGGTCGGATCGATCCCGGATTGGGCCCACGGCGGCCCGTCCAGTATCCTGGCTCTTCGGTCGCGCATCGTTCGCGATTCCGGCTGCCCTCCCCCCGTCGGTCCACCGCCGGGAGCGGAGAACGCGGCCCCCGACTCCGTCATCACGATCCCGAAAGCAGGAAGAACCCTGAACGCCCGTCTCGACCACCGCAACCCCCTCGTGTTCGACACGCACGAGCTGGGCCGGCGGCCCGGCGCGCTCCAGCGGCTCTCCCGGTCGGTGTCCGCACCGGCCGATCTCGGTGTCGAAGGAGTCATCGGGGTGCCGGAGGGCAAGCCCGTGGAGCTGGGGCTCCGCCTTGAGTCGGTCATGGAAGGGGTGCTTGTCACAGGCACCGCCCGTGCGTCGGCCGAGGGTGATTGCGTAAGGTGTCTGGAGCCGATGCGCCTTGAGGTCGCAGCGGAATTCCAGGAGATGTTCACGTACCCCGACGCCGACGACCGGGGCCGCACCGCGGAGCCCGGCGACGACGCCGAGGGCGAGGACATCCTCCTTCTCAAGGACGGCCTGTTCGACCTTGAGCCCGTGCTGCGGGACGCGGTGGTGCTCGCACTGCCGATGCAGCCGGTGTGCCGGGAGGATTGTGCCGGTCTGTGCGCCGAGTGCGGTATCAGGCTGGACGACGACCCGGACCATCGTCATGACGCCGTCGACATCCGTTGGGCGGCACTGCAAGGACTCTCCGTTTCCAGCAGGGACGGCGAGAAGGACAACATGGGCGGCGCCGAAGCGGGCGTCGACGAGAAGCAGGAGAAGTAGCCGTGGCTGTTCCGAAGCGGAAGATGTCGCGCAGCAACACGCGCCACCGCCGGTCGCAGTGGAAGGCTGCGGTCCCCACCCTGGTTTCGTGCGAGCGTTGCCAGGAGCCCAAGCTGCAGCACATCGCGTGCCCTAGCTGTGGCACCTACAACAAGCGCCAGGTCCTCGCGGTCTGAGCGGCTGGTGAGAGGCCCGATGTCTGAGCTGTCCAATGCCAAGAAGCAGGAAGACGCCGACAAGACAGTCAACGCAGCCTCGTCCCACACGCTTCTGGAAGGGCGGCTCGGCTATCAGCTGGAGTCCGCCCTTCTGGTGCGTGCGCTGACCCACCGTTCCTACGCGTACGAGAACGGCGGACTGCCGACCAACGAGCGGCTGGAGTTCCTCGGGGACTCCGTGCTCGGTCTGGTGGTCACCGACACCCTCTACCGCACCCACCCCGACCTTCCCGAAGGCCAGCTGGCCAAACTGCGCGCCGCGGTGGTCAACTCGCGCGCGCTGGCGGAGGTCGGCCGTGGGCTGGAACTGGGCTCCTTCATCCGGCTCGGCCGGGGCGAGGAGGGCACGGGCGGACGGGACAAGGCGTCCATCCTGGCCGACACCCTGGAAGCGGTGATCGGCGCGGTCTATCTCGACCAGGGACTCGACGCGGCGTCGGAGCTGGTGCACCGGCTCTTCGACCCGCTGATCGAGAAGTCCTCGAACCTCGGTGCCGGGCTCGACTGGAAGACCAGTCTCCAGGAACTCACCGCGGCCGAGGGCCTGGGTGTGCCGGAGTATCTGGTCACCGAGACCGGTCCGGACCACGAGAAGACCTTCACTGCTGCCGCCCGCGTCGGTGGTGTCTCGTACGGCACCGGCACCGGCCGCAGCAAGAAGGAGGCGGAGCAGCAGGCCGCCGAATCCGCCTGGCGGGAGATCCAGGCCGCGGCGGAACGCCGCGCCCAGGAGGCCCGGCAGGCAGGGGAGGCCGCGGAGGCGGCCACGGCGGCAGCGGCCACGACGGCACTGACCGCCGTGGACGGCACCGCCGCCACCCCCGGCGCCGGCGAGTCGGCCGGCGTCCAGGCGGATGTCGCCGCGGCGGATTCCGCCGCCGCGGACGAGCCGCCGGAGACGGACCGGGCCTCGGCCTGAACCGCTCCACAGCGCTGTGCGCCGGGCCCCCCGCCCACCGGGAAATCCTCCCGGGGCGGGGGGCCCGGGCTTTTCCCGCCCGACGACCGGCAGCCCGCCGGGGAGCGGTACGCTGCGGACATCGCCCCGACCGTTCCCCAAGGAGCCCCCGTGCCCGAGCTGCCCGAGGTCGAGGTCGTCCGCCGCGGACTCCAGCGCTGGGTCAGCGGGCGGACGATCGCCGAGGTCACGGTGCTGCACCCGCGCGCGGTGCGCCGCCACACCGCCGGCGCCGGCGACTTCGCGGCCCGGCTCAAGGGGCACAGCGTCGGCATCGCCCGGCGGCGGGGCAAATATCTCTGGCTGCCGCTGGCCGACACCGACTCCTCGATCCTCGGCCACCTGGGCATGAGCGGTCAGCTGCTGGTGCAGCCCGAGGACGCCGGCGACGAGCGCCACCTCAGGATCCGGATCAGCTTCGACGACTCCCTCGGCACCGAGCTGCGCTTCGTCGACCAGCGGACCTTCGGCGGGCTCTCGCTGCACGACAACACCCCGGACGGGCTGCCGGACGTCATCGCGCACATCGCCCGCGACCCCCTCGACCCGGCGTTCTGCGATCACGACTTCGCCACGGCGCTGCGGCAGAAGCGCACCACCGTCAAGCGGGCGCTGCTGGACCAGACGCTGATCAGCGGGGTCGGCAACATCTACGCGGACGAGGCGCTGTGGCGGGCGCGGCTGCACTACGAGCGTCCGACGGCGGGCCTGACCCGGGCGCGTTCGGCGGAGCTGCTGGGGCACATCCGCGATGTGATGCACGCGGCCCTGGCGGCCGGCGGCACCAGCTTCGACAGCCTCTATGTGAATGTGAACGGCGAATCCGGGTATTTCGACCGGTCGCTGGACGCCTACGGGCGGGAGGACGAGCCCTGCCGGCGCTGCGGGACCCCGATCCGGCGGCGGCCGTGGATGAACCGGTCGAGCTACTTCTGTCCGCGCTGTCAGCGGCCGCCGCGCCCCTCACCGTGACGGTCCGGCCAGCACGGCGGCATTTTCTGTCATGGGCCTGACGGGTCGGGCCGAGGGGTCCGCCCCGCCGCCCCGCCCGGCCCGGGGCCGCCGTCCGCCGTCAGAAGCCGAAGTTCTGGGTCCACCACGGACCGCCGGGGCCCAGGTGCACGCCCACGCCCAGCGTCCGGTAGTCGCAGTTGAGAATGTTGGCCCGGTGCCCCTCGCTGTTCATCCAGGAGTTCATCACCGCGGCGGCGTCCGCCTGGCCCCGGGCTATGTTCTCGCCGCCGAGGTTCTTCACCCCGGCCTGCTCCGCGCGGTCCCAGGGGGTGTCCCCGTCCGGGTCGGTGTGCGAGAAGAAGCCGCGGGCCGCCATGTCGGTGCTGAAGTCGCCGGCCAGCTTCGCCAGGGAGGCGTCGAACCGGACCGGGGCGCAGCCCACCTTGGCGCGCTCCTCGTTCACCAGGGCGAGCACGGCACTTTCGGCGGTCTTGGCGTTCTTGGCCGGCGACGGGGGTGCGGAGGCGGGCCGGGGCGCCGACGACGAGGGGCGGGCCGACGGCTTCGTGGTCGGGGAGGAACGTTCCTTCGCCGACTCGGGCGCCGTGGACACGGTCCGCTCCGGGGTACTACTCGCGGTCTTCCGCTCGGGCGCGGCCGCGGTCCGTTCGGGGGAGGTGCTCCGCTCCGGCGCCGACGTCTTCCCCTCGGGGGCGGTCTTCACCGGGGCCTTCGGGGCGGGTGAGGTCGACGGGGCGTGGGCGGGCCGGTCCGGGCCCGCCGTGCCGCCGTCGCCGCGGGTGGGCTCGTCGCCCTGCTCGCCCTGGGTCTGGAGGGTGGCGGCGCCGTCGTTGAGGATCGGGCCGCTGGGCGTGCGCTCGCCGCTCGTGGTGAAGGTGGTGCCACCCGGCAGCAGACCGGAGGCGGCGGCGACGGCGCCCACCGCCAGGGCCGCGGAAGCGCCGAGCAGTCCCGTGCGTACGGGTCTGCCCGTACGAGGGGTGGAGCGTCGATGCCGTCCCATCTGCTTGTGCCTCCTGGTACTCGGCGGCGGAACAGCGCCCGTACAGGTGCCGAGCACCGGCCTCCACCGATGGTGTGGGGGTGAACGTCACCCGGACGGGCGAGGTTCATTGCGACGGGACTGTACGCCATGAGGGGTGCGGCGGACGGGCCCGCGGTGCATTTCCCGGGCCGGCCGGCGGTTACCGTGCACCTATGAACGATGCTGCACGGCTCACCGCCTGGGTGCGCGGTCGAGTACAGGGAGTGGGCTTTCGCTGGTTCACCAGGGCAAACGCTCTGGAGATCGGCGGCCTCACCGGATTCGCCTCCAACCTCGACGACGGCCGTGTGCAGGTTGTGGCGGAAGGGTCACGTGAGAATTGCCACCGTCTGCTGGAGTGGCTGCGCACCGGCGACACACCCGGTCGGGTGGACGGGGTGACTGAGATATGGGACACCCCGCGCGGTGGGTACGACGGCTTCGAGATCCGCTGACCGCTCCAGCGGGAATCCTCCGGAACGCCACCTTCCGCAGCCCTGCCGAAGGCACGTGCCTCCGGTAGAAACAGCAGGTGGTTGCCAAGGCGGGCGGAGCATGCCAGGCTGCGGACGTAACGAGGATCACCGCGCCCGAGGGCCCCGGGAGAGAGGCCGCCCCCATGATCACGGGGGCCGTGCCCGCCCGGGTTCGCCCCTTCATACGGGCTGTGATCGTGTTGACCGTCAAACTTTTTGGTGAGACTCTGGAAGCCCCGCGCACCTTAACTGTTTGACAGTAAGAACCGCAGCGTCAGAAGCAGTACCCCAGCACTGTCGAGCACCGCGGGTGCGAATCCCTCACGACCCACACCGCATCGGTCGGTCACTCAGTGTGGAGGACCATCCATCATGGCAAAGGCGCTTCTCGGTTACGTCGGCGGTTCCGACCCGCGACTCCTCGCCGAGATGCGACGGTTGCAGCAGCGCGTCCAGGACCTGGAATCCGAGCTGGTACGGATCCAGTCCGAGAATGACGCGCTGAATGCCGCCATCGCACAGCACCCCGGAGAGTCGCTGCTCGACGGCATCGACATCGACGTATCCCAGGCGGAGCCCGCGCTCACCTGAGCGTGGCGGGCCGCCGGAGATTCATCGCGCAAGATATGCAAGGGACGCCCCCGGCGTCCCTTCTTTCTTTCCCCCTCGACTCGCCCCGCCCCGACTACTCCGCCCCCGCGCCGCCGCTTCCCGCGTGCCCCTGCCGGGGTTTACGTCTTCTGTGCCCTGCGCCTTCGCCGGTGAAACCGCCCCCGGCGGGTAGAGTCCGGCTGCGTGCACCTCAAGGCCATGACCCTGCGCGGTTTCAAATCCTTCGCGTCCGCCACCACCCTCCGCTTCGAGCCGGGCATCACCTGTGTCGTGGGCCCCAATGGCTCCGGCAAGTCCAATGTGGTCGACGCGCTCTCCTGGGTCATGGGGGAACAGGGCGCGAAGTCGCTGCGCGGCGGCAAGATGGAGGACGTCATCTTCGCCGGGACCACCGGCCGGCCCCCGCTGGGCCGGGCCGAGGTCTCCCTCACCATCGACAACTCCGACGGCGCCCTGCCCATTGAGTACGCCGAGGTCACCATTACGCGGATCATGTTCCGCAACGGCGGCAGCGAATACCAGATCAACGGCGACACCTGCCGTCTCCTCGATATCCAAGAACTCCTCTCCGATTCCGGTATCGGCCGCGAAATGCATGTCATCGTCGGTCAGGGACAGCTCGACTCGGTTCTGCACGCCGACCCCACCGGACGGCGTGCCTTTATCGAGGAGGCCGCCGGCGTCCTCAAGCACCGCAAGCGCAAGGAGAAGGCGCTGCGGAAACTCGACGCGATGAAGGCGAATCTCGCCCGCGTCCAGGACCTCACCGACGAACTCCGCCGCCAGCTCAAACCCCTCGGCCGGCAGGCCGCCGTCGCCCGCCGGGCCGCCGTCATCCAGGCCGATCTGCGCGACGCCCGGCTGCGGCTCCTCGCCGACGACCTCGTCCGGCTCCAGGAGGCCCTGCGCGCCGAGATCGCCGACGAGGCCGCGCTCAAGGCCCGCAAGGAGAGCACCGAGAGCCGGCTGAAGGCCGCGCTCGCCCGGGAAGCCGAACTGGAGGACGAGGTGCGCCACCTCACGCCCCGGCTCCAGCGCGCCCAGCAGACCTGGTTCCAGCTGTCCCGCCTCGCCGAACGGGTGCGCGGCACCATCTCCCTCGCCGACGCCCGGGTGCGCAGCGCCACCGACCGCCCCGTCGAGGAGCGGCGCGGCCGGGACCCCGAGGACCTGGAGCGCGAGGCGGCCCGCGTTCGCGAACAGGAAGCGGAGCTGGCCGCCGCTCTGGAGGCGGCCGAACGCGCCCTGGAGGACACCGTCGAACACCGGGCCGAGCTGGAGGCCGCGCTCGCCGTCGAGGACCGCCGCCTGAAGGAGGCCGCCCGCGCCATCGCCGACCGCCGCGAGGGCCTGGCCCGCCTCGCCGGACAGGTCACCGCGGCCCGGGGCCGGGCCGCGTCCGCCCAAGCCGAGATCGACCGCCTCACCACCGCCCACGAGGAGGCCCGCGAACGGGCCGCCACCGCCCAGGAGGAGTACGAAGGGCTGCGCACCGAGGTCGACGGCCTGAGCGCCGGCGACGAACGGCTCGCCACCGCCCACGAACAGGCCCGCGGCGAACTCGCCGCCGCCGAGGCCGCCCTGACCGCCGCCCGGGAGGCCCTGGCCGGGGCCGAACGCGAACGCGCCGCCGTCGCCGCCCGCCGGGACACTCTCGCACTCGGCCTGCGCCGCAAGGACGGCACCGGCGCGCTCCTCGCCGCGAAGGAGACCCTCGGCGGACTCCTCGGCCCCGCCTCCGAACTCCTCACCGTCGCCCCCGGCCAGGAGATTCCCGTGGCCGCCGCCCTCGGCGCCGCCGCCGACGCCGTCGCCGTCACCACCCCCGCCACCGCCGCCGAAGCCCTGCGCCTGCTGCGCAAGTCCGACGCGGGCCGCGCCTCGATACTCCTCACCACGGCCCCCGAACCCGAACCCGGCACCGAAGCCGCCACCCCCGGCCACCTCGGAGTCGACGCCGTCACCCTCGTACGCGGCCCCGGCGAACTGATGCCCGCCGTCCGGCTGCTGCTGCGCGGCTATGTCGTCGTGGCGGATCTGGACGGCGCCCAGGAACTGCTCCGGGCCCGGCCCCACAGCACCGCCGTCACCGCCGACGGGGACGTCCTCGGCGCGCACTTCGCCCACGGCGGCTCCGCCGGCGCCCCCAGCCTGCTGGAGGTCCGGGCCGCCGTGGACGAGGCCGGCACCCGGCTTGAGGAGCTGACCGCCCGCTGCGCCGCCCTCACCGACGAACGCGCCACTGGCTCCGCGCGCCGGGCTCGGGCGGCCGCGCTCGTCGAGGAGCTGGGCGAGCGCCGGCGCCGGGCCGACCGCGAGAAGTCCGAGGTCTCCGGCCGGCTGGGCCGGCTCTCCGGCCAGGCCAGGGCCGCCGCCGGGGAGGCCGAGCGCACCGCCGCCGCCGTCGCCCGCGCCGAAGAGGCCCTGGAGCGGGCCCGGCAGGAGGCGGAGGTGCTCGCCGAACGGCTCGCCGTGGCGGAGGAGGCCCCCGTCCACGAGGAACCCGACACCCAGGTCCGGGACCGGCTCGCGGCCGACGGCGCTAACGCCCGCCAGACCGAGATGGAGGCGCGGCTCCAGCTGCGCACCCACGAGGAGCGGGTGAAGGGCCTCGCCGGCCGCGCCGACTCCCTGGACCGGGCCGCCGCCGCCGAACGCGACGCCCGCGCCCGCGCCGAACAGCGCCGCGCCCGGCTGCGCCACGAGGCCGCCGTCGCCACCGCCGTGGCCGCGGGCTCGCGGCAGCTGCTCGCGTACACCGAGGCGTCCCTGCTCCGCGCCGACGCCGGGCGCGCCGCCGCCGAGGCCGCGAAGGCGGGCCGGGAGAGCGAGCTGACCGCCGCCCGCGCCGAGGGCCGCGAGGTGAAGTCCGAACTCGACAAGCTCACCGACTCCGTCCACCGGGGCGAGGTGCTGGGCGCGGAGAAGCGGCTGCGGATCGAGCAGCTGGAGGGCCGGGCGCTGGAGGAGCTGGGCGTCGAACCGGCCGGGCTGGTCGCCGAGTACGGGCCCGACCAGCCCGTACCGCCGTCGCCGCCCGCCGAGGGGGAGGAGCTGCCCGACGATCCCGAGCATCCCCGCAACCGTCCGGCGCGTTTCGTCCGCACCGAACAGGAAAGGCGCCTGAAGGCGGCCGAACGGGCGTACCAGCAGCTCGGCAAGGTCAATCCGCTCGCGCTGGAGGAGTTCGCCGCCCTGGAGGAGCGCCACCGCTTCCTCTCGGAACAGCTGGAGGACCTGAAGAAGACGCGCGCCGATCTGCTCCAGGTGGTGAAGGAGGTGGACGAACGGGTCGAGCAGGTCTTCACCGAGGCGTACCGCGACACCGCCCGCGAGTTCGAGGGGGTGTTCTCGCGGCTCTTCCCCGGCGGCGACGGCCGGCTGGTCCTGACCGATCCCGACAACATGCTCACCACCGGCGTGGACGTGGAGGCGCGGCCCCCCGGCAAGAAGGTCAAGCGGCTCTCCCTGCTCTCCGGCGGCGAGCGCTCCCTGACCGCCGTGGCCCTGCTGGTGTCGATCTTCAAGGCCCGGCCCAGCCCGTTCTATGTGATGGACGAGGTCGAGGCCGCGCTCGACGACACCAATCTCCAGCGGCTGATCCGGATCATGCAGGAGCTCCAGGAGTCCTCCCAGCTGATCGTGATCACCCACCAGAAGCGGACCATGGAGGTCGCCGACGCCCTCTACGGCGTCTCGATGCAGGGCGACGGGGTCTCCAAGGTGATCAGCCAGCGGCTGCGCTGACCGGGTGACGGCGGCGGGCTGTCAGGCCGACGGCCCAGCACCGGTGGTGGGGCGCGCGCCGCCGTGCGCCACTGGAAGCGTCCGTACCCTCCGGCGGCGCCGTCCGCGGGTACGGGCAACGGCACCGGGAGTCGATGTGACCAACAGCCCAGCACCGCCGGGCCCGCCCCCCTCGGGGGCCCGCGAGGCCCACCCCGAGCATCTCGGCCATGTCATCTTCATCACCGCGTCGGCCGCGATGGGCGGCTTCCTCTTCGGCTACGACAGCTCCGTCATCAACGGCGCCGTCGAGGCCATCCGCGACCGGTACGCCATCGGCTCCACGGAACTGGCCCAGGTCATCGCGATCGCCCTGATCGGCTGTGCCTTCGGCGCGGCGACGGCGGGCCGGATCGCGGACCGGATCGGCCGGATCGCCTGCATGCGGATCGCCTCGCTGCTGTTCACCATCAGCGCGGTGGGCTCCGCCCTGCCGTTCGCCCTGTGGGATCTGGCGATGTGGCGCGTCGTCGGCGGCTTCGCGATCGGGATGGCCTCGGTCATCGGCCCCGCCTACATCGCCGAGGTCTCCCCGCCCGCCTACCGGGGCCGGCTCGCCTCCTTCCAGCAGGCGGCCATCGTCATCGGCATCGCCGTCTCCCAGCTGGTGAACTTCGGCATCCTGCAACTCGCCGACGGCGAACAGCGCGGCACGATCGGCGGCCTGGAGGCCTGGCAGTGGATGCTCGGCGTGATGGTGGTCCCCGCCCTGCTGTACGGGCTGCTGTCCTTCGCCATCCCCGAGTCGCCCCGCTATCTGATCTCGGCGGGCAAGCCCGCGCGGGCCAAGCGGGTCCTCGCCGAGGTCGAGGGCGAACACGTCGACCTCGACGCCCGGGTCGCCGAGATCGAGCACGCGATGCGCCGGGAGCACAAGTCGACCTTCAAGGACCTGCTCGGCGGCCGCTTCGGCTTTCTGCCGATCGTCTGGATCGGCATCGGGCTCTCGGTCTTCCAGCAGCTCGTCGGCATCAACGTGGTCTTCTACTACTCGTCCACGCTCTGGCAGTCCGTCGGCATCGACCCCACCAGCTCCTTCTTCTACTCCTTCACCTCGTCCATCGTGAACATCATCGGTACGGTCATCGCGATGGTGCTGGTGGACCGGATCGGGCGGAAGCCGCTGGCCCTCATCGGCTCGACGGGCATGGCGATCGCGCTGGCGCTGGAGGCATGGGCCTTCTCCAGCCCGCTCGTGGACGGGAAGCTGCCCGGCACCCAGGGGACGGTGGCGCTGATCGCCGCCCATGTCTTCGTCCTCTTCTTCGCCCTCTCCTGGGGCGTGGTGGTCTGGGTCTTCCTCGGCGAGATGTTCCCCAACCGGATCCGCGCCGCTGCCCTCGGGGTCGCCGCGTCGGCGCAGTGGATCGCCAACTGGCTCATCACCGCCAGCTTCCCGACCCTCTCCGACTGGAACCTGTCGGCGACGTACGTCATCTACGCCTCGTTCGCGGTGCTCTCCATCCCGTTCGTGCTCCTCTTCGTGAAGGAGACCAAGGGCAAGGCGCTGGAGGAGATGGGCTGAACGCGCCACCGGGCCGGGCGCGCCGCCGGGCTGAACGCGCCCCCGGGCCGGGGCCCTTTCGGGTCCCGGCCCGGGGCCGGTCAGAACTCGTCGACGGTGTGCGGCAGCAGCTTCGTGCGGGCGGCCCGCTCCAGGCGCGCGGCGGCGCCCGGGGTGTGCTCCGCGACCAGCCCGGCCCGCACCAGCTCGGCCGCGCCGATGTCCCCCAGATACCCGGCCGTCAGCTCCCGGACCCCGATCGTCAGATCCGGGGCGTCCCCGGTCCGCTCCACCCGGGCGCTCCCGTCCGCCCCGGCCGTCAGCCGGTACCGTCCGGCGTTGGCGGGCAGCTCCACGTCGGTCACCTCCAGCACCAGATCCACCGGCTCCGCCCAGGTACGGCCCGTCAGCGCGGCCGGCACATCGACGAGTCGCAGCCAGAGCGCCGGGAACTCCTGCGTGATCCGCACCTGGTCCCGGTCGCCCGCGAACCGCAGCAGCGGATCGTCCAGCGGCCGCCCCCACGCCCGTACCTTGTCGGCCAGGTCGATCGAGGTCAGATAGCGCCAGAGCGCCGCCGCCACCGCCGGGGAGGCGGCCTCCAGCTCGTCGACGTGGACGACCCCCCGGCCCTCGTCGTCACCCAGGGTCCGGTAACAGGCGTACCCCACCGGCTCCGCGCCCGGATCGCCGACCGTCACCACCCGCACCGGCGTGAGGTCGTCGTTGCCGCCGTCCTCCTCCGGGAGCACATGGGTGCGCCACCAGAAGCCGTCCCGGGCGACCCGGCCCCCGCGCTCCCGCCGTCCCGCCGCGTGCAGGGCGCCGATCACCGCGGGCGCGTCCGCCGGCGCGACCAGCCGCAGCGGCCGCTCGTCCGGCTCGGTCCGCAGGACGAGCGGATGGTCCGTGTCGATCTCCACGGTGTACGAACGGGTCGCCGGCTCGAAGCCGAACCGGCCGTAGATCCCCGTCTCCGACACCCACAGCGCCGCGAGCGGCTGCCCGCCCGCCGCACAGCGCCGCCACAGCTCGGCCATCATCCCGCTGAGCACCCCCCGGCGGCGGTGGGTCGGCGCCACGGAGACAAAGGTCACCCCGGCGCACGGCAGCTCCCCGCCGGGCACCGACAGGGCGAGCGGGTGGGCGGCGAGCAGCCCGACGAGTTCGTCCCCCTCGTAGGCGCCGATGCGGTCGCAGTGCTGAAGGATCTCCCGGTGCAGCGCCCGGACGTCGTCCTCCGGTTCCTTCGCGAGAAAGACGAGATAGTGCAGGTCCAGGGCGCGGTCGAGGTGTGTTTCCGGAATGCTTCGGTATTCCACGGCGGTCATGGCCCCGGACGCTAACGCGCCCGCGCTCAGGAGTCACCGGATTTTTGAGCCTGTACGGAACCGGCGCCGACGCCCTGTGCGGGGGTAGGGATCGGGGAGCGGCGCCCGCCGCCGGTACGCAGCGGAGCGCCCCCGGCACGGACCGTGCGGACCCCCGCCGGGGTGGGGCCGCCCGGCTCCGGCCCGGTGTGCCCGATACTGGGGCTGTTATGGACTTTCTCATCCTTGCTGTAGTCATCGCCCTGGTCGCCGTCGGCGCGATCAGCGGGCTCGTGATCAGCAGCCGCAAGAAGAAGCAGCTGCCGCCCGCGGCCCCGCCGTCCGCGCCGACCATCACCGCTCCGCCCGCCGAGCCGCATGTCGGCGACGAGGCGGAGACACCGCGGGAAGAACCTCGCCGCACCATCGAAGAGGTCGGTCTGCCCCCGGCGGACGAGGCCACCGACACCCCCGTCGCCATCGAGGACCCGGTCGTCGCCGCGCCCGAGGCGCCTCAGATCGAGACCCCCGAGCCCACCGCCGGCCGGCTGGTCCGGCTGCGCGCCCGGCTCGCCCGTTCCCAGAACTCCCTCGGCAAGGGCCTGCTGACCCTGCTCTCCCGGGAGCACCTGGACGAGGACACCTGGGAGGAGATCGAGGAGACCCTCCTCGTCGCCGACGTCGGCGTCGCCCCGACCCAGGAGCTGGTGGAGCGGCTGCGCGAGCGGGTGAGGGTGCTCGGCACCCGTACCCCCGACGAACTGCGCGCCCTGCTCCGCGAGGAGCTGCTGCACCTGATCGGCACCGACCAGGACCGCGCCGTGCGCACCGAGAGCGACCTGGACACCCCGGGCGTGGTGATGGTCGTCGGCGTCAACGGCACCGGCAAGACCACCACCACCGGCAAGCTGGCCCGGGTGCTCGTCGCGGACGGCCGCTCGGTCGTCCTCGGCGCCGCCGACACCTTCCGTGCCGCGGCCGCCGACCAGCTCCAGACCTGGGGCGAGCGCGTCGGCGCCCGTACCGTGCGCGGCCCCGAGGGCGGCGACCCGGCGTCGATCGCGTTCGACGCGGTCAAGGAGGGCATCGCCGAGGGCGCCGACGTGGTGCTCATCGACACGGCGGGCCGGCTGCACACCAAGACCGGCCTCATGGACGAGCTGGGCAAGGTCAAGCGGGTCGTGGAGAAGCACGGCCCGCTGGACGAGATCCTGCTCGTCCTGGACGCCACCACCGGCCAGAACGGCCTGGTCCAGGCCCGTGTCTTCGCGGAGGTCGTGGACATCACCGGCATCGTGCTGACCAAGCTGGACGGCACCGCCAAGGGCGGCATCGTGATCGCGGTCCAGCGCGAGCTGGGCGTCCCGGTGAAGCTGGTCGGCCTGGGCGAGGGCCCGGACGACCTGGCTCCCTTCGAGCCGGAGGCGTTCGTCGACGCGCTGATCGGCGACTGACCCCCGCGGTCATGGGCCGTTCGGCCCGCGAGTGCCCGGCGCGCGATGGCGTGGCCGGGCACTCGTCTTTCCGGGGGGTCGGTACGGGCCCTACGCGGCCGAGCGGTGGCAGATGTACGCCAGCGTCCCCAGCAGCAGCCGGGCCTGGGGCGGCGCGGTCGCCGTGTCCAGCGAGGGCGGCCGCAGCCACACCACCGGACCGCGGCCGCCGTGGTCGGACGGCGGCGCGGTGATGTGGTCGCCGGGACCGAGCGCGTGCAGATCCAGATCGGCGTCGTCCCAGCCCATCCGGTAGAGCAGCGCGGGCAGTCCCGCCGCGGCGCCCGGCGCCACGAAGAACTGGCACCGGCCGTCGGGGGTCGCCGTCACCGGACCCAGCGGCAGCCCCATCCGCTCCAGCCGCACCAGCGCCCGCCGCCCGGCCGGGGCGGCCACCTCCAGGATGTCGAAGGCCCGGCCCACGGGCAGCAGCAGGGTCGCGCCCGGCACCCGCTCCCAGGCCCGGACCACCTCCACCAGGGTCGCGCCCGCCTCCACCGGCTCCGCGCCCGCCAGCGGATGGGCGCCGGGCGCGGGGCACTCCGGGACGCCGCAGGAGCAGCCGCCGGGCACCGCCCGCGCGCCCGGCGTCACCGCCCAGCCCCACAGACCCGTGTACTCCGCCACCACGGTGCACTCCGCCGTACGGCCACGGCGTCGTGAGCCGGCCCGGATGTCCCTGATGCTCCGGCTGCTGCCGATCGTGAAGCCCATGCCCCCTCCAACGGGTCGTCCTCGCCGGTGGTTACGACCCGAAGTCTCCTCGTGACACAGCGTCGCAACCGGTGGAGTGCGGGCGGCGCCTAGGAGCGCGGGGGAGAGCGCGGGTACCGGAACGCGCCCGCCGACGCACCTTTGCGCCGTCCCCTGATCGTCGTGTGTCAAGTGAATCGCGCCCGGGGACGGGGCAGTTCATTCAATGGGGTGGCGAATGGTGGCGTTTCCAGGACGGTGGTCGCGGGACGGGTGATCGTAGGATTACTTTTGGTGTACGAGCCCGGTGCGCTGTCGCGCGCGGGGCAGGGCGGAGTCGTCGTGGGTCGTCGTGGGTCGTCGCCGTCTCCGCCCGTACCGCCCGCTCCCACCGGACCTCCGGACGGCCACCCCGCCGGAGTCCTCCACCCCGGGACCCCCGCACCACCGGGAGCGTTCCCCACGGACGGTGTCCGACCTCAGGCCGCGGCCCTCACCGCCGGCCGGGGTCCGCGGCCGCCCGCGACCCACGGCATCGCGATCAGGGTACGAGCGTCAGGGCAATGTGCGGCTTATGGATGGGGGCGTTCCCATGGACGACGACAGGGACGGCGGCAGGGACGTCGGCAGGGATGCCGGCAAGGAGGCCGACGGGCCGGCCGGCCGGGACGGCGGCGGTGCCGACCCGCAGACCGGCAAGCGTCCCAACGACCGGCTCGGTTCCTGGTTCCTGCGCAGCGGCTGGTCCAAGGGCGAGCTGGCGCGGCAGGTCAACCGCCGGGCCCGGCGCCTGGGCGCGCACCACATCAGCACCGACACCTCCCGGGTGCGGCGCTGGCTCGACGGCGAGCAGCCGCGCGAGCCGATCCCCCGCATCCTCTCCGAGCTGTTCTCGGAGCGGTTCGGCACGGTCGTCGCCATCGAGGACCTGGGGCTGCGCACCGCCCATCAGTCCCCGTCGGTGTCCGGGGTCGACCTGCCGTGGGCCGGGCCCCAGACGGTCGATCTGCTCAACGAGTTCTCCCGCAGCGATCTGATGCTCGCCCGGCGCGGCTTCCTCGGCGCCTCGCTGGCGCTGGCGGCCGGACCCTCCCTGGTCGAGCCGATGCAGCGGTGGCTGGTGCCCGGCCCGGCCGGTGAGCCGCTGCCCGGTCCGGCCGCCTCGGTGTCGTCGGTGTCCTCGGCGGGGCGGCCCGTCCGGCTCTCCGGGCCCGAGCTGGAGCAGCTGGAGTCCGCCACGGTCATGTTCCGCACCTGGGACGCCCAGTGCGGCGGCGGGCTGCGCCGCAAGGCGGTCGTGGGCCAGCTCCACGAGGTCACGGACCTGCTCCAGGAGTCCCACCCCGAGAAGACCCGCCAACGGCTCTTCGTCTGCGCCGCCGAACTGGCCCAGCTGGCCGGCTGGATGAGCTACGACGTCGGTCTCCAGCCCACCGCCCAGAAGTACTTCGTGCTGGCGCTGCACGCCGCCAAGGAGGCCGGGGACAAGCCGCTGGGCTCCTTCGTCCTCTCCGCGATGAGCCGCCAGATGATCCATCTCGGCCGGCCCGACGACGCCCTGGAACTGATCCACCTGGCGCAGTACGGCAGCCGCGACTGCGCCACCCCCCGCACCCAGGCCATGCTGTATGCGATGGAGGCCCGCGCCTACGCCAACATGGGCCAGCCCAGCAAGTGCAAGCGGGCGGTCCGGATGGCCGAGGACACCTTCGCCGACATCGGGGTCGACGGCCCGGCGCCCGAGCCCGACTGGATCGGCTTCTTCTCCGAGGCCGAGCTGAACGCGGAGAACGCCCACTCGTACCGCGATCTCGCCTATGTCTCCGGCCGCAGCCCCACCTACGCCTCCCTCGCCGAACCGGTCATGGAGCGGGCCGTGCGCCTCTTCGAGCAGGACGAGGTGCACCAGCGCTCGTACGCCCTCAATCTGATCGGCATGGCCACCGTCCATCTGCTCCAGCGGGAGCCCGAGCAGGCGACGGAGCTGGCCTCGCAGGCGCTGACCGTGGCCAAGCGGGTGCGGTCCGAGCGGGTCAACACCCGGCTGCGCAAGACCCTGGACACGGCCGCCCGGGACTTCGGGGACGTGGCCGAGGTCGTCCACTTCACCGACCTGCTCACCGCGCAGCTCCCGGAGGCCGCCGAAGCCGTCTGAGCCCCGAACCCCGCTCATGAGGCGGTACGTGCAGAGGACCCGCCGTCCTCGCGCGTACCGCCTCGTCGCGTTGCCGCCCCTCTCCTCGCACCCGGTTCCGGTGTGTTCATGGCGGCGTAACACAGCGGACGTCTTCGTCATCGCCGTGAAACACCGGGGAGCACTGGCCGAAACGCCGCTCGGACAGCCTCATGGCGCATAACCGGCCCGCCCCGCCCGAACCGCTCAGGCACCCGCCCGAATCGCTCAGGCTCCACCCGCACGCGGCCGCACCCACGACGAGGAGTCGCCCATGCTCCCAGCCCTTTCGACGCTGGCCGCACCGGCCCCGGCCCTGTCCACGGCCAATACCGGCTTCGTGCTCATCTGCTCCGCGCTGGTGATGCTGATGACCCCGGCCCTCGCCTTCTTCTACGGCGGGATGGTCCGGGTCAAGTCCACCCTCAACATGCTGATGATGAGCTTCATCAGCATCGGCATCGTCACCGTCCTGTGGGTGCTGTACGGGTTCAGCATCGCCTTCGGCACCGACTTCGGCTCCGTCGTCGGCTGGTCGGGTGAGTACGTGGGCCTCAGCGGCATCGGACTGACCGAACTGTGGGACGGCTACACCATCCCCGTCTATGTCTTTGCCGTCTTCCAGCTGATGTTCGCCGTCATCACCCCCGCCCTGATCAGCGGCGCCCTCGCGGACCGGGTCAAGTTCACCGCCTGGGCGCTCTTCGTCGCGCTCTGGGCCACCGTGGTCTACTTCCCGGTCGCCCACTGGGTCTGGGGCGCCGGCGGCTGGCTCTTCGAGATGGGCGTGATCGACTTCGCGGGCGGCACGGCCGTCCACGTCAACGCGGGTGCCGCCGCTCTCGGCGTCATCTGGGTCATCGGCCGCCGCATCGGCTTCGGCAAGGACCCGATGCGCCCGCACAGCCTGCCCCTGGTGATGCTCGGCGCCGGGCTGCTCTGGTTCGGCTGGTTCGGCTTCAACGCCGGCTCCTGGCTCGGCAACGACGACGGCGTCGGCGCGGTGATGTTCGTCAACACGCAGGTCGCCACCGCCGCCGCGATGCTCGCCTGGCTGGCCTACGAGAAGATCCGCCACGGCGCCTTCACCACCCTCGGGGCCGCGTCCGGCGCCGTCGCCGGACTCGTCGCCATCACCCCGGCGGGCGGCTCCTGCTCCCCGCTCGGCGCCCTCGCCATCGGCGCGATCGCCGGTGTCCTGTGCGCCATGGCCGTGGGCCTCAAGTACCGCTTCGGCTACGACGACTCCCTCGACGTCGTCGGCGTCCACCTCGTCGGCGGCGTGGCGGGCTCCCTGCTGGTGGGGTTCTTCGCCACCGGAGGCGTACAGTCCGAGGCCCGGGGCCTGTTCTACGGCGGCGGCCTCGAACAGCTCGGGAAGCAGGCGATCGGCGTCTTCTCGGTGCTGGCGTACTCCCTGGTGGTCTCGGCCCTGCTCGCCCTCGTCCTGGACCGGACGATGGGGATGCGGGTGGACGAGGAGGTGGAGATCTCCGGCATCGACCAGGACGAACACGCGGAGACGGCGTACGACTTCAGCGGCGCGGGCGGCGGCGCCGGATCCCGCCGGGCCGTGCCCGCCCCGGACGGCCTCCCGGCGACGCCCGGCGGCCCGGCCAGTGCCGGTCGGCCCGCCCCCGACAGCACCGGCACCGACAACGCGACCGGGACCGCCCCGCACCCGAAGGTGGACGCATGAAGCTCATCACCGCGGTCGTCAAGCCGCACCGCCTGGACGAGATCAAGGAAGCCCTCCAGTCCTTCGGGGTCCAGGGGCTGACCGTCACCGAGGCCAGCGGCTACGGCCGGCAGCGCGGCCACACCGAGGTCTACCGGGGCGCCGAGTACCAGGTCGACCTGGTGCCCAAGGTCCGGATCGAGGTCCTGGCCGAGGACGACGACGCCGAACAGCTGATCGAGGTCATCGTCAAGGCCGCCCGTACCGGGAAGATCGGCGACGGCAAGGTCTGGAGCGTGCCGGTCGACACCGCCGTACGGGTACGCACCGGCGAGCGCGGCCCGGACGCGCTCTGACGTACATCCGGTTCCGACGCAGGGCGGGCGCCGGACCCGGAGGACCACGGAAGACAGCGGAAGACAGCGGAAGACAGCGGAAGAGGGGCCGGTCGGGTGTCGGGTCGCAAGCGGGTCACCGAAGCGGGCGCGCACACGCCGCCGGGGACATCCCCCGAGGCGGGGCCACCGCCACCGCCGCCGCAGGGGCCTTCGCCGACGGGGCCCCTGCCCGGTGCCGGCCTTCCGCCGGACGCGGGGAACGGCTCCGCGCCGCCCCCCGCGCCCGGACCCGGGGCCGGCACCCCCGCCTGCCCCAGCGGCTACGCCGAGGCCCGGCTGCTCCTGCTCCAGGAGAAGGAGCGGTCCGGGCCGCCCCGCCGCTTGGCCCTCGCCTCCCTCACCGACCGCTGGCTCGCCGCCCTCTTCGCCACCGCCTGCCGGGCCACCCGGGTGCACGGCGCCGCCCTCGTCGCCGTCGGCGGCTACGGCCGCGGTGAACTCTCCCCCCGCAGCGACCTCGATCTCCTCCTGCTCCACGACGGATCCGCCGACCCCCGGGCCGTCGCCACCCTCGCCGACCGCATCTGGTACCCCGTCTGGGACCTCGGCCTCTCCCTCGACCACTCCGTGCGCACCCCCGCCGAGGCCCGCAGGACCGCGGGCGGCGACCTCCGCGCCCACCTCGGGCTGCTCGACGCCCGCCCGGTCGCCGGGGACCCCGCCCAGGTCGCCGGCTTGCGGACGGCCGTCCTCGCCGACTGGCGCGAGGCGGCCCCCCGCCGGCTGCCCGAACTCCACGACCTCTGCCGTGAACGCGCCGAACGCCAGGGCGAACTGCGCTTCCTGCTGGAACCCGACCTCAAGGAGGCACGCGGCGGGCTCCGCGACGCCACCGCCCTGCGGGCCGTCGCCGCCTCCTGGCTCGCGGACGCCCCCCGCGAAGGACTCGACGACGCCCGGCGCACCCTCCTCGACACCCGCGACGCCCTCCATCTGACCACCGGACGCGCCACCGACCGGCTCGCCCTCCAGGAACAGGACCAGGTCGCCGCCGAACTCGGCCTCCTCGACGGGGACGCCCTCCTGCGCCAGGTGTACGAGGCCGCGCGGACCGTCTCGTACGCCACCGACGTCACCTGGCGCGAGGTCCACCGGGTGCTGCGGGCCCGCTCGGCCGGCAGCCGGGTGCGGGCGGTCCTCGGCGGACGGCGGACCGAACCCCGGCGCACCCCCCTCGCGGACGGGGTGGTCGAACAGGACGGCGAGGCCGTCCTCGCCCGTACCGCCCGGCCGGAGCGGGACCCCGTGCTCGCGCTGCGGGCCGCCGCCGCTGCCGCCCAGGCCGGGCTGCCGCTCTCCCGCCACGCCGTGCGCCGGCTCGCCCGGGCCGCCCCGCCGCTGCCGGTGCCCTGGCCCGCCGAGGCCCGGCAGGAGTTCGTGATACTGCTCGGCGCCGGCCGGCCCACCGTCGCCGTCTGGGAGGCCCTGGAGGCCGGCGGGCTGATCGACCGGCTGCTCCCGGACTGGGAGCGGGTGCGCTGCCGGCCCCAGCGCAACGCCGTCCACACCTGGACCGTCGACCGGCACCTCGTGGAGACGGCGGTCCGCGCCGCCGCGCTCGCCCGCCGGGTCGACCGGCCCGATCTGCTGCTGGTGGCCGCTCTGCTGCACGACATCGGCAAGGGCTGGCCCGGCGACCACTGCGTCACCGGGGAGACCATCGCCCGGGACATGGCCGTCCGGCTCGGCTTCGACACCGGTGACGCGGCCGTGCTCGCCACCCTCGTACGCCACCATCTGCTGCTCGCCGAGACCGCCACCCGGCGCGATCTGGACGACCCCCAGACCGTGCGGGCGGTCGCCGACGCCGTCGGCTCGCCCCGGGCGCTGGAGCTGCTGCACGCCCTCACCGAGGCGGACGCGCTGGCCACCGGGCCGGCCGCCTGGTCGGCGTGGCGCGCGGGGCTCGTCGCCGACCTGGTGCGGCGGGCGGGCGCGGTCCTCGCCGGGGCCGCCCCGGCGGCGGTGGTCCGGCCGGACGGGGACGCGGGCGGGGAGCGGGCGAGGCTGGCGGCCGAGGCGCTGCGGACCGGCGGACCGGTCCTCGCCCTGTACACCGGGGCCAGTGGTGTCACCGGCGCCACCGACACCCCGGTGGGTCCGGACGGCGCGGGGGCGCCGCCCGAGCCCGTCGGGGCCGAGTTGCTGATCGCGGTGGCGGAGCGGCCCGGGGTGCTGCCCGCCGCCGCCGGGGTGCTCGCCCTGCACCGGCTCACCGTCCGCGCCGCCGAGCTGTCCGTGGTGGTCCCCGGGGAGGCCGGCACCCCGCCGGGGGACGGCCCGCGCCCCGGCCCGGTCATCGTGCTGCGCTGGCGGGTGGCCGCCGCGTACGGCTCGCTGCCCCAGGCGGCCCGGCTCCGCGCCGATCTGGTGCGCGCGCTCGACGGCTCCCTCGACATCCCCGCCCGGCTCGCGGAGCGGGAGGCGGCCCGGCCCCGGCGGCGCGGGACCGAGCCCTCGCCGCCCCGGGTCACGGTCGATCCGGCCGCCTCCCGGCACGCGACCGTGGTCGAGGTCCGCGCCCAGGACGCCCCCGGTCTGCTGCACCGCATCGGCCGGGCCCTGGAGAGCGCGGGCGTGCGGGTGCGCAGCGCGCATGTGTCGACCCTGGGGGCGCACGCCGTGGACGCCTTCTACGTCACCGGGCCCGGCGGCCGGCCGCTGCCGAAGGCCGCCGCCGCGGAGCTGGCCCGGGCGCTGGAACAGGCCCTGGGCTGATCTCCCGCCCGCTCCCGCACCCCCCTTTCACGGTGCTTGCCGCAAGGGGACGGCGGACCGGGCGGACGGCCGGATACCCTGGAGGACGATTACCTGCCCCCGACCCCGAGGACCGACGAGCGCCGTGTTCGATACTCTCTCCGACCGCTTGGCGAATACCTTCAAGACCCTGCGTGGCAAAGGAAGGCTCTCCGAGGCGGACATCGATGCCACGGCACGCGAGATCCGGATCGCGCTGCTGGAGGCGGACGTCGCGCTTCCGGTTGTCCGCGCGTTCATCAGCAAGGTCAAGGAGCGGGCCCGGGGCGCCGAGGTCTCCAAGGCGCTGAACCCCGCCCAGCAGGTCATCAAGATCGTCAACGAGGAGCTGGTGGCGATCCTCGGCGGCGAGACCCGCCGACTGCGCTTCGCCAAGCAGCCCCCGACCGTGATCATGCTCGCCGGTCTCCAGGGCGCCGGTAAGACCACCCTCGCCGGAAAGCTGGGCCGCTGGCTCAAGGCCCAGGGCCACTCCCCGCTGCTGGTCGCCTGCGACCTCCAGCGTCCCAACGCCGTCAACCAGCTCTCCGTGGTCGCCGAGCGCGCCGGGGTCGCGGTCTACGCCCCCCAGCCCGGCAACGGCGTCGGCGACCCGGTCCAGGTGGCCAAGGACTCCATCGAGTACGCCCGGACCAAGGTCCACGACGTCGTCGTCGTGGACACCGCCGGCCGTCTCGGCATCGACGCCGAGCTGATGCAGCAGGCCGCCGACATCCGCGACGCGGTCTCGCCCGACGAGATCCTCTTCGTGGTCGACGCCATGATCGGCCAGGACGCGGTCAACACCGCCGAGGCCTTCCGCGACGGCGTCGGCTTCGACGGCGTGGTCCTGTCCAAGCTGGACGGCGACGCGCGCGGCGGTGCCGCGCTCTCCATCGCGCACGTCACCGGCCGCCAGATCATGTTCGCGTCCAACGGCGAGAAGCTGGACGACTTCGACGCCTTCCACCCGGACCGCATGGCGTCGCGGATCCTGGGCATGGGCGACGTCCTGAGCCTGATCGAGAAGGCCGAGCAGACCTTCACCCAGGAAGAGGCCGCCAAAATGGCCTCCAAGCTGGCGAGCAGCCAGGGCAAGGAGTTCACGCTCGACGACTTCCTGGCCCAGATGGAGCAGGTCCGCAAGATGGGCTCCATCTCCAAGCTGCTCGGCATGCTGCCCGGCATGGCGCAGATGAAGGAGCAGATCAACAGCATCGACGAGCGCGACGTGGACCGTACCGCCGCGATCATCAAGTCGATGACCCCGGCGGAGCGCCAGGAGCCGACGATCATCAACGGCTCGCGCCGGGCCCGTATCGCCAAGGGCTCCGGTGTCGAGGTCAGCGCGGTCAAGAGCCTGGTGGAGCGGTTCTTCGAGGCCCGCAAGATGATGTCCCGGATGGCGCAGGGCGGCGGAATGCCCGGCATGCCGGGGATCCCGGGCATGGGCGGCGGCCCCGGCCGGCAGAAGAAGCAGCAGAAGCAGGCCAAGGGCAAGCGCCGCAGCGGCAACCCGATCAAGCGGAAGGCCGACGAGGAGGCCGCCGCCGCCAAGCGCGAGCAGGCGGGCCAGGGCGGTGCCTTCGGTCTGCCGGGTGGCGGAGCCGGCAAGGACTTCGAGCTGCCGGACGAGTTCAAGAAGTTCATGGGCTGAGCCGAGGAGGCTCCCGGGCCACCTCGGATGTCGTACGACGGTGCCGGCACCCGCGCGCGAGCGGGTGCCGACACCGTCTTTCTGTCTTAACGTCCCGGTATGAGCAACGCCGCGCCGGCGCCCGGGACCCCGCAGGGCGGCCGGCCCTCGCGAGCAGCGGGCCGCCCGAGCCGGGCCAGGACCCCCGGCCGCTGGGGCGCGGGGTCCGCCACGGGCCGCGGCCCGGGCAACGGGGGCAACGGGACCAACGGGAGCGTGGACAACCGCACCGACGAGCGCCCCTGGCGCTCCGAGGGCGCACCGCCCCCGACGCCGCCCAAGCGCCGGATGCCCGGCGGCTGGGGCGGTCTCGTCCTCGCCGCGCTCGCCGTCTACCTGATCACCAATCTGGTGCTGTCGTACCTCGGCGAGCGCAACGAGCCCTCCGTCTCGTACACCGAGTTCAGCCGGCAGGTCGGCGCGGGCAATGTCGCGAAGATCTACTCCAAGGGCGACACGATCCAGGGCGAGCTGAAGAAGAAGGCCCCGGTACCCGGCAAGAAGGGCGACTACACCAAGTTCACCACCCAGCGCCCCGCCTTCGCGGACGACAATCTGTGGAGCCAGCTGACCGCGAAGAACGTCACCGTCACCGCCGAACCCGTCGTCCAGCAGCGCAGCTTTCTCGTCAATCTGCTGATCGCGCTCGCGCCGATGGTGCTGCTGGTCGCCTTGTGGGTGTTCATCGCCCGCCGGATGGGCGCGGGCCTGGGCGGCGGGGCCTTCAGCCGCAAGCCGCCGCCCAAACCCGTCGAGGTGACCGAGGGCGGGCGGACCACCTTCGCCGACGTCGCCGGGATCGACGAGGTGGAAGGCGAACTCGACGACGTCGTGGACTTCCTGAAGCATCCCGACGCGTACCGGAAGATGGGCGCCCGGATGCCCGGCGGGGTGCTCCTCGCGGGACCGCCCGGCACCGGCAAGACCCTGCTCGCCCGCGCGGTCGCCGGAGAGGCGGGGGTCCCGTTCTTCTCCGCCTCCGCGTCCGAGTTCATCGAGATGATCGTCGGCGTCGGCGCGGGCCGGGTGCGGGAGCTGTTCGCGGAGGCCCGCAAGGTCGCTCCCGCCATCGTCTTCATCGACGAGATCGACACCATCGGCCGGGCCCGCGGCGGCTCCGGCGGCCTCGGCGGTCACGACGAGCGCGAGCAGACCCTCAACCAGATCCTCACCGAGATGGACGGCTTCACCGGCTCCGAAGGGGTCGTCGTGCTCGCCGCCACCAACCGCGCCGACGTCCTCGACCCGGCGCTGACCCGGCCCGGCCGCTTCGACCGGATCGTCCATGTCTCACCCCCCGACCGGTCCGGCCGGGAGGCCATCCTGCGGATCCACAGCCGCGAGATCCCCCTCGCGCCCGGTGTGGACCTGGCCCGGATCGCCCAGGCCACCCCCGGGATGACCGGCGCCGACCTGGCCAACCTGACCAACGAGGCCGCCCTCCTCGCCGTCAAGCGCAAGCAGTCGGCCGTCACCCAGGCCGATCTCTCCGGCGCGCTGGAGAAGGTCCAGCTCGGTGCCGAACGCCCGCTGGTACTGGACGAGGAGGAGCGCCGCCGCACCGCGTACCACGAGAGCGGCCACGCCCTGCTGGGCATGGTCCAGCCGGGCGCCGACCCGGTCCGCAAGGTGACGATCGTCCCGCGCGGCCGGGCCCTCGGCGTCACCCTCTCCACCCCGGACGCGGACAAGTACGCCTACACCGAGGAGTACCTGCGCGGCCGGATCATCGGCGCGCTGGGCGGGATGGCCGCCGAGTCCGTCGTCTTCGGTGTGGTCACCACCGGCTCCGAGAGCGACCTCGAACAGGTGACACGCCTGGCCCGGGGGATGACGGGCCGCTGGGGGATGAGCGAGCGCGTCGGCCGGCTCACCGCCATCCCCTCCGACGCCCAGGTCCCGTACGGGCTCTCGGCCGCCCCCGCCACGCTCGACGCCGTGGACCACGAGATGCGGCGGATCGTGGACGAGTGCTACGAGAGCGCCTGCGAGCTGCTGCGGGCCAACCGCAACCGGCTGGACTCGCTGGCCGCCGCCCTCCTCGAACACGAGACCCTGGAGGAGGACGCCGCCTACCGCGCGGCCGGGATCCCCCGGCTGTCCAAGGGCGACACCGCCACCTAGGTTCTGCCTCGCGGCCGCGCTCTCCCGTACCACCGGAGCCCGGGGGCGTACGGGCCGAAATCCCGCGCCCCCGGGCCCGGGCGGCGCCTACGATGCGCGCCATGCCCAAGACACCCGTACTCACCCCCCGTGCCCAGGACTTCCCCCGCTGGTACCAGGACCTGATCAACAAGGCCGAGCTGGCGGACAACGGGCCGGTGCGCGGAACCATGATCATCCGCCCCTACGCCTACGGCCTCTGGGAGCGGATGCAGAGCGAGATGGACGCCCGGATCAAGGCCGTGGGCGCCGAGAACGCCTACTTCCCCCTCTTCATCCCGCAGTCCTATCTGACCCGGGAGGCCGACCACGTCGAGGGCTTCGCCCCCGAGCTGGCGGTGGTCACCCACGGCGGCGGCAAGGAGCTGGACGAGCCCGTCGTGGTCCGCCCCACCTCCGAGACGATCGTCAACGCCTCCTTCTCCAAATGGGTGCAGAGCTACCGCGACCTGCCCCTGCTCATCAACCAGTGGGCCAACGTGGTCCGCTGGGAGCTGCGCCCCCGGGTCTTCCTGCGCACCACCGAATTCCTCTGGCAGGAGGGCCACACCGCGCACGCCACCCGCGAGGACGCCCGCGACTTCGCCGCCCGTGTCCACCGCGAGGTGTACGCGGACTTCATGACCGGCGTCCTCGGCATCGATGTGCTCCTCGGGCGCAAGACCCCCCGCGAGCGGTTCGCCGGAGCGATCAACACCCTCACCCTGGAAGGGATGATGGGCGACGGCAAGGCCCTCCAGCTGGGCACCAGCCATGAACTGGGCACCAACTTCGCCCAGGCGTTCGACACCCGCTATCTCGCGGCGGACGGCCGGCAGGAGTACGTCTGGCAGACCTCCTGGGGCACCACCACCCGGATGATCGGCGGACTGATCATGGTCCACGGCGACGACGACGGACTGCGGGTGCCGCCCCGGCTCGCGGCCGTCCAGGCCGTGGTGGTGGCGATCAAGGGCGACGAGGCCGTGGCCGAGGTGCGCCGGATCGCCGACCGGCTGCGCGCCGCCGGGGTACGGGTCCGGGTCGACGACCGCACCGACACCCCCTTCGGCCGCCGCGCCGTCGACTGGGAGCTGAAGGGCGTACCCGTACGGATCGAGGTCGGCCCGCGCGACCTGGCGGCGGGTACCGCCGTACTGGCCCGCCGGATCCCCGGCGGGAAGGAGTCCGTCCGGATCGACGACCTGCCCGCGCTGCTCCCCGGGATCCTGGAGGAGGACCAGGCGACCCTGCTGCGGCAGTCGCGCGAGCACCGTGAGTCACGTACCGCCGATGTGACGACCGTCGCCGACGCGATCGAGGCGGCCACGTCCGGCGGCTGGGCCCGGATCCCGTGGTCGGTACTCGGCCAGGAAGGGGAGGCGACCCTGGCGGAACAAGCCGTTTCTGTGCGCTGTCTGCTCGCCGAGGACGGCTCCGTCCCCACCGAGGACGACGCGCCCGGTAATGTCGCCGTCGTCGCGCGGGCCTACTGAGCCCCCATCCGGCACACCCGCCCCGCCCCCGCAGAGCGCCGCAGCCGCGCGCCCGCGCACGGGGCCGCCATGCCGGGCTTGATGGGAGCTGCGCGCCTTCTCCACAGATCCGCGTACCCGCCCTCCTCGGTACGCGGATCAGGCCAACTGACGGGTACGTGCAAAATATTTGGGATGGCCCGGAATGGAACCCGGTGAAGGTCCGGCTCGTTATCACGACGTGAGCACGACACCACCTGTTCTCGCCGCAGAGCTGGCACAGGCGTGGGCCGACATTCAGCGGCACCACTCCGAGCTGCCGGACCTGGCCGCGCCCGAGTCCCTGATCGGAGAGTCGTCGTCCGCCTGTGGCGCCGAGCTCTCCTTCGAGCGACTGCTCCACGAGGCAGTCCATGGCATCGCCGCCGCGCGAGGTGTCCGCGAC
Source organism: Streptomyces yaizuensis (assembly GCF_034961445.1). Lineage (NCBI taxonomy): Bacteria > Bacillati > Actinomycetota > Actinomycetes > Kitasatosporales > Streptomycetaceae > Streptomyces > Streptomyces yaizuensis. Next base: position 93,442 of record NZ_BSBI01000017.1, read on the forward strand.
ACCTCGCGCGCCGGCCGCTACCACAACCGCAGATTCCTGGCGATCGCCGAGGAAATGGGCCTCGATCACGCGGAGGAGCCGCATCCCAGCAGCGGCTTCTCCCTGGTCGCGCTCAGCCCCGAGGCCAAGCGCCGGTACCGACCCACGATCGACCGGCTCCAGCGCGCCCTGCGGGCGCACACGGTCGCCACGGCCTCCGACACCAAGCGCTCCTTCCGAGGGCCGGCCGCCCGGCACGGTTCCTCGGGCGGCGGTGTGCGGGTCAAGGCCGTCTGCGACTGCGGTCGCAATGTGCGGGTCGTGCCCTCGGTCCTCGCCCAGGCGCCCATCGTCTGCGGCGGCTGCGGCAAGCCCTTCCGTATCCCCGAGCCGGTCGCCGCTGCGAGCTGACCCCCGGCCCGGCCGCCTGACGGGGGCGGCGCAGGTCCGGGGGAGAGCACGTCACCGGCGTGTGGCACAATGGCTAGCTGTACTCGACGGCCGCACAGGACCCCTCTCTCCTCCGGCTGGCGCGTCCATCGGGCACCCCGAGTACCGCAACCCCACGTGGCATTTCGTTGTGCCCAACCACGTCAAGACCAGGAGACACCACTTCCGTGGCAGTCAAGATCAAGCTGAAGCGTCTGGGCAAGATCCGTTCGCCTCACTACCGCATCGTCGTCGCCGACTCCCGTACCCGCCGTGACGGCCGGGCCATCGAGGAGATCGGCCTGTACCACCCGGTGCAGAACCCCTCGCGCATCGAGGTCGACTCGGAGCGCGCGCAGTACTGGCTCTCCGTCGGCGCCCAGCCGACCGAGCCCGTTCTCGCGATCCTGAAGCTCACCGGCGACTGGCAGAAGCACAAGGGCCTGCCGGCCCCGGCGCCGCTGCTCGTGGCCGAGCCGAAGGTCAGCAAGCGCGCCGCGTTCGACGAGTTCGCCAAGGCCCTGGAGGGTGGCGAGCCCAAGGGCGAGGCCATCACCCCGAAGGCGAAGAAGGCCGACAAGAAGGCGGACGACGCGGCTGACGCCGCCGAGTCGACCGAGGCCTGAGCATGCTCGAAGAGGCGCTGGAGCACCTCGTGAAGGGCATCGTCGACAACCCCGACGACGTGCAGGTCGCCTCGCGCAACCTGCGCCGTGGGCGGGTGCTGGAGGTCCGGGTCCATCCCGACGACCTCGGCAAGGTGATCGGCCGCAATGGCCGCACCGCACGTGCCCTGCGTACGGTCGTGGGCGCCATCGGCGGCCGCGGCATCCGTGTCGACCTCGTCGATGTGGACCAGGTCCGCTGAAACAGTTGCACACCGGCTCGGGCCGGGGAGGGCCATCCGGCCGTCCCCGGCCCGTAGTCGTACCGCCCCCGTACCCCTTCGGCAACCGGGTGCGGCCCGGCACAGTCGCCGTGATGACACAGTCGCCGTGATGACAGAAGAGAGAGCACCGTGCAGTTGGTAGTCGGCCGGATCGGCCGGGCCCATGGGGTCAAGGGCGAGGTCAGTGTGGAGGTCCGCACGGACGAGCCGGAGCGGCGACTCGGCCCCGGCGCCGTGCTGCACACCGACCCCGCCGCCAGGGGGCCGCTGACGATCGAGACCGGCCGGGTGCACAGCGGCCGGCTGCTGCTGCGGTTCGTCGGCGTACGGGACCGCAACGGCGCGGAGGCGCTGCGCGAGACCCTGCTCATCGCCGACGTGGACCCCGAGGAGCTGCCCGGGGGCGCCGACGAGTACTACGACCACCAGCTCATGGACCTGGACGTCGTCACCGTGGACGGGACCGAGGTCGGGCGGATCATCGAGATCAGCCATCTGGCCTCGCAGGACCTGTTCATCGTGGAGCGGCCGGACGGCACCGAGGTGATGATCCCGTTCGTGGAGGCGATCGTCACCTCCATCGACCTGACGGAGCAGCGCGCCGTGATCGACCCGCCGCCGGGGCTGATCGACGACCGGGCCGAGATCGCCTCCGCGCGGGACGCCGCCGCGGACGGGGCCGGGGAAGCGGCCGCCGAGCGGTCCGGCGAGCGGGACGACGCCTGATGCGGCTCGACGTCCTCACGATCTTCCCCGAGTACCTGGAGCCGCTGAACGTCTCCCTCGTCGGCAAGGCCCGCGCCCGGGGCGTCCTCGACGTCCGGGTGAGCGATCTGCGCGACTGGACGTACGACCGGCACAACACCGTCGACGACACCCCCTACGGCGGCGGCCCCGGCATGGTCATGAAGACCGAGCCCTGGGGTGACGCGCTCGACGCGGTCCTCGCCGACGGGTACGAGGCGGGCGCGCACGGCCCGGCGCTGGTGGTGCCCACCCCCAGCGGCCGCCCCTTCACCCAGGAACTCGCCGTCGAGCTGTCGGCGCGGCCCTGGCTGGTCTTCACCCCGGCCCGGTACGAGGGCATCGACCGCCGGGTCATGGACGAGTACGCCACCCGGATGCCGGTGTACGAGGTCTCCATCGGCGACTACGTCCTGGCGGGCGGCGAGGCCGCGGTGCTGGTGATCACCGAGGCCGTGGCCCGGCTGCTGCCGGGGGTGCTGGGCAACGCCGAGTCCCACCGGGACGACTCCTTCGCCCCGGGCGCCATGGCCAATCTGCTCGAAGGGCCCGTCTACACCAAGCCGCCCGTGTGGCGCGGGCGCGGCATCCCGCCGGTGCTCACCAGCGGTCACCACGGGAAGATCGCCCGCTGGCGGCGGGACGAGGCGTTCCGCCGTACGGCGGAGAACCGGCCGGATCTGATCGAGCGCTGCGACCCCTCGGCCTTCGACAAGAAGGACCGGGAGACCCTGTCGATCCTGGGCTGGGCCCCCGAGCCCGGGGGCCGATTTTGGCGCAGGCCCGGTGCCGTGGAAGAATAGGCCGCTGCCGTACGTCCGGCGTGCGCCCCTGCCACAGGGGGACACGACGCCCGCTCCGATGTACCGGCCCCAGAACTTCACCCCCTCTCCCGCTGATGACCTGTGGCATCGGTGAAGAAAGCAGACGAACATGACGCACGTGCTCGACGCCGTCAACTCCGCCTCGCTGCGGACCGACGTCCCGGCCTTCCGTCCCGGTGACACCGTGAACGTCCACGTTCGCGTCATCGAGGGCAACCGCTCCCGTATCCAGCAGTTCAAGGGTGTCGTCATCCGCCGCCAGGGTGCGGGCGTCAGCGAGACCTTCACGGTCCGCAAGGTGTCCTTCTCCGTCGGTGTCGAGCGGACCTTCCCGGTGCACAGCCCGATCTTCGAGAAGATCGAGCTCGTCACCCGTGGTGACGTCCGCCGCGCCAAGCTGTACTACCTCCGTGAGCTGCGCGGCAAGGCCGCGAAGATCAAGGAGAAGCGCGACAACTGAGGTTGTCCGGGCGCCTCGCGCGCCGATGTCACGAGCCGTCGCTCTCCGAGCGGCGGCTCGTCGCTTTACCCCCTTCTCACTCCTTCGGGTGAAGGTGTCCGCAGCTGTGCGATCCCTGTCCGGGTGGCGGCGGGTACGGGCGTTCCGGCGGTCCGGGCGTCCGGTCGGGGCCGCTAGGCTTCGCCCTCGTATGGACACCACAGCGATGAACACCGAGCGCGCATCCCACTCCGGTCCCGGCGGCGAGGACGCCCCGGAGGGCCCCGGCGGCCCTGTCGGTCCGGTGGGCTCCGCCGGTGCGGACGGGTCCGGCGTCCGGGGCGGTGCACCGGCCGCGGAGCCCGGTGGCGAGCCCGGTGCCGAGCCCGGTCGCGAGCGCCATGTCGGGCGTCGCTCGTGGTGGCGCGGCGGCCGCCCGGCCTCCTGGCGCGGGCTGCTGCTCCAGGCCGTGGTCGTCACCCTCGGTGTCCTGCTCTTCAGCCGTTTCGTGGTGCAGCCCTTCCAGATCCCCAGCGGATCCATGGAGCCCACGCTGCGGACCGGCGACCGCGTCCTGGTCAACAAGCTGGCGTACGGGGACGACTCCCCGCCCCGGCGCGGCGACCTGATCGTCTTCGACGGCGAGGAGTCGTTCGTCCACAGCGGGACGGCCGAGGAGAACCCGGTGAGCGGGGCCGCCAAGGGCGTGCTGGCCGCCGTCGGACTCATGGACTCCGGGGAGAGCGACTTCGTCAAGCGGGTGGTGGGCGTCGGCGGCGACCGGGTGGTCTGCTGCGACCGGAGCGGCCGGATGAGTGTGAACGGGGTCGCGCTGGACGAGCGCTCGTACCTCCGGCCCGGTGACGCCCCCTCCGAGGTGCCCTTCGACATCGTGGTCCCCCCGGGCCGGCTGTGGGTGATGGGCGACCACCGCTCCGACTCCCGCGACTCCCGCGACCTCCTCGGCTCGCCCGGCGGCGGCATGGTCCCGGTGGAGCGCGTCGTGGGACGGGTGGACTGGATCGGCTGGCCGGTGGGCCGGTGGTCCTCGGTGGAACGGGGCGACGTCTTCGCCCGGGTCCCGGACGCCCCGGCCGCAGGGCACGCCGGGGCCGCGGGCCCGGAGCCCGGGGGAGCGCATGGGTAGCCGGCGCCGGGCCCGGTGCGTTCCCGGCCACCGGGTCACGGGCCGGCGGGCCACCGGCCACCGGGCCCCCGGTCGCCGGGGAGCCGGCCACCGGGCGGACACCCGGCTCCCCACCGGGAGCAGACCCGTGGACGGGAGCCGTCCGCTGCCCGGCCGGGCCGAGCGGCGCCGGCTCGCCCGCCGGGTCGAACGCCGCCGCCGGCGCACCGCCCTGCGGGAGATCCCGCTGATGGTCGGGGTGGCCCTGGCGATCGCCCTGCTGCTCAAGACGTTTCTGGTGCAGGCGTTCGTCATTCCGTCCGGTTCGATGGAGGAGACCATCCGGGTCCAGGACCGGGTCCTGGTCGACAAGCTGACGCCGTGGTTCGGCGGCCGGCCGGAGCGCGGGGACGTGGTGGTCTTCAAGGACCCCGGCGGCTGGCTCCAGGCGGAGAACGCCTCCACCACAGGTGGCGACCCGGTCGTCGTCAAACAGGTGAAGCAGGCGCTCACCTTCATCGGACTGCTGCCCTCCGCCGGTGAGCGGGATCTGATCAAACGGGTGATCGCCGTCGGCGGTGACACGGTGACCTGCTGCGGGGAGGACGGCCGGGTCAGTGTCAACGGCGTCCCCCTGGACGAGCCCTATCTGAAGCCGGGGAACGCCCCCTCGACCGTCGGCTTCGAGGTCACGGTCCCCGCGGGCCGCCTCTTCGTCATGGGCGACCACCGGTCGAACTCCGCCGACTCCCGTTTCCATCTCGCCGAGGACGACCAGGGGACCGTGCCGGAGCAGCAGGTCGTCGGCCGGGCCGTGGTGATCGCCTGGCCCCTGGGGCACTGGCGGCGGCTGGAGGAGCCGCGGACGTACGCCTCCGTACCGGACGGAGCCACCGCCGGCGGCGGCGCGGGCTCGACCGCGGCGCCGGGGTCGTCGCATAGTGTGTCCTCCCAGGACCGCGACGGAATGGTCCTGCTCCCGAGCCTTGCGGAACTCCCGCTCGTTATGGGAGTAGTGGGCCTGCTTCTTCTTCGGGGCAGGCGGTTCGCACGGAGTGAGGAGTGGATGTGGGGGACGTGGCGGTCGGCGCACGGTCCGGACACGATCAGCCGGAGGACAGGCCGGGGGAGCCCGCCGAGTCCCCTGCGGCCGTGACGGGCGATGATCCGTCCGGGATCCCCCCGGCGGGTGAGGATTCCGTTGACGACACCTCCGACGGAGGTGAGCGGCGCAAGGGGCAGCGGTCCTTCTGGAAGGAACTGCCGCTGCTGATCGGTATCGCGCTGGTCCTGGCGCTGCTGATCAAGACATTTCTGGTGCAGGCGTTCTCGATCCCCTCGGATTCGATGCAGAACACGCTCCAGCGCGGGGACCGGGTCCTGGTCGACAAGCTGACGCCGTGGTTCGGCTCCGAGCCCGAGCGCGGCGAGGTCGTGGTCTTCCACGACCCGGGCGGCTGGCTGGAGGGTGAGCCCACCCCCGACCCCAACGCCCTGCAAAAGTTCCTCAGCTTCATCGGACTGATGCCGTCCGCCGAGGAGAAGGACCTGATCAAGCGGGTGATCGCGGTGGAGGGTGACACCGTGGAGTGCCGCAAGGGCGGCCCGGTCAAGGTCAATGGGAAGACGCTCGACGAGAGCGACTACGTCTTCCCGGGCAACAGCGCGTGCGACGACCAGCCGTTCGGCCCGTTCACGGTGCCGAAGGACCGGCTCTGGGTCATGGGCGACCACCGGCAGAACTCGCGTGACTCCCGCTACCACATGGAGGACACCAACGGCGGGTTCGTCCCGGTCGACAAGGTCGTGGGCCGTGCCGTGGTCGTGGCCTGGCCGGTCGACCGCTGGTCGACGCTCTCCGTACCGAACACCTTCGATCAGCCGGGGCTGAACGCGGCGGCGTCCGTCGCCGTCTCCTCCGCCCCGCTGGCCATGGGAGCCCTGGGCGCGTTGCCCATCGTCCTGTGGCGGCGGAAGCGGCTGACCGTGGGCGATACCGCCCGGTAGGGTTCCGTCCCGGATCGGGCTCGCCGGGCCCTTCGCACACAGGCCCGGCGCCACGTCGGTGAGGGGTGGGAGCGCGGGATGGGATCGGACGGGACGAAGGGCGGCCACGGCCGTCTCGGCAGGGTGCTGTCGGGGCTGGCCGTGGCCGTCGGCTGTCTGCTGTTCCTCGGGGGTTTCGGCTGGGGCGCGCTGGTCTACCAGCCGTACACCGTACCGACGGACTCGATGGCGCCGACGGTGCGGCCCGGCGACCGGGTGCTGGCGGAGCGGATCGACGGCGACGCGGCCCGGCGCGGGGACATCGTGGTCTTCGAGGACCCGGGATGGGGCGGCGGGCCGATGCTCAAACGGGTGGTCGGGATCGGCGGCGACACCGTGGCCTGCTGCGGGGAGGACGGCCGGCTCACCGTCGGCGGCCGTGCCGTCGACGAGCCCTATCTCTCCGCCTCCGCCGCAGGGGGGTCGCCGGACGCCTTCACGGCGAAGGTCCCCGAGGGGCATCTCTTCCTGCTCGGCGACGAGCGGCTGGGGTCGCTGGACTCCCGGGCGCACCTGGCGGACGTGGGCAGGGGCTCGGTGCCGCGCTCGACGGTCAAGGGGCGGCTGGACGCGTTCGCGTGGCCGCTGAGGGGCGGAATGATCGAGCGGCCCGAGGGGTTCGCCGCCCTGCCCGGGGGTGTCTCACAGCCGGGGCCGATCCGGCTGATCACCCTGTCGATCGCGGCCGGGGCGGTGCTGATCGTGGCGGGTGCGGCGCATGGGCCCCTCACGCGCAGGCTGTCCGGGGGCGAGCGGGGGACGCGGGGGACGCGGGGCGGAAGGGCGGTCAGCGGTGTCGGGAGGCGGTGATCCGGGCGCGTCGGGGCCGGCGGCGTCCGAGGGGTGTCAGGGGAGGTCAGGAGGGCCGGAGCGGCCTCCGAGTCTGCCTCCGGGGCTGCCGGCGGGGGAGCTGAGGGCGGTCGCCCGGGTGGTGCTGCTCGATCGGCGCGACCGCATTCTGCTGATGCACGGCTTCGACCCAAAGGACCCCTCGGACGACTGGTGGTTCACCCCGGGCGGCGGAGTGGAGGGCACCGAGACCCGGGCCGAGGCCGCCCTGCGGGAGCTGGCGGAGGAGACCGGGATCACCGCAGTGGAGCTGGGTCCTGTGGTGTGGCGGCGGATCTGCTCCTTCCCCTTCGACGGCCGCCGCTGGAACCAGGACGAGTGGTACTTCCTGGCCCGTACGGACCGTACCGACGCGGCCCTCGGCGACCTCACCGAGCTGGAGCGGCGCAGTGTCCGCGGGCTGAGGTGGTGGACTTCCGCCGAACTGTCGTCCGCGCGTGAGACGGTGTACCCGACCAAACTCGCCGGGCTGCTGCGCACACTGCTCGACGAGGGCCCTCCGACCATGCCTGTCGTCCTGGCTCCCGAGATCGTTCAGGGGCAGGGAGACCGGCGCACCTGAGGGGGGACGCACGGCTGAAGGGGACATGCCATGAGCGCCGAGGACCTCGAAAAGTACGAGACCGAGATGGAGCTGAAGCTCTACCGGGAGTACCGCGACGTCGTCGGGCTGTTCAAATACGTGATCGAGACCGAGCGCCGCTTCTATCTCACCAATGACTACGAGATGCAGGTCCACTCCGTACAGGGTGAGGTCTTCTTCGAGGTGACGATGGCGGACGCCTGGGTCTGGGACATGTATCGGCCGGCCAGGTTCGTCAAGCAGGTCCGCGTGCTCACCTTCAAGGATGTGAACATCGAGGAGCTGAGCAAGAGCGATCTCGAACTTCCGGGTGGCTGAGTTGTCCACAACCGGGACGTTCTCCACAGAGATCCACCCGGGCGGGGGGTGACCCGTCATCGTCGGTACCGGAGGTGGTACCGAATGAACGCGACGGGGGCACTGGGGCGGTACGGCGAGGATCTGGCGGCGCGGCTGCTGATCCGCGCCGGAATGACGGTCCTGGCGAGGAACTGGCGGTACGGCCGCGCGGGGGAGATCGACATCGTCGCCCGGGACGGCGACACACTCGTCGTCTGCGAGGTCAAGACCCGCAGAACCGTCCGGTTCGAGGATCCGATGGCGGCCCTCACCCCCGCCAAGGCGGCGCGGCTGCGCCATCTCGCGGAGTGCTGGCTGGAGCGGCACGGCCCGCCCGTGGGCGGGGTGCGGATCGATCTCGTGGGAGTGGTCCTGCCCCGGCGGGGCACGCCCCGGATCGACCACGTCCGGGGGGTGGCCTGACGATGTTCGCGCGTACGTGTTCGGTGGCGCTGGTGGGCGTCGAGGGCGTGGTGGTCGAGGTCCAGGCCGACCTGGAGCGGGGCGTGGCCGCGTTCACCCTGGTCGGCCTCCCGGACAAGAGCCTCGTGGAGAGCCGGGACAGGGTGCGGGCGGCCCTGGTGAACTCGGGCGTCGAGTGGCCGCAGAAGAAGCTGACCGTGGGGCTCAGCCCGGCGTCGGTGCCCAAGGGCGGAAGTGGTTTCGATCTCGCCGTCGCCAGCGCGGTGCTGGGCGCCGCCGAGCGGGTCGACCCGGCCGTCATCGCCGATCTGGTCCTCATCGGGGAGCTGGGGCTCGACGGCCGGGTGCGGCCGGTGCGCGGGGTGCTGCCCGCCGTGCTCGCGGCGGCCGAGGCCGGATACCGGCAGGTGGTCGTCCCCGAGCAGACCGCGGCGGAGGCGGCGCTGGTGCCCGGGGTCTCGGTCCTCGGGGTGCGCAGCCTGCGGCAGCTGATCGCCGTCCTCACCGACGAGCCGGTCCCGGACGAGCCACCGCTGCCGGAGGGGAGCCCCGACCCCATGCTCGCCGGGCTGACCGTCCCCGGCGCCGGTGTCGGCACGGGCCTGGCCCTGGCCCCGGCGGCCGCACCCGGGGGACCGGACCTCGCCGATGTGGCGGGCCAGCACACCGCCCGCACGGCGCTGGAGGTCGCGGCGGCAGGGGCGCACCACCTCTTGCTCCACGGCCCACCGGGAGCAGGCAAGACCATGCTGGCGGAGCGGCTGCCGGGGGTGCTGCCGGCGCTCACCCGGCGGGAGTCCCTGGAGGTCACGGCGGTCCACTCGGTGGCGGGGATCCTGCCACCGGGCCAGCCGCTGGTCGGGACCCCGCCCTACTGCGCCCCGCACCACTCGGCCACCATGCCGTCCCTCGTCGGCGGGGGGAACGGGCTGCCCAGGCCCGGAGCGGTCTCCCTCGCCCATCGAGGTGTGCTTTTTCTGGACGAAGGCCCCGAATTCACCTCCAAGGCGCTGGACGCCCTGCGGCAGCCCCTGGAGTCGGGGTATGTCGTGGTGGCCCGCAGCGGGGGAGTGGTCCGGCTTCCGGCCCGCTTTCTGCTCGTCCTCGCGGCGAATCCGTGTCCGTGCGGTCGGCACGGACTGCCGGGCGGCGGGTGCGAATGCCCGCCGGCGGTGGTCCGCCGGTATCAGGCCCGGCTCTCCGGGCCGCTGCTGGACCGGGTGGATCTGCGGGTCCGGGTCGAGCCCGTGCACCGGGCGGATCTCCTGGGGTGCGGCGGGGGCGAGCCCTCGGCCCTGGTCGCCTCCCGGGTCCGCGCGGCCCGCGAGCGCGCCGCCGACCGGCTGCGGGACACCCCCTGGGCCGTCAACAGCGAGGTGCCGGGCCACGAGCTGCGGACCCGCTGGCCCCTGGCGCCGGGTGCGCTCGCCGCCGCCGAACGGGACCTGGAGCGGGGCCTGCTCACCGCCCGCGGCCTCGACCGCGTCCTCCGCGTCGCCTGGACCATCGCGGACCTCGCGGCCCACGAGCGCCCGAACGCCCAGGACGTGGCCCTCGCCCTCGAACTCCGTACGGGAGTCCCCCGGGGAGCAGCGGCACCGTCCGAGAGGTGACCTGCGCCCCGCCGGTGGGGGTGGGCGGCCACCCCGGCGGACGGGTGCCCGACCCGGGCCGGGTTCCGTCCCTCCGGTCCGGGGCCGGCCCGGGAGAAGAAACCGGAGAAGCGGGACCGGAGAAGTGAGAGCGGAAGGGGAGAGCGCCATGGGCGGGAGCACGGACGCGGGGGCCGGGGTGGACGAGGGGGAGCGGATGGCGCGGATGGCGCTGACCCGGGTCGTGGAGCCGGGTGACGAGCGCGGTGGGCAATGGCTGCGCGAGATGGGCGCGCGGGAGCTGCTGGCGCGGCTGACCGCGCCGGAAGCCGAGCAGCGGTTGCCGGGCGCCGGGGCGCGGCGGCTCGCACGGTGGCGCGCCCGCGCGGCCACGGCCGACCCGCGACGCGATCTCGCCGCCGTCACCGCCGTGGGAGGCCGGTTCATCTGTCCGGGCGACGCCGAGTGGCCCACCCAGCTGGACGCCCTCGGTGACGCGGCCCCCATCGGCCTCTGGGTCCGGGGCCGGCCCGGGCTGCGGGCCTGGGCCCTGCGCTCGGTCGCGGTCGTCGGCGCCCGCGCCTGCACGCCCTACGGCGCCCACATGGCCGGGGTGCTCGGCTCCGGGCTCGCGGAGCGGGGGTGGATCGTGATCTCGGGAGGCGCCTACGGCGTCGACGGTTCCGCGCACCGGGGCGCGCTCGCGGCGGGCGGGGCCACCGTCGCGGTACTCGCCTGCGGGGTGGACGTGGCCTACCCCCGCGGCCACACGGAGTTACTGGCCCGCATCGGCGAACAGGGTCTGATCGTCGCGGAATTGCCCCCGGGCGAGCACCCCACCGCGCCCCGGTTCGTCCTCCGCAACCGGGTGATCGCCGCCCTCACCCGGGGCACCGTCGTGGTGGAGGCCGCCCACCGCAGCGGCGCCCTGGTCACCGCGCGCTGCGCCCAGCGGCTGTCCCGCCCGGTCATGGGCGTACCGGGCCCGGCCACCAGCGCGCTCTCGGCCGGGGTCCACGAACTCCTGCGCGAGGGCGCGGTCCTGGTCACCGACGCCGCGGAAGTCGCCGAACTCGTCGGGGAGATGGGGGACCTCGCCCCGCGTCGCCGGGGCCCGGTGCTCCCCCGGGACCTCCTCGATCCGCTCGGCCGACGGCTCCTGGACACCCTGCCCGCCCGTGGGCCGGTCCCCGTCGCACGACTCGCCCGGGCCACGGGGGCGACCACGGACGACACGCTCGGCAAGCTGTACGAGCTGCACGCGCTGGGGTTCGTCGAACGGTGCGGCGACAACTGGCAGTTGACACTTCAAGCGATTTATCGCGGCCGTTCCCGGTGAGTCAGCCACCCGTCTGGGGCATCCGGGTGAAAAGGTGGCTTCTGCACCCTTCGTACGGCGGGTGAGCGGACCCGGGCGACCCCCGGCGGGCCCGCCCGCCCCGGTGCGCGGGAGAGGGCCGCGGTGATATCCCCGTACCGGGGTGTTCGCCGGACCTTCGCCCACAGCGACCGCTTCGTCACGCTACGCTCACCCTCCCATGGCCCAGACGTCTGTCCGCTCCCTCCCCGACCTCCCTCACGGTAGAACGGCTCAAGGCAACGCATGCCCCAGCACACCTCCGGGTCTGATCGCGCGGCAGCGCCCCCCGCTGCCCCTGGCGCCGTGCGTCCCCCCGCTCCCACCTCGCTCGAAGAGCTGTGGCGCGCGTACAAGGCCAACGGGGACGAGCGGCTGCGCGAGCAGCTGATCCTGCACTACTCGCCGCTGGTGAAGTACGTGGCGGGACGGGTGAGCGTCGGGCTGCCGCCCAATGTGGAGCAGGCTGACTTCGTCTCCTCCGGGGTCTTCGGCCTGATCGACGCCATCGAGAAGTTCGACATCGAGCGGTCGATCAAGTTCGAGACGTACGCGATCACCCGGATCCGTGGCGCGATGATCGACGAACTGCGGGCGCTGGACTGGATCCCGCGCTCGGTCCGGCAGAAGGCGAGGGCCGTGGAGCGCGCCTACGCCACCCTGGAGGCCCAGCTCCGGCGGACGCCGTCGGAGGGCGAGGTGGCCGCCGAGATGGGCATCGCGGTGGAGGAACTGCACGCGGTCTTCAGTCAGTTGTCCCTCGCCAACGTCGTCGCCCTGGAGGAGCTGCTGCACGTCGGCGGCGAAGGCGGCGACCGGCTCAGCCTGATGGACACTTTGGAGGACACCGCCGCCGACGACCCGGTGGAGGTCGCCGAGGGCCGCGAGCTGCGCCGGCTGCTGGCCCGTGCCATCAACACCCTCCCGGACCGCGAGAAGACCGTCGTCACCCTCTATTACTACGAGGGCCTGACCCTCGCCGAGATCGGCAATGTCCTCGGTGTCACCGAGAGCAGGGTCAGTCAGATCCACACCAAGTCGGTGCTCCAGCTGCGTGCCAAACTCGCCGACGTCGGACGATGACCTGCGAACCATGGCCGGGCCCGGGTGGGCATCCGTAAAGTGGGAACGTGCCCAGGATTCGAGCGGCCTCCGTGGCCGAGCACCGGACCATGCAGCGCGACGCCCTGCTCGACGCCGCGCGTTCCCTCCTGTCCGAGGGCGGCACGGAGGCGCTGACCTTCCCCGCCCTCGCCGAGCGCACCGGCCTGGCCCGGTCCTCGGTGTACGAGTACTTCCGGTCACGGGCGGCCGTGGTCGAGGAGCTGTGTGCCGTCGACTTCCCCGTCTGGGCCGCCGAGGTCCAGTCGGCGATGGAGCGGGCGGACACCGCCGACGCCACGGTCGAGGCGTATGTGCGGCGGCAGCTGGAGCTGGTGGGGGACCGCCGGCACCGCGCGGTCGTCGCCATATCCGCGAGCGAGCTGGACGCCGGGGCCCGGGAGAAGATCCGGGCCGCCCACGGCGGGCTCATCGCCATGATCGTCGAGGCCCTGGCCGAGCTGGGACACGAGCAGCCCCGGCTGGCCGCCATGCTCCTCCAGGGCGTGGTGGACGCCGCCGTCCGGCGGATCGAGCTGGGCGCCGCCGAGGATCCCGGGGTCATCGCCGACGCGGCCGTCTCCATGGCGCTCCGGGGCGTCCTGGCCTGAGGCCGGCGGGCCCGGGGCCGGCTCCTTCGGCACCGTGGCGGTGCCGGAGAGCGGGAGCAGCCGGGAGGGGCCGCGCCGCCGCAGCTCCGGCGGGAGCAGCGACAGCGGGTCGAGATACTCCCGGCCGCGCAGCAGCCCCCAGTGCAGACAGCCCGTGGCGCAGTGCGATGGGCCGGGGGCGACCCGGGCCACCGGCTCCCCGGCGGCCACCCGTACCCCGACCGGGTGCAACGGGACGACCGGCTCGTACGTGATCCGCAGCGGTGGATCGGCCCCCGCTCCAGCGGCCCCCGCCCCGCCGATGCCGGGCGCTTCGGGTCCACCGGCCGGACCGTCTGTTCCCCCGCCCCCTCCCCCTCCCCCGCCCCTACCCCCACCCCCGCCCCCGCCCCGTCCCCCGTGTTCGGCCGCGGGGCCGGTGAGGGTCACCGTCAGCACGCCGCGGCCCCCCACCGGGCCCGCGAAGGCGATCCGGCCGGCCGCGGCCGCCCGGACCTGCGTCCCCGGTGGCGCGGCGAGATCGACCCCGCGGTGCCCCGGCCCGTACGGCGACGAGGGCGGCTCCCAGCCGCGCACCACCCGCGGTCCCGGTGGACCCACCGGCCAGCTCCGCCCGTGATCCCCGGCTCCCGCCCCCGGCGGCGCCCCGGCGACGGCCCCGGTGGGCCATGCGACCCCGTCCACCGCCCCGTACCCCTGGCCGACGAGGGCGGCGGACACGAGCAGGGCGGTCAGTAACGCGAGCAGGGCGGGCGTGAGCGGCCCCCTGCCGGATGTTCGTTCCATGGCACCGACCGTGCACCACCCGAGCGCCCGCGGGCGGATCATGGCCGCGTTCTGTGGACAAGCGGTCGCTTGTGGACATCGCCGTCACCCGCAGCCGTGACGGTCCCGTACACTTCTTCTGGCGGCCCGGGTCACCCGGGTCGACTTCGCACGCCCCGCCACCGTTCGCCCTTTCGGGCGTGGTGGCCGCGCTCCTCGGTCCTCTGTGGCACGGCGCGTCGGGGCGTCAGGACACAACCGAGAATCCAAGGAGATACGGCCATGGCCGTCGTCACGATGCGGGAGCTGCTGGAGAGCGGCGTCCACTTCGGTCACCAGACCCGTCGCTGGAACCCGAAGATGAAGCGCTTCATCTTCACCGAGCGCAACGGCATCTACATCATCGACCTGCTCCAGTCGCTGTCGTACATCGACCGCGCCTACGAGTTCGTCAAGGAGACCGTCGCCCACGGCGGCTCCATCATGTTCGTCGGTACGAAGAAGCAGGCGCAGGAGGCCATCGCCGAGCAGGCGGCCCGCGTCGGCATGCCGTACGTGAACCAGCGCTGGCTCGGCGGCATGCTGACCAACTTCTCCACGGTCTACAAGCGCCTCCAGCGCCTCAAGGAGCTTGAGCAGATCGACTTCGAGGACGTGGCCGCCTCCGGCCTCACCAAGAAGGAGCTGCTGGTCCTCTCCCGCGAGAAGGCCAAGCTGGAGAAGACCCTCGGCGGCATCCGCGAGATGCAGAAGGTCCCCAGCGCCGTCTGGATCGTCGACACCAAGAAGGAGCACATCGCCGTCGGTGAGGCGCGCAAGCTCCACATCCCGGTCGTCGCGATCCTCGACACCAACTGCGACCCCGACGAGGTCGACTACAAGATCCCGGGCAACGACGACGCGATCCGCTCCGTCACCCTGCTCACCCGCGTGATCGCCGACGCCGTCGCCGAGGGCCTCATCGCCCGTTCCGGCGTCGCCACCGGTGACTCCAAGCCGGGCGACAAGGCCGCCGGCGAGCCCCTCGCCGAGTGGGAGCGCGACCTGCTCGAGGGCGACAAGAAGGCCGACGAGAAGCCGGCCGAGGCTGCCGCCGAGGCTCCGGCCGAGGCCCCCGCCGCTGAGGCGCCCGTCGCCGAGGCCCCCGCCGCCGAGGCCGAGACGCCCGCCGCGGACGCCGAGCAGGCCTGACCGCCCGCACAGCTTCGGTAGGTGTACGACGGGGGACGGTGACACGCGCACCGGCCCCCGCCGTACACCCGTGGATCTGCGCCAGACTGTCCCGGGACGGCTGAGTCGACCGGCGACCCGACCGGCGACAGATCTTCGACTTTCGACTTTTTCGAGAAGAGACTCAAGGACATGGCGAACTACACCGCCGCTGACGTCAAGAAGCTCCGCGAGCTGACCGGCGCCGGCATGATGGACTGCAAGAAGGCGCTGGAAGAGGCCGAGGGCAACGTCGAGAAGGCCGTCGAGCTGCTGCGCGTCAAGGGCCAGAAGGGCGTCGCCAAGCGCGAGGGCCGTTCCGCCACGAACGGCGCCGTCGTGGCGCTGATCTCCGAGGACAAGACCTCCGGTGTCCTGGTGGAGCTGAAGTGCGAGACGGACTTCGTCGCCAAGGGTGAGAAGTTCCTCGCCGTGGCGAACACGCTGGCCGCGCACGTCGCCGCCACCAAGCCGGCCGACCTGGCCGCGCTGCTCGCCTCCGAGATCGAGGCCGGCAAGACCGTCCAGGCGTACGTCGACGAGGCCAACGCCAACCTCGGCGAGAAGATCGTCCTCGACCGCTTCGCGCAGTTCACCGGCGGCTACGTCGGCGTCTACCTGCACCGCACCATGCCCGACCTGCCCCCGCAGGTCGGCGTGCTGGTCGAGCTGGACAAGGGTGGCGACGACGCCGCCGTCGTCGCCAAGGACGTCGCCCAGCACATCGCCGCCTTCGCCCCGGCCTACCTCACCCGTGAGGACGTCCCGGCCGAGGTCGTCGAGAACGAGCGCCGTGTCGCCGAGGCCACCTCGCGCGAGGAGGGCAAGCCCGAGGCCGCCCTGCCGAAGATCGTCGAGGGTCGTGTCAACGGCTTCTTCAAGGAGGTCACCCTCCTTGACCAGGCGTTCGCGAAGGACAACAAGAAGAGCGTCAAGAAGGTTCTTGACGAGGCCGGTGTCGAGCTGAAGCGTTTCGCGCGCATCCGCGTCGGCGCCTGAGCGAGTACGGCGAGTACGCGATCGAGCCGGGAGCCCGCTAGGGTTTCTCACGCTGTCATCGGCCGCGGGTGCCCAGCGGCACCGCGACACCGAGGCGCCGGACGACCGCAGATCTGACGAGGAGGCCATTGCCGACAGGGACACCAGCACCCGAACGGCAATGGCCTTCTTCGTATGTGCACGAGGAGATCTCCATGAACAAGGGCGCGGACGCCAACAAGGCAGCCGGCGACAACAGCGACCACGACGGGAAGCATGACGTGAAGAAGGCCGGGCGCTTCATGCTGAAGCTCTCGGGTGAGGCGTTCTCCGGCGGCGGCGGACTCGGCGTCGACCCCGACATCGTCCACGCCATCGCCCGCGAGATCGCCGCGGTCGTGCGGGACGGTGCCGAGATCGCCGTCGTCATCGGCGGCGGGAACTTCTTCCGCGGCGCCGAACTCCAGGTACGCGGCATGGACCGGGCCCGCTCCGACTACATGGGCATGCTCGGCACCGTGATGAACTGCCTCGCCCTCCAGGACTTCCTGGAGAAGGAGGGCATCGACTCCCGGGTCCAGACCGCGATCACCATGGCCCAGGTGGCGGAGCCCTACATTCCGCTGCGTGCCGTGCGGCATCTGGAGAAGGGCCGCGTCGTGATCTTCGGCGCGGGCATGGGCATGCCCTACTTCTCCACCGACACCACCGCGGCCCAGCGCGCCCTGGAGATCGAGGCCGAGGCCCTGCTGATGGGCAAGAACGGCGTCGACGGGGTCTACGACTCCGACCCCAAGGCCAACCCGGACGCCGTCAAGTTCGACGCGCTGGAGTACGGCGAGGTACTGGCCCGGAACCTGAAGGTCGCCGACGCCACCGCCATCACCCTCTGCCGCGACAACGCCCTGCCGATCCTGGTCTTCGAGCTTCTCGCCGAGGGCAATATCGCGCGGGCCGTCAAGGGTGAGAAGATCGGCACCCTGGTGAGCGACGAGGGCACCCGGGCCTGACACCGGGAAGTCCCCGGCGGCCGCCCGGTGCGGCCGTGCGGGGATGGACAAAGTCCTGCCGGTCGGACACCGTGCAGGGAAGACGCGACAGAGTTTCGCCCGGCCCGTGGCATTCCCCCGCGGCCGTCGGCCCGGGGGAACTTCAGCCTACTCAAGACACGCAGGAGCAAGTGGTGATCGAAGAGACCCTCCTCGAAGCCGAGGAGAAGATGGAGAAGGCCGTCGTGGTCGCCAAGGAGGACTTCGCCGCGATCCGCACCGGCCGTGCGCACCCGGCGATGTTCAACAAGATCGTCGCCGACTACTACGGCGCGCTGACGCCGATCAACCAGCTGGCCTCCTTCTCGGTGCCGGAGCCGCGGATGGCCGTGGTGACCCCGTTCGACAAGAGCGCCCTGCGCAACATCGAGCAGGCGATCCGCGACTCGGACCTCGGGGTCAACCCGAGCAACGACGGCAACATCATCCGGGTGACGTTCCCCGAGCTGACCGAGGAGCGCCGCCGCGACTACATCAAGGTCGCCAAGGGCAAGGCCGAGGACTCCAAGATCTCGATCCGCTCCGTGCGCCGCAAGGCCAAGGAAGCCATCGACAAGCTGGTCAAGGACGGCGAGGTCGGCGAGGACGAGGGCCGCCGCGCCGAGAAGGAGCTCGACGACACCACCGCGAAGTACGTCGCGCAGGTGGACGAGCTGCTGAAGCACAAGGAAGCCGAGCTGCTCGAAGTCTGATGAACGACTCTTCCTGGGGGGCCCTGCCGAGGGCCGACTATGTCGGGGGCCGGCGACCGTCCGACCTGGGACCTGCCTCGGCGGGTCCCGCGTACGACGAGCATGACGCACAGCAGACTCGGCCCATGCCCATCGTGCCGGACTTTCCCGACGCAGGTAGAGACGCCGACGATCGCGGCCCCGGCCGCCACGGCGGCGGTGACCAGCGCGAGAGGGGGACCGCCTCGCCCGGCGGCCCCCTTTTCCGCGACGAGCGACCGCCCGGTGGCGCCGGTCCGGGGCACGGCCCCGGAAACGGGCCCGGCGGGGCCGGTGGCGGCCCCGGCGGTCCCGGTTCCGTGCCGCCGCACCCGTCCGCGGGCGCGCCCGGACCCGCCGCCCGCACCGGCCGGGCCGCGCGCGAGAAGAAGAAGGCGGGCCGTGACCTGCGCGCGGCGATAGGAGTCGGCGTCGGGCTCGGCGCCGTCATCGGCGCCTCGCTCTTCGTCGTCAAGGACGTCTTCGTCGGCGTCGTCGTGGTCGCCGTGGTCGTCGGGCTCTGGGAGCTGACCAGCCGGCTCCAGGAGCGCAAGCAGATCAAGGCCCCGCTGGTACCGCTCGCCGTGGGCGGCGCCGCGATGGTCGTGGCCGGGTACGTACGCGGCGCGGAGGGCGCCTGGGTCGCCATGGCCCTGACCGCCCTCGCCGTCCTCGTATGGCGGATGACGGACCCCCCCGAGGGGTATCTGAAGGACGTCACCGCCGGGGTCTTCGCCGCCTTCTACGTCCCGTTCCTCGCGACCTTCGTGGCGCTGATGCTCACGGCGGACGACGGGGCGTGGCGGGTCCTGGTCTTCCTGGCGCTCACCGTGATCAGCGACACCGGGGCGTACGCCGTGGGCTGGCGCTTCGGCAGGCGGCCGCTCGCCCCCCGGATCAGCCCCGGCAAGACCCGCGAGGGACTGCTGGGCGCGGTGGCCTTCGCGATGGTCGCGGGCGCGCTCTTCATGGAGTTCCTGATCGACGGCGGCAGCTGGTGGCAGGGGCTGCTGCTGGGCCTCGCGGTCGCGGTCAGCGCCACCCTGGGCGACCTGGGTGAATCCATGATCAAGCGGGATCTCGGCATCAAGGACATGGGGGCGCTGCTCCCCGGTCACGGCGGGATCATGGACCGGCTGGACTCGCTGCTGCCGACGGCGCCGGTGGTCTGGCTGCTGCTGGTGATCTTCGTCGGCTCCGGCTGAACCGGCTCGGGCTGAACCGGCTCGGGCCGGCTCGCCTCCGGTCGGGCCGGTTCGACTTCGGTCGGATCGGTTCGACTTCGGTCGGATCACTTCGCTGACCTGGCATTTTCTGGGTGAAGGGCTCGTTGTCCACAGGGTGGCGAGCCCTTTGTCGTATCTCTGCGACACTGGTAGGACCATGCCCAAGCCCGGAGAACTGACCTTTGTCGCGCCGCGGGGAGCCAAGAAGCCCCCGCGGCACCTTGCCGACCTCACCCCCGCCGAGCGCAAGGAAGCCGTGGCCGCGATCGGCGAGAAGCCGTTCCGCGCCAAGCAGCTGTCGCAGCACTACTTCGCCCGGTACGCCCACGACCCGGCGGAGTGGACCGACATCCCGGCCGCCGCGCGGGAGCGGCTCGCCACGGAGCTGCTGCCGGACCTGATGTCCGTCGTCCGCCATATCTCCTGCGACGACGACACCACCCGCAAGACGCTGTGGCGCCTGCACGACGGCACCCTGGTCGAGTCGGTGCTGATGCGCTATCCGGACCGGGTGACGATGTGCATCTCGTCCCAGGCGGGCTGCGGGATGAACTGCCCGTTCTGCGCCACCGGACAGGCCGGGCTCGACCGCAATCTGTCCACCGCCGAGATCGTCCACCAGATCGTCGACGGCATGCGCGCCCTGCGCGACGGAGAGGTCCCCGGCGGCCCCGCCCGCCTGTCGAACATCGTCTTCATGGGCATGGGCGAGCCCCTGGCCAACTACAACCGGGTCGTCGGCGCCATCCGCCGGCTCACCGACCCGGAGCCCGACGGCCTCGGCCTGTCGCAGCGCGGGATCACCGTCTCCACCGTCGGCCTGGTGCCCGCGATGCTCCGCTTCGCCGACGAGGGCTTCAAGTGCCGGCTCGCGGTCTCGCTGCACGCCCCCGACGACGAGCTGCGCGACACCCTCGTCCCGGTCAACACGCGCTGGAAGGTGCGGGAGGTCCTGGACGCGGCCTGGGAGTACGCGGAGAAGTCCGGCCGCCGGGTCTCCATCGAGTACGCCCTGATCAGGGACATCAACGACCAGGCCTGGCGGGGCGACCTGCTCGGCCGGCTGCTCAAGGGCAAGCGGGTCCATGTCAATCTGATCCCGCTGAACCCCACTCCGGGCTCGAAGTGGACGGCGTCCCGGCCCGAGGACGAGAAGGCGTTCGTCGAGGCCATCGCCGCCCACGGAGTGCCCGTGACCGTGCGGGACACCCGGGGGCAGGAGATCGACGGGGCCTGCGGCCAGCTCGCCGCCGCCGAGCGCTGACCAGCCCGGACCCCGCGCCGACCTGCGGCGACCGCCGGGTGGCCGGCTCCCGGGGCACCCGCCGCCCGGTGCGGGCGACCTTGTACCCTGGGGCCGGACATCCAGCGGGATGTCCAGCTGCTGACATTTTCATAGACATGCGTAAGACATCCGACAGGGGAGCGCCACAGCGCTGAGAGTGCGGCGACACACGGCCGCAGACCCTCTGAACCTCGCCCGGGTCATTCCGGGTAGGAAGTTCGGTCTCACTCAAGCTGTTGCGCCCTGCCCTGGTCCTCCGACGCCGGAGGAGCAGGGCAGGGCCGCGTCTCTTTCTGGCCGCACCCGCACCAGGAGGAATCACCGTGAACACCAAGAAGATGGCGGCCACCGCGCTGGCGGCGGCCCTGGGCGTCAGCACGCTCGCGGCCTGCGGCGGAGGCTCGTCGTCCGGTGACTCCGGCGGCTCGGACGGCTCGGGCGGCTCCGGCGGTACGAAGTCGAAGACCGTCACCCTCGTCACCCACGAGTCGTTCGCCGTCTCCGAGAAGGTGCTCAAGGACTTCACGCGGAGCAGCGGCTACACCGTGAAGATCCTCAAGAGCGGTGACGCGGGCGAGGCCCTGAACAAGGAGATCCTGACCAAGGGCTCCCCCCAGGGCGACGTCTTCTTCGGCGTCGACAACACCCTCCTCTCGCGCGCCCTCGACAACGGGCTCTTCACCCCGTACGAGGCCAAGGGCCTGGACGCGGTGTCCGACGAGGTCCAGCTCGACGCCGGCGAGCACCGCGTCACCCCCGTCGACACCGGCGACATCTGCGTCAACTACGACAAGAAGTACTTCGCCGACCGGAAGCTGGCGCCGCCGCGCACCTTCGACGACCTGGTCGAGCCCGCCTACAAGGACCTGCTGGTCGTGGAGAACGCGGCCACCTCCTCACCGGGCCTCGGCTTCCTCCTCGGCACCGTCGCCCGCTACGGCGACGACGGCTGGCAGGACTACTGGAAGGACCTCAAGGCGAACGGCGTCAAGGTCGTCGACGGCTGGTCCGAGGCGTACAACGAGGAGTTCTCCGGCTCGGCGGGCGGGCAGAAGGCCAACGGCGAGCGGCCGCTCGTCGTCAGCTACGCCTCCAGCCCGCCCGTCGAGGTCCTGTACGCCGACCCGAAGCCGGCCCAGGCGCCCACCGGCGTCGCCACCGGCACCTGCTTCCGGCAGATCGAGTTCGCCGGACTGCTCACGGGCGCGAAGAACGAGGAGGGCGGCAAGGCCCTGCTGGACTTCCTGGTCTCGAAGGCCTTCCAGGAGGACATGCCGCTGAAGATGTTCGTCAACCCGGTGCTGGAGGGCGCGGCGCTGCCCGGCGTGTTCACGCAGTTCGGTGCCGAGATCGCCACCCCGCCGACCGTGGCCCCCGAGAAGATCGCGAAGAACCGGGAGCAGTGGATCCAGTCGTGGTCCTCGACCGTTCTGAAGTAGCGGCCCCCGCACCGGAGCCCGCACCGGCCCCCGCCGCCGCCGCGTCACCGGCCGTCCCGCTCCGCACGCGGGCCGGCCGTGCGCTGCGGCGCGACGCGGGCCCGCTCGCCCTGATGGCCGTGCCGCTCGCGTTCTTCGCCGTCTTCTTCGCCCACCCCGTCGCCGCGATCGTCGGCCGGGGCCTGAAGGCGGACGGCGGGTGGCAGTTCGGCCGCTTCGCCGAGGTGCTGGGCCGCGACGACCTCCAGCGGGTGCTCTGGTTCACCACCTGGCAGGCCGTCGCCTCCACCGTGCTCACCCTGCTGATCGCCCTGCCCGGCGCCTATGTCATGGCCCGGTTCGCGTTCCCCGGCAAGAAGCTGCTGCGCGCGGTGATCACCGTGCCGTTCGTGCTGCCGACGGTGGTCGTCGGCAGTGCCTTCCTGGCACTGCTGGGGCGTGGCGGGCTCCTGGACGAGCTGTGGGGCGTACGGCTCGACACCACCGTCTGGGCCATCCTGCTCGCCCATGTCTTCTTCAACTACGCCGTCGTCGTGCGGACCGTCGGCGGGCTCTGGGCCCAGCTCGACCCCCGCCAGGAGGAAGCGGCCCGGATGCTGGGCGCGAGCCGCCTGGCCGCCTGGCGCCGGGTGACGCTGCCGGCGCTCGCACCCGCCGTGGCGGCCGCCGCGCTGATGGTCTTCCTCTTCACCTTCACCTCCTTCGGCGTGGTCCAGATCCTCGGCGGCCCCGGCTACGCCACGCTGGAAGTGGAGATCTACCGGCAGACCGCGCAACTGCTCGACCTGTCGACGGCCGCCGTGCTGACCCTGGTGCAGTTCGCGGCGGTCGGCACCGTGCTGCTGGTGCACGCCCGGACCGTACGGCGCCGGGAGGGCGCGCTGCGGCTGGTGGACCCGGCCCGGACCGCCCGCCGGCCGCGCGGCGCCGGGCAGTGGGCGCTGCTCACCGGGGTGCTCACCACCCTGGTGGTGCTGCTGCTGACCCCGCTGGGGGTGCTGGTGGAGCGCTCGTTTCGCACCTCCGGGGGGTACGGGCTCGACTACTACCGCTCCCTGGCCACCCTGGACGAGGCGGGCGGGGCGTTCCTGGTGCCGCCGATCGATGCGGTGGGGAACTCGCTGGAGTACGCGCTCGCCGCGACGGCCGTGGCCCTCGTGATCGGTTCGCTGGCCGCCGCCGCCCTCACCCGCAGGGCCGGGCGGCTGACCCGGGGCTTCGACGCGCTGCTGATGCTGCCGCTGGGGGTGTCGGCGGTCACCGTCGGCTTCGGCTTTCTGATCACCCTGGACGAGCCGCCGCTGGACCTGCGGTCGTCCTGGATCCTGGTGCCGCTGGCGCAGGCGCTGGTCGGCGTGCCCTTCGTGGTACGGATCATGCTGCCGGTGCTGCGGGCGATCGACGGGCGGCTGCGGGAGGCGGCCGCCGTGCTGGGCGCGTCCCCGCTGCGGGTCTGGCGGGAGGTGGACCTTCCGATGGTCGGCCGGGCGCTGCTGATCGCGGCCGGGTTCGCGTTCGCGGTCTCGCTGGGGGAGTTCGGGGCGACCGTCTTCCTCGCCCGGCCCGACCAGCCGACGCTTCCGGTTGCCGTGGCCCGGCTGCTGAGCCGGCCCGGCGAACTGAACTACGGGCAGGCGATGGCCCTGAGCACGATTTTGATGGTGGTGTGCGCGGTGGCGCTGTTCCTCCTGGAGCGGACCCGGGTCCGCTCCTCGACGGCCGGGGAGTTCTGATGGCACTGCTGGCACTGGACCAGGTGACCGTACGCTTCGGTGAGCGGGCCGTCCTGGACTCCGTGTCGCTCACGGTCGCCGAGCACGAGACGGTGTGCGTGCTCGGGCCGAGCGGCAGCGGGAAGTCCACGCTGCTGCGGGTGGTCGCCGGGTTGCAGCCGGTGGACGGCGGCCGGGTGACCCTGGCCGGGGTGGACCAGGCGGGTGTCCCGGTGCACCGCCGGGGCGTGGGCCTGATGTTCCAGGACCATCAGCTCTTCCCCCAGCGCGATGTCGGGGGCAATGTCTCCTTCGGCCTGCGGATGCGCGGGGTCGGCGGTGCCGAGCGGCGGCGCCGGACGGCGGGGCTGCTGGACCTGGTGGGGCTGCCGGGGTCCGAGCGGCGGGCCGTGGCCTCGCTCTCCGGCGGTGAGCAGCAGCGGGTGGCGCTGGCGCGGGCGCTCGCCCCGGAGCCCCGGCTGCTGATGCTGGACGAGCCGCTGGGCCAGCTGGACCGGGGGCTGCGGGAGCGGCTGGTGGTCGAGTTGCGCGGGCTCTTCGGGCGGCTGGGCACCACGGTGCTCGCCGTCACCCACGACCAGGGCGAGGCGTTCACCCTGGCCGACCGGGTGGTGGTGATGCGGGACGGCAGGATCGCGCAGACGGGGACCCCGCTGGAGGTCTGGCAGCGGCCCGCCGACGCGTTCGTGGCGCGGTTCCTCGGTTTCGACAACGTGGTGCCGGCGACGGTCTCCGGGGCGGTCGCCGACACCGTCTGGGGCCGGGTCCCGGTGCCGGCCGGTTCCCCGGAGGGCGCCCGTACGCTGCTGATCCGCCCCGGTGGGATACGGGTCGGGCCGGCCGCGACCGGTCTGCGCTGCGTCGCCGAGGCCGCCGTCTTCCGGGGGGACCATGTGGCGGTACGGCTCCGTCCGGCCGAGGGGCCGGCGCTGGAGGCGGAGCTGTCGCTGGGCGAGGCCCCCCGGGAGGGCGCGGAGGTGGGCGTGGTGTTCGCCGCCGGGGACGTCGTGGTGCTGGACTGACCCCGCTGCGACCGACGCACTCTGAGATCCGACCCGCCTCGCGCGGGGCCCGGGCCTCAGGGGGTGCAGGCCGCCGCGACGGCGAGACTGTCCTCGTACACCCGGAATCGGGTGATCTGTCCGCCCCTGACGGTCAGCCGGGTGGCGAACGGGGAACGGAAGTACTTGCCCGTGCTGTGGACCGTGCCCGCGAGGAAACCGCTGATCATGGCCTCCTCGCCCTCGACGACGACGGCCTCGATCGCCGTGCCGTCCGGATCGGCCCGCCGGCCGGCCGCCAGCGCGCGGAAGTGGGCGGCGACGTCCGACCGGGTGCGGCGGGGGCGGATCCAGGGGACGGCCGGGTTCTCGGCGATCAGCCAGTCCACCTCCGGCGCGAAGAGCTCGGTGATCAGGTCGGGGTCGCCGCCCCCGAGCCGCTCCAGGAAGAGGGAGACGGTGGCGCGGGTCAGCGCGGTGGTGGCGGCCTTGCTCCGGGTGGCGGCGTCGCTCATGGATCCCCCTCGTGATCGTCCGGGCGGCGGTCCCGCCCGGCTGCGACGATCATGCGCCGCCGGTCGGGGGCCGGTCGATGACCTCGCAGGTAATGCCGCCGCGCCCGGGACCGTATCCGCAGGTCAGCGCGGTGGGAGGGAGGCGGCCAGGGTGCCCACCGCCCAGACGACGGGGACGAAGACCAGCAGCACCGCCGCCACCCGCAGCAGGGCCGCCAGCCGCAGGGGTGCGGCGGGTGCGCCCAGGCCGCGCAGCCGGCCGGTGAGCGCGGCCCGGTCCTGACGGGCCTCGACGGCCGCCGTCAGCAGGGTGGCCGTGGTGCAGACGACGACCAGCCCCGCGCCGAGCCCGGTCAGCGGCCCGAAGGGGAGCGGCCGCGAGCCGTACAGCGACCAGGTGGTGACGCCGGCCGCCGCGACCGCGCTCACGACACCCAGCGGGCGCCCGATCCGGCGGGCCTCGGCCATCAGGACACGGCCCGCGAGCAGCCGGACCGCCCCGGGGCGCGCGGACTGGAGGAGCTGTCCGCAGAACCGGGTGAGGGAGGGCCCCGCGCAGGCGAGCCCGAGGGCGGTGAGCGCCCAGCCGACGAGGATCCCGGCCCGGTCGCCTGGCGCGTCCTGGCCGGTCAGGGAGGTCAGGGTGGAGGCCGCGAGACCCGCCGTGACCAGCGCGCAGCCCCAGGGCAGGCCGCCCGGCGGGGACCCGGGGACAGGGCCGGGCTCCGTGCCGCGCGGGCGCAGGGCGAACGCGGTGACGAGCGTGGTGACCAGCGGGGGCAGACAGAGCAGCAGGAGCACCGCCCCGGCGGGCAGCGGGATGTCCGCTCCGGCCGCCCCGCCCAGCAGGGGCAGGGCCCGCTCGCCGCGCAGCCGCAGGAAGAGCGGCAGGGCCAGCGCGCTGCCGAGGGCCGCGGCGAGGGCGGTGGAGACGGCGGCGAGCAGCGCCAGCCGGGCGGGCCCGAGGCCGAACGCGGTCAGCCCGTCGCGCGGGCGGGTCGCCGGGTCGGTGCGGGCCACCGCCACCGCCAGCTGGGCGGCGGCCGCGAGCGGGAGGGCGCACCAGGCCAGCCGGAGCAGGGCGGCGGCCGGTTCGCCGGGGTGGGCGAGCGCGTAGCCGAGCGAGGAGAGCAGCAGCAGGCCGACGCCCGTGCACGCGGTGGTGACCAGCAGCCGGCGCAGCAGCGCGAGGGGACCCGTACCGAGGGTCAGACGGAGAGCGAGCACGCGGCCACGCCTTCCGCTGCGGTGGCGGCCGGGGTGTCGGCGCGACGGCCGTCGAGCAGGACGACCGTGCGGTCGGCGAGGGCGGCGATCCGGGGGTCGCAGGTGGCGAGCACCGTGGTGACGCCGTGGCTGCGGACGGCGGCGAGCAGGGTACGGAGCATCAGGGCCCCGTCGGCGCCGTGCAGGGGGGCCGTCGGATCGTCGGCGAAGAGCAGGGACGGGGGGCCGGCGAGGGCGCGCGCGAGGGCGGTGCGCTGCTGCTGGGAGGGGGTGAGGCGGGCGGGCCGGTGTTCGGCGACGCCGTCGATGTCCAGGCGTTCCAGCCACTCCAGGGCGCGGGGTCTGGCCCGGCGGGCGCTTTCGCCGCGCAGCAGCAGGGGCAGGGCGGCGTTCTCCCAGACGGTGAGTTCGGGGACGAGCGCGGGTTCGGCGCCGATCCAGCCGAAGTGTTCGCGCCGCAGCCGTTCGCGCCGGGGCGGGCTCAGGGTGTGCACGGGGGAGCCGTCGTAGTGGACCTCGCCCCCGTCGGGGACGAGCTGGCCGCTGAGCGTGCGCAGCAGCGTCGTCTTGCCGCTGCCGCGCGGTCCGAGGACGGCCACCACCTCGCCGGGGCGGACCCCGAGCGAGACATCGGTGAGCACGGGTGCGCCCGCGCGCGAGCAGTGCAGGGAGCGGGCCAGGAGGACGTCGTCGTCCGGCGGGGCGGCCATGGCGTACACCTCGGTTCTGCGCTGCGGCACCGTACCGTCCGGCACATGGGGAACGCGGCGGTCCGGTCGGTCACCCGCACGCGGCGCTCCGGTCGGCCACTCGCGCGCGGGTCCGTCGGACCGACCCTAGGCAGCCGGGTGCGGGGTCCGGGGAAACACACGGCCCGGGTGCGCGCCATCCACTCGGATGGGCGTACCCGGGCCGGGGGGCGGGGCCGGTTTCGGTGACCGGCCCCGCAGTCGCTCAGAGCTTGGTCCAGGCCTCCGTGAGGACGGCCCGCAGGATCTGCTCGATCTCGTCGAACGTGGACTGGTCGGCGATCAGCGGCGGCGCGAGCTGGATGACCGGGTCGCCGCGGTCGTCGGCCCGGCAGTACAGACCGTTCTCGAAGAGGGCCTTGGAGAGGAAGCCGTAGAGGATCCGCTCGGTCTCCTCCGCGTCGAAGGACTCCTTGGTGGCCTTGTCCTTCACCAGTTCGATGCCGTAGAAGAAGCCGTTGCCGCGGACATCGCCGACGATCGGCAGGTCGTACAGCTTCTCCAGCGTGGCCCGGAAGGCGCCCTCGTTGTCCAGGACGTGCTGGTTGAGGCCCTCGCGCCGGAAGATGTCGAGGTTGGCGACGCCGACGGCGGCGGAGACCGGGTGGCCGCCGAAGGTGTAGCCGTGCAGGAAGGTGTTGTCGCCCTTGTAGAACGGCTCGGCGATCCGGTCGGAGACGATGCACGCGCCGATCGGGGAGTAGCCCGAGGTCATGCCCTTGGCGCAGGTGATCATGTCCGGGACGTAGCCGAACTTGTCGCAGGCGAAGGTGGTGCCGAGGCGGCCGAAGGCGCAGATGACCTCGTCGGAGACGAGCAGCACGTCGTACTGGTCGCAGATCTCGCGGACCCGCTGGAAGTAGCCGGGCGGCGGCGGGAAGCAGCCGCCGGCGTTCTGCACGGGCTCCAGGAAGACCGCGGCGACGGTGTCGGGGCCCTCGAAGAGGATCTGCTGCTCGATCTGGTCGGCGGCCCAGCGGCCGAAGGCCTCCGGGTCGTCGCCGAAGATCGGGGCGCGGTAGATGTTGGTGTTCGGCACCTTGTGCGCGCCGGGGACCAGCGGCTCGAAGGGGGCCTTGAGGGCGGGCAGGCCGGTGATGGACAGGGCGCCCTGCGGGGTGCCGTGGTAGGCGACCGCGCGGGAGATGACCTTGTACTTGGTGGGCTTGCCCTGGAGCTTGAAGTACTGCTTGGCCAGCTTCCAGGCGGTCTCGACCGCCTCGCCGCCGCCGGTGGTGAAGAAGACCTTGTTGAGGTCGCCGGGGGCCTCGTCGGCCAGCCGCTCGGCCAGCTCGACGGCCTTGGGGTGGGCGTACGACCACACCGGGAAGAAGGCCAGCTCCTGCGCCTGCTTGAAGGCGGTCTCGGCCAGCTCGGTGCGGCCGTGACCCGCGTTCACCACGAACAGGCCGGCGAGGCCGTCGAGGTAGCGCTTGCCCTTGTCGTCCCAGATGTAGGTGCCCTCGCCGCGGACGATGGTCGGTACGGGGGCGTTCTCGTACGACGACATGCGGGTGAAGTGCATCCACAGGTGGTCGTAGGCGGTTTTGGAGAGGTCCTTGCTCACGGCTATCGGGTTCCCCACATGTAGGTCTGCTTCTTGAGCTTGAGATAGACGAAGCTCTCGGTGGACCGCACACCGGGGAGCGCGCGGATCCGCTTGTTGATCACTTCGAGCAGGTGGTCGTCGTCCTCGCAGACGACCTCCACCATCAGGTCGAAGGAGCCCGCGGTCATGACCACGTACTCGCACTCGGCCATGGCCGTCAGCGCGTCCGCCACCGGGTCGAGGTCGCCCTCGACCCGGACGCCGACCATCGCCTGCCGCCTGAATCCCACGGTGAGCGGGTCGGTGACGGCGACGATCTGCATCACGCCCTGGTCGAGCAGCTTCTGGACCCGCTGTCGCACGGCCGCCTCCGACAGGCCCACGGCCTTGCCGATGGCGGCGTAGGGACGGCGTCCGTCCTCCTGGAGCTGCTCGATGATCGCGAGGGAGACGGAATCGATCGCCGGGGACTGTGCTTTCCCGGCCGACCCGTTCCTGGAGTCTGCGCTTCGACTGGCCACGAATTCACCATGCACCCGGACTCGTCTGTCATGCAAGTCCTGAGCGATGAAATTCGTTGTCGATCACGATGAATAGCACTGAATCCGAAGGAGGGGCGGGTCAGGGCTGTCGAAAGCGTCACTCCTGGGTCTAGGGTGGGTGTCTCACCCATCGGACATTCGGAGATTCGGACAGGAGGGTGGCACAGTGACCACCGAGCTGCGTCGTCTGCGCAACTACATCAACGGGGAGTTCCGGGACGCCGCCGACGGCCGGACGATCGACGTCATCAACCCGGCCGACGGCGAGGTCTACGCCGTTTCCCCGCTCTCCGGGCAGGCCGACGTCGACGCCGCCATGGACGCTGCCGAGGCCGCCTTCCCCGCCTGGCGCGACACCACGCCGGCCGAGCGCCAGCGGGTGCTGCTGAAGATCGCGGACGCGGTCGAGGAGCGCGCCGAGGACCTGATCGCCTGCGAGTCGCAGAACACCGGCAAGCCGCTGGAGCTGGTCCGCACCGAGGAGATCCCTCCGATGGTGGACCAGATCCGCTTCTTCGCGGGCGCCGCGCGGATGCTGGAGGGCCGCTCCGCCGGTGAGTACATGGAGGGCTTCACCTCGATCATCCGCCGGGAGCCGGTGGGCGTCTGCGCGCAGGT
Source organism: Streptomyces yaizuensis (assembly GCF_034961445.1). Lineage (NCBI taxonomy): Bacteria > Bacillati > Actinomycetota > Actinomycetes > Kitasatosporales > Streptomycetaceae > Streptomyces > Streptomyces yaizuensis. The sequence goes on from NZ_BSBI01000017.1 coordinate 123,368, forward strand.
CGCCCCGTGGAACTACCCGATGATGATGGCGGTGTGGAAGTTCGCCCCGGCGCTCGCCGCCGGCAACACCGTGGTGCTCAAGCCCTCCGACACCACCCCCGCCTCCACCGTGCTCCTCGCCGAGATCATCGGCGCGCTGGTGCCCAAGGGCGTCTTCAACGTCATCTGCGGCGACCGGGAGACCGGCCGTGCCATGGTCGAGCACCCGACCCCCGCGATGGCGTCCATCACCGGCTCGGTCCGCGCGGGCATGCAGGTCGCGGCCTCCGCCGCCAAGGACGTCAAGCGGGTCCACCTGGAGCTGGGCGGCAAGGCGCCGGTCGTGGTCTTCGAGGACACCGACATCGCCAAGGCCGTCGAGGACATCGCGGTCGCCGGCTACTTCAACGCCGGCCAGGACTGTACGGCCGCCACCCGTGTGCTGGTGCAGGAGTCCATCCACGACGCGTTCGTCGAGGCGCTGGCCAAGGCCGCCGCCGAGACGAAGACCGGCGCCCCGGACGACGCGGACGTGCTCTACGGCCCGCTGAACAACGCCAACCAGCTCGCCCAGGTGTCCGGTTTCATCGACCGGCTCCCGGCGCACGCCAAGGTCGAGGCGGGTGGCCACCGCGTCGGCGACAAGGGCTACTTCTACGCCCCCACCGTGGTCTCCGGCCTGAAGCAGGACGACGAGATCATCCAGAACGAGGTCTTCGGCCCGGTCATCACCGTCCAGTCCTTCGCCGACGAGGCCCAGGCCCTCACCTGGGCCAACGGCGTCGAGTACGCCCTCGCGTCCTCCGTCTGGACCAAGGACCACGCCCGTGCCATGCGCATGTCCAAGGCGCTGGACTTTGGCTGCGTGTGGATCAACACCCACATCCCGCTGGTCGCCGAGATGCCGCACGGCGGCTTCAAGAAGTCCGGCTACGGCAAGGACCTGTCGGCGTACGGCTTCGACGACTACACCCGGATCAAGCACGTCATGACCTCGCTCGACGGCTGATCACACGGATCCCCGGTCACCGGGGGCCCGGTGGTACGGATGAGGGGCGCGGGAGGACATCCCGCGCCCCTCGCCCGTACCGGGTACGCCTCACCCGCATCCGGTACGCCTCACCGCATCCGGTACGGGGAACTACGGCTTGATACCCACCGCGCCGTACTGCGCCACCAGCGCGGGCAACTCCCCGGCAGGGTCCGGGTGCCACCGGGAGCAGGACACCACGCCCGGGTCCAGGATCTCCAGGCCGTCCAGGAACGAGGTGATCTCCGCGCCGGTGCGGGCGGTGATCGGCGGGGTGGCGTTCTCGTTCCAGAAGGCCATCGCTTCCTCGTTGCCCTCGCCGCCCAGCTCCAGCGTCGGGTGGGTCACCACCAGGAAGCTCCCCGGGGGGACCGCGTCCATCAGGGTGCGTGTGATGGCGCGGGCCTTGCCGGTGTCCAGGACGAAGTTGAGGATGCCGAGCATGATCACGGCGACCGGGCGGTCGAGGTCGAGCGTCGGCTCCACCGCGCGCAGGATCCCCTCCGGGTCGTGGGCGTCGGCGTCCAGATACTCCGTACGCCCCTCGGGCGCGCTGCTGAGCAGGGCGCGGGCGTGCGCCAGCACGATCGGGTCGTTGTCGACGTAGACCACCCGGGAATCCGGCGCGACCCGCTGGGCGACCTCGTGGGTGTTCTCGGCGGTGGGCAGCCCCGTGCCGATGTCCAGGAACTGGCGGATGCCCCGCTCGCCGGCGAGCCGGGTCACCACCCGGCCCAGGAACGCCCGGTCGGCGCGGGCCACCTCGCCGATGCTCGGGTAGAGGCCGGTGATGTGGTCCCCGACCCTGCGGTCGACGGGGTAGTTGTCCTTGCCGTGCAGCCAGTGGTTCCAGACCCTGGCGTTGTGGGCGACGTCGGTACGGATCCTGTCGGTCATCTGCTGTGCTCCTTCGCCGGGGTGCGGGCCCGGCCGTCCATGATGCCGGAAGGATCAAGCAGGCCGTACGGCGGGGGAGTTCGGCTCAGTGGCCGGCGGCCCGGGCGGCTCCGGAGGCTTGGGCGGCGGCCCCGGCGGCCCGGGCGTCCTGCGTGGCGCCGGTGGCCAGGAGGACCGAGCGCAGGGTGCCGACCCGGTTGGTGGTGATCGAGTCGACGCCCGCCGCGACCAGGGCGCGCATGGAGCGCCGGGTGTCCGCCGTCCATGCGGAGACCAGCAGCCCCTCGCCGTGCACCCGGTCCGCGAGGGCCCTGCCGACCAGGCCGAAACGGTAGTTCAGGGTGCGCGGGCGGAGCGCCTGGAGCAGCACCGGGCGCGGCGGGGCGAGCGAGGTCCAGGTCAGGGAGATCTCGGCGGCGGGGTCGGCGTCCCGCACGGCGAGCATGGTGCGCGGCCCGGCGCAGTAGTACGCGCGCTCTTGGGCGCCCGCCTCCCGCACCACGCCCACCACCGTACGGACCGTCTCCGCGTCGGCGCCCGGCAGATCGATCATGACCCGGGGGCCGCCCAGGTCCGCGAGGACGGCCAGCGCCTCGGCGAGGGTGGGGACCCCGCCGCCGGTCACCCGGGCCACCTGCTCACGGGTCAGCGAGCCCAGCCGGCGGTCATGGCCCCAGAGCCGTTTCAGCGTGGCGTCGTGGAGCAGCACCGGGACTCCGTCCCGGGTGAGGCGGACGTCGATCTCGACGGCGTCCGCCCCGTTGCCGACGGCCGAGCGCAGCGAGGGCAGCGTGTTCTCCCGGACGAGGTACGGGTCCCCCCGGTGTCCTACGGCGGTGACGGTACGCATGGGCCCATTCTCCCCCGGGGTCCCGGCGCCGCTCAGCGGGTGAGCCAGGCGGTGGTGTACGTGTCGATCTCGGCGCTGATCCGGGCCTTGCCCGCCGGGTCCAGGAACGACGCCTCCACCGCGTTCTTCGCGAGGCCGGCGACGCCCCGCGCGTCGAGGTCGAGCAGGCGCGCGGCGACCGCGTACTCGTTGTTGAGGTCGGTGCCGAACATCGGCGGGTCGTCGCTGTTGATCGTGACGAGGACCCCGGCGGCGACCATCTCCCGGATCGGGTGCCGGTCGAGGTCGGGCACGGCCCGGGTGGCGATGTTCGAGGTGGGGCAGACCTCCAGCGGGATCCGCCGCTCGGCGAGGTGGGCGAGGAGCGCCGGGTCCTGCGCGGAGCTGGTGCCGTGGCCGATGCGCTCGGCCCGCAGCTCGGTCAGGGCGTCCCAGACGGTCTGCGGCCCGGTGGTCTCCCCGGCGTGCGGCACCGAGCGCAGCCCCGCCGCGATGGCCCGGTCGAAGTACGGCTTGAACTGCGGCCGGGGCACACCGATCTCGGGGCCGCCGAGACCGAAGGAGACCAGGCCCTCGGGGCGCAGGTCGACCGCGAGCCGGGTGGTCTCCTCGGCGGCTTCGAGCCCCGCCTCGCCGGGGATGTCGAAGCACCAGCGCAGCACGATCCCCAGCTCGGCCTCGGCCGCCTTGCGGGCGTCCTCGATCGCCGCCATGAAGGCCCGGTCCTCGATCCCGCGCCGGATGGAGCTGAACGGGGTGATGGTCAGCTCCGCGTACCGGATGTTCTGCCGGGCCATGTCCCGGGCCACCTCGAAGGTGAGCAGCCGGACGTCCTCGGGGGTGCGGATCAGGTCCACGACCGAGAGATAGACGTCGATGAAGTGCGCGAAGTCGGTGAAGGTGAAGTAGTCCGCCAGCGCGTCGGGGTCGGTGGGGACCCTGGAGTCGGGGTGGTGGGCGGCGAGTTCGGCGACGATACGGGGGGAGGCGGACCCGACGTGGTGCACATGCAACTCGGCCTTGGGAAGGCCGGCGATAAAGGTGTGCAGATCGGTCATCGGGTCCTCCGGAACGGTGTCAGTGGTGTCAGTGTCGGTGGCGGCTGCCGGCGTCGCGCACCTCATCGTAGGCGGCGGGCCCGCCGTGCCTCTGCCGGGCTCCCGCCGGTCTCCCGGCACCCTCGCCGGCTCACGTCAGCCCGCCTGGGCCCGCTGCCGCAGCTCCGCGCGGGCCGCCATCAGCGCGAACCCCAGCAGATTGAGCCCCTGCCAGCGCGCCGGGTCCTCGGCCCGCTCGTCGCCCGCGGCCAGCCCGATGCCCCAGATCCGGTCACGCGGGCTGGCCTCCACCAGCACCCGCTCCCCGGTCGTCAGCAGGAACTCCCGCAACTCCTCGTGCTGCCCGAACTTGTGCACACTGCCCGCGGTCACGACGGCGAACCGCTCGCGCGCCCATATCTCCTCGTCGAAGCCGCGCACCAGCCGGCCCGCCCGCTTGGCCTCGGCCGGGCTTCCCGCCGCCAGCGCCAGCGCCTCGGCCCGGGGATCACCGAACAGCCGGGCCTTGGCCGCCATCATCCAGTGCTCGGCCGTGGCGTACTCCACCCCGTCGACCGTGAAGGGCGAGGGCCACCACTGGCTCAGACAGCTCGGGCCGATCCGCCCGTCGTGGCGCGGCGCGTGCCCCCAGAAGTGCAGATACCTCACCCGCTCACCGGCGCCGGCCCGGTGGAGCAGCTCTGCCACGCACAACGGTTCCCTCGCGTCGTTCATGTCCAGAAGTCTGGCACCCGCCACTGACACTCCGTACGGTCCGGAGCCCGCAGACCCGACAGAAGGTCCACCGATTCCGTCGCGTGACCAAAAGGCAACAACGGAATCACTTGTTGCCCAGGGGGCCCTCTGCCAGGATCGGCACTCAATTCGCGCTGGGGCGACACCTCGGCACCCATCGGAGGAGCGTCCGGGGCCGCGGCCCGGCGGCGGAGGTTCCCCGGTGGTGTGCGGACCGGGGTCCTGCGAGCGGGGATGCCGGGAGCACGGAGAGCCGGGAGTACGGAGAGCGTCATGAGCAACCGCTACCAGGTGCCGGACCGTTTCGCGGCGGGCGCGCAGTTCATCGGCGGCCGGCTGCGGCCGGGCACCGCCGGATCCACGCAGGACGTCGTGGACCCCGCCACCGGCAGGACCGTCCATACGTACGCGGCGGCCGGCCCCGCCGACGTCGACGCGGCCGTCGCGGCGGCCCGCGCCGCCTTCCCGGCCTGGGCGGGCGCGACCCCCGGCGAGCGCTCCGACGCCCTGCACCGGCTCGCCGCCGTCCTCGCGGACCGCTCCGGCGACCTCGCCCGGACCGAAACCCTCCAGTGCGGCAAGCCCATCAGGCTGAGCGGCGAGTTCGACGTCCCCGGCACCGTCGACAACACGGCCTTCTTCGCGGGCGCCGCCCGCCATCTGCCCGGCCAGTCGGCCGGCGAGTACAGCGGGGACCACACCTCGTACGTCCGGCGCGGGCCCATCGGCGTCATCGGTTCCGTCGCCCCCTGGAACTATCCGCTCCAGATGGCCGCCTGGAAGATCCTCCCGGCGATCGCGGCAGGCAACACGATCGTGCTCAAGCCCGCCGAGATCACCCCGCTGACCTCGCTGATGTTCGCCGAGGCCGCACAGGAGGCGGGCATCCCCGACGGCGTGGTCAACATCGTCTCCGGCACCGGCCGCCGGGCGGGCGAGCACCTGGTGGCCCACCCGGACGTCGCCATGGTCTCCTTCACCGGCTCCACCGCCGTCGGCAAGCGGATCGCCGCGCTCGCAGGCGCTTCCGTCAAGCGGCTCCACCTGGAACTCGGCGGCAAGGCCCCCTTCGTGGTCTTCGACGACGCCGACGTGGAGGCCGCCGTGCGGGGCGCGGTCGCCGGCTCGCTCATCAACGCCGGTCAGGACTGCACCGCTGCCACCCGCGTCTATGTCCAGCGCCCCCTGTACGAGCGGCTGGCCGAGGGCATCGCCGATCTGATGGCGACCGTCCGCGCCGGCGACCCCTTCGACCCGGACACCGACCTCGGCCCCCTCGTCTCCCGGGTCCAGCGCGACCGGGTCGCCGCCGTGGTGGAGCGCGCCCGCTCGTACGCCACCGTCCGCACCCCGGGCACGGTCCCCGGCGGCGCGGGCGCCTACTGGCCGCCCACCCTGATCACGGACGCCCCCCAGGACAGCGAGGCCGTCCAGTGCGAGATCTTCGGCCCGGTCCTCGCCGTCCTGCCCTTCGACTCCGACGACGAGGGCATCGCGCTCGCCAACGACACCCCCTACGGACTGGCCGCCTCCGCCTGGACCCGGGACGTCTTCCGCGCCAACCGCGCCACCCGCGAGCTGGCGGCGGGCTGCGTCTGGATCAACGACCACATCCCCATCATCAGCGAGATGCCGCACGGAGGTTGGCGCGCCTCCGGCTTCGGCAAGGACATGTCGGTCTACTCCTTCGAGGAGTACACGCAGGTCAAGCACGTAATGTTCGACAATACGGGCGTGGCGTCGAAGGGCTGGCACGGTACGGTTCTCGGCGGACCGCGGGGCTGACCCCGCCGTCCGGCCGGTCCCCGGCGGACCGCTCCCACCGGGGATCCGGGCCCCAAACCCACCGGCGCCCACCCCGGAATCCGCCCGGAACCACCCCCGGTACCACCCCCCGGAACCGACCCGGCATCCTTGTGGCGCCGTACCGGCACCGGGCCGACCGGCTGGTACGCCCCCCACCGCACCACCCCGCACGGCACAGCCATGCACCGCACGACCCCACCCCCGACCGTCCCGCCCGCGCGGGCCTGACCCGAAAGGGCACAGCGTGATGGATCCCTACGAGCCCGACGGCCTGTCCGAGGCCCAGTCGGCGGCGATACGGCGCAGCATCGCCGGTGGCCGGGGCGCCCTCACCCGGCGGTCGCTGCTCCGCGCCTCGGGCGCCGGAGCGCTCGGCCTCGGCGCGCTCGCCGCCCTCGCCGGCTGCGGCATCCCGCCCGCCCGGCGGGACGGCGGCGGAGAGAACGCCGACGACCACTCCGCGAAGGAGAGGACCGTCGTCTTCTCCAACTGGACCGAATACATGGACGTCGGCGACGACAACACGTCCCGCCCCTCGCTCGCCGCCTTCACCCGGCGGACCGGGATCAAGGTCAAGTACACCGAGGACATCAACGACAACGTCGAGTTCTTCGGCAAGATCCGGCCACAGCTGGCCGCAGGACAGAGCACCGGCCGCGATCTGATCTGCGTCACGGACTGGCTGGCCGGCCGCATGATCAGCCTGGGCTGGGCGCAGAAACTGGACACCGCGCTGCTGCCCAACGCGTACGCCCGGCTCTCCGCGCAGTTCCGCGCCCCCGACTGGGACCCCGGCCGGGCCTACACCTACCCCTGGACCGGGATCTCCACCGTCATCGCCTACAACATCAAGGCGACCGGCGGGAAGACGGTCGACTCCGTCTCCCAACTGCTCGACGACCGCTCCCTCAAGGGCCGGGTCGGGCTGCTGACCGAGATGCGCGACACCGTCGGCATGGCCCTGCTCGACCTCGGCAAGGACCCCGCCCGCTTCACCGACGACGACTACGACAGCGCCCTGGCCCGCCTCCAGAAGGCCGTCGACAAGAAGCAGATCCGCCGCTTCACCGGCAACGACTACACCTCCGACCTCGGCAAGGGCGACCTCGCGGCCTGTCTCGCGTGGGCCGGTGACGTCATCCAGCTCCAGGCCGACAACCCGGACATCCGGTACGCCATCCCCGCCGCCGGATATCTCACCTCCACCGACAATCTGCTGATCCCCGCCGGGGCCCGGCGCCGCGCCAACGCCACCCGGCTGATCGACTACTACTACGAGCCCGCCGTCGCGGCCCGGCTCGCCGCGTACATCAACTACGTCTGCCCGGTCGACGGCGTCGCCGCCGAACTCGCCAGGATCGACCCCGCCCTCGCGAGCAATGCGCTGATCGTCCCGGACAAGGCCATGGCCGCCCGCTCGCACGCCTTCCGCTCGCTGACGAGCGAGGAGGAGAAGGCGTACGAGGAGAAGTTCGCCAAGCTCATCGGCGCCTGAGCGGCACGGCCCGTACCGATCGCACGGCCCGTACCGACCACACGGCCCGCACCGGCGCCCGAGCGGCACCGGCCCCCTCGGCGCCGGGCGCGCCGCCGGCCGGCCTCCACGCCCGGAACCCTCCGTTCACCCGCTACCACTGGGACCGCGACCCATGACCGAGACACCAGCGGGCGGCGATGTCCGCCTCGTGGGGATCAGCAAGACCTACCCCCACTCCGCCTCCACCGCCGTGCACCCCCTGGACCTGACCGTCCCCCAGGGCGCCTTCTTCGCCCTCCTCGGGGCCTCCGGCTGCGGCAAGACCACCACCCTGCGCATGATCGCCGGACTGGAGGACCCCACCACGGGCGCCGTCCTCCTCGGCGACCGCGACGTCACCCGGCTTCCGCCGCACAAGCGGCCCGTCAACACCGTCTTCCAGAGCTACGCCCTCTTCCCCCATCTGACGATCTTCGAGAACGTCGCCTTCGGCCTCCGCCGCCGGGGTGTGACCTCCGTGAAGAAGCAGGTGGCACAGATGCTGGACCTCGTCCAGCTCGGCGAGTTCGCCGGCCGCCGCCCGCACCAGCTCTCCGGCGGCCAGCAGCAGCGGGTCGCCGTCGCCCGCGCGCTGATCAACCACCCCCAGGTGCTGCTCCTCGACGAACCCCTCGGCGCGCTCGACCTCAAGCTGCGCCGCCGGATGCAGCTGGAGCTCAAGCGCATCCAGACCGAGGTCGGCATCACCTTCATCCATGTCACCCACGACCAGGAGGAGGCCATGACCATGGCCGACACCGTCGCGGTGATGAACGGCGGCCGGGTGGAACAGCTGGGCGCGCCCACCGAGCTGTACGAGACGCCGCGCACCGGGTTCGTCGCCAACTTCCTCGGGACGTCGAACCTCATCGCGGCCACGGTCACGGGCGTCTTCGGCGGCACGGTCACCGTCACGGCGGGCGGCACGGAGCTGAAGGTGCCGGCGGACCGCTGCGCCACCACGCCCTCCTCCGGCGGCCGGCTGCTCGTCGGCATCCGCCCGGAGAAGGTCTCCTTGGTCCACGCCGACGACGCCGCCGTGGCGGGCACGGTCCCCGACGGGCGGAACCGTTTCTCCGGAACCATCACCTCCGCCAGCTTCCTCGGCGTCTCCACCCAGTACGCCGTCGCCACCCCGGCCTGCGGAACGCTGGAGGTGTACGTCCAGAACACCGGGCGCGACAGCCGGCTGGCCCCCGGTGCCCCCGTCGTCCTGCACTGGGACCCCGAACACGCCTTCGGCCTCGACGGCACACAGCCCGACGCCGTAGAACCCGATCCCGTACAGCCCGATCCCGTACAGCCCGATGCCGCGGCGTCCACCGGGGAGCGCGCGTGACCACCACCACCGCGCCCCCGGCCCCCGGGGAATCCGCGCCCGCGCCCGCACCGGCCGAGCGCCGCCACCGGCCCCCGCTGCGCCGCGCCCTCGTGCCGTACTGGCTGCTGCTGCCCGGCATCCTGTGGCTGCTGGTCTTCTTCCTGCTGCCCCTCGTCTACCAGGCGTCGACCTCCGTCCAGACCGGCTCCCTGGAGGAGGGCTACCGGGTCACCTGGCACTTCCCCACCTACACGGACGCCCTCGCCGAGTACTGGCCGCACTTCGTCCGCTCGGTCCTGTACGCGGGCACCGCGACCGCCCTGTGCCTGCTGCTCGGCTATCCGCTCGCGTACCTCATCGCCTTCCGGGCCGGCCGCTGGCGGAACCTGCTGCTCGTCCTCGTCGTCGCGCCCTTCTTCACGAGCTTCCTCATCCGCACCCTGGCCTGGAAGACGATCCTCGCCGACAGCGGACCGGTGGTGGAGTTCCTCGACGCCACCGGCTTCCTCCACCTCACCGCGCTGCTCGGCATGACCGAGGGGGACCGGGTCCTCGCCACCCCCCTCGCCGTGGTCACCGGCCTCACCTACAACTTCCTCCCCTTCATGATCCTGCCGCTCTACACCTCGCTGGAACGGATCGACCCGAGGCTCCACGAGGCTGCCGGCGATCTGTACGCCGCCCCGGCCACCGTCTTCCGCAAGGTGACCTTCCCGCTCTCGCTGCCCGGCGTCGTCTCCGGCACCCTGCTGACCTTCATCCCGGCCAGCGGCGACTACATCAACGCCGAACTCCTCGGCTCCACCGACACCAAAATGGTCGGCAACGTCATCCAGTCGCAATTCCTGCGGGTGCTCGACTATCCGACCGCCGCCGCGCTCTCCTTCCTGCTGATGGCCGTGGTACTGATCGTGGTCACCATCTACATCCGGCGGGCCGGAACGGAGGAACTGGTCTGATGGCCTGGCTGAGACGCAATGTCGTCGTCCTCGCTGGACTGTGCACCCTCGCCTATCTGGTGCTGCCGAACATCGTCGTGATGGTGTTCTCCTTCAACAAGCCGGCCGGGAAATTCAATTACACCTGGCGTGAATTCTCCACCGACGCCTGGCGGGACCCGTGCGGCGTGCCCGACCTGTGCGGCTCGCTCGCGCTCTCGCTCCAGCTCGCCCTCTGGGCGACCCTCGCCGCCACCGCGCTCGGCACGATGATCGCCTTCGCCCTGGTCCGCTACCGCTTCCGGGCGCGCGGCGCCGTCAACGCGCTGATCTTCCTGCCCATGGCCATGCCCGAGGTGGTCATGGCCGCCTCCCTGCTGACCCTCTTCCTCAACCTCGGCGCCGAACTCGGCCCGCTCACCGTCCTCATCGCCCACATCATGTTCTGCCTCAGCTTCGTCGTGGTGGCGGTCAAGGCCCGGGTCCTGTCCATGGACCCCCGGCTGGAGGAGGCCGCCCGCGACCTCTACGCGGGGCCCGTGCAGACCTTTCTGCGGGTCACCCTGCCGATCGCCGCACCCGGAATAGCCGCGGGCGCGCTGCTCGCGTTCGCGCTCTCCTTCGACGACTTCATCATCACGAATTTCACCTCGGGCTCCACCGTCACCTTCCCGATGTTCGTCTGGGGCTCCGCACAGCGCGGCACCCCCGTACAGATCAATGTCATCGGTACGGCCATGTTCGCCATCGCCGTACTGATCGTGATCGCCGGACAGGTCATCACCGGCCGGCGAAAAAAGAACAGCGCATCCGCCCGCTGACGGACCGGCGCAAGGGCCCGGCCGCAGCGGACACCTAAGGAGTGGAAAGCATGGCCGCCAACGCCATGAACTTCGCACCATCCCTTGCCGACGCCACACCGACCCCCTACTGGCTGGACGATCCCGCCCGGCCTCCCGTACGGCCCGCCCTCACCGGCGACGAGCACTGCGACCTGCTCGTCGTCGGCGGCGGCTACAGCGGCCTGTGGACGGCGCTGCTCGCCAAGGAGCGCGACCCGGCCCGCGATGTCGTCCTGATCGAAGGACGGGAGGCGGGCTGGGCCGCCTCCGGCCGCAACGGCGGCTTCTGCGCCGCCTCCCTGACCCATGGCCTCGCCAACGGTCTCGCCCGCTGGCCCGGGGAGATCGCCGCCCTGGACCGGATGGGCGAGGACAACCTCGACGCCATCGAGCGGACGGTGGCCGACCACGCCATCGACTGCGACTTCGAACGCTCCGGCGCCATCGACGTCGCCACCCGCCCCCACCATCTGACCGAACTGACGGAGCTGTACGAGCGGGCCCGCGGGCTCGGCCTCGGCGACGGGCTCGCACTCCTGGACCGGGACGCGGTACGGGCCCGGGCGAACTCGCCGACCTTCCTCGGCGGCCTCGTCGACAGCCGGGGCACCGCGCTGCTCCACCCGGCGAAGCTGGCCTGGGGCCTCAAGCGCGTCTGCCTCGAACGGGGTGTCCGCATCCACGAGAACACCCCGGGGCAGCGGCTCGCCGCGACCGGCTCCGGGATGGCGGTGAGCACCCCGTACGGGAGGGTGTTCGCCCGCCGGGTCGCCCTCGGCACCAACGTCTTCCCCTCCCTGGTCCGCCGGGTGCGGCCGTACACCGTCCCCGTCTACGACTACGCCCTGATGACCGAGCCGCTGACCGAGGCCCAGCGGGACGCGATCGGCTGGCACGGCCGGGAGGGGCTGGCGGACGCGGCCAACCGGTTCCACTACTTCCGGCTCACCGCCGACCACCGGGTCCTGTGGGGCGGCTACGACGCGGTCTACCCCTTCGGCGGGCGGCTCAACGCCGACCTGGACCAGCGGCCCCGGACGTATCTGACCCTCGCGGGGAACTTCTTCCGCTGTTTTCCGCAGCTGGAGGGGGTCCGCTTCACCCACGCCTGGGGCGGGGCGATCGACACCTGCTCGCGGTTCTCGGCGTTCTTCGGCACCGCCCACCGGGGCCGGGTCGCCTACGCGGCCGGCTACACCGGGCTCGGCGTCGGCGCCAGCCGCTTCGGCGCCGACGTGATGCTCGATCTGCTGGCGGGGGAGCGCACCGGGCGCACCGCGCTGGAGATGGTGCGCACCAAGCCGCTGCCGTTCCCGCCGGAGCCCGTGGCCTGGGCCGGGATCGGGATCACCCAGTGGTCGCTGGCCCGGGCCGACGACCGGGGCGGCCGGCGCAACGCCTGGCTGCGGACCCTGGACCGGCTGGGGCTCGGCTTCGACAGCTGAACCCCCGTATGCCGCGTTCCGCTGTGCCCGGTGACGCGGGTCACCGCGGAAGAACCGCGGAAGGTGCGCCAACCCGCGTCATAACCGCCGCCCGTCCCGCTCTCCCCCCGTGAAGGCGCTTATCGCGCACGGGACGACGGACGGAGGCCGGGCGATGGCTGGCTCAGGGCCCAGGGCAGCGGTGGAGTGGCTGGTATCGGTGGCGCCCGACCCGGACGCCTGCCGGTGGGAGTGGGAGCGCAGTCCCCTGGGGATCACGCTGCTGCCCGCCGGGCACCGCTGGGACGTGCTCATCCTTCCGGGACGGCTGGGGTACCGCACCCTCGATGTGCTGAACCGGCTGGTCCACCGGACCGGTCCGGTACTCGCCGACTTCGGCGACGCCCGGCTCGGCTTCTTCGTACCGCCGGGGACCACCGGGCACTGGCTCGGCACCGGCATCCGGGGGGTCGGGGCGGGGAACTGGCTCGTGGTGCCGCATCCGGGGCGGGCCGCCGGCAGCGGCATCCGCTGGCTGGTCGCCCCGGACGGCTCCGGCGTCCTCACCGATCCGGAGCTGTTGGAGGCGGCGATGCACGAGGCGACGGCGCTCATCTCCCTGGACGAGGACGGGTGAGAGGGGCCGCCGTGTCCTGCCGCGGGCCCGGTGCGCCGGTCACCTCGGCCGGGTACGCCCCGCCGGGCAGGGCGGTCATGGCGGTGCCGACCGCCCTGCCCGCCGCCGCCGTGCGTGCCCACCTCCTGCGCGGAGTCTTGACAACCCCATTGGTCTGGACCAAATTGTGCGCGCTCCCACTTCCATCCCCCCACGTTCGGAGGCAGTTGTGGAACGCACCAGAGACCGGGCCGCGCGCTCCCCCCGCCGCAGGGGCCGCGGCCGGCTGACCGCCGTCCTCGCCGCCGTCGCACTCGCCGCCGGCGGGCTCGTGGCGACAGCCGGCCCCGCCCAGGCCGCCGACACCGAACTCGCCGTCAACGGCGGCTTCGAAGCGGGCCTCACGGGCTGGAGCTGCTCCGCCGGCAGCGGCAGCGCCGTCACCACCCCCGTCCGTACCGGCACGGGGGCGCTCAGAGCGACCCCGTCCGGCGGCGACAACGCCCGATGCACCCAGACCGTCACCGTCCAGCCCAACTCGGCGTACACCCTCAGCGGCTGGGTCCAGGGTGGCTACGCCTATCTGGGGGTGACCGGCACCGGCACCACCGACAGCTACGCCTGGACGCCGTCCGCTCCCAGCTACCAGAGGCTGTCCACCACCTTCCGCACCGGCGCCACCACCACCTCCGTCACCCTCTACACCCACGGCTGGTACGGCACCGCCGCCTACCACGCCGACGACATCTCCCTCTTCGGACCGGGTGGCGACCCGGTACGGGTCCCCGACGCGCCCACCGGCCTCGCCGCCGGAACCCCCTCGGCCACCTCCGTACCGCTGAGCTGGAACCCGGCCGCCCGCGCCACCGAGTACCACGTCTACCGGGGCGCCACCAAGGTCGCGTCGGTGAACGGCACCTCGACCACGGTCGGCGGGCTCACCCCCGAGACCGCGTACACCTTCCAGGTGAGCGCCGCCAACAGCGCGGGCGAGTCGGCGAAGTCCGCCGCCGTCAACGTGACCACCCCGGCGGGCGGCACCGGCGGCGGGCTCCCGCCGCACGCCCTCGTCGGCTATCTCCACAGCAGCTTCGCCAACGGCTCCGGCTACACCCGGATGGCCGACGTCCCCGACTCGTGGGACGTCATCAACCTCGCCTTCGGCGAACCCACCTCGGTGACCTCCGGCGACATCCGCTTCTCCCTCTGCCCGGTGACCGAGTGCCCGAACGTCGAGTCCGTCACCGAGTTCAAGGCGGCCATCAAGGCCAAGCAGGCGGCGGGCAAGAAGGTGCTGATCTCCATCGGCGGCCAGAACGGGCAGGTGCAGCTGGCCTCCACCGGCGCCCGGGACGCCTTCGTCACATCCGTCTCGCGGATCATCGACGAGTACGGGCTCGACGGCCTCGACATCGACTTCGAGGGCCACTCCCTCTCACTGAACACCGGGGACACCGACTTCCGCGCCCCGACCACCCCCGTGATCGTCAACCTGATCTCCGCGGTGAAGACCCTCAAGGCGCGCTACGGCCGTGACTTCGTGCTCACCATGGCGCCGGAGACGTTCTTCGTCCAGCTCGGCTACCAGTTCTACGGCTCGGGACCCTGGGGCGGCCAGGACCCGCGCGCCGGCTCCTACCTTCCGGTCATCCACGCGCTCCGGGACGATCTGACCCTGCTCCACGTCCAGCACTACAACTCCGGGCCGATCATGGGCCTGGACAACCAGTACCACACGATGGGCGCCGTCAACTTCCATGTCGCCCTGACCGACATGCTGCTCACCGGCTTCCCGGTGGCCGGCAACCAGTCCCGCGTCTTCCCGGCGCTCCGCCCCGACCAGGTCGCGATCGGTCTGCCGGCCTCCACCCACGCGGCGGGCGGCCACACCGTGCCCGGCGAGGTCACCCGGGCGCTGGACTGCCTGACGAAGGGCACCAACTGCGGCACCTACCGGCCGCGCGGCACCTATCCCGCCCTGCGCGGGCTGATGACCTGGTCGATCAACTGGGACCGCTTCAACCAGTGGCAGTTCTCGCGGAACTTCGACGCCTACGTCTGGAGCTGACCGCCCGGACGGCCGGGAGCAGCACCCCGCACCAGAGCAGCACACTGCCGATCACGTCCAGCGGCCAGTGGTACCCGCGCAGCACCAGACCGATGCCCGTCGCCAGGGTCAGCACCCCGGCGGCGGGCATCGCCCAGCGGATCCGGCCCTGGTACGGGGCGATCAGCAGGGCCGCGCCGGCATAGGCCACCAGGGCGGTCGCCGTGTGACCGGAGGGGAAGTGGCCGGTGGCGTCCGTCAGCGGGCCCGGCCGGTCGGTGAGCGCCTTCAGCGGGACGACGAGGGCGGGTACGGCGGCGAGGGCGGCTGCGCTCAGCAGCACCTCGTACCGCCGTGCCCGCCCGTCCCGCCACAGGGTGTACGCGGCGGCCAGCGCCAGGACCGGCAGGGCGAGGGCGACGCCGCCGAGGTCGGCGAGGAGTTCGGTGAGCGGCCGGGGGCCGTGGCCGACGGCGGTCCGGCCGATGCGCTCGTCCAGCCGGCGCAGCGGGCCGTCCGCCATCACCTGCCAGGTGACCAGGGCGAAGAGCACCGTACAGACGGCCGCGACGGCGGTGTGCCGCGCGGGCCGGGGGGAGCCGGGGCCGGGGAAGCGAAAGGCCGGCCGCTCCGGAACAGGGGGGGTAGTTCCGGAGCGGCCGACGGGACCGGGCCGCCGCAGGCCCCGGGGGGTTTGGGACGAGCGGCCATCCGATCGGTGAGGAGTTCCGGAGCCCGAAGCTCCGGTGGTGTGCGCAAGGGCACGACCGGAACTGGGCTGGGGAAGCCCCGGACCGGCATCGCTCGCAGTCCCCTGCGAGCGGGGTGTTTCTCTCATCTGCAGAAACCGTACGGCAGGCGGCGGGGGGACCGACAGCCGGATCTCCATCCCGCCATCGGGCCCCCACACGTTCTTCACAGGTAGTGACCGTTCCGCCGGAGCGGAGGGTGCCGGTCCAGGGCGGGCGGCGTCCGTTCGCCCCGGACCGTCACCCTGTGTCCCCGGCTGCCGTTCCCGGCGGCCGTCCCCCCGCTCAGAGGCGGGCGAGCGCCTGCTCGATGATGTCCAGGCCCTCGTTCAGCAGGTCCTCGCCGATCACCAGCGGCGGCAGGAAGCGCAGCACGTTGCCGTAGGTGCCGCAGGTGAGGACGAGCAGCCCCTCCGCGTGACACGCCTTCGCCAGCGCGGCGGCGGCCGCCGCGTGCGGCTCCTTCGTGGCCCGGTCCTGCACCAGCTCGATCGCGATCATCGCGCCACGGCCCCGGATCTCGCCGATGACCGGGAACTTCTCCTGCATCGCCGCCAGGCGGCCCTTCATGACCTCCTCGATGCGCCGGGCCTTCGCGTTGAGGTCCAGCTCCTTCATCGTCTCGATCGCGCCGAGGGCACCGGCGCAGGCCACCGGGTTGCCGCCGTACGTGCCGCCGAGGCCGCCCGGGTGCGCGGCGTCCATGATCTCCGCGCGGCCGGTGACGGCGGCGAGCGGCAGACCGCCCGCGATGCCCTTGGCGGTGGTGATCAGGTCCGGGACGACGCCCTCGTCCTCACAGGCGAACCACTGGCCCGTGCGGCAGAAACCGGACTGGATCTCGTCCGCGACGAAGACGATGCCGTTCTCGCGGGCGAACGCGGCGAGCGCCGGCAGGAAGCCCTTCGCGGGCTCGATGAAGCCACCCTCGCCGAGCAGCGGCTCGATGATGATCGCGGCGACGTTCTCGGCCCCGATCTGCTTGCTGATCTGGTCGATCGCCATGGCCGACGCCTCGGCACCGGCGTTCTCCGCCCCGGTCGGCCAGCGGTAGCCGTACGCCACCGGCACCCGGTAGACCTCGGGGGCGAACGGGCCGAAGCCCTGCTTGTACGGCATGTTCTTCGCCGTCAGCGCCATCGTGAGGTTGGTCCGGCCGTGGTAGCCGTGGTCGAAGACCACGACCGCCTGGCGCTTGGTGTACGCACGGGCGATCTTGACCGCGTTCTCGACGGCCTCGGCGCCGGAGTTGAACAGGGCGGACTTCTTGGCGTGGTCGCCCGGGGTCAGCTCGGCCAGCGCCTCCGCGACCTCCACGTACCCCTCGTACGGCGTGACCATGAAACAGGTGTGCGTGAAGTCCGCGAGCTGCGCGGAGGCCCGGCGCACGACGGCCTCGGCGCTCGCGCCCACGCTGGTGACGGCGATGCCCGAGCCGAAGTCGATCAGCCGGTTCCCGTCGACGTCCTCGATGATCCCGCCCCCGGCCCGCGCGGTGAACACGGGCAGCACCGACCCGACGCCCGCGGCGACCACGGCGCTGCGCCGGGCCTGGAGCTCGATCGACTTCGGTCCGGGAATCGCGGTGACGACGCGGCGCTCCTGGGGGATGGCGGTCATGGGGGCTCCTGGGTGTTCCGGGGATCCGCGCGATCAGGATCCGGGGTTCGGGGGCGGGGTTCCGGGTGCTGGCCCCGGGAGGGTGTTGCGGATCTCGTGGATTCCGTTATGCGCAGACCCTAGGGGTGGGGGAGCGGGGTGGGCATGCGCCGTTCGGGAGTGTTGGGGGTGAGGGGTTGTCCTCGCCGGACATAGGCGGGCCGGGGGCGATCTCCCGGTGACCCGATCCGGCCGGACGGGGCCGGCCCGGCCGAATCGGTGAACTGCCCCCGCCGGGACAGTAGATTGACGGGGCACAGGACGGGGCACAGAGCGGGCCTGGCTGGTCAGGGGGGAAGAGGGTTCATGGACACCGAAGGCGCATTCGACGCACGCGGCACGGGGCACGAGCCCGGGGCAGGGGTTCCGCCCCGCTCCCCGGACGGGCCCCCTGCCCCCGGCCCCGGGACACCGCCGCCGCCGTCCGTGCCGCCCGCCCGGGCCGTGCCTCCGGTGCCCCCCGCCGCGCCGCCCGCGGCCTCGTCACCGACCCCGCCGCCGATGCCCGGCCACGCCCCCGCCCCCCGGGCCGCCGTCGTCGACTGGCTGCGCACCCCCCGGCCCGCCGCCGACCCGGGGATCTGGCGCTTCGGCCACCGCCCCCGGGCCGCCGTCGAACCCGACCAGGTGCCCGCCCGCCGGCTCTTCGCCGGCGCCATCATCGCCCTCCTCAGCGGCTGGCTGTTCTGGTCGCTGCTCTGGAACGGCTACCTCGGCGACTACTGGATCTGGCCCCTCCTGGTCCTCACCCCGGACGCCTGGATGGCGGACGGGCGGACCTTCTCCATCGTCAGCGGCCTCTACTACGCCGCCGTCGGCGGCGGCCTGCTGGTCTTCTGCGCCCGCCTCGGCCATGTCTCCGAGATCTGGCACCGCTACGCCGGGCGCGGACGGCGCCAGGCCCCGCCCCGGCCCCGCACGCCCGACGCCGACCCCGTCGAATGGCCCGAGCTGCGGACCGCCGGGCTGACCGACGCCGCGCACCTCCTCACCGAGGCCACCCGTGCGGGCGCCCTCGGCGACGTCGACTACGCCAGGATCCGCACGGCCTGGCACTCCGCCCGCTCCCGGCCCGAGCTGCTGGCGTCGTTCGCCGACAGCGTGCGCGCGCGGGGCGCCGGCGCCTGCGTCCACCCCTCCGGAGCGCGGGACCTGCCCCGGCGGACGGCCGTCCACGACCTGGCCACCGGGCAGGTGCGGATCGGGACCGCCGTCGACGACCCCCGCAACCCCTACCCCCGCCGCACCACCGGAGTCGCCCTCGACCCCGCGCTCCTGGGGACCTCGCTGCTCGCCGTCGGCCCGTCCGGCGTCGGCAAGAGCGACCGGCTGGTGCGGCCCGTCGTGGAGTCGCTGTGCCTGCTCGCGCTGGCCAACCGGGCCGCCGTGGTCGCCGTCACCGCGCAGGGCGCGGGACTCGCCCCCGACGACGCCTTCGACCTGGTCATCGCCCTCGGCCGGGCCGGAGCCACGCACGACCTGGACCTCTACGGCGGCGCCGACGACCCCGACGAGGCGGCCCGCACCCTCGCCGAGGCGCTGATCGGCGATCTCGCGGCGGGGCTCCCCGGCGGCGAGAGCGGCCGCGCCGCCACCGCGCTGGCCCAGCTGATCGGCCCCTACCGGAGCGTCCACGGCCGCTTCCCCGCCGTACCGGAACTGCGCGAGCTGCTGGGCGGGGTGCCCGCTGTGATCGACGGGCTGCGCGAGGCGCTGCGGCGGCAGGCGGGCCCGGGAGCCGCCGCCCAGCTGCGCGAGCTGGATGCCCGGGAACGGCAGGCCGCCCGCGCCGACGATGTCGGCGTGCTCCTCGCGGAGCGGATCGCCTTCCTCGACCGCCCCGCCTTCGCCCCCTTCTTCCGTACCGACGGCACCGGACGGCAGTTCTCGCTGCGGGCCGTCGAACACCCCCTCCGGGTCCGGATCGACCTCCCCGAACGCGGCCACGCCGAGGCGTCCCGGATCATCGCCCGGCTGGTGCTCGCCCAGTTCGCCGAGGCCGCGCTCGCCCGTACCGACCGGTCGCTCTTCGCGGCCCTGGTGCTCGACGACGCCATGGCCGCCGTCACCCCCGACGCGGTCCGCGCCATCCAGCGGCTGCGCTCCGCCAACGCCGGTGTGGTGCTCGCCCTGCGCACCCTGGAGGAGGTCCCCGAGTCCCTGCGCGGACCGCTGCTGGGCGCGGTCGGCTGCCGGATGGCGTTCGCGGGGCTCGCGCCCTGGGACGGCAACCGGTTCGCCGAGGCCTGGGGCACCGAATGGGTGCAGACCCGCGATGTCACCAACCGGCAGATCCTCTCCGACGAACCCCTCACCAAGGCGATGCACCTGATGCGCCGCCTGGTCACCGGCAAGGCCGTCACCGCCGAGGCCGTCACCGTCCGCGAGGTTGAACGGGCCCGCTGGTCCGCCTCCGACCTCGCCCACCAGGTGCCCGCCGGGCACGCCGTCCTCTCGCTGACGACCGTACGGGGGGAACACGCCCCGCCCCTGCTGGTGGACCTGCGGGGCTGACCCCGGGCCGGGGACACGCGTCCGCGCCCGAGGCAACCGCCCCGACCGCTACGGGCTGGCAGAATCGGATCCGCCACCCCGACGGGACGGAGCACGGGGCGGGGCGAAGGCCCCGGCCGGCGCGCCGTCCCTCCCGGCCCCGCCCGGTCGCCGACTGAAGGTCCCATGCCGCCCACTCTCGCCTCCCTCGTCCAGCACTCGGCGCTCCGGCTGACCGTCCGCGCCGGAGCGGACCGACTGGCGACCCCGGTCCGCTGGGCCCACGTCAGCGAGCTGGCCGACCCCGTTCCCTATCTGGAGGGCGGCGAGCTGCTGCTCGTCACCGCCATGACCCTGGACGCCGAGGACCCCGAGGCCATGCGCCGCTATGTGCGCCGGCTCGCCGGGGCGGGCGTCGTCGGCCTCGGCTTCGCGATCGGCGTGAACTACGACGACATCCCCGACGCCCTGCTCGAAGCGGCCCGCGAGGCGGACTTCCCGCTGCTCGCGGTGCCCCGCAGGACTCCGTTCCTCGCGATCAGCAAGGCCGTGTCGGCGGCGATCGCGGCCGATCAGTACCGTGCGGTCACCGCCGGTTTCGAGGCCCAGCGCGAGCTGACCCGGGCCGCGCTCACCGGCGGGGCCGCCGCGGTCGTCGCCCGCCTCGCCGCCCACGTCGACGGCTGGGCCGCCGTGTACGACCGCTCCGGCGCCGTGACCGCCGCCGCGCCCGAGTGGGCCGCCCGCCGGGCCGCCCGGCTCACCGCCGAGGTGACCCGGCTGTGGGAGCGGCCCGCTCCCGGCAGCGCCGTCGTCGCCGACACCGGCGACGACCGGGTGGAACTCCAGTCGCTGGGCACCGGACGGACGGCGCGCGGCATCCTCGCCGTCGGCACCGGTGCCGCGCCGGGCACGGCGGAGCGGTACGCGGTGCACTCGGCCGTCGCCCTGCTCACCCTCGTCGGCGAGCGCTCCCGCTCGCTCCAGGAGGCCGAGCGGCGGCTCGGCGCGGCCGTGCTCGGCATGCTGCTCTCCGGGGAGCCCGACCACGCCCGCGCGGTGGCCGGAGACCTCTACGGCACACTGCTCGACGCGCCCTTCCGGCTGCTGATCGCGGAGCCCGCCGGCGACGCCGCCCCCGCGACCGGCGGCGGGGAGGCCGGGGACGGGAGCCCGCTCCAGGATCTCGCCGACGCCCTGGAGGCCGCCGCGTCCCGCGCGGGCGAGGCGCTGCTGGCCGTCCCCACGGGCGCGGACCGGCTCGTGGTCCTCGCCACCGACGGCGGCGCCGTGCTCGCCGAGTGCGCCCGTGCCCACACCGCCCGGGAGGCCGACGAGACCCGGGTGGCCGCCGGCCTGTCCGCCCCGGCCGGGCCGAGCGCGGCGGGCACCGCGTACCAGCAGGCCGAACAGGCCCTCTCGGTGGCCAGACGGCGCGGCCTCGCCCTGGTCGAGCACCAGGAGCTGGCCTCCGGTTCGATCGTGCCCCTCCTCGCCGACGACGCGGTCCGCGCCTTCGCCCAGGGCATGCTGCGCGATCTGTACGCGCACGACGCGACGGGCCGCGGCGACCTGGTGGCCTCCCTGCGGGCCTGGCTCTCCCGCCACGGCCAGTGGGACGCGGCGGCGGCCGACCTGGGCGTGCACCGGCACACCCTGCGCTACCGCATGCGCCGGGTGGAGGAGATCCTGGGCCGGTCGCTGGACGACCCGGACGTCCGGATGGAGCTGTGGCTCGCGCTCAAGAGCAGCCCGGGACCGGGCCCGGCCGCCCGTCCCGCCAAACCGTAGGACCGCCCGCCCCACCCAGCCACAGGATCGCCCGCCCCGACCGCCGGGGCCGCCCTGCCAAACCGTAGGGAAGGCGACCCCCACCACTCCACCCCGGACAAGCGCCCGATGGGCCTCCCGGTCCTACCGTGGTCGGACGCACCCCATCTATCTCGGAAGGGCCGGGACATGACCTCCACCCACGCCTTCTGGCTCGCCGGCCGCCAGGCCACCGGCGAGACCTCCTTCGACGTCACGAACTCGTGGGACGGGCGGCTCGTCGGCACGGTCTCCGTCCCGACCCAGGCCCAGGTCGAGGAGGCCGTCGCCGCCGCGTACGCGGTCCGTGACGAGTTCGCCGCCACCCCGGCGCACGTACGCGCCGCCGCCCTCGACCACGTCTCCCGCCGGCTGGCCGAGCGCACCGAGGAGATCGCGCGGCTGATCTCCGCCGAGAACGGCAAGCCGATCAAGTGGGCGCGGGGCGAGGTCGGCCGCGCCGTCTCCGTCTTCCGGTTCGCGGCGGAGGAGGCCCGCCGCTTCAACGGCGGCGAGGCCCAGCGGCTGGACACCGACGCGGGCGGCACCGGCCGGCTCGCGCTGACCCGCCGGATCCCCCGGGGCGTGGTCCTCGGCATCGCGCCGTTCAACTTCCCGCTAAACCTCAGCGCCCACAAGGTCGCCCCCGCGATCGCGGTCGGCGCGCCGATCATCCTCAAGCCCGCCCCGGCCACCCCCATCTCCTCGCTGATCCTCGGCGAGCTGCTGGCCGAGACCGACCTCCCGGCCGGCTCCTGGTCGGTGCTGACGGTCCCCAACGACCGCATGCCCGCCCTGGTGCAGGACGAGCGCCTGCCCGTGATCTCCTTCACCGGCTCCGGGCCCGTCGGCTACGCGATCATGGACTCGGTGCCGCGCAAGCACTGCACCCTGGAGCTGGGCGGCAACGGCGCGGCCGTCGTCCTCGGCGACTGGAACAGCGAGGCCGACCTCGACTGGGCGGCGAGCCGGATCGCCACCTTCTCCAACTACCAGGGCGGCCAGTCCTGCATCTCGGTCCAGCGGGTCATCGCCGACGCCTCGGTGTACGACCGGCTGCTGCCGAAGATCGTCGCGGCGGTCGAGGCCCAGGTCACCGGCGACCCCTCCGACGCGGCCACCGATGTCGGCCCGCTGGTCAGCGAGGACGCGGCCCGCCGGGTCGAGTCCTGGGTGGACGAGGCCGTCGCCGCCGGGGCGAAGCTGCTCGCCGGCGGGGTGCGCGACGGTGCCACGTACGCCCCGACCGTGCTCACCGAGGTCCCCTCCGGTGTCACCATCGCCTGCGAGGAGGTCTTCGGCCCTGTCCTCACCGTGACCCGGGTGGACGGCGAGGCCGAGGCGTTCGCCGCCGTCAACGACTCCCCGTACGGGCTCCAGGCGGGTGTCTTCACCCACGACGTGCGGACGGCGTTCCGCGCCCACCGCGCGCTGGAGGTCGGCGGCGTGATCGTCGGCGATGTGCCCTCGTACCGCGCCGACCAGATGCCGTACGGCGGGGCCAAGCAGTCCGGCGTGGGCCGCGAGGGCGTCGCGCACGCCATGGCGGACTACACGTACGAGCGGGTGCTCGTCCTGACCGGTCTGGCCCTCTGACGGACGAAGGACCGGACGAAGGATCGGACGAAGGACCACAGGTCCACGGCCGGAGCCCACTGTGCGGGGGCTCCGGCCGTTCCCGTGCCCCGGCCGTCGTCTTCGCGGGGGTCCCGTGCCACCGTCACGTTCCGCTGTCGCCCGACCGAGGTAAGGAGACTGGTGGCGGGGTCCGGAATCAGGTAGTACGGACGAGTAGCACCAACCGGTACAGGGCTCGGCCCCGAGCCCCGGCCCGCCCGGCCGCGTCCGGCGTCACGGGCCCCGGCTCCCGACTCGCGGCGAGGTGAACCTCATGACCGCACCACTGGAGAAGAACCGGCCCGACCGGCCCCCCAAGGTCAGCGAGCGCGAGGCCCGGCAGGTCGCCGAGGCCGCGCGCGAACGGGACTGGCGCAGGCCCAGCTTCGCCAAGGAACTCTTCCTGGGCCGCTTCCGGCTCGACCTCATCCACCCCCATCCGCTGCCCGCCGCGCCGGACACCCGCCGGGGCGAGGAGTTCCTGACCCGGCTGCGGGAGTTCTGCGAGAACGACATCGACGGGGCCCGCATCGAACGCGACGCGAAGATCCCCGACGAGGTGATCGAGGGCCTGCGCCGGCTCGGCGCCTTCGGTATGAAGACCGACATCAAGTACGGCGGTCTCGGGCTCACCCAGGTCTACTACAACAGGGCGCTGGCCCTCGTCGGCTCGGCCAGCCCCGCCCTCGGCGCACTGCTCTCCGCGCACCAGTCGATCGGCGTGCCCCAGCCGCTGAAACTCTTCGGCACCGACGAGCAGAAGGACACCTTCCTGCCCCGGCTCGCCGCCGGCGACATCTCCGCGTTCCTCCTCACCGAGCCCGATGTCGGCTCCGACCCCGCCCGGCTGGCCACCACCGCCGTCCCCGACGGCGACGACTACCTCATCGACGGCGTCAAGCTGTGGACCACCAACGGCGTCGTCGCCGACCTGCTGGTGGTGATGGCCCGGGTGCCCCGGTCCGACGGGCACCCCGGCGGGATCACCGCCTTCGTGGTGGAGGCCGCGAGCGAGGGCGTCACCGTCGAGCACCGCAACGCCTTCATGGGCCTGCGCGGTCTGGAGAACGGGGTCACCCGCTTCCACCGGGTCCGGGTCCCGGCCGCCCACCGCATCGGCCCGGAGGGCGCCGGGCTGAAG
Source organism: Streptomyces yaizuensis (assembly GCF_034961445.1). Lineage (NCBI taxonomy): Bacteria > Bacillati > Actinomycetota > Actinomycetes > Kitasatosporales > Streptomycetaceae > Streptomyces > Streptomyces yaizuensis. The sequence goes on from NZ_BSBI01000017.1 coordinate 147,895, forward strand.
ATCGCGCTCACCACCCTCAACACCGGCCGGCTCTCGCTGCCCGCGATGTGCGCCGGCGCGGGCAAGTGGTGTCTGAAGATCGCCCGGGAGTGGTCCGCCGCCCGCGAGCAGTGGGGCAAGCCGCTCGCCCGCCACGAGGCCGTCGGCACCAAGATCTCCTTCATCGCCGCCACCACCTTCGCCCTGGAGGCCGTGCTCGACCTCTGCTCCCAGCTGGCCGACGAGGACCGCAACGACATCCGGATCGAGGCGGCCATCGCCAAGCTGTACGGCTCGGAGATGGCCTGGCGGATCGCCGACGAGCTGGTGCAGATCCGGGGCGGCCGGGGCTACGAGACCGCCGACTCGCTGGCCGCCCGCGGCGAGCGCGCCGTCCCCGCCGAGCAGATGCTGCGCGATCTGCGCATCAACCGGATCTTCGAGGGCTCCACCGAGATCATGCATCTGTTGATCGCCCGGGAGGCCGTCGACGCCCATCTCACCGTGGCGGGCGATCTGATCGACCCCGACAAGACCCTCGGCGACAAGGCGCGCGCGGGCGCGGCGGCCACCGCGTACTACGCCCGCTGGTTCCCGAAGCTGGTCACCGGACCCGGCCGGGTGCCGGGGTCGTACGGCGAGTTCCACCCCGCCGGGCACGCCGACCTCTCCGCCCATCTGCGCTATGTCGAGCGCTCCTCGCGCAAGCTGGCCCGCTCGACGTTCTACGCCATGTCCCGCTGGCAGGGCCGGATGGAGACCAAGCAGGCGTTCCTCGGGCGGATCGTCGACATCGGCGCGGAGCTGTTCGCGATGAGCGCCGCCTGTGTCCGCGCGGAGCTGCTGCGGGGCGGCGGGGAGCACGGCCGGGAGGCGTACCGGCTCGCCGACGTCTTCTGCCGGCAGGCCAGGCTCCGGGTCGAGGAGCTGTTCGGCAGGCTCTGGTCCAACACCGACGACATCGACCGCCGGATCGTGGACGGGGTGCTCGCGGGCCGGTACGCGTGGCTGGAGGAGGGGATCGTCGACCCCAGCGGGGACGGCCCCTGGATCGCGGACGCGGAGCCCGGCCCGTCCGTACGGGAGAACGTGCACCGCCCGATCCACCCGGACAGCTGAGCCCGCCCGGTCCACCCCGGCGGCTGAGCCGGCTCGATCCACCCGGAGCACCAGGCCGACCCGGGCCGACCCGGTCCGCCCCGGGAACCGGATCCGGCCGCCGGACGGTGTCCCGCGGCCGGATCCGACCGTGCGGGCGGCCGGACCTGACCAGGACGGGACGCGTTGTCCACCCGCGGGCGCCGGACAGCCACAATGGGGGGATGAGCGACCGTCCTCCACACCCCCTTGCCGATCCGCACACCCTCTTCGACGCCGTCGAGGGCCGCCGGGACATCGTCGTCCTCGGCAGCACCGGTTCGATCGGAACCCAGGCCATCGACCTCGTGCTGCGCAACCCCGACCGCTTCCGGGTCACCGCGCTCTCCGCCGCGGGCGGACGGGTGGAGCTGCTGGCCGAGCAGGCCCACCGGCTGCGGGTCCCGGTCGTCGCCGTGGCCCGCGAGGACGCCGTCCCCGCGCTGTGGGAGGCCCTGTCCTCGCGGTACGGCACCGAGCCGCTGCCCGAGATCCTGGCGGGCGCCGACGCCGCGACCGACCTGGCCGCGAGCGAGTGCCACACCGTACTCAACGGCATCACCGGCTCCATCGGTCTGCGGCCCACCCTCGCGGCGCTGGCGGCGGGCCGGACCCTCGCCCTCGCCAACAAGGAGTCGCTCATCGTCGGCGGGCCGCTGGTGAAGCAGCTGGCCCGGCCCGGCCAGATCATCCCCGTGGACTCCGAGCACACCGCCATCTTCCAGGCGCTGGGCGCCGGCACCCGGGCCGATGTGCGCAAGCTGGTCGTCACGGCCTCCGGCGGCCCCTTCCGCGGCCGCACCCGGGCCGAACTCGACACGGTCACCCCCGCCGACGCCCTCGCCCACCCCACCTGGGCCATGGGCCCGGTGATCACGGTCAACAGCTCCACCCTGGTCAACAAGGGGCTGGAGGTCATCGAGGCCCATCTCCTCTACGACGTGCCCTTCGACCGCATCGAGGTCGTGGTCCACCCCCAGTCCTACGTCCACTCCATGGTCGAGTTCCTGGACGGCTCCACCATCGCCCAGGCCACCCCGCCGGACATGACCGGCTCCATCGCCATCGGCATCGGCTGGCCCGGACGGGTGCCCGACGCGGCCCCCGCCTTCGACTGGACCAAGGCGTCCACCTGGGAGTTCTTCCCCCTGGACACCGAGGCGTTCCCCTCCGTCGGGCTCGCCCGGCACGTCGGAGAGCTGGGCGGAACGGCTCCGGCGGTGTTCAATGCGGCCAACGAGGAGTGCGTCGACGCGTTCCTCACCGGACGACTGCCGTTCAACGGGATCATGGACACGGTCACCGAGGTCGTCGCCGAGCACGGCACCCCCGTCCGCCAGGGGCGGGGAACCGCGCTCACCGTGGCCGACGTCCTGGAGGCGGAGAGCTGGGCCCGTGCCCGCTCCCGGGAACTGGCGGCGAAGGCCACGGCGGAGGCACGCGCATGACGATCTTGTTGACGGTTCTCGGCATCGCGCTGTTCGCCGTCGGCCTGCTGCTCTCCATCGCCTGGCACGAGCTGGGCCACCTCTCCACCGCCAAGCTCTTCGGCATCCGGGTGCCCCAGTACATGGTCGGCTTCGGCCCCACCCTCTGGTCCCGGCGCAAGGGTGAGACCGAGTACGGCATCAAGGCCATCCCCATGGGCGGCTACATCCGGATGATCGGGATGTTCCCGCCCGGACAGGACGGCCGGATAGAGGCCCGCTCCACCTCGCCCTGGCGCGGCATGATCGAGGACGCGCGCAGCGCCGCGTACGAGGAGCTGGAGCCGGGCGACGAGAAGCGGCTCTTCTACACCCGCGCGCCGTGGAAGCGCGTGATCGTGATGTTCGCCGGCCCGTTCATGAACCTGGTGCTCGCGGTCGCGCTCTTCCTCGGCATCGCGATGACGTTCGGCTTCGCCACCCAGACCACCGAGGTCGCCGGCGTCCAGAAGTGCGCCATCGACCAGCGCGAGCAGCGCGACACCTGCGCCAAGAGCGACCCCGTCTCCCCGGCCCAGGCCGCCGGGCTGCGGACGGGCGACAAGATCGTCGCCTTCCAGGGCGACAGGATCACCTCCTGGCCGGAACTGTCCGAACGTATCCGCGAGACCATCGGCCCCGCGACCATCACGGTCGAGCGGGACGGCGTCGAACGGGTGCTTCAGGCCACTCTCATCAAGAACGAGGTCGTCAAGAAGGACGGCGACGGCGAGGTGATCCCCGGCGAGTACGTCCCGGCGGGATACCTCGGCTTCGTCGCCCAGACGGAGATCCTCCCGCTCTCCTTCACCGACTCCGTCGACCGCATGGGCGGCATGATCGAGAACGGTGTGGAATCGATCATCGCCCTCCCCACCAAGGTCCCCGACCTCTGGGACGCGGCCTTCGGCGACGGCGAGCGCAAGGAGGACTCCCCGGTCGGGGTCGTCGGCGCCGCCCGCATCAGCGGCGAGGTCATGAACCTCGACATGCCCACGCAGAACATCGTCGCCAGCTTCCTCATGCTGCTCGCCGGCTTCAACCTCTCCCTCTTCCTCTTCAACATGCTGCCGCTGCTCCCCCTGGACGGCGGTCATATCGCGGGGGCGATGTGGGAGTCCGTGCGCCGGCGCGCGGCCCGGGTGCTGAAGCGCCCCGACCCCGGTCCCTTCGACGTGGCCAAGCTGATGCCGGTCGCCTATGTCGTGGCCGGAATCTTCATCTGCTTCACCCTGCTGGTGCTGGTCGCGGACCTGGTGAATCCAGTCAAGATCAGTTGAGTGCCCGGTGGACCCACGGCGGCCGGGTGTACTTTGTGCCCCGGCCGCCCTGTCGTACGGCGGGTTTCCCCGGACGATGTGCTGACGGCAACCGCGGTGCCGTAATCTCGACTGCTGAGCCCGGCGATGCCGGGACCTCGATCCACACCTTGGGGTTGCACAGCTGATGACCGCGATTTCTCTCGGGATGCCTGCCGTTCCGGCCAAGCTCGCTGACCGTCGGGTCAGCAGGAAGATCCAGGTTGGGTCCGTGGCGGTGGGAGGTGACGCGCCCGTCTCCGTCCAGTCGATGACGACCACCAGGACCTCGGACATCGGTGCGACCCTCCAGCAGATCGCGGAACTCACCGCCTCCGGATGCCAGATCGTCCGCGTGGCCTGCCCCACCCAGGACGACGCCGACGCGCTCGCCACGATCGCGCGCAAGTCGCAGATCCCGGTGATCGCGGACATCCACTTCCAGCCCAAGTACGTCTTCGCGGCGATCGACGCCGGCTGTGCGGCGGTCCGGGTCAACCCGGGCAACATCAAGCAGTTCGACGACAAGGTCAAGGAGATCGCCCAGGCCGCGGGCGACGCCAGGATCCCGATCCGGATCGGCGTCAACGCCGGCTCGCTGGACGCCCGGCTGCTGAAGAAGTACGGCAAGGCCACCCCCGAGGCCCTGGTCGAGTCCGCGCTCTGGGAGGCGTCCCTCTTCGAGGAGCACGGCTTCCGGGACATCAAGATCTCGGTCAAGCACAACGACCCGGTCGTGATGGTCAACGCCTACCGCCAGCTCGCCGCCCAGTGCGACTACCCGCTCCACCTCGGCGTCACCGAGGCCGGGCCCGCCTTCCAGGGCACCATCAAGTCCGCCGTCGCCTTCGGCGCCCTGCTCGCCGAGGGCATCGGCGACACCATCCGGGTCTCCCTCTCCGCCCCGCCCGCCGAAGAGGTCAAGGTCGGCATCCAGATCCTGGAGTCGCTCAACCTGCGCCAGCGCCGGCTGGAGATCGTCTCCTGTCCGTCCTGCGGCCGCGCCCAGGTCGACGTCTACAAGCTGGCCGACGAGGTCACGGCCGGCCTGGAGGGCATGGAGGTCCCGCTGCGCGTCGCGGTCATGGGCTGCGTCGTCAACGGGCCCGGCGAGGCCCGCGAGGCCGACCTCGGCGTCGCCTCCGGCAACGGCAAGGGCCAGATCTTCGTCAAGGGCGAGGTCATCAAGACCGTCCCCGAGTCGAAGATCGTCGAGACCCTGATCGAAGAGGCGATGAAGATCGCCGAGGAGATGGAGAAGAGCGGCGTGCTGTCGGGCGAGCCCGAGGTCACCGTCGGCTGACCGGCACCCCTGCCGCCGCCCACCACCTCCCGCACCGCTCCCTCTCCCGTCTCCCTCTCCTGTACGGCCGCACCTGCCCGCGTGATGCGTCGCTTTCCGTAGCGATCCGCCGCGAACCGTAGTGATCCGTAGTGATCCGTAGTGAACCGGCCCCGCCACGCCGCCCCGCGTGCGCGGGGCCCGCTTCCCCACTCGGCACCCGGCCCACCCGGCAGGTACAGTTCGGAGATCAGCAGATGGTAGGTGAGGCCCCCTCGTGTTGACGCAGACCACCACCCGGGTCCTCGAACCCGGCGACCTCGACGCCGCTCTCGCCGTCCTGGAGAGCGACCCCGTCACCAACGCCTTCGTCACGGCGAGGGTCCGCGTCGCCGGACTCGACCCCTGGCGGCTCGGCGGCGAGATGTGGGGCTGGTACGCCGAGGGGCGGCTGCGCTCGCTCTGCTACTCCGGCGCCAACCTCGTCCCCATCTGCGCCACCCCCGAGGCCGTCCGCGCCTTCGCCGACCGCGCCCGCCGGGCCGGCCGCCGCTGCTCCTCCATCGTCGGCCCCGCCGGCCCCACCGCCCAGCTGTGGCGGCTCCTCGAACCGGGCTGGGGCCCCGCCCGCGACATCCGCCCCCACCAGCCGCTGATGGTCACCGACCGGCTCCCCGACGGCATCGAGCCCGACCCCTACGTCCGCCGGATCCGCAAGGACGAGATGGACGTGATCATGCCCGCGTGCGTGGCCATGTTCACCGAGGAGGTCGGCGTCTCGCCGATGGCCGGCGACGGCGGACTGCTCTACCAGGCCCGGGTCGCCGAGCTGGTCGGCGCGGGCCGCTCCTTCGCCCGGATCGAGCACGGCCGGGTGGTCTTCAAGGCGGAGATCGGCGCGGCCACCCCCCGCGCCTGCCAGATCCAGGGCGTCTGGGTCGACCCCGACCACCGCGGCCGGGGCCTCGCCGCCGCCGGCATGGCCGCCGTCCTGCGCTACGCCCTCGCCGACATCGCCCCCGTGGCCAGCCTGTACGTCAACGACTACAACGCCCCCGCCCGCGCCACCTACCGGCGGGTCGGCTTCCAGGAGGTCGGGGCGTTCATGAGCGTGCTCTTCTGACCCGATTCCGCTCCCATTCCGACCCGATCCGTGCGGCCCACGACCCGGTCGCTTTCAGTAGGGTGCCGGTATGGCAGCACTCCCCGTAGTCGTCATCGAACCGGTCGATCTCGCCGCCCTGCTGGACGAAGCCCTCACGGTCCAGGCCCTGGCCTTCGGCCTGAGCGCCGACGAGGTCGAGGTGCGCCGCCCCATCGTCCAGCGGCATCTGCGCGAGCCCGGCGCCCGCGCCCTGGGCGCACTGGCCCCGCCCGGCGTCCTCGTCGGCTTCGTCTACGGCATGCCCAACGACCGCCGCCACTGGTGGTCCACCGTCGTGGAGCCCCCGCTGCGCCACAGCGGCCACGACCACTGGCTGGACAACTCCTTCGTGATCACCGAACTCCATGTCCACCCCGCGTTCCAGGCCCGGGGCATCGGCCGCGCGCTGATCACCGGCATCACCGACACCGCCGCCGAACCGCGCTCCATCCTCTCCGCGATCGACACGGAGTCACCGGCCCGCGGCCTCTACCGCTCCCTCGGCTACCGGGACCTCGCCCGCCGGGTGCTCTTCCCCAGTACGAGCAGCGCGTACGCCGTGATGGGGGCCCCGCTGCCGCTCCGCCGCGCGTACTGACGGCCCCGCCCGGACCCCTGCCCGGATCCCCGCCGGGCCCTGCCCGGACCCCCGCCCGCGCCGTCCGAATTTCCGCCCGTGCCCGCCGCCCGGCTAACCTCCTGCACATCACCTTTTCTTGACGCAGGAGAATCTCCCATGGCAGCCCAGGTCCAGCGCATGTCCCGTCTCATGGTCAAGACACTGCGCGACGACCCGGCCGACGCCGAGACGCTCAGCCACAAGCTGCTGGTCCGCGCCGGGTACGTGCGGCGCAACGCGGCCGGCATCTGGTCCTGGCTGCCGCTGGGCAAGAAGGTCCTGGAGAACGTCACCCGCGTGGTGCGCGAGGAGATGGACGCCATCGGGGCGCAGGAGGTCCTGCTCCCGGCCGTCCTCCCCAAGGAGCCGTACGAGGCCACCGGCCGCTGGAGCGAGTACGGCGCCGAGCTGTTCCGGCTCAAGGACCGCAAGGGCGCCGACTACCTCCTCGGCCCCACCCACGAGGAGATCTTCACCCTGCTGGTCAAGGACCAGTGCACGTCCTACAAGGACCTGCCGGTGATCCTCTACCAGATCCAGACCAAGTTCCGCGACGAGGCCCGCCCCCGCTCGGGCATCCTGCGCGGCCGCGAGTTCCAGATGAAGGACTCGTACTCCTTCGACACCACCGACGAGGGCCTGTCCGAGGCGTACGGGCTGCACCGCGCCGCGTACATCCGCATCTTCCGGCGGCTCGGGCTCGACCACCGGATCGTCTCGGCGGTCTCCGGCGCGATGGGCGGCTCGGCGTCCGAGGAGTTCCTGGCCCCGGCCGCCGCCGGCGAGGACACCTTCGTCCACTGCACGGCCTGCGACTACGCGGCCAACACCGAGGCCGTCACCTTCACCGCCCCGGCCGCGACCGCCGTGGACCACCCGGCGGTCGAGGAGCTGGACACCCCGGACACCCCCACCATCGAGACCCTGGCGGAGCACCTGGGCGTGCCCGCGTCCGCCACCCTGAAGAACCTGCTGGTGAAGGTCGACGGCGAGATCGTGGCCGTCGGCGTCCCCGGCGACCGCGAGGTGGACCTCGGCAAGCTGTCCGACCACCTGGCCCCGGCCGAGGTGGAGCTGGTCACCGCCGAGGACTTCACCGGCCGCCCCGACCTGGTGCGCGGCTATGTCGGCCCGCAGGGCCTGGAGAAGGTCCGCTACCTCGCCGACCCCCGGATCGCCGCCGGCACCGCCTGGATCACCGGCGCCAACCAGGAGGGCAAGCACGCGCGGAACGTCGTCGCCGGCCGTGACTTCGAGGTCGACGAGTACGTGGACGTCGTGGTCGTCGAGGACGGCGACCCCTGCCCCGCCTGCGGCACGGGCCTCAAGCTGGACCGCGCCATCGAGATCGGCCACATCTTCCAGCTCGGCCGGAAGTACACCGACGCCTTCCAGCTCGACGTCCTCGGCCAGAACGGCAAGCCCACCCGGGTGACCATGGGCTCGTACGGCATCGGCGTCTCCCGGGCCGTGGCCGCGCTCGCCGAGCAGACCGCCGACGACAAGGGCCTGTGCTGGCCCGCCGAGATCGCCCCGGCCGACGTCCACGTCGTTGCGGCGGGCAAGGCGCTCCAGACCGAGCTGGCCCTCGACGTCGCCGACCAGCTGGCGCAGGCCGGGCTGCGGGTCCTCGTGGACGAGCGCCCCGGGGTCTCCCCGGGTGTGAAGTTCACCGACGCGGAGCTGATCGGCGTCCCGAAGATCCTCGTCGCGGGCCGCCGCTCCGCCGAGGGCGTCGTCGAACTGAAGGACCGCCGCACCGGCGAGCGCGAGGAACTCCCGGTCGCCGAGGCCGTCGCCCGCCTGCGCGGCTGACACCCTCTCCGGGCGTGTACGCCCCCGCCCCCGCCACTGGCTCCGTGCCGGTGGTGGGGGCGTTTCCGTGCGGAGACGTCGTCGGTACGGGGCGGGGGCGCGGGGCGCTGTGCCGCGCGGGGTCGCCGTGCCGCAGGGCCGCTGATGCCCCGGGGAGCCGGGCACCTGGGGGACGACCGGCACACGGCCCGGGTTCGGGGCCGGGGCCCTGGGAGCGCTGCCCCGTGCATCATGCGCGACTGTGCGAGGGCCGCGATGACCGCTGACCCCCTGGGGCGGTGCACCCCGTGTCGGCCGGGCCCGGCATGACGCGGCGGACGATCGGTACGAGTACGGGGCTCCGGGCCGGGTCCGGGCCCACCCGGCCGTCCGGCGGGTCGCCGCCCCCTGGCGTCAGAGCCAGGAGGCGAACTCCAGCGTCGACTCCGCCTCCTGGACGCGGCCCGCCGCCAGGGCGCGCGTACCCGACTCGACGGCGCGGAAGAGCGCCCAGCCCCGCAGCCGGTCGGGGTCGACGTCGAGGGAGTCGGCCAGCTTGTTCACCCGGCGGCGGGCCGCCGACGCCCCCGAGGAGGCCGCTACCAGGTCCTCCGCGCGGTCACGGACCAGGCGGGCCAGGTCGTAGGCGCGTTCGCCGACCACCGGACGGGGGCCGACCGCGAGCCAAGGGGCACGGTCGCCGCCCAGGACCTTGCCCTGGCGGAAGGAACCGTGCAGCAGCAGCGCCTCGGGGGCGTCCTCCACCAGCCGCTCGCGGGCGTCGACCGCCGCCGTCGCCAGTGGTTCGCCGAGGTCCCGCAGCGCGTCCGCCTGCCGGGCGGTCCGCTCGGCCACGGTGGTGAAGCCGTGCCCGGCCGGGGGCTCCACCCACAGCCGCCGCACCGTCGCCGCCGCCTCCAGGAGCGCCTTCGCCTGCGGCAGCGACCGCAGCGAGACCTCCGGGCGCAGTCGCTCCAGCAGCAGCGCGTCCTCCGTACCGGTGTCGCCGATCACCCGGACCGCGAACCGGCCGTCCCAGTGTTCCAGGGCCGCCCGCTCCCGGGCGGCCCGCCCGCCCGGCGGGATCAGCTTCAGGGCGGCCGGGGTGCCGTCGGCGAGCTGGACCAGGAGGATCAAGCTGCCCCGGCCGCCCGGTGCCACCACCCGCCCGGCCGTCAGACCGAGCCGGGCCACCGTCTCCCCGGCGAGAGCGGGCAGCCCTTCCAGCCAGGTGTGCCATGCGCGCCGGTCGCCGCTCTCCGAGAGCGCCCGCACCAGACGCCGGGGCGCTTCAAAACCCATGCGCGAACTGTCCTTCCCGCGCTTACCGCGATGTTTCCCGCGACTGCGGCGGATCTGCGGGCCTGTCCGGGGGTGTCCCGGACCGTCCCGCCGGTGGGGTCACCGGCCGCCCGCCCGTTCGGCGAGCCCAGGAAAGGCTACGCCGCTGCCGCGCCACCGCACGGACCGGACCGCCGCTTCCCGCAGCGAGGCCGCCGCCTCCTGCCGCAGCGGGCCGTCGGCGGCGCGCACCAGGTCGGAGTAGACACCGGCCACCCGGTCCTCCAGATACGCGGCCAGCCGGACCGCCGCCGCCCCGTCCGGTACGGGGAACGGCAGGTCGTAGGCGGGCGCGGCGGCCACCGGCTCGTCGCCCAGGTCGCGGGCCGTGCGCGCGAGCGCGTCCCGGCGGGCGCGGTGGGCGGCGTACCCCTCCCGGGCCTGGGCCGCGCGGGCCTTCCCGGCGCGGGCGCCGACCACCCCGTACCCGTACACCGCGGCGTGTTCGGCGGCGAGCGCGGCCCGCACGGCGGCGGTCGCACGGTCCCTCTTCCGGCCGCCGCCCGCGCCCGCGCGCCCGGCCGGGCCGGCCGGGTCGCCCGACCCGGCCCGTTCCGCCGTCCCCGGCACCTCCCTCAGCAGATACGCGTGGGTCGTGCCGGCGGCCGCGAGGGAGGCGTACAGCCGGGCCTGCTCCGGCTCCGCGAGCCGGAGCAGCCCGGTGCGGAGGGCGGCGGTCTCCCGTTCCGCCTGCGCGAGGGCCCGCAGCGCCCCCGGCTCGTCCGGGGGGACGGCGGCGCGGACCGCCGCCGGGGACGGCGAGGGGGACGGCTCCGGCTTCGGGTCGAGCGCGGCGGCGTGCGCGACCACCGAGGCGCGCAGCGGGGCCAGCCGGGAGCGGAGCCCCGGATGGCGGGCGATGGTCGCGTCGTACCGGTCCCGCAGCGCCCGGCTCGCGGCCGCCTGCTTCCGGTTCAGGTCCACCCTGACGACGTCCGCCTCCCCGCCCGGGGAGGTGTCGCCGGAGCATCCGGCGAGGGCTCCGGCGGCCACCGCCACCGCCCCCGCCAGCACACCTCTGCGCGTCGTCCAGGTGTGCCCCACGCGTGTCTCCCTCGGCCGCTTGGTGATCATCGCCGCAGGCGAGCGTACCCGTGGGCACGGCCCGGATGGACGGCAACACCCTGTGGGACCCGATACCCTTTGAGGCGACACGCGACGAACCCACAACAGCACACGCGGCCGAGGAGTCACCCGGATGAGCACCACCCAGAGCGAGAGGCTGCGCGAGCTGCTGGAACCGCTCGTCACCGCCGCCGGCCTCGATCTCGAAGAGATCGAACTCTCCCGTGCCGGCCGCCGCCGCCAGCTGAGGATCGTCGTCGACTCCGACGAGGGCGCCACCCTGGACGTGTGCGCCGAGCTGAGCCGTGAGGTCTCCCAGCAGCTGGACGAGACCGATGTCATGGGCGACGAGGAGTACGTCCTGGAGGTCAGCTCCCCCGGTGCCGACCGCCCCCTCACCGAGCGGCGCCACTACGCCCGCGCCACCGGCCGACTGGTGAAGTTCCTGTCGAACGAGGGGGGCGAACTGGTCGCCCGCGTGGTGGCCCTGGACGACGACGGGCTCGACGTGGAGGTCCCCGGAGTCAAGGGCCGCAAGCCCACCGCCCGCCGGATCGAGTTCGCCGACATCGCGCGCGCCCGGGTGGAGATCGAGTTCAACCGCAAGGACACGAAGAAGGAAGAGGAGGCGTAGCCATGGACATCGACGTAAAGCTCCTGAAGGGCTTGGCACAGGAGAAGGAGATCCCCTTCGACCTGCTGGTCGAGGCGATCGAGTCGGCCCTCCTCATCGCGTACCACCGCACCGAGGGCAGCCGCCGCCACGCGCGCGCCGAGCTGAGCCGCCAGAGTGGCCATGTGACGGTGTGGGCCAAGGAGGACCCGGCCGATCTGGAGGACGGGCAGGAGGCCAAGGAGTTCGACGACACCCCGTCGGACTTCGGCCGGATCGCCGCCACCACCGCCCGCCAGGTCATCCAGCAGCGGCTGCGGGACGCCGAGAACGACGTCACCTTCGGCGAGTACGCCCGCCGTGAGGGCGATGTCGTCTCCGGCCAGGTGCAGCAGGGCAAGGACCCGAAGAACGTCCTGGTCAAGCTGGACGACAAGCTGGAGGCGATCCTGCCGGTGCAGGAGCAGGTCCCCGGCGAGGAGTACCCGCACGGGCTGCGGCTGCGCACCTACGTGGTCCGGGTCGCGAAGGGTGTGCGCGGGCCCTCCGTGACCCTGTCGCGGACCCACCCCAGCCTGGTCAAGAAGCTCTTCGCGCTGGAGGTCCCCGAGATCGCGGACGGCAGTGTCGAGATCGCGGCGATCGCCCGCGAGGCCGGCCACCGCACCAAGATCGCGGTCCGCTCCACCCGTTCCGGGCTCAACGCCAAGGGTGCCTGCATCGGCCCCATGGGCGGCCGGGTCCGCAATGTGATGGCGGAGCTGCACGGCGAGAAGATCGACATCGTGGACTGGTCGGACGACCCGGCCGAGATGGTCGCCAACGCCCTCTCCCCGGCGCGGGTCAGCAAGGTCGAGGTCGTGGACCTCGGCGCGCGGTCCGCCCGGGTCACCGTCCCCGACTACCAGCTCTCCCTGGCCATCGGCAAGGAGGGGCAGAACGCGCGGCTCGCCGCCCGGCTCACCGGCTGGCGCATCGACATCCGCCCCGACACCGAGCAGGGCGACCAGGACGACCGGGACAGCCGGAGCGACCGGGACAGCAGGGACAGCCGGAACGACCGGGGTGACCGGAACGGCCGGGACGCTTTCCGGCGGGACTGAGTCCGCGGCCGGCGGGCCATGGGCCCCGGCGAGTGCCCCACAGGCCTTCGCCGGGCGGTCCGCCCGAAAAGCGGTGGAAGAAATCCGGTGCGTGCGGTGTTCTGTCAACGACAGGGCGTCACCGCGCGAGCGGCGCGTCGCCGTGGCAGCCCCACGGGGACGACGCCGAGTCACGTCGTACCACCTGTACGAGAGCGTGTCACCGGTGCCGGTGAACGGGGTCAAGGCCGAGATCCGGACAACGAATGTTCGATTTTTGCCCCGCAGGGGTGAGGTCGGCGCGGGGAGGTAGACTAAAAGGTGTCTGGCCGGACGCATGCCTGCGCACGCCCTGAGCGCACCTGTGTGGGGTGCCGGGAGCGGGCGGCCAAAACCGATCTGCTGCGCATCGTGGCGGTCGGGGGTGAATGCGTCCCCGACGAACGCGGTACGCTGCCCGGCCGGGGTGCCTATGTGCACCCCGCCGTGGGTTGTCTCGATCTGGCTGAACGACGCCGGGCGTTTCCCCGGGCCCTCAGGGCCATGGGACCGCTCGACACGGCCGGAGTGCGCCGGAGCATCGAGGCGCCGCGGATCCCGCAGTGAAGGAAGTACGGCACGGAGACACCGTGCGATCAGGTACCTCGCGAGTTGGAAGTAGGTCGAGATTGCGATGAGCACTCGATGAGTACGCGATGAGTACGCCCATGAAGTAGCGACGGTCCGGCGGTAACCCGGACCTCAAAGGAGCGAAGTGGCTAAGGTCCGGGTATACGAACTCGCCAAGGAGTTCGGTGTGGAGAGCAAGGTCGTCATGGCCAAGCTCCAGGAACTCGGTGAATTCGTCCGTTCGGCTTCCTCGACGATCGAGGCGCCGGTGGTACGCAAGTTGACTGACGCGCTGCAGGGACCCGGCTCCGCCGGCAAGCCCGGCGCGAAGCCGGGTGCGCCCCGCAAGGCCGCGCCCACCCCCGCCGCCCCCCGTCCGGGTGGCCCCGTCCCCGGCACGGCCTCCCCGGCCGCGCCGCGACCCGCCGCGCCCAAGCCCGGTGCACCGGCTCCCAAGCCGGCCGCCTCCGGTGCTCCGGCAGGCACCAGCGCGCCGGCGGGCGCGCCCTCCCCGGGCCCCCGCCCGGGTCCCAAGCCCGCTCCGGCGCGGCCCGCGGCCCCCGTGCCCCAGGCGGAGTTCTCTGCTCCGCCGGCGGCCCAGCCCGCGGCCCCGCAGGCCCAGGCCCCCCGTCCCGCCGCCCCCGGCCCGCGTCCCGGCGCTCGTCCGGCCGCTCCCGGTGGTCAGCGTGACGGCGGTCAGCGCCCCGGTGGCGACCGCGGTGACCGCGGCGACCGCGGTGGTCGTCCGGCCCAGGGTCAGGGCGGCCCCCGCCCCGGCGCCCGTCCGGCCGGTCCCCGTCCGGGCAACAACCCCTTCACGTCCGGTGGCTCCACCGGCATGGCGCGTCCGCAGGCGCCCCGTCCGGGCGCCCCGCGTCCCGGCGGCGCCCCGGGTGCCCCGCGTCCGCAGGGCGGCCCCGGCGGCGCTCCCCGCCCCCAGGGCGGTCAGGGCGGCGCGGCCCGTCCCACTCCCGGCTCGATGCCGCGTCCGCAGGCGCCCCGCCCCGGTGGCGGCCCCGCGGGCAACCGCCCGAACCCGGGCATGATGCCGCAGCGTCCCGCTGCCGGACCGCGTCCCGGTCCCGGTGCGGGCGGTCGTCCCGGCGGCGGCCCCGGCGGCCGTCCGGGCGGCGGTGGCGGTGGCGGTCGTCCCGGCTTCGCCGGTCGCCCCGGTGGTCCCGGTGGTGGCGGTGGCGGTCGTCCCGGTGGCGGCGGCGGCTTCGCCGGTCGTCCCGGTGGCGGTGGTCCCGGTGGTGGCGGCGGCGGCTTCGGCGGCGGTCGTCCCGGCTTCGCCGGTCGTCCCGGCGGCCCCGGTGGCCGTGGTGGCACACAGGGTGCGTTCGGCCGTCCCGGCGGTCCGGCCCGTCGTGGCCGCAAGTCGAAGCGGCAGAGGCGCCAGGAGTACGAGGCCATGCAGGCCCCGTCGGTCGGCGGCGTGATGCTGCCCCGCGGCAACGGCGAGCCCATTCGTCTGTCGCGCGGTGCGTCCCTCACCGACTTCGCGGAGAAGATCGGCGCCAACCCGGCGTCGCTCGTCGCGGTCATGATGAACCTCGGCGAGATGGTCACGGCCACGCAGTCCGTCTCCGACGAGACGCTGCAACTCCTCGGCGGCGAGATGAACTACACGGTTCAGATCGTCAGCCCCGAGGAGGAGGACCGCGAGCTGCTGGAGTCCTTCGACATCGAGTTCGGCGAGGACGAGGGCGGCGACGAGGCCCTGGTCTCCCGTCCGCCGGTGGTCACCGTCATGGGTCACGTCGACCACGGAAAGACCCGGCTGCTCGACGCCATCCGCAAGACGAACGTCATCGCGGGCGAGGCCGGTGGCATCACCCAGCACATCGGTGCCTACCAGGTCGCGACCCACGTCAACGGCGAAGACCGGAAGATCACCTTCATTGACACCCCGGGTCACGAGGCGTTCACCGCCATGCGTGCCCGCGGTGCCAAGTCGACCGACATCGCGATCCTCGTGGTGGCGGCCAACGACGGTGTGATGCCCCAGACGATCGAGGCGCTGAACCACGCCAAGGCGGCCGACGTGCCGATCGTGGTCGCGGTCAACAAGATCGACGTCGAGGGTGCCGACCCGACCAAGGTGCGCGGTCAGCTCACCGAGTTCGGTCTGGTGGCCGAGGAGTACGGCGGCGACACCATGTTCGTCGACATCTCCGCCAAGCAGGGCCTGCACATCGAGGAACTGCTGGAGGCCGTGGTCCTCACCGCGGACGCCTCGCTCGACCTGCGGGCCAACCCGGAGCAGGATGCGCAGGGCATCGCCATCGAGTCCCACCTCGACCGTGGTCGCGGTGCCGTCTCGACGGTCCTGGTCCAGCGCGGAACGCTGCGGATCGGCGACACGATGGTCGTGGGCGACGCCTACGGCCGGGTGCGCGCCATGCTCGACGACAAGGGCGAGAACGTGGAAGAGGCGGGTCCGTCGACCCCGGTCCTCGTCCTCGGTCTCACCAACGTCCCGGGCGCCGGCGACAACTTCCTCGTCGTCGACGAGGACCGCACCGCGCGTCAGATCGCCGAGAAGCGCGCCGCCCGTGAGCGCAACGCCGCGTTCGCCAAGCGCACCCGCCGGGTCTCCATCGAGGACCTGGACAAGGTGCTCAAGGCGGGCGAGGTCCAGCAGCTCAACCTCATCATCAAGGGTGACGCGTCCGGTTCGGTCGAGGCCCTGGAGTCCTCGCTCCTCCAGCTCAACGTGGGCGAAGAGGTCGACATCCGGGTCCTGCACCGCGGCGTCGGCGAGGTCACCGAGTCCGACATCAACCTGGCCATGGGCTCCGACGCCATCGTCATCGGCTTCAACGTCCGCGCGGCCGGCCGTGCCTCGCAGATGGCGGAGCGCGAGGGTGTCGAGGTCCGGTACTACTCGGTGATCTACCAGGCCATCGAGGAGATCGAGGCCGCACTCAAGGGCATGCTCAAGCCCGAGTACGAAGAGGTCGAGCTGGGCAAGGCGGAGATCCGCGAGGTCTTCCGCTCGTCCAAGCTGGGCAACATCGCCGGTGTGCTCATCCGCTCCGGCGAGGTCAAGCGGAACACCAAGGCCCGTCTCATCCGCGACGGCAAGGTGGTCGCCGAGAACCTCAACATCGAGGGTCTGCGCCGCTTCAAGGACGACGTCACCGAGATCCGCGAAGGCTTCGAGGGTGGTATCAACCTCGGAAACTACAACGACATCAAGATCGACGACGTCATCGCGACGTACGAGATGCGCGAGAAGCCGCGAGGCTGATCGCCGGATCGTACGAGGCCGTGGGGAGCCGCCCGCAAGGCGCGGCTCCCGGCGGCCGGCGAAGGACAGCGCCCGGGGCCGGTCGGCGGGAGGATTTCCGCCGGCCGGCCCCGGCCCCGTACCGGATCCGGCGGGAGGAATTCCCGTCGATCCGCGACGGCCCGGCGTGTACGGTTCAGATGTCCCTGCCAAGCGCTGGCAGGCGTCATGAACCCGAACCGGCGGGACATCCGGGTACACCTATGTATGTGGGGACGCTCTCCTTCGATCTGCTTCTCGGCGACGTACGGTCGCTCAAGGAGAAGCGCTCCGTGGTCCGCCCGATCTTCGCCGAGCTGCACCGCACATGCGCGGTGAGCGTGGCGGAGACCGGCGACCAGGACCTCCACCGCAGGGCCGAGATCGGCCTCGCGGTGGTCTCGGGTGACACAGGGCACCTCACGGAGGTACTGGACCGGTGCGAGCGACTCGTCGCCGGCCGGCCCGAGGTGGAACTGCTGTCGGTTCGACGCAGGCTCCACAGCGACGAAGACTGATGGCAAGGCAAGCAGCAGGTAAGAAGGAGAAGGACCAGTGGCCGACAACGCGCGGGCGAAGAAACTGGCGGACCTCATCAGGGAAGTGGTCGCCGAGAAGCTACAGCGCGGCATCAAGGACCCGCGGCTCGGCACCCATGTGACCATCACGGACACCCGGGTCACCGGCGATCTGCGGGAGGCCACGGTCTTCTACACGGTCTACGGCGACGACGAGGACCGGGCCAGCGCCGCCGCCGGGCTGCAGAGCGCCAAGGGCGTCCTGCGCTCCGCCGTCGGTGCCGCCGCCGGCACCAAGTTCACCCCGACGCTGACCTTCGTCGCGGACGCCCTCCCGGAGACCGCCCGGACCATCGAGGACCTCCTCGACCAGGCCCGTGCCTCCGACGCCCGGGTGCGCCAGGTGTCCTCCGGGGCCAGCTACGCCGGTGACGCGGACCCGTACCGCAAGCCGGAGGACGCCTCCGACGACGACGAGGCGGCCGAGGCCGAGGCTGAGGACACGGCTGAGGCCGAGGGCAAGGACGGAGCCGAGGGCAAGGGCGAAGCCTCCGCATGACACAGCGTCCCACCACGCCCGACGGCCTTGTCATCGTCGACAAGCCGTCGGGCTTCACCTCGCACGACGTCGTCGCCAAGATGCGCGGGATCGCGAAGACCCGCCGCGTCGGCCACGCGGGGACCCTCGACCCCATGGCCACCGGCGTCCTGGTGCTGGGCGTCGAGCGCGCCACCAAACTCCTGGGGCACCTCGCCCTCACGGAGAAGGAGTACCTCGGCACCATCCGGCTCGGCCAGAACACGGTCACCGACGACGCCGAGGGCGAGATCACCTCGTCCACCGACGCCTCCTCGGTCACCCGCCAGGCCGTCGACGCCGGGGTCGCCGCCCTGACCGGCGCGATCATGCAGATCCCGTCCAAGGTCAGCGCCATCAAGATCGACGGCAAGCGGTCCTACGCACGGGTCCGCAGCGGCGAGGAGTTCGAGATCCCGGCCCGGCCGGTCACCGTCTCCTCCTTCCGCGTCTACGACCTGCGCGAGGACACCGCCGATGACGGCACCCCGGTGATCGACCTGGTGGTCTCCGTCGTCTGCTCCTCCGGTACGTACATCCGCGCCCTCGCCCGCGACCTCGGCGCCTCCCTCGGCGTCGGCGGCCACCTCACGGCCCTGCGCCGCACCCGGGTGGGCCCCTATGGGCTGGACGCGGCGAAGACGCTCGACCAGCTCCAGCAGGAGCTGACCGTCATGCCGGTCGCCGAGGCCGCCGCCGCCGCGTTCCCCCGCTGGGACGTGGACGAGCGCCGCGCCCGGCTGCTCGCCAACGGCGTACGGCTGGACATGCCGCACCACGAGCGGAACCCGGTCGCCGTCTTCGGCCCCGAGAACCGCTTCCTCGCCCTCGTCGAGGAGGACCGGGGCAAGGCCAAGAGCCTCGCCGTCTTCGTCTGAGCCCGCGGCACGCGCAGCACTCGCAAGCGCCCGCTGCTGAGCCCGCGCCGCCCCGGTGGCAGGGGCTCCGCAGCGGTGCGCGGTGCTTCGCAGCGGCGCTTCGAAGCGAACCGAGGCGCGCTCCGGGGGCGCGTTCCCGAGGCGTTCTTCACCCCCTGACCAGCCGCGTCCTACCGTCGGACCATGGAACGCGGTGAACAGACGACGCTCGTACACCTCCGCGATCTGGCGGGCCGCCCGCGCGGGACCGGCTTCGTCGCCGATCAGCTCGGTACGGTCGTCACCAGCCACGAAAGCGTCGACGGGCTGGGGCGGGTGGTGCTCCAGGCGCCCGGGGAACGGATCTGGCTCGCCGAGGCCGACGCCATCGTGCCGCTGCCGGGCGCCGGGCTCGCCCTCGTGCGCACGCAGGACCTGGCGGTACGGCCCGTACCCATCAGCGCCCGCCGCCGGATCGTCCCCGGCACCCGGTTACGGCTCTTCCTGCGCGGCTGGCGCGAGGCCCGCGCGCTCGGCTCCGTCCAGGCCACCTACACCGCCACCGACCGCTACCACCTCATCGAGGAGGCCGCCGGTCTCGCCCTCGCGCCCGGCGCCGGCGACGCGCTCCGGCTCGGCAGCCCCGCCACCGGCGGACCCGTCCTCGACGCGGTCACCGGCGCCGCCATCGCCGTCCTCGGCACCGCGCTCCACTCCGCCCGCAGGGCGCCCGGGCTCGCGTTCCCGCTGCGCTCCCTCGCCACCCGCGACGAGCGGCTGGACGCGCTGCTGCGGCGCAACGCCGCCACCGTCCCCGGCTACGGCGACGATCTCAACCTCGCCGCCGTCCTCGAACTGACCGCGACCTCCCTGGGCCCCCTCGTGCCACCCGACCGGTTCGTACCGCGCCCGGGGGCCCTCGCCGGGCTCGACGGGTGCACCGCGCCGGTCCTCGCCCTCGTCGGCGGGCCCGGCACCGGGCGGACGACCGAACTCCTCGCGCTCGCCGCCCGCCGCACCCACGGGCCGGAACCCGCCCCCACCGTCTGGCTGCGCGGCGCGGACCTCCGGGCCGGGGACGGCTCCGTCGCCGACGCCGTCGCACGGTCGCTGGCCCGCTCCGGGCGCATCCTGGCGGCCTCCGGCACCGCTTCCGCTCGGGGGCCGGGGTACGGAGCGGGATACGGGACGGCATACGGGACGGCTTACGGGACGGGGCGCCGAGGGGGATACGAGACGGGGTACGGGACGGGATACGGGACGGGGTACGGCGGCGCCGGGCAGGCGGCCGCCCCCATCACGCCCGAGCGCGCCGCCTACCTCGCCCGGGAGGCGGGCCGCCCGCTGCTCGTCATCCTGGACGGGCCCGAGGAGATGCCGCCGCAGCTCGCCCACCGGCTGCCCGACTGGACCGCCGCCACCGTCCACTGGCTCGTCAGCCGCGGCGCCCGGATGATCGTCGGCTGCCGCCCGGAACACTGGGAACGGGCCGAACCCCTCCACCCGCCCGGCGCGCTGCGCCGCCCCGCCGTCCGGATCGCCGCCCTCTCCCCGGCGGAGGCGGACCAAGCGCGGCGGCGGTACGCACTGCCCGCCGGGGCGATCACGGCCGCCGCCGGACGCCATCCGCTGGCGCTGCGGCTGCTCGCGGAGGTGCGGGAGGCCCTGCCCGCCGGCGTACCCGGCCGGCCGGACCTGTCCGACGTCCTCACCGCCCATCTCGACCTGCTCTGTCTGCGGATCGCGGTCCGCATCGCCGCCGCCTCCCGGCCGGCGCCACGGGGGGCCGCTGTGCGCCGGCTCGCCGCCCGCGTCGCCGGCCGGGTCCACGAGGCCGCCCGCCGCTGTCTGGGACCCCGCCACGGCGAACTGGACCGGGAGTCCTTCGAGGAACTGTTCCCCTGGCGGGCGGGGTGGGCCGCCGCCGTGCTCACGGAAGGGCTGCTCGTCCCGGCGGGCACGGGGTACCGCTTCGCCCACGAGCAGGTCGCCGAATGGCTCCAGGGCGCCCATCTCGACCTGGACGCGGCACTCCGCTCCCTGGTGCACCGGACCGGCGGTGACCCGCCACCGGCCGGGCTGCCGGCCCGGCAGCCCTGCGGGGCCCGTACGGAGGGGTACGTACCGCCACCCCCGGGCTCGGCCGTGCTGCGGCCCCCGCCCACGCTGCCCGTGCCCCGGCACCGCGCGGGGCCCGTGCTCCAGGCCCTGCTGCGGCTGGACCGCTCCCCGGGCCCGCCGGCGCTCATCCGCAGACTCAAGGAACTGATCGACGCGGCGGAACGGCTCGACCCGGGCGCCGACGCCCACTGGTGGGCGGTCCGGCTGCTCACCGGCACGCTGCGGGGGGTCCCCGACCTCACGGACTACCTGCCCATGCTGCGACTGCTGGCCACCAGGATCACCCGCACCTCCCGCCGCTCCTCCCTGGCCCCCTTCGGCCCGGCCTTCTGGCTCCGCCTCCCCCTGCCCGCCGCCGACCGCCTCGACCTCCTCCGCCTCCTCCTCCCGGCGGACGGACCCCCGTCCCCGGCGGAGGCCCCGGGCGCGGAGGGTCCCGTACCGGTCCCGGCGGGGGAGCATCGACAAGCCGGCTTGGGTGATTCCGGGGTTTCCGGCGCTCCGGGGACGCGGCTGCCCGGCGCGGGCGGTGTTCCCGTACCGGGCCGGCCGACGGCGGGAGGCCCGGTGGAGCGTCCCGGGGCCCGGGTAGGGGCGGCCGGGGAGGTGCCGTCCGCGCGGGCCGGTGGCGCCGCTCCGGATGCGTCGGGGCGCGGCGGTCGCGGTGGGCCGGCCGGGGGCTCCGGTGGTGCGGTTCCGGCGTCGGTGGCCGGTTCTGAGGGTCTGCTGTCGGCTACGGGTGGTTCCGGCCCTGTGTCGGATGCGTCGGGGGCGTCTGCTGCTGTGACGCGGTATGGCGGTAGCGGTGGGTCGGTCGGGGCATCGGGTGGTGTGTCTCCTGTGGTCCCGGGGTGGGGGGCCGGGGGCTCCGGTGGTGCGGTCCCGGTGTCGGCGGCCGGCGCGGAGAGCCCGCTGCCGGCCACGGGCGACCCCGGCCCCGTATCGGACACGGCGGGGGAGGCACAGGCACCTGCCGGGAGCGGTACGGGACCGGGGGCGGAGCACCCGATCGGGTACGGGGGCCCCGGCGGGCCCCCCGCGTCGGCGGCGCGCGATGCGGGGACGGGACCCCGGGAACGGGCCGGGGCCCCGAGCGGGGTCGCGACCCGGGGCACCGCATCGGCCCCGGCGGATGTGCGCGGCGCGGCGGTTCCGGACGGCGGTCGCGGCGGGCCTGCCGCAGCTCCGATCCGGCCGGGCGGTGCTCCGGTCGCGGGGTCCGGTGTCGCGGCGGACGTGCGGTCACCCGCGAGCGTTGATGTTCCCGTTGCGGCGTTGGCGGCGGAGGCCCCCGGCGCCCCGGTGGGGCCGGACGCGGGGACGCGGCACGGCGGTCGTGGTGGGTCGGCCGGGCCACCGGAGGATGCTTCCGGTACGGGGCCGGATGCGCGGGACCCGTGGGACACGGGGGAGGCGCCCGCAGCCGGCGGCGTCGGGGGAGAGGCACCCGGCGGGGCGGAGGGCCCCGGTGTCGCCGCAGTTCGCGACGGTGCTTCCGGTGGACCGGGGCGCCGGGTTCCCCGTACGGGACCGGAGGAGCGGGCCGGGGTCGGCGGCGGTGTCGCGGCGGGCGACCCGCCACCACCGGCCGGGAGCGGCCGCGGCACCGGGGCGGCCCACGGGGACGGCCCCGCCCCGGCCGCCGCCGACGGAGCCGCCGCACCGGCCCGGTCCCGGCGGTTCCTGGACGCCGTCGTCGCGTGCCTGGAGGCCGACCCCGTCCGCGTACAACCCCTCCTGTGCCGGTGGTTCACCGACCACACCCCGCTGGCCACCGGCCCCGGCGCACCGCCCGGGGTGCCCGGCCCCACCGTCGGCGCCGCCGCGCAGGCGCTGCTCTACAGCCGGCGCCGGCTGGCGGTCGACGACCTCGTCGAGACGCTCGCCGACACCGACCACCCCCGGGCCGCCGAACTCCTCACGGCCCTCGCCGAGGACGAACCCTCCGCGCTCTGCCGGGCGGTCGACCGGTGGGCCCACGGCCCCCGGTCCGAGCGGCGCGCGGCGGCGGCCCGGTACGCCCTCGCCGTCCGTCCCCACATCACCACCGACGCGGACCTCCGGCTCCTGCGCTACGCCGCGTGCGCGCTCCTGGAGGCCGTACCCCGGGACCCGGCGGTGCGCGGTCCCGCCCTCGCGCTGCTGCTGGCCGATCCGCGCACCCGGGCGCGGTTCCTCCGCCCCGCGCTGGCGGCCTTCGCGGAGGGCGTCCCCGGGCTCTCCCCGGACGCCCTCGCGCCGGCTCTGACGACGCACCCGGGGCCCGTGTTCGCGGCCCTGCGGGACCGGCTCGCCGACGACGACGGCGCGGGGGAGGTGCTGCGGGCCCTCGCCGGGGTCACCGTGCCCGCGCTCGCCCGCCGGGCCGCCGCCCTCGTCGGCGAGTACCTGGCACGCCACCCGGAGGGAGCCCCCCACGCGGCCGTCTTCGCCGACCGCCGTCTCGACCAGGGCCCCGCCGCGAGAGCGGTGCTGTTCCCTCTGCTCAGCGGCCTGCTCCGGGAGGGGCCCTGCGAGGTGCTCCGGGCCCTCGCCCCGGTGCTCGCCGCGCCCGGCCGCGCCCCGTCCCGGCCGCTCCGCGCCGAACTGCTCGATCTGCTGCTGGAGGTCTGCGCCTCCCGGTGCGCGGACCCGGACCACTCCGCGCACCGGGAGACGCACCAGGTGCTCGACGCGGTGCTGCGGGCCGCCGCGCTGGGCCACCGGGACCGCCCGCGCGCCGAGACCGCGGCGCTGCTGCGCCGTACCGCCGCGGTGTTCGCGCTCACCCCCGAGGGCGCGGCCCGCCTCGGCCGGCGGGTACGGCGGCTCGCCGAGGAGCACCCGGGCTTCGGCGAGCTGGTCGCGGACCGGCGGCCCGCAGCCCCCGGCGACAGCGGCGAACCCGCTCCGGAAGACGGTCCGGAAGGTGCTCCGGAGGCCGGTCAGGAAGGCGGTCCGGATCCCCCGGACCCCCGCGCCGGACCGGCCGCCCCGGTACCGATGCCGACCGACGGACGCGGGCATGGCAGTCTTAGACCTGCATAGTCGGCAGTCGTTGAAGCGGCATTCGGTACACAGGGTTCGGGCGAGGAGCGGTCACAGTGCAGCGCTGGCGTGGCTTGGAGGACATCCCCCAGGACTGGGGGCGCAGCGTCGTCACCATCGGCTCCTACGACGGGGTGCACCGCGGACACCAGCTGATCATCGGGCGGGCGGTGGAGCGCGCCCGTGAGCTGTCGGTGCCGTCGGTCGTCGTCACCTTCGACCCGCACCCCAGCGAGGTCGTCCGCCCCGGCAGCCATCCGCCGCTGCTCGCACCGCACCACCGCCGCGCGGAGCTGATGGCCGAGCTGGGCGTGGACGCGGTGCTCGTGCTCCCGTTCACGGCGGCGTTCTCGCAGCTGTCACCTGCGGACTTCATCGTCAAGGTGCTCGTGGACAAGCTGCACGCGCGGCTGGTGGTCGAGGGGCCCAACTTCCGTTTCGGCCACCGCGCGGCGGGCAATGTCGCATTCCTGGCCGAGCTGGGGACCACGTACGACTACGAGGTCGAGGTCATCGACCTCTTCGTCTCGGGCGCTGCGGGCGGCGGGGAGCCGTTCTCGTCCACCCTGACCCGCCGGCTCGTCGCCGAGGGCGACGTCGAGGGCGCGGCGGAGATCCTGGGCCGTCCGCACCGGGTCGAGGGCATCGTCGTCCGGGGCGCGCAGCGCGGCCGCGAGCTGGGCTTCCCCACCGCCAATCTGGAGACCCTGCCGCACACCGCGATCCCCGCCGACGGGGTGTACGCGGGCTGGCTGACCGCCGACGGCGAGCGCATGCCCGCGGCGATCTCGGTCGGCACCAATCCGCAGTTCGACGGTACGGAGCGCACGGTGGAGGCGTACGCCATCGACCGTGTCGGTCTCGATCTGTACGGGCTGCACGTGGCGGTGGACTTCCTCGCGTACGTCCGCGGGCAGCTGAAGTTCGAGTCCATCGACGCGCTGCTCGTGGCGATGGGCGACGACGTCGCCACGTGCCGTGAGCTGACGGCCGGCCGCTGACGCGAGGGCCCCGGTGCGCCGGGCGCCCCTCAGGGCGTGGGCGTCGGCCCGGCCCGGTGACAGGCCGCACCGGGGCCCGTGAGCACCGCGATCTCCTCCGTACGACAGCGCTCGGCGATCCCCGCGCGTTCCGCTTCGCCCGACGCCAGCACCGGGCAGCGGACGTGGAAGCGGCAGCCGCCGGGGATCCGGGAGGGGTCGGGCGGCTCGCCCGCCAGCACCACCGGCGGGAGCGCCGATTCGGGCAGCACCGACAGCAGTGCCCTGGTGTACGGGTGCCGGGGCGCCGTCAGCACCTCGCCCACCGGTCCCGATTCGACGATCCGGCCGAGGTACATGACGGCCACCCGGTCGGCGATGTTCCACGCGAGTCCCAGGTCGTGCGTCACCACCAGCGCTGACAGCCCCAGTTCGGCGCGGAGCCGCAGCAGCAGGGCCAGGATCTCGCCGCGTACGGAGGCGTCGAGGGAGGCCACCGGCTCGTCGGCGACGATCAGTTCGGGCGCCAGGACCAGCGCCCCCGCGATCACGACCCGCTGGAGCTGACCGCCGGACAGCTCGTGCGGATAGCGCAGCAGGAAGCGCTCCGGGGGGCGCAGCCCGGCGCGGGACAGGGCGTCGGTGACGGCGGCGTGTTCGTCTCCGCCGACGCGGTGGATCCGCAGCCCCTCGGCGACGGCGTCGTACACGGTGTGGCGCGGGTTGAGCGCGCCGCGCGGGTCCTGGAGCACCAGCTGCGCCCGGCGCCGGTACGCCTTGAGGCCGCGCACGCCGTAGTCGAGCGGGGTGCCCCGGTAGGAGATCCGGCCGTGCGCGGGGCGTACGAGGCCGAGGAGGGCGCGGGCGAGGGTGGTCTTGCCGCAGCCGGACTCGCCGACGAGGGCGACGATCTCGCCCCGGCCGATCTCCAGGTCGACTCCGTCGACGGCGCGGGCGGGCGGGCCGCCGTGGCGTCCGGGGAAGGACACGTGCAGGCCGTCGGCGGTGAGCAGGGATTCCCCGGTCATCCGCTCCTCCGAGTCACCTGAGTCACCTGAGTCATCCGAGTCATCCGAGTCCTTCTGCGAACAGTGCGGGGTGTCCGACGCGTACGCAGGCGGCGCGATGTGCGCTGTCCACCGGTTCGGACGGTTCGGACGGCTCGGAGCGTGCTCCCGCCTCCACGGCGCCGTCCCTGCCGTCCCCGCGGTCGCCCCGGGGATCCGTGGGCCCGGTGGGGCTGTTCGCCGTCTCCGCGCCGGTTCCGGTTCCGGTCGGGGTGCGCCGGGTCTCCGCCGCCTTCCCGCCGGTTCCGCTTCCGGTCGCGGTGCGCCGGGTCTCCGCCGACACGTCCGCCGCCTCCCCCGCCCCGTACTCCGTCAACCGCTGCTCCTCCTCGGCGCACCGCGCCACCGCGACCGCGCACCGGGGATGGAACGCGCACCCCGGTGGCAGCGCCGACGGATCGGGCGGGTCGCCCGGGAGGCCGCTCGGGGCGAGCCGGGACGCCGGGTCGCCGACGCGGGGGAACGCGGCCGCGAGCGCCCGTCCGTACGGATGGAGCGCCGCCGTGAACACCGTACGGGCGGGCCCCTCCTCGACCACCCGCCCCGCGTACATCACCGCCAGCCGGTCGCAGACGTCCGCCAGGACCGCCAGATCGTGGCTGATCATCAGCAGGGCGATGTCCTGCTCGGCGACGAGCCCGCCGATCAGCCCGAGGATCTGCGCCTGGACCATCACGTCCAGCGCCGTGGTGGGCTCGTCGGCGACGATCAGCCGGGGGTCGCAGGCGAGCGCCATGGCGATCATCACCCGCTGCCGCTGCCCCCCGGACAGCTCGTGCGGATAGGCGGCCGCCCGCGCGGCGGGCAGCCCCACCTGGGCCAGCAGCTCGCCGACCCGGGTCCGGGCCGCCCCGGGCGTCGCCGCCCGCCGGTGCAGCAGCAGCGGTTCGGCGATCTGGTCGCCGACCTTCCGGACCGGGTTCAGCGCGTGCATCGCGCCCTGGAAGACGATCGACGCGCCCGCCCAGCGGACCGCCCGCAGCCGCCCCCAGCCCATGGTGAGGACGTCCTCGCCGTCGAGGAGGATCTCGCCGCGCAGCCGGGCCGACGGGGGCAGCAGCCGCAGCAGCGCCAGCGCCACGGTGGTCTTGCCGCACCCCGACTCCCCGGCGACCCCCAGTTTCCGGCCGGCCTCCAGCCGCAGATCGACGCCGCGCACGGCGGGCACGGCCGTGGCGCCCGTCCCGTAGGTCACCCGCAGGTCCCGGATCTCCAGCAGGGTCACCGGCCCGCCCCCCGTCCCGGGTCGAGCACCCGCTCGACCGCCCGTCCGCACAGGGTGAACGCGAGCGCCACCAGGGCGATCGCCAGTCCGGGCGGGGCCAGGTACCACCAGTGCCCGGACGAGACCGCTCCGGCGGCCCGCGCGTCCTGGAGCATCCCGCCCCAGGAGATGACCTCGGGGTCGCCGAGCCCCAGGAAGGCGAGCGTCGCCTCGGTGAGGATGGCCGCCGAGATGCCCAGGGTGGTCTGCGCCAGCACCAGCGGCATGACGTTCGGCAGCACATGCCGGCCCATGATGTGACCGTGCCCGCCGCCGAGCGCCCGCGCGCGTTCGATGTACGGGCGGGCCTCCACCGCGATCGTCTGCGCCCGCACCAGCCGGGCCGTCGTCGGCCAGCTGGTCACACCGATCGCGATGATCACCGTCCACAGGCCGCGGGACATCACGGTCGCGAGCACGATCGCCAGCACCAGCGCCGGCATCACCAGGAACCAGTCCGTCACCCGCATGAGCACCGTCGAGAACCAGCCACCGTAGTGGCCGGCCAGAATCCCGGCGACCGTGCCGATCGCCACCGACAGGGCCGCCGCGAGCAGCCCCACCGCGAGCGACACCCGCGCCCCCACGAGCAGCAGCTCCAGCAGCGACCGCCCGAACTGGTCCGTGCCCAGCCAGAACCGCGCCCCGGGCGCCTCCAGCGGCTCCCCGGGCGCCCCCGTGACCTGCTGGATGTCCGGGTCGACCAGGAGCGGCGCGGCGAGCGCCAGCACGCCGATCAGCGCCAGCGCGGCCAGGCCGCACAGCCCCGCCCGCTGGGTGCGGTACGCGCGCCACAGCCGGGCCGCCGTCCGCCGGCGACGCGCCCACACCAGCGGGGCGCTCACCGCGACACCCGGGGGTCGAGCAGCGGATAGAGCAGATCGGCGAGGAGGTTCATCAGGATCATCGCCCCCGCGAACACCATGAACAGGCCCTGCACCAGCGGCAGGTCCGGCACCCGCAGTGCCTGGTAGAACAGCCCGCCGAGCCCCGGCCACGAGAACACCGTCTCCACCAGGATCGATCCGGCCACCACATGGCCGAGATTGATGAAGACCATCGTCACTACGGGGAGGAGCGCGTTCGGTACGGCGTGTCGGCGGCGGACCGCCGCGTCCCGCAGCCCCTTCGCCCGCGCGGTGGTCAGATAGTCGCCGCCCATCTCGTCCAGCAGCGAGGACCGCATCACCAGCAGCGTCTGCGCGTAGCCGACCGCCACCAGGGTCAGCACCGGCAGGACGAGATGGTGCGCGATGTCGACGGCGCGGGCGGCGCCCGTGGTGTCGCCGGACTCCATGCCTCCGGTGGGGAACAGCCCGGGCACGGGGCCCACCCCCACCGACAGGGTGACGATCAGCAGCAGCCCCAGCCAGAACGAGGGCACCGACCACAGCGTCAGGGCGATCGCCGTGTGCACCCGGTCGGCCGTGCCGCCGTGCCGCCACGCCGTGCGGGTCCCCAGCCGGAGCCCGATCGCCGAGTACAGCACCACGGCCACACCGGTCAGCAGCAGCGTCGCGGGCACCTTCTGCGCGATCAGCTCCCCGACCGGCGCCCGGAACTGGTACGACATCCCCAGATCGCCGCTGAGCGCGCTGGTCACGTACTCGGTGAACTGCTGCCACAGCGGCTGGTCGAGACCGAACTGCCGGCGCAGAGCGGCCAGCTCCTCCGCCGTCGTCGGGGTGCCCTGGGTGAGCACCTTCACCGGGTCCCCGGGGATGATCCGGAAGATGAAGAACCCGGTGACCAGTACGGCGAACAGGGAGACGGCCGCGCCGCCCAGCTTCCCCGCCGCGTAGCGCGCGTACCCCCGGGCGGCGGCCCGCCGCCCGGGAGCGGTGGCGGCCACGGCGGTCACCGGGGCCACCGGGGGCTACTCACGGGTGTCGGCGGTGGCCCGCCGGCGGAGCGCCATCGCCACCCCCACGGCGGCGGCGAGCGCCACGGCCCCGCCGATGCCCAGGACGACCCCGGTGGCGGACCCGCCGTCCGAGCCGTCGCGGTGGCCCCGCGCGGGCACCGCCGACCACCAGCTCCAGTAGCCGTCCTGCCCCCAGAGGTTCCCGGCCGCCGCCGGCATCGTGGTCATCGACGCGATGTGGTCGGTGCGGTACGCCTCCACCGCGTTCGGATAGAGCAGGACGTTCATCAGCCCCGTCTCGTAGAGGCGGTCCTGCATCCGTTTCACGAGTCGGGCGCGGACCACCGGGTCGTACTCGGCCCTCTGCCGCTCGTACAGCTCGTCGTAGCGCCGGTCGCAGATGAAGTTGTCGGTGGAGCCGGTGGCGTCCGGGGTCGCGGGCAGCGCGCCGCAGGTGTGGATCGACAGCACGAAATCCGGGTCCGGATTGACCGACCAGCCGTCGAAGGCCAGGTCGTAGTCCCCTTTCAGCCAGGGGTCCGAGACGTTGTCCAGGCACTCCAGACGGGTGTCGATGCCCAGCTTCCCCCACACGCTATCCAGGTACTTGCCGATATGGGTCTCGCTGGGGTCGGTGGCGTGGCACAGCAGCCGGAAGGTGAGCGGTCTGCCGTCTTTGCCGAGCCGCCGCCCGTCGCCGTTCTGCCGGTAGCCCGCCGCGTCCAGCAGCGCGTCGGCGCGCTCCGGGTCGTGCACCCGCTTCTGCCGGGCGTCGGGCTGCCAGTGGTAGGCGCCGAAACGTGGCGGGATATAGCCCTCGCCCTCCACGGCGTGGCCCCGGTAGACGGTGTCCACCAGCTCCCTCCGGTCGATCGCGTGGAACAGCGCCCTGCGCACCACCGGGTCCCGCAGCGCCGGGTGCCCCGTACCGAAGGTCCGCCCGTCCCGGGAGCGGGCACCCGGGTTCACGGCCAGCGCGAGGAACCGCCGCCCCGGGGCGTCGTTGACCTTGATGTCGTCGGCCTTCAACAACGCCGCCGCCTGTGCCGGCACCAGCCCCTGGACGAACGACACCTCACCCTTGCGCAGGGCCGAGACCGCCGCGTCGCCGTCCTTGTAGAACCTCAGCATCAGCTCATCGAATTTCGGCGCGCCCCGCCAGAAAGTCTTGTTGGGCTTCAGCCGGACGAACTGGTCGACCTTGAATTCCGTGATGACGAACGGACCGTTCCCGACCACCGGGAAGGACGTGTCGTTGTTGAACGTCCCGAAATCGCCGACCTTCTCCCACACATGCCGGGGCACGATCGGCACATCGAGTGCCGTCATCGTCGCCTGCGGCTTCTTCAACTCGACCACCAGGGTGCGCGGATCGGGCGCGGTGACCCTGCGGAAATTGGCCGTGAAATTGCCGTTCGCCGTCGCCGCCTTCTCATCGGTCATCATCTTCGTGAACGTGAAGGCGGCATCGTGGGCCGTGACCGGTCTGCCGTCCGACCAGGTGGAGTTCTTGCGGATCGTGTAGGTCCAGGTCAGCTTGGACGGCGAGGACTTCCAGCCGGTGGCGAGACCCGGGATCGTCCGCCCGTCGGCGGCGTCGTAGTTCGTCAGATACTCGTAGGTCAGCCGGTGGATCGTGGTGGACACCAGCCGCTGCGCGAGAAACGGGCTGAGCGAGTCGACACTCTGCGCCAGCGCGATGGTCAGGACCTTCCTCCCGCCATCGGCGCCCCCGTCCGCCAGGGCCGTAACCGGTCTCACCGGGACGGCGAGGACGGCCACGGCCGCGCCTAAGGCCAGCAGCGAACGGGTGCGGGACGAGACCTCTATGACCATGACGATGACCTCGTGTCGTCCTTCGCGAAAGGGTGGGAGCGAGATCTACCAGGGGCGGTCCGAGTACGTCAACGGATCGCGGGATTCGGCGTGCATGGCCAGAACGCGCCGGTGGCCCCGTACCGGCGCACTCGGTACGGGGCCACCACACGGGCCGTGGGTCAGGAGGCGGGCGGCGGCTGCTCGCCCCGCTCCCGCTGCTCCGGGGACGGCTCTGCCTGCCCCGGCTGCGGCCCCTGCGGAGGCGTCGTCGGCTGATGGGCCGGCTGCGCGGGCCATCCGGCGGGCGGCTGCGGAGGCGTCGCCTGCTGCGGCGGCGCGGCGGGTGCCTGCGGCGCTTCCGGAGCCCCCGGTCCTGGCCAGCCCGGGCCGGGATACGGCGGCTGCGGAGCCCCGTACATCTGCTGCGCGGGCGGCGGACCCTGCGGACCGGGACCCTGCGGCCCGGGACCCTGCTGCGGCGGCATCCCCTGCTGCTGAGGCGCCTGCTGAGGCGGCGGACCGTACGGCGACGGCCCCGGGTACGGCCCGGACTGCGGGGGCACCCCCTGCATGCCCTGCATCCCCTGCGGCCCGGGCTGCTGCGGCCCGGGCCCCTGCTGCTGCGGATACCCCGGCATCGGCATCGGCGGCGGCATGGTCGGCGGCGGGTTGCCGTCCGCCGTCCACAGCCCCTGCTGCTGCTGGGCGCGGATGAAGTCCTCGGCGATCAGGGCGGACAGATGGAAGTACGCCTCCCGGGTCTTCGGCCGCATCATGTCGAGATCGACCTCGGCGCCCGCCGCGAGATGCTCGTCGAACGGCACCACGACCACACCCCGGCAGCGCGTTTGGAAGTGCGCCACGATGTCCTCGATCTTGATCATCTTTCCGGTCTCGCGCACACCGGAGACGACCGTGACCGACCGCTGGACCAGCTCCGCGTACCCGTGCGCGGAGAGCCAGTCCAGCGTCGTTGAGGCGCTGCTCGCGCCGTCCACGGAGGGCGTCGAGACGATGATCAGCTGGTCGGCGAGGTCCAGGACGCCCCGCATGGCGCTGTAGAGCAGCCCGGTGCCGGAGTCGGTGAGGATGATCGGGTACTGGCGGCCCAGCACCTCGATCGCCCGCCGGTAGTCCTCGTCGTTGAAGGTCGTGGAGACCGCCGGGTCCACGTCGTTGGCGATGATCTCCAGACCGGAGGGCGCCTGCGAGGTGAACCGCCGGATGTCCATGTACGAGTTGAGGTACGGGATCGCCTGCACCAGGTCGCGGATGGTGGCCCCGGTCTCCCGGCGCACCCGCCGGCCGAGCGTGCCCGCGTCCGGGTTGGCGTCGATCGCCAGGATCTTGTCCTGCCGCTCGGTGGCGAGCGTCGAACCGAGCGCGGTGGTCGTGGTGGTCTTGCCGACCCCGCCCTTGAGGCTGATCACGGCGATCCGGTAGCAGGAGAGCACCGGCGTGCGGATCAGCTCCAGCTTGCGCAGCCGCTCCAGCTCCTCCTTCCGGCCGCCGAGCCGGAAGCGGGACGCGGCCGACGGGTTCCGGCTGGACCGGGGCTTCTGCCGGTTGTTGCGCAGCAGCCGGTCGGAGGACAGCTCCACGGCGGCGGTGTAGCCGAGCGGAGCCCCCGGCACCGCGCGCTCCCGCTGGTCGTGGGCGACCGGCGTGGGCCACGGGGCACCCGTACGGGGGTCGAACTGCTGCCCCTGCGGCGGGTACTGCTGCTGCGGAGGCAGGGGTACGGGGCCCTGCTGCTGCGGATAGCCGTACCCCGGCTGAGGCTGCGGCTGCTGGTGCGGCGGCCCGGCGTGCGGCGGAGCCCCGTGGTGGGGTCCGCTGTGCTGCGGTGCGCCGTGCGGCGGCTCTCCGTGCTGCTGCGGTACGGCGGGCGGCAGCGGCGGCGACTGCTGCTGCTGTGCGGGCAGCGGCTGCGCGTGCGGCTGCGGCGGGCCGAACGGGCCCGGGGCGGGCTGCTGCGGATAGCCGTACCCGGACTGCGGCGGCGGACCGAACGGCCCCGGCTGCTGCGGCACCGGCGGTGCGGGGGGAAATCCCCCGGGGCCGCCGTCCGCCGGGGGCGCGGGCCACCCCGGGGCAGGCGGGGGAGCGGCGGGCTGGAACGCGGGCGGCAGCGGCGGCACGCCCGACTCCGGCGCGGGCGGCGGCGCCCAGGGCAGGCCGCCGTCGCGGGGGGCGTCCGGTGCCGCCGGGTGCGCCGGTGCCGCCGGGTCCTGGACCGGGGGCTGCGGCGGTACGGCGGGCGGTGCCGCGCCGTCGGCGTCCGGGGCGGAGGCGGTGCCCGCGGCGGCGGAGTCGTCACCCGGGGCGGCGGCCGGCCCACCCGTCCCCCCGGTGCCGGTGCCGCCGTCGGTGCCGCTGTCGGCGGTCCCGGACCGCGCGGCCTCCTTGGCCTCCATCGCCTTCTTCGCGGCGTCCAGCGCGGCGAACTCGCGCTTCAGTGCGGCGGGGGAGAAGCGCATCGTGGCACCCGACTCCATCCCACCGCCGCCGAGCGGTTCCGCCGCCGCGTCGGGGGCGGCGACGGGCGCGGGCTCCGGCGCGGGCGCGTGGGCCTGCTGCGGAGACGGCTCAACAGGCGCGACAGGCGCGACAGGCGCAACAGGCGGAGCGGACGGGCCGGGAGGAACAGGAGGGCCGGGCGGGGCGGAGTGGGCCGCCGGTCCGGGCGGAACCGGCGGTCCGGGCTGGACCGGTGCCGGTGGCCGCGGCGCCTCACCCCCGGAGTTCTGCGTGTACCAGGCCGGCGGGGTGTAGTCGATGGTGAACTCACCCGTCAGCTCGGCGGGCTCCGCGTCGGACTCGTCGGCGGAAAGGTCCCACTCCCCGCGGATCTCGTCCCGATCGCTGTTCACTGTGCCTCCTGGAATGGTCGAACACCCGGGTACCGGCGCGGGGCCGGCGACCGTCGACCGTCGTCGTCCGGTCCGCCCCTGCCCTCCGCCCGGGTCAGCGGTGGGCAGTCCCCGCAGGTTCTCCTGCCACTGTCCATACCAGCCTAGTCGCCGGGCGGCTCCGCACGGCAGGCCGACCACCGGCCCGCCACCGTCCCGTACCCCAGCCTTCACCTCCCCGTGTCCCGCCCTTCGGGCCACCTGGCCGAAAGATTCCCGGCGTTACCGGCAAAAGCACCGAAAGGAATTCGAAAGGGATTCGAGAGGGTTGCGAGGGGAAGGGGAAGCGGCACACCGTGCGAGGGGGCGCCCGTCCCCCCGGAGAACACGCGGTACAGACCGGCCGCTTGACCTGCATGCCGTACCCGCCCTATCACCGCGCGTACGACCCGTACCGCCTACCGGGCAGTGCGACGACCCGGGGGCCGGACGGCGCGTCAGCGGCGCCCCGGCCCCGTCCGGACACCCCGGCGCACGGGCGTGCCCGTCACTTCAGGTCGAACTCCCCGTCCCGGGCCCCCAGGACGAACGCGTGCCACTCCGCCTCCGTGTAACGCAGCACCGTGTCCGGGTCGAGCGAGGACCGCATCGCGACCGCCCCGCCGGGCAGATAGGCGATCTCCACCCGCTCCTCGTCCTTCTCGGTGCCCGGGGCGCTGACCCATTCGACGCCCGAGATGTCGAGGGCGTACAGCTCGTCCCTCTCCTGTGCGCTGCCCATCGTCCTGTTCCCCTTCCGGTAGACGGCCGGCCCCGCCGCCGCCCCCGGCGCCCATGGACGCCCCGGGCCCGGCGACGGCCCGCATCACGGAGGATCCTATGCCGATCACAACCGGTGATCCGAGAGGGAACCATCCGTACGAACGGAACAGCGGACAGACGTACGAACGCCACCGCCCGCTGCGGCCGTTCCGCCCCCCACCGGCCGTTTGATCCGTTTCGGACACCTCGGCCGAAAGGGAATGCTCTCCGGCTCGGTCAGTCCAGCCGGCGCGCGCCCCCGAGCAGCGATGTCTCCGGCTGCGTGGGCACGGTCCGCACCCAGTGCCGGTCCGGTCCCGCGCACCAGAGCGTGACATCGTCCGCCAGCTGCGGCAGCGTCTCGACGTCCCGCCGCGACAGCCCCAGGATCCGCCCGATCTGCTCGGCCTCCTGCGGCGACACCCGCTGCACCCCCACCAGCGTCGCGTCCCGCATCAACCGGGGCGCCACCGGGCTCAGATACGGCAGCAGCGTCAGCACCGACTGCCACGGCGACGACACCACCCGCCCGCGCGGCGGCCGCATCCCGCAGTCCCGTACCACCACCACCGGACTGGCCACCGTCGCGCCCATCGGCGGCACCCGGCCCACCGCATGCAGCGTCACACAGTCCAGGCCCGCGCCCGCCGACTGCGCCAGCGCCGTCCACACCTGCGGGCGGCCCGTCTCCACCACCACCCGGGCACCCGTGCCGGCCGCCCGCAGCGCCAGCACCTGCGCCGTCCACAGACCGCCGATCAGCAGCACGTCGTACCGCGTCGACCGGTGCAGCCCGAGCACCAGCGAACGGTCCTCCGGATCGTCGCCGATCACCACACCGTCGTCGCCCACCGGCAGCGACAGCGCACCCAGATCGGCGACCGGCAGCGTGTGCCCCGCGTGCCGGGGACCCAGCAGCCCGCGCGCCGCCCGCACCGCGCCCCTCATCGCGCACCGCCCAGCGGCAGCGTCGCCAGCGCGCCCGGCAGCTGCTCGCGGTCCAGCCGGACCAGACCCACCCGGGCCGTGCGCGCCGTCTGCTCCAGCGACCGGCGCACCCCCACCAGCTCGGTGTCGGAACCACCCGTCACCCGCACATGACCCGACACGGACATCCCTCCCTGATGGGCACCCCGCCGCAGCGTGAGGCTGAGCGTCGTCGCGTACGCCGGGACCGACGTCAGCATCGACACCACCTTCGGCAGCGGAGCGGCGCCCCGCCCCAGTTCCGGCCAGCGGCCCACCGCGTACGTCGTGTGCCAGCGGTCGTCGCAGCGCCACACCCGCGAGGTCTCGGCCGTCCGCCGCTGCGGAGCCGCGTCGGGCAGCCCCGCCCGCGCGGTCAGCCGGGGATTGGCGCACGCCGCCGTCGCCAGCGCCGCGTTCAGCTCCTCCTGGTCCAGCACCACCGCCTGGAACCCGGCCCCGGTGACCCGGCTCGCCACATGGTCGGCCACCCGCACCAGCGCGCGCTGCGCCCCCTCCAGGCCGCCGCCGCGCGCCTGCACGGCCTCCCGGCACAGCTCCGGGTCCAGCTTCACCGCCACCCACGTCATCCGCAGCGCCGGAGCACCGGTCCGCTCCTGGAGGGGCGCGTACGAGAGCCGCGCCAGCGCCTGCTGCGGCAGATGCGGCGCGGGCGCCGAACGCACCTGCTGCACCAGCTGCACCGACTCGACCACGATGTCGTCCACGGTGAGCGCCCCGCCCAGCACGGCCAGGGGGAACGCCCGCGCGCCGAACGCGGGGCGCAGCCCGTCGCCGCTCGCCTCGACCCGTACCACCGCCGTCAGGAACGTGCCGTCGCCGGCCATCCCGACCGTCCGCCGGCGGCGGTCCACGTACGGATACGGGCCGAAGCCCGGCACGCACTCCGCCACCGGGGCCAGCGCCGGATCGCAGTCCACGGGGGCCGACCCGCCGCGCCCGCGCGCCCGCAGCGCCAGGGCCGCCGCCAGCCAGTCCTGAAGTGCCTGGCCGCGCCGCCGGAAGAAGGCCAGAACGAGCAGGACGCAGCCGGCCGCGACGGCAGGAATCAGCCACAGGCCGCCGACGGCGACCCCGATCGCGGCCAGCGCCAGCGCGATCTCCACCAGCGCCAGCTGGCGCAGTTGCAGCGGGCCGATCCGGCGGGTCCGGGACAGGGGCCGGAGCGTGGTGGTCGCCGGGGGCCCCGACGGCCGCGGCGCTCCGGCCTGCCGCTCCCCGCGCCCACGGGGGGCTCCGCGCCGCCGCCCGGAACTCCGCCCATCGCGCGCACGCGTCGCCGTCGCCATCCCCCGCTGCCCCCTGTGTCCGTAATTACCAAATTCATATGGGCGTTGACCGGGCGATCACCCTACCTGAGCGGGGAACGGCCACCGGCAGCAGGCATAGTAGGGGCCCGCGGTACGAGGGCGAGGTCGCCCAGCGGGGAGAGGGACAGCAGACAGATGGCATCACGTCGGGATGAACTCAACGCATACACCTTCGCGAAAAGAAGGCTGATTGCGCAGTTCCTCCAGCCCAGCACGACCGGTTCGGAAGAGGGCGCTCCGCGTCCGTTGCGCGCCGTGGTGCCCGGTGTCATTGTCGGCGTGGTCATTCTCGGCGGATTCGCCGCCTGGGGAATGTTCCGGCCGGTGGCCCCCAAAGGCTGGGACAAGCCCGCCGAGAACGTCATCATCGCCAGCAAGTCCACGACCCGTTATGTGGTGCTGGAGACCGACGGGGAAAAGCGGCTCCACCCCGTACTGAACATGTCGTCGGCGAAGCTGCTGCTCGACCCCGACAAGGGGAAGATCATCAAGGTCGCCGAGTCCGTCCTCGACAAGGGCGACATCCCGCGCGGGGCCACCCTCGGCATCCCCTACGCGCCCGACCGGCTGCCCTCCGCCGAGGAGGCCGGCGGCACGAAGCGCTGGGCCGTGTGCGAGCGCCCCGGCGACGGCGGGCGCACCATCCAGAAGGCGGCCTTCCTCTTCGCCGAGCGGGAGCGGACGAAGACCGACGGCACCGACCGGCTGCACGGCGGGGAACTGCTCTACGTGGAGGGACCCGACCGGACCCGGTACATCGTCGACGCCGGCGGCACCGCCTACCCCCTCGCCGACGAGGAGCAGCTGCTGCGGCAGGTCGCCGGACAGGACCGCACCCCCCAGCGGGTCTCCCAGTCGTGGCTCGCCACGCTCCACCGGGGCGACCGCGTCGACTTCCCCGAGATCCCCGGAACCCCCGGCACCGACGCGGCGATCCCCGCCGGTGATCTCGACCCCGGACTGAACAAGGTCGGCATGGTCCTCGAAGCCAGCGACGGGGCCCGCGAGCAGAAGTACGTGGTCCTGCCCGGCCGGGTCGCCCCCGTCTCCGACTTCACCGCCCGCCTCCTCCTCAACAGCGAGGCCCTGGTCGACCTCGGCCAGGCAGGCAAGGCCCGGCGCCTCAGCGGCGGCGCCTTCACCCCCGGCAAGGCGTTCAACCAGGACAAGAAGTGGCCGCAGTCGCTCCCCGAGGCCGTCAACTCCGCGAGCACCGCCAAGAACAGCCGTAACACCGTCTGCAACGTGCTGCGCTCCGTCGACCACGACACCGGCGCCACCACCCTGAGCACCTGGGCGGGCACCACCTACCCCGAGCAGCTGCCCGCCGGGTCGAGCAGCGCGTACGTCACACCCGGCTCGGGCCAGCTCTACCGCCAGTTCCAGGGCACCAGGACCGACACCGGATTCCTCTTCCTGGTCACCGACACCGGCCTGCGCTACGCGATGCAGTCCAACAGCGACAGCGGCACCGACGCTTCCGGCATCGGCTCCTCGGGTACGGAGCAGGACCGCCGCGCCGACGAGCAGGAGGTGCAGAAGGCGCAGAACCGCCTCGGCTACAAGAGCGTCGAGCCGAGGCCGGTGCCGGCGGCGTGGTCCGCGTTCCTGCCGACCGGTCCCCGGCTGTCCACCGGATCCGCGAACCAGCCGCAGGGGTCGTGAGGCCCGCGATGACCGCTGCTTCCGCTTCCCCCTCCCGTCCTTCCGCCTCTCCCCGTCCTTCCGCTTCGTCCCGCCCCTCCGGGGTGCCCCTCAGGGTCCTCGCCGTGGCGGCGGCCACCACGTTCACCTGCCTCGGTCTGCCGCTGCCCGCCGTCGTCGCGGACACCCCCACCCAGTGCACCTATCCCGGCGAGGTCTACGGGGGCCGCCCGTGGGCGCTCCAGCGGGTCCTGCTGGACGAGCTGTGGAAGCAGTCCACAGGCAAGGGGATACGGGTCGCCGTCATCGACACCGGCGTCGATGTCCGCCACCCCCAGCTCAAGGAGGCGGTGGACGCCGGCAGCGGCGCCAATCTGATGCCCCGGGACCTCAAGGACGCGAGCGGCAACGAGGTCGAACGCGGCAAGGAGGACGGCACCACCGACGTCGTCGGCCACGGGACCAAGGTCGCCGGCATCATCGCGGCCCGCCCCCGGGCGGGCACCGGCTTCACCGGGCTCGCCCCCGGTGCCACGATCATCCCCGTCCAGCAGAACGACGCCGACGGCAACGGCACCGCAGCGACGCTCGCCGAAGCCATCGACCACGCTGTCGAGCAGGAGGCGGACGTCATCAACATCTCCCAGGACACGGCGAAGGCCGCGGAGCCCACCCCGCTGCTGCGGCAGGCCGTGGAACGCGCGCTCGCGGCACAGGTGGTGGTCGTCGCCTCGGCCGGCAACGACGGCCTCGGCGGCAACGTGAAGAAGACGTACCCCGCCTCCTACCAGGGCGTGCTCGCGGTGGCGTCCTCCGACCGCAACAACGAGCGGGCCGCCTTCTCCCAGTCCGGCGACTTCGTCGGGGTCGCCGCCCCGGGCGTCGACATCGTCACCACCGTGCCCGGCGGCGGCCACTGCGCCGACAACGGCACCAGCTTCTCCGCCCCGTACGTCGCCGCCGTCGCCGCGCTGATCAAGGCCAAGCACCCGCGCTGGACGGCTCAGCAGATCGTGGCCCAGATCCAGCAGACCGCCGAACGGTCGACGCCGGGGTACGACCGCCTGGTCGGCTGGGGCGTCGTCGACCCGGTCCGCGCCCTCACCGAGGACGACCGGCCCCCCACCCGGCCCGTCGCCCGCGAAGGACTGGACCGGGCCGAGGCGCCCACGCCCGCCGAGGTCCACCTCGGCGAGTCCGCCGACGAGCGCGACGCCCGTCTCGCCACCTATGTCCTGGTCGGCGGCGGCGTCCTGGTCGCGGTCATCGGCGGCGGCGCCGTGGCCGTACGCGACGCCCGCCGCCGGGCCGGGGCGACAGGCGGATGAGGCCCCCGAACGCCGGTCGGTACCGGTAAGTAACCGGTCGGGCAAGCGGCTTGGGAGTGTCAGAGGCAGTGGATAGAGTGTTCAGCTGATGATCGGCACGGATCGGGACGATCCCTTCACCGGTCATGACGAGGGACAGCGGTACGTCAACGGGGAGGACGGGCATCGTGCTCGATGCGGAGAGCGGTGGAGTCGGAGGGCCGGGCGGGTCCGGCGATCTCGCGCGCGGCATTGGCGCGCTGAAGAATTTCCATCAGCAGGTCACCACACTCCTGGCGGAATTCGAGGGCGGCGAGGGCGGCAGCGCCAAAGTCGCCGAACAGCGCGTGGCGAGGGCCTCCTTCAGCGGGGCCAATCTGCCTTTCGCCGAGGCGGACGGGTTCTTTCAGCAGTACCAGCGGGTCCACACGTCCCTGGTGTCGCTCTCCCGGTCCCTCGGCCGGCAGATCGAAGCCCTGACGATCGGCGTCCACGCGGCCGATGTCGGCTACGACAACGTGGAGGAGGAGATGCGGCAGCGCTTCCACTCCATCGAGGCGCAGCTCAAGCAGGAGCGGGACCGGGTCACGGCGGCCGAGCGGCCGAAGCTCACCGATGACTCCCGCGTGCCGACGGATCTGGGGTAATCCATATGGGTGAGAACAACAACCAGAATCTGACCCCCGAGCAGCAGCAGGCGGCGGACACCACCCGCATCGAAGGCCAGTACGCCGCCACCAACGTCGCCGAGAAGGTCACCAACTTCCTCGACCGGCTGGGCTTCGGCACCCGGGGCCCCGGCGGCGTCTTCGGCCGCACCGACTTCGAGAACGCCCGGCTCAACGACATGCTCGACCTGCTGGAAGGCTCCAACCCGGCGGACCTGGAGAGCGCGGGCGACGCGATGGAGCGGGCCACCCGGGCGCTCAACAGGGCGGCGAAGGAGCTGGAGACCCACGTCAAGGGCACGGAGTGGAAGGGCGTCGCCGCGACCGAGTTCGAGCGCTACGGCCTGGAACTCGCCCGGTACGCGGCCGACCTGGGCACCTACGCCAACGCGGTCGGCAGCCAGATGAAGGTCGCCAGCGAGGGCCTGACCTCCGTCCGCAACTCGAAGCCCCCGCGCGACGGCCGCGCCGACCCGCGCAAGGCGGCGGACTTCCCGCCGGACGAGCGCAAGATGGAGAACGCCGAGTACGCGGCGGCGGTGAAGGCGGAGAAGCACCGCCAGGAGGCGATCAACCAGCTGAACCGGCTGGCGTCGTTCTACGCGGTGTCGGAACAGTCGCTGGCGGGGCAGGAGCCGCCGAGGATGCCGGAGCGGCTGGCGGCGGCGGTGCCCAAGCCCCGGACGGGTGGACGTGACATCGTGCCGGGCGACCCCGGGGCAGGCTCCGGACCGCGCGGAGCAGCCGACTTCGCATCCAGCCCACGTCAGGTTCGCGGTGTCGCGGACGGGGGGCCGTCGTCTCCCGCCGCCGTCCCTCCGGCTGCTGCTGTGCCCCCTGCCGCCCCGCTGCCGCAGGTTCCCGCTCCGGACACGTCGATGGAACTCGACACTGTGACGGCGCCGCCCGCTCCACCCGTGTCGCCGGGCACTCCCACCACGCTTCCGCCCACCCCGGGTGGTCCCCCGGCCAACCCGGTGCCTCCTGTGGGCCCTGGCATTCCCGGCATCAACCAGAACAATCAGAACAATCAGAACAAGACAGCGCCGACCAAGAGCGCGCCGTCCGCGCCGAAGACCGGTGGAGGACAGGGCCAGTCCGCGACCCGCCCTGGGGCGGAGAGCGCCGGTGCTCCGCCGCTCCGACGGGTCGACTCCGCAGGCCGACCGGGGTACGCGAACGGCAGCGTGCCCGCCGTGGGAGGCCCCGGCCAGGTAGGCAGCGCAGGCCCGGGGGGACGGCCCGGTACGACCGGCCCCGTGGGCTCCACGGGACCGGTGTCCGGTGGCGCCCCCACGGCGGGCCGCGCGGGCGGCATGGGTCCGATGGGTCCCATGGGGCAAGGCCCCATGGCAGGCCGGGTATCCGGGCGGGCCGACGGGATCGTCGGCGGCACCCCGCAGCGGGCCGGAGGCGGCTCTCCCGGGTCGCGCTTCCCCGGAGGCACGGTCGTCGGCGCCGACGGAGCCGTCGGTTCCCGGTCCGCCAATGGTGCGCCGGGAGGCTTCCGGGGCGCCCCCGGCAACAACGGGATCGTGGGCACACCCAGCGCCGGCCGGTCGGCCGGCCGGTCCGGTGCGAACGGGTTCACGGCGGGCGGTGCCGGACTGGTCGGAGGACGGCCCGGTCGGCAGCAGCCCCGCGAGGAGGAAGAGGAGCGCTCCGGCACTCGTCCCGACTATCTGACGGAAGACGAAGAGACATGGGCGGTCCGGCGACGGGTCGTTCCACCGGTGATCGAGTAGAGACAGCGGAAGGTTCGGAAGCCAGGATGTCGTCGGGAATGAACCAGGTCCGGAAGTGCGGGCTGGTCTGTGCTGTGGCTGCGGCCTTGGCTGTGGGCCTCACGGGTACCACGTCGGCAGTCGGCGCGGAGAACGTACGGTCCCAGCAGTGGTACCTGGATGCCATGAAGGTGGACACGCTCTGGCAGAAGGCCACCGGGGAGGGCATCAAGGTCGCTGTCATCGACTCGGGCGTGAATCCGGCGACGCCCTCATTGACGGGGCAGGTCCTCAAGGGGGCCGACTTCACGGACACTCCCGGGGACGAGACCGATGACTACGACGGCCATGGGACCACCATGGCGGAACTCATCGCAGGGACCGGCAAGGGAGGCGGCCTCCAGGGACTCGCCCCCCAAGCCAAGATCATTCCCATGCGTGTGGTCACGGCCGACCTCAAGGTGAAGAAGGTGAACGAATGGAGCATTCCAGACGCCATCCGAGCCGCAGCGGACAGTGACGCAAAGATCATCAGCATGTCGATCGGCAACGAGTTCTCCGACCCCAAGGAGGAAGCGGCCGTCAAATACGCGCAGAGCAAGGGAAAGCTGCTCTTCGCTGCTGCGGGCAATACCGGCAACAGGGACAACAAGCCGGAGTATCCCGCGATGTACCCCGAGGTCGTAGGCGTCTCCGCCTCCTCCGCCGAAGGAAAGATCGACGACTACTCCCAGCACGGCGAAGTCGTTGATCTGGCAGCCCCTGGAAGTGGCATCCCCGGCTGGTGTGATGCCACCTTCACTCGCTACTGCGACAGGAACGGCACCAGTGCCGCCACCGCCGTCGCCTCCGCCTCCGCCGCGCTGATCTGGTCCGCGAACCCCGACTGGACCGCGAACCAGGTGCTGCGGGTCATGTTCGAGAGCGCGGGCAAGGGGGCGGACGGCAAGGCCGAGGGCATCAGCCGTTACTACGGTCACGGTGTCGTCCGGCCCGGGGCGCATCTCAACCGGGGGCTCGGGAAGCCCGGGGATCCGGACATCAGTCCGCTGACCAACAAGAAGACAGGTGGCGCCGCCTCGGCGGAACCGTCCG
Source organism: Streptomyces yaizuensis (assembly GCF_034961445.1). Taxonomy (NCBI): domain Bacteria; kingdom Bacillati; phylum Actinomycetota; class Actinomycetes; order Kitasatosporales; family Streptomycetaceae; genus Streptomyces; species Streptomyces yaizuensis. The sequence goes on from NZ_BSBI01000017.1 coordinate 191,076, forward strand.
ACGGCAGCGCTTCATCCCCGCCCGAGGACGGCGGCAAGGCCGGGGACCAGCCCCAGGCGGGCGAGAAGCCGGCGGCCGGGCAGAAGGCCGCCGCCGAGGACGACGGCGGGCAGACGGGGCTGATCATCGGGGGCGCGGCCGCCGTGGTCGTCGTCGCCGGAGGCGTCCTCTTCGCCGTACGCCGGCGCCGGTCCGCCTGACGGCGCGGCCCACGGGGGGCGGCCCGGCCGCCCCCCTCATGAACCATCACCCATCACGGATCATCGAGCAGGAACACAGGGAAGGAACGACCCCGCATGGCAGTGCAGAAGGTCACAGACGAGTACCTCGTCCAATTCCAGTCGGAGATCACCGGGAACTTCGACAGCCTCAAGGGGCAGCTCCAGCAGCTCCAGGGCGTCATCGACAGCCTGGAAGGCAACTGGAAGGGCATCGGCCACGGCGCGTTCGACGCCAAGCAGGCCGAGATCAACCAGGGCATGGTGCGGATCGCGAAGATGCTGCTCCACTTCCAGGAGGCCATCGAGGTCACCCGGGTCACCGCGGGCAACACCGACGACGAGGTGCGTGCCGCGCTCCAGGGTGTCGATGTCGTGGGCGGGTACTCCGGCGACGCCGCGGCGACGAACCGCGCGACCTCCAACCTCAGCAGCTACTGACCGGGCAGCTACTGACCCGCCCGTCACGTAGCCGCACATAGCTCCACGTACCAAGCACCACACCAGACTCAGCACAGCACAAGCAGTCGGAGGATTCATGTCGGACAGCGCGGGACAGCTCGTAGTCACGTATGCCTCGCTGGACCAGGCCGCGGTGACGATCGAGAAGCAGGCCGCGAAGCTGAACGAAGGGCTGGAGAGCCTCCAGTCCAAGCTGCGCAGCATCTCGGACGGCTTCGAGGGTGAGGCAGCGACCGCCGCGGACGCCTACCACAAGCAGTGGGACAAGGAGACGCGGATGATCCACGAGGCGCTCAAGGGCATCGCGCGCGCCGTGCGCGAGGCGGCCCCCGCCTACCAGGCCGGTGACCGCAAGGCGGCCGGCTACTTCTAGTCGGCAGCCGCGTCGCGTCGCGTCGCGCCGCACCGGCCCCGGCTTCGCCATCGCCATCGGCCCACGGGCCGGTTCCCCGGGGCGGGCATGCGCGTGGGCATGCGCGGGAGATGCCCACCCGCCGTCACCGGTCCGGGGAGCCGGCCCGTGGAGCCGGTCCGGGGACCCGCCGTCCGACGGGCCCCCGGACCGGTGACGCTCACTGCACCGGAGGCATCAGCCCCGTCTGCACCAGCGGATTGCCCCGCTGCCGGGAGACGAAGACGCCCCGGCCCGGCGGCATCGGCCGCATCCGGACGCCGCCCAGGACATCGCCCTCCATCGGGTCGCCGGAGAGCAGCACGCCCTGCGCGCCGAGTTCCATCATCCGCTGGAGGAAGGACTCGTACCCCGCCCTGCTCGCCCCCGCCGAACTGCGGGCGATGATGAACCGGACACCCACGTCCCGGGCGAAGGGCAGCAGCTCCGTCAGCTTGTTCAGCGGGTTGCCGCTCGACGTGGACACCAGGTCGTAGTCGTCGACCACGACGAACACCGACGGTCCGCGCCACCAGCTGCGGTCCCGCAACTGCTGCGCGGTCACGTCGGCCGACGGCGTACGGCGCTGCATCAGGTCCAGCAGCGCGTCGACGTGGTGGTCCATGGCGTTCGACATGGGGACGTACTCGGCCAGGTGCGAGGGCGGGGTGACGTCCAGCAGCGCCCGCCGGTTGTCGATGACGAAGAACTTGCAGGAGTTCCCGTCGTACCGCTCGCTCAGCTGCTTGATGAGCAGCCGCAGCAGGTTCGACTTGCCCGCCTCGCTGTCGCCGAAGACCAGCAGGAACGGATCGCGTTCGAAGTTGACGAAGACCGGTTCCAGGTTGTTCTCGTCGATGGCGAAGGCGACCCCGCGGTCGGGGGCCGCCATCCCCGCCGGCAGGTTCCCGGCGGGCAGTTCGCGCGGCAGCAGCCGGACCTTCGGGGCGCCGTGCTCCGGCCAGTGCCGGGCCACTTCCTGGTTCATCGCGGTCGTCGCCTCGGACAGCTCGTTGCCGGAGCTGATCCCGTCGATCCGCGGCACCGCCGCCATGAAGTGCAGCTTCTCCGGTGTCAGACCGCGCCCCGGCACGTTCTGCGGCACGTTGACGGCGGCCTTGCGGTCCAGCTCCGAGTCCATCGTGTCACCGAGCCGCAGTTCGAGCCGGTTCATCAGATGGTCCTTGAGGTTGGCCCGGACCTCCATCGAACGCGAGGCCGTGAGCACCAGGTGGATGCCGTAGCCGAGGCCGCGCGAGGCGATGTCCAGCACCAGGGGCTCCAGGCCCTCGTACTCCGTACGGAAGCCGCCCCAGCCGTCGATCAGCAGGAACACATCGCCGAACGGCTGCTCCTGGACGGAGATCTCGCCGCGCGCCCGCAGCCGGCGGTACGTGGCGATGGAGTCGACGCCCGAGGTGCGGAAGTACTCCTCGCGCCGGGTCAGGACCCCGTACACCTCGGCGACCGTGCGCCGGACCCGCTCGGGGTCGAGCCGGGAGGCCACCCCGCCGACGTGCGGCAGGGCGGCGATCGCCGACAGACCGCCGCCGCCGAAGTCCAGTGCGTAGAACTGCACCTCGCGGGGGGTGTGGGTCAGGGCGAAGCCCGCCACCAGGGTCCGCAGCAGCGTCGACTTGCCCGACTGCGGGCCGCCGACGATCTGCATATGGCCCGCCGCGCCGGAGAAGTCCCGGTACAGGGTGTCCCTTCGCTGCTCGAAGGGCTTGTCCACGACGCCCAGCGGGACGACGAGCCGGCCGGCGCCCTCGTAGCCGGGGAGGGTCAGGCCCCGGCCCTCCACTCCCGTCAGCCCGGGCAGCAGTTCGTCCAGCGCGGGCGGGTTGTCGAGGGGCGGCAGCCACACCTGGTGGGCTTCCGCGCCGCGCCCCTCCAGCCGCCGGACGATCACGTCCAGGACGGAGTCGGCCAGCGCGTCGTCCTCGGAGGGACGTGCGTCCGGTACGGCCTGCGCCGCCGCCGGGCGGACGTACCGCACCGGCACCGGGGCCGCCGTGAACACCACCGGCCGGCGGTCCACCGGCAGCGGCCCGCCCGGTGCGACCCGCTGCCCGCCGGTGCGGTAGACACCGGAGACGTACGCGGCCTTGAACCGGACCATCTCGTCGGTGCCGTACTTCAGATAGCCCGAGCCGGGCACGTTCGGGAGGGTGTACGCGTCCGGCACGCCCAGCGCGGCCCGGGACTCCGCCGCCGAGAAGGTCCGCAGACCCACCCGGTACGACAGATAGGTCTCCAGGCCCCGCAGCCGGCCCTCCTCCAGACGCTGCGACGCCAGCAGCAGATGGACGCCCAGCGACCGGCCGATCCGGCCGATCTGCACGAACATCTCGATGAAGTCGGGCTTCGCGGTCAGCAGCTCGCTGAACTCGTCGATGACCAGCACCAGCGAGGGCACCGGCTGGAGCGGGGCCCCGGCCGCGCGCGCCTTCTCGTAGTCGTGGATGTTGGCGTAGTTGCCCGCGTCCCGCAGCATCTCCTGACGGCGGTTCAGCTCGCCCCGGATGGAGTCGCCCATCCGGTCCACCAGCGTCAGATCGTCCGCGAGGTTGGTGATGACCGCCGCCACATGGGGCATGTGCGACATACCGGCGAAGGTGGCGCCGCCCTTGAAGTCCGCGAGGACAAAGTTCAAGGTCTCCGACGAGTGGGTGACCGCGAGCCCCAGCACCAGCGTCCGCAGCAGCTCCGACTTGCCGGAACCGGTCGCGCCCACGCACAGCCCGTGCGGGCCCATGCCCTCCTGCGCCGCCTCCTTGAGGTCGAGCATGACCGGGGTGCCGTCCTCGCCGACACCGATGGGCACCCGCAGCCGCTCCGACTGCGACCTCGGCCGCCAGGTGCGGGCGACGTCGACGGAGGCCGCGTCGCCGAGGTTCAGCAGATCCGTGAAGTCCAGGTTCGCCAGCAGCGGCTGGTCGTCGTCGCCGCCCGTGCCCACGCGCAGCGGCGCGAGCTGCCGCGCCAGGGCCTCGGCGGCGGCCGGGCTCAGCCGGTCCGGGACCCCGTCGTAGACCATGCCGTGCCCCGACTCCAGCCGCAGCGTGTCCGGGGTGACCCGGACCGACAGTCCGCCGAGCGGGCCCATGACCTCGCCGGGCAGCACCTCGACGACCGTCACCCCCTGGAGGCCCTCCGCCGCCGCCAGCACCGAACCGCCCGGCACCGACTGCCCGTCCAGCACGACCACCACATGCGGCTGGTCCAGCAGCGGATGCCCGCCGCCGTGGAACCGGGGCCGGCCCTCCAGCCGGGCCGCCAGCAACTCGTCCAGCTCCCGCGCGTCGGTGGTGATCAGCCTGCGGCTGCCGGCGCCGTCACCCGGGCCCGGGGCCTGCGTGTGCGGCAGCCACTTCGTCCACTCCCAGTGCTCCGCCGCGTCCGGCCCGGCGGCCACCGCGATCACCAGGTCCTCGGGGGAGTGGAGCGCCGCGAGCGAGCCCACCATCGCCCGGGCCGTGGAACGCACCGACTCGGCCTCACCGCTCACCGTCAGGTGGTAGAACGCCCGCAGCGACACCGCCAGCGGCAGCCCCTCCACCGTGCTGTGCGCGGTGAGGAACTGCCGCATCGCGCCCGCCGTCAGCGGCTCCAGCTCGTCCACCGGAGCGGTCTCCGGCGCTATCAGCTCGGTGGCCAGCCGCTGGCTGCCCAGACCGATCCGCACCTGCGCGAAGTCGCCGTCGCCCACCCGCCGTTCCCACAGCCGGCTGCCTTCCGCCACCAGTGCCCACAACTGCTCCGGCGAGGGGTGCAGATAGTAGGCGGAGTCCCGCTGGAGCCGCGCGGTCCGCAGCACCCCCTTGCGGGTCTGCGTCAGGTACTTGAGATAGTCCCGGCGCAGATCGGCGAGTTCGCCCTGTGTCCCCCGCCGGTAGCGGACCAGCATCGCGATCGCCATGGCGACCGTCGACGCGATCATGATCATGCCCATGATCCGCATCACGGGATTCGGCGTGATGAAGAAGAAGACCACCGAGCCGCCCATGCCCAGCATCGGCAGCAGCTGCATCAGCGCGCCCTCCTGCTGCCCGCGCGGCAGTTCGGGAGGGGGTTGCAAGCGCATCTGCTCGCTGGGCACCTCAGCGGGCAGCGCCCGTGGCGGGCGCTTGACGACGATCTGACTCACCAGCTCACCCAGTTCCCTTGCCGGACGGGAAAATGTTCCTATCGGCGCCCCCGTGGCGACGGATCCGTCCGCGGGGACGGATCCTACTTGCGGCACGCCCCGCGCACGGGCGGTAGGGTGACGCGTTGTTCGCGGAGCGCCGGGCGGGCGCGGACACGGACAGGGCCGGCGAACCGCCCCGTACGCCCCCATCGGTCCCGGTCATGGCGACGGCCACGGTCACGGCCACGGCCGCGCCGCAGGACCGGCCGACAAGTACCGTGCACCGGGAGCCCGCAGGCCCCCGGCCCGGGACCGCCCGGACCCGCCACCCGCGACGACGACGATCACCGACCACACCCACTACTGACCACTGATCACTGATCACGAGGGGATGCAGCAGGTGAGCATGACGGCCTCAGCGACAGCGCGAGGAACGGCCGGCGGAACCGGCCAGCCGGGCCAGACGGCCCCGTCGGCCAGCGCGACCGGCTTCTGCCGCGTCACCGTCGTCGCCCCCGACGGCCGCGTCGACGTCGCCCTCCCCGAGGACATCGCCGTCGCCGACCTCCACCCGGAGATCCTGCGGCTCTCCGGACAGAGCCCCACCCCCGGCGCCCCCGTCGGCTACCACCTCGTCCGCCGCGACGGCACCGTCCTCGACAGCGCCCGCTCCCTCGCCGCCCAGCGGATACCCGACGGCGAACTCCTCTCCCTGCGCCCCTTCGCCGAATCCCTCCCGCCCGCCGTCTTCGACGACGTCACCGACGCCGTCGCCACCGCCGTCGCCCGCGACCGCAGCCTGTGGAGCGACGCCCTGATGCGCGGTGCCGGACTCCTCGCCGGCTCGGTGCTCCTGGTCCTTCTGGGCTTCGTCCTCTGGCACTCCGAGCCCCGCCACGACATGCACGGCCTCCAGGGCATCCTGGCCGCCGTCGCCGCCGTGCTGCTGCTCGCCCTCGCCTGCGTGCGCGCCCGCGTCTACGACGACCGCGCCTCCGCGGTCGCCCTCGGCATCGGCGCCATGGCCAACGCCGCCGTCGCCGGCTCCGGACTGCTGCCGCCCGCCGACGGACAGGGCATCGGACGGCTCCACTTCCTGCTCGCCTGCGCCGCCGTCCTGGTCGTCGCGGTGATCCTCACCATCGTCTCGCCCAGCGGCGACGGCCCCTTCGTCGCCTTCGTCCTCGCCTCCGCCATCGGTGCGCTGGCCACCTTCGCCGCCATCTGGTTCCGGCTGGAGCCCATCGAGACCGCCGCCGTCTGCGCGCCCCTCGCCGTGGGCACCCTCGCCTTCCTCCCCGGCCTCGCCACCCGCTTCGCCCGCCTCCCCATCGGCTTCGACCCGCCCCGCACCGCCATCGGCAGCGGCTACGACGCCGACGCCGAGACCCCCGGACCCGTCGACGCCGAGCGGATCGCCGCCCGCGCCCGCCGTGGCCACGAACTCCTCGTCGGCCTCGTCGGCGGCTGCGCCCTGGTCGCCGTCGGCTCCGCCGCCGTCCTCGGCTTCTCCGACCACCTCTGGGGCCTCCTCCTGGCCCTCGCCACCGGCGTCGCCATGCTGATGCGGGCCCACCTCTTCCGCTACACCGCCCAGGTCGGCTGCGCGCTCGCCGCAGGCCTCGCCGCGCTCGTCCTGCTCGGCCTCGGGCTCGCGCTCGAACCGCCCGCCGGGATCATGCGCGAGGCCCTGCGCGGCGACAGCTCCGCGCTCGACCTGCGGACGATCTGGCTCGCCGCCGCCGTCGCGGGCGTCGCCGCGCTGATCACCGCGATCGGGCTGATCGTCCCGCGCACCGGCGTCACCCCCTTCTGGGGCCGCTTCCTGGAGATCGCCGAGACCTGCGTCCTGCTCACCCTGATCCCGCTGACCCTCGCGGTCTTCGACGTCTACCACGCCATCCGGGCCACGACCTCCTGACCGACCCCTGACCGACCTCCTGACCGACCTCCTGACCGGCGCCGACACGCGCCCGCCCGGCGGGCTGGTACGCTGTGTGACGGCCGTTTGTGTACGCGCTCCCGGATCTTCTGGGATCTGCGCTCATCGGACCTTCGCCTCCGAGTGATGGAAGCCACCTGAGATCAAGACCAGGGGCACTCGTGGGCGCTTCGAACACCCAAAAGGAGTACGCGTGTCTCTCGACGCCGCCACGAAGAAGCAGATCATGGCCGAGTTCGGCACCAAGGAGGGCGACACGGGCTCCCCCGAGGTCCAGGTCGCGATGCTGTCGCGCCGGATCTCGGACCTGACCGAGCACCTCAAGACCCACAAGCACGACCACCACTCCCGCCGTGGTCTGCTGATCCTCGTCGGCCAGCGCCGCCGCCTTCTCCAGTACCTGGCCAAGAAGGACATCCAGCGCTTCCGTACGCTGGTCGACCGCCTCGGCATCCGCCGTGGTGCGGCCGGCGGCGCCAAGTAAGACGCCGTGAAGGGAGCGGTTCCCACCCCCGGGGGCCGCTCCCTTTTGCTGTTGTTCCCCCCGGCCCGCGCCACCGGTGCGGGCCCGCCCCCGCCATGTACAACCCGTACACGCTGTACCTGCGTGACGCGCTGTACGTGCGCGAGCCGCCGGACGCCAATTAGTCTGGTCGCAGCACGACGTCAGTATGTGACGTCACGACGTCAGCACGACGTGACGACAGATCCACCAAAGACCTGAGAAGCCGACTCGCCGCCGCCGGTCCTCGGTAGTGGCCCCCGGAGCGACGAACCCCGGGTGCTTCGATCGAAGACCGGCCCAGTACGAGAGCTTCTCCGCAGGTCCCCGCCACACGGGCGCGGGACACAAAGACGCAACGTAACGGAGAAAACACTAGTGGAGAACGAGACCCACTACGCCGAGGCCGTCATCGACAACGGCTCCTTCGGCACCCGCACCATCCGCTTCGAGACGGGCCGCCTGGCCAAGCAGGCCGCCGGCGCCGCCGTGGCGTACCTGGACGACGACACCATGGTGCTGTCGGCCACCACCGCGTCCAAGAAGCCCAAGGACCAGCTGGACTTCTTCCCCCTCACGGTCGACGTCGAGGAGCGGATGTACGCGGCCGGGAAGATCCCCGGTTCCTTCTTCCGCCGTGAGGGCCGTCCCTCCGAGGACGCCATCCTCACCTGCCGGCTGATCGACCGCCCGCTGCGCCCCTCCTTCAAGAAGGGCCTGCGCAACGAGATCCAGGTCGTCGCCACGATCATGGCGCTCAACCCCGACCACCTGTACGACGTCGTGGCGATCAACGCCGCCTCGGCCTCGACGCAGCTGGCCGGCCTGCCCTTCTCCGGCCCGATCGGCGGCGTCCGCGTCGCGCTGATCAAGGGCCAGTGGGTCGCCTTCCCGACCCACAGCGAGCTGGAGGACGCCGTCTTCGACATGGTCGTCGCCGGCCGTGTCCTGGACGACGGCGACGTCGCGATCATGATGGTCGAGGCCGAGGCCACCGAGAAGACCATCCAGCTGGTCAAGGACGGCGCCGAGGCTCCCACCGAGGAGATCGTCGCCGCCGGTCTGGACGCCGCGAAGCCCTTCATCAAGGTCCTCTGCAAGGCCCAGGCCGACCTGGCCGCGAAGGCCGCCAAGCCCGAGGGCGAGTTCCCGGTCTTCCTCGACTACCAGGACGACGTCCTCCAGGCGCTCTCCGCCGCCGTCAAGGACGAGCTGGCCCAGGCGCTCACCATCGCCGGCAAGCAGGACCGCGAGAACGAGCTGGACCGCATCAAGGCCGTCGCCGCCGAGAAGCTGCTCCCGCAGTTCGAAGGTCGCGAGAAGGAGATCTCCGCGGCCTACCGCTCCCTGACCAAGTCCCTGGTGCGCGAGCGCGTCATCAAGGACAAGGTCCGCATCGACGGCCGCGGCATCACGGACATCCGCACCCTGGCCGCCGAGGTCGAGGCGATCCCGCGCGTGCACGGCTCCGCCCTCTTCGAGCGTGGCGAGACCCAGATCCTGGGCGTCACCACCCTCAACATGCTCCGCATGGAGCAGCAGCTGGACACCCTCTCCCCGGTGACCCGCAAGCGCTACATGCACAACTACAACTTCCCGCCGTACTCCGTCGGTGAGACCGGCCGCGTGGGCTCGCCCAAGCGCCGCGAGATCGGCCACGGAGCGCTCGCCGAGCGCGCCATCGTGCCGGTGCTGCCGACGCGCGAGGAGTTCCCGTACGCGATCCGCCAGGTCTCCGAGGCGCTGGGCTCCAACGGCTCCACCTCGATGGGCTCGGTCTGCGCGTCCACGATGTCGCTGCTGAACGCCGGTGTGCCGCTGAAGGCCCCCGTCGCCGGTATCGCCATGGGTCTGATCTCGCAGGAGATCGACGGCCAGACGCACTACGTCGCCCTCACCGACATCCTCGGTGCGGAGGACGCCTTCGGCGACATGGACTTCAAGGTCGCCGGCACCAAGGAGTTCGTCACCGCGCTCCAGCTCGACACCAAGCTCGACGGCATCCCGGCCTCCGTCCTGGCCGCCGCCCTCAAGCAGGCCCGTGACGCCCGCCTCCACATCCTCGACGTGATGATGGAAGCGATCGACACCCCGGACGAGATGTCCCCCAACGCCCCGCGGATCATCACCGTGAAGATCCCCGTGGACAAGATCGGTGAGGTCATCGGCCCCAAGGGCAAGATGATCAACCAGATCCAGGAGGACACCGGCGCCGAGATCACGATCGAGGACGACGGCACCATCTACATCGGTGCCGCCGACGGCCCGGCCGCCGAGGCCGCCCGCGCCACGATCAACAGCATCGCCAACCCGACCATGCCGGAGGTCGGCGAGCGCTACCTGGGTACGGTCGTCAAGACCACCACCTTCGGTGCCTTCGTCTCCCTGCTCCCGGGCAAGGACGGCCTGCTGCACATCTCGCAGATCCGCAAGCTGGCCGGCGGCAAGCGCGTCGAGAACGTCGAGGACGTCCTCGCCGTCGGCGCCAAGGTCCAGGTCGAGATCGCCGAGATCGACTCCCGTGGCAAGCTCTCCCTGATCCCCGTGGTCGAGGGCGAGGAGAACGAGGACCAGAAGGACGACACCGCCAAGTGACGTCGCGTAGTTCCCGAGCGACGGCCCGCGCCTCTTCCCAGGCGCGGGCCGTCGCCCGTACCCAAACCCTTCTCCAGGGGCATGACGGCATCGGTACCGTCCGCCGCACCACCCTCCCCGGTGGTCTGCGCGTGGTGACCGAGACCCTGCCCTCCGTACGCTCCGCCACCTTCGGCATCTGGGCCCACGTCGGCTCCCGGGACGAGACCCCGTCCCTGAACGGCGCGACCCACTATCTGGAGCACCTCCTCTTCAAGGGCACCGAGCGCCGCTCGGCCCTCGACATCTCCTCCGCCCTCGACGCGGTCGGCGGCGAGATGAACGCCTTCACGGCGAAGGAGTACACCTGCTACTACGCCCGGGTCCTCGACACCGATCTGCCGCTCGCCATCGATGTGGTCTGCGACATGCTCACGGGTTCGCTGATCCTCCAGGAGGACGTCGACGCCGAGCGCGGCGTGATCCTTGAGGAGATCGCGATGACCGAGGACGACCCCGGTGACTGCGTGCACGATCTCTTCGCGCAGACCATGTTCGGCGACACCCCGCTGGGCCGTCCGGTCCTCGGCACCGTCGACACGGTCAACGCCCTCACCGCGGACCGGATCCGGCGCTTCTACAAGAAGCACTACGACCCGACCCACCTGGTCGTGGCGGCGGCGGGCAACGTCGACCACGCCACCGTCGTACGGCAGGTCCGCCGCGCCTTCGAGAAGGCCGGCGCCCTCACCCGTACCGACGCCACCCCGCTGGAGCCCCGGGACGGTCTGCGGACCGTGCGCACCGCGGGCCGGGTCGAGCTGATGGGCCGCAGGACCGAGCAGGCCCATGTGGTCCTCGGCATGCCCGGTCTCGCCCGTACCGACGAGCGGCGCTGGGCGCTGGGCGTGCTGAACACCGCTCTCGGCGGCGGCATGTCCTCCCGGCTCTTCCAGGAGGTCCGGGAGAAGCGCGGCCTCGCCTACAGCGTGTACTCGTACACCTCGGGCTTCGCCGACTGCGGCCTCTTCGGCGTCTACGCGGGCTGCCGCCCCAACCAGGTCCACGACGTCCTCAAGATCTGCCGGGACGAACTGGACCGGGTCGCGGCCGAGGGGCTCGACGACGACGAGATCGGCCGTGCCATCGGCCAGCTCTCCGGGTCCACGGTGCTCGGCCTGGAGGACACCGGCGCGCTGATGAACCGTATCGGCAAGAGCGAGCTGTGCTGGGGGGCGCAGATGTCCGTGGACGACATGCTCGCCCGGATCGCGGCCGTCACCCCCGACGAGGTCAGGGAGGTCGCGGGCGAGATCCTCGGCCACCGTCCCTCGCTCGCGGTGATCGGCCCGCTCAAGGACCGCCAGGCGGACCGGCTCCACGAGACGGTCTCCTGACACCCCCGGGGGCCCCGGCGGCCCCCGGGGTCCCCGAGAGTTCCCACCTCTGTAAGGACAGGACTGATGAGCAAGTTGCGCGTGGCGGTCATCGGCGCCCAGGGCCGTATCGGCTCCGAGGCGGTACGGGCCGTGGCGGCCGCCGACGACCTGGAACTGGTCGCGGCCCTCGGCCGGGGCGACCGGCTGGAGACCCTGGCCGAGACCGGGGCCCAGGTCGCCGTCGAGCTGACCCACCCCGACTCGGTGATGGCCAACGTGGAGTACTGCGTCGGCCAGGGCATCCACTCCGTCGTCGGCACCACCGGCTGGAACGACGACCGCCTCGCCCGGCTGCGGTCCGCGCTCGCGGCCTCGCCCGCGACCGGGGTGCTCATCGCCCCGAACTTCTCCATCGGCGCCGTCCTGACCATGGCCTTCGCCCAGCAGGCCGCCCGCTGGTTCGAGTCCGTCGAGGTGGTGGAGCTGCACCACCCGAACAAGGCGGACGCCCCCAGCGGCACCGCGACCCGGACCGCCCAGCTGATCGCGGCGGCCCGCGAGGCGGCGGGCAGCCCGCCGCAGCCCGACGCCACCGTCACCACCCTGGACGGGGCACGCGGCGCGGATGTCGACGGTGTGCCCGTGCACTCCGTACGGCTGCGCGGTCTCCTGGCCCATCAGGAGGTCCTGCTCGGCACCGAGGGCGAGACCCTCACCATCCGCCACGACTCGCTGCACCACAGCAGCTTCATGCCAGGTGTCCTGCTGGGGGTCCGCCGTGTGGTGGACACCCCCGGCCTGACCTTCGGCCTGGAACACTTCCTCGACCTCGGCTGACCGATGCGCGCGAAAATCATCTACCTGGTCACGGCCGCCGTCCTCGCCGTCTACTTCGTCCTGGTCGGCAGCCGTGGCGTCATGCTCATCCAGCAGGGCACCCTGCTGACCGTCGCCTTCGGGATCGCGGTGCTGGTCCTGCCGGTGATCGGGGTCTGGTTCCTCTGGAAGAACACCCAGTTCGTCACCCGGGCCAACCGGCTCGCGGCCGAACTGGAGGCCGAGGGCGGGCTGCCCGTCGACGACCTCGCCCGGACCCCGAGCGGCCGGATCGACCGGGACGCGGCGGACGCGGCCTTCGCGGTCCGCAAGGCGGAGACCGAGGCGTCCCCCGACGACTGGCGCTGCTGGTTCCGGCTCGCGGTCGCCTACCACGACGCCCGGGACACCCCCCGGGCCCGGAAGGCGATGCAGCGCGCGATCACCCTCCGGGAAGGCGCCCGCCAGGTCTGACCCGCGCCGGCTCAGGAGGGGCGGTACTGGGAGCCCCACGCCTCCACCGTGTCCGCGGCCCGGTCGAAGGCCTCCACCCGGCCGAGGAAGTCGGCGTTGTGGTCGGTCAGCAGCGCGATCGGCTCACCGGGCCCCTGGCGTACGAGGAGCAGCGCCTGCCCCTGCACCGTGCGGGGCAGGCCCAGCCAGCGCACCGGCTGCTGGGCGGTGCGCACCGACGAGATCCGGTTCCACGCCACCGTCGAGGTGCGCAGGAAGCCGACCCGGCGCAGCCCGTGACGGCTCACCCAGACGCCCATCCGCAGCAGCCGCAGCGCCGCCGCGATCACGGCAAGACCCAGGAGCAGGCAGACCAGCGCCCCGGAGAGCGCCCCCGCGAATACGATGATCATCGCGGCGAGCAGGACGAACGAGGCGAACAGCAGCAGCACGGCACCCGTTCCGACCCGCCAGGGTCCCGGCCGGTAGGGCCTGCGCCACTGGTCGTGATCGTCGAAGGGCAGGGCGACGTCTTCGTTCGCGTCAAACGCACGGTCGGCCGTCAGAAAGGGCAGGGGCACGACGGATCCTCACTCACCAGCACACTCGATCGGTTGCTGTGACGGGTGAGGCTACCGAGGCGGTTCCCGGCCGACCACCCCAGGGGGCCTACCGGTTCAGCGGCGCTCGGTCGCCTCGGACTGCTGGACCTTGCCCCGCGCCGGGGCGGAATCCAGGGCGGGCATCCCGAGGAGCAGAGAGCCGACCAGCCCGGCCACGACGGTGAGCCCGATCAGCGTACGACCCGTCAGCTGGGGCAGCGTGGGACGTCGGCGCGGCGGGGGAGTGACATTGCTGGAAAAACTGTCGGCCTCCGTCCGGGACACGAACGCGAACGGGACGGCTTCTCGCCGGGGGGACATCGGGCACTCTCCTCGTACTCGGTGGTCCTGACGGTCCCGGGGCGCCGACGGCCGCGAAGGGCTCAGGCGGCCTCCGCGATCCCGTACGAAGCGGGACCCTCTGCTCGTACAGACGCACGGAACGCCGGTTTGGTGCCCTCTCCTACCGAATCGATAGAGTGGTCGACGGACTGCTCAGCTCTGGAAGGACCCACCCGGTGACCGATACACCCACCGAGACCCCCACCGCCACGTTCCGCGGCGACATCACCGTGGAACTGGTCAAGCACACGGCGGCGGACAGCGATGTGCTGTGGGCCGCCCGGGTCTCCACCGCAGGTGAGCAGTCCCTCGAAGAGCTCCAGAAGGATCCGGAGCGCTCCAAGGGGCTGATCAACTACCTGATGCGGGACCGCCACGGCAGCCCCTTCGAGCACAACTCGATGACCTTCTTCATCAGTGCGCCGATCTTTGTCTTCCGCGAGTTCATGCGGCACCGCGTCGGCTGGTCCTACAACGAGGAGTCGGGCCGCTACCGGGAGCTTCAGCCGGTGTTCTACGTCCCCGCCCAGGACCGCAAGCTGGTCCAGGAGGGCCGCCCCGGGAAGTACGTCTTCGTCGACGGCAGCCCCGAGCAGCACAAGGTCGTCACCGACGCCATGATCGACTCCTATCGGCGTTCGTACGAGACGTACCAGGAGATGCTGGCCGCCGGCATCGCCCGCGAGGTGGCCCGCGCGGTCCTGCCCGTCGGGCTCTTCTCCTCCATGTACGCGACCTGCAACGCCCGCTCGCTGATGCACTTCCTCGGCCTGCGCACCCAGCACGAGCTGGCGAAGGTGCCGTCCTTCCCGCAGCGGGAGATCGAGATGGTCGGCGAGCGCATGGAGGAGGAGTGGGCCCGGCTCATGCCGCTCACCCACAGCGCCTTCAACGCGAACGGCCGTATCGCCCCCTGAGACATCCCGGCACTGCCGGAGCACCGAATTCCGCCGGATCCGCGGCGACGGTCCGCCCACCGCCCGGCGCGGGGAAACCGGACCGGCGACCGGCCCGGAACCAGCGCCACCGGGAGCACGGAGGCGCAAAGTGTCCGCATTGCGGTATTTGATGAAGTTCATCTAGGCTGATCAAACGGACCCGGCACTGCTTGAACCCCCGAGCAGGCAGTGCCGGGCTCCGCATCAGCCCACCCCGCGACGCGTACGTCACGTCCGGGAGGGGGCACAGCGTGCTGAGCAACGAGTAGCGTGTAACCCATGGCTCCGATCTCCACCCCGCAGACCCCGTTCGGGCGCGTCCTCACCGCGATGGTCACGCCCTTCACGGCGGACGGCGCACTCGATCTCGACGGCGCCCAGCGCCTCGCCACCCACCTGGTGGACGCCGGCAATGACGGCCTCGTCGTCAACGGCACCACCGGGGAGTCACCGACCACCAGCGACGCGGAGAAAGACCGGCTCGTCCGGGCCGTCCTGGAGGCCGTCGGAGACCGGGCCCACGTCGTCGCGGGCGTCGGCACCAACGACACCCGGCACACCGTCGAACTCGCCCGCGCCGCCGAGCGCGCCGGCGCACACGGTCTGCTCGTGGTCACCCCGTACTACAACAAGCCCCCGCAAGAGGGGCTGCGCCGCCACTTCACGGCCGTCGCCGACGCCACCGCACTGCCGGTGATGCTGTACGACATCCCCGGCCGCAGCGGCGTCCCCATCGACACCGAGACCCTGGTCAGGCTCGCCGAGCACCCCCGCATCGTCGCCAACAAGGACGCCAAGGGCGACCTGGGCCGGGCCGGCTGGGCCATCGCCCGCACCGGCCTCGCCTGGTACTCCGGCGACGACATGCTCAACCTCCCGCTGCTCTCCATCGGCGCGGCCGGCTTCGTCTCCGTCGTCGGCCATGTCGCCACCCCGGAGCTGCGCGCCCTGCTCGACGCCCACCTCAGCGGCGATGTGCAGAAGGCGACGGAGATCCACCAGCGGCTGCTCCCGGTCTTCACCGGCATGTTCCGCACCCAGGGCGTGATGACCACCAAGGCGGCCCTCGCCCTCCAGGGCCTGCCCGCCGGTCCGCTGCGGCTCCCGCTGATCGAGCTGTCCCCGGAGGAGACCGCCCAGCTGCGGATCGACCTCTCCGCCGGCGGAATCCAGCTCTGACCTCGAACTTCACAATTGAATAATCGATGAACTGAATATCTGACCCTGCCCGCCGGGTATCCGCCGGACAGGAACCGAACAGCAAGTGCACGAATGTCACGTACGCCACGTGCCCCCGCGGTACGTGGCGTACGTGGTGAGGAGAGTCTTTTGAGTCATCCGCATCCAGAACTCGGCCGTCCCCCGAAGCTCCAGAAGGGCGGTCTGCGCGTCACACCGCTCGGCGGCCTCGGCGAGATCGGCCGCAACATGACGGTCTTCGAATACGACGGCCGACTGCTCATCGTCGACTGCGGCGTCCTCTTCCCCGAGGAGGAGCAGCCCGGCATCGATCTCATCCTGCCGGACTTCACCACCCTGAGGGACCGGCTGGACGACATCGAGGGCATCGTCCTCACGCACGGCCACGAGGACCACATCGGCGGAGTCCCCTATCTGCTCCGGCTGAAGCCCGACATCCCGCTGATCGGCTCCAAGCTGACCCTCGCCCTGATCGAGGCGAAGCTCCAGGAGCACCGCATCCGCCCCTACACCCTGGAGGTCTCCGAGGGGAACCGGGAGCGGATCGGCCCCTTCGACTGCGAGTTCATCGCGGTCAACCACTCCATCCCGGACGCGCTGGCCGTCGCCATCCGCACCCCCGCGGGCATGGTGGTGCACACCGGCGACTTCAAGATGGACCAGCTGCCGCTGGACGGCCGGCTCACCGACCTGCACGCCTTCGCACGGCTCAGCGAGGAGGGCATCGACCTCCTGCTGTCCGACTCGACCAACGCGGAGGTGCCCGGCTTCGTCCCGCCGGAGCGCGACATCTCCAACGTGCTGCGCCAGGTCTTCGCGAGCGCCCAGAAGCGGATCATCGTCGCCAGCTTCGCCAGCCATGTCCACCGGATCCAGCAGATCCTCGACGCCGCCCACGAGTACGGGCGCCGGGTCGCCTTCGTCGGCCGCTCGATGGTCCGCAACATGGGCATCGCCCGCGACCTCGGCTACCTGCGGGTCCCCGCCGGGCTCGTGGTGGACGTCAAGACCCTCGACGACCTCCCGGACGAGCAGGTCGTGCTGGTCTGCACCGGGTCCCAGGGCGAGCCGATGGCCGCGCTGTCCCGGATGGCCAACCGCGACCACCAGATCCGGATCGTCCAGGGCGACACCGTCATCCTGGCGTCGTCCCTCATCCCGGGCAACGAGAACGCGGTCTACCGCGTGATCAACGGCCTGACCCGCTGGGGCGCCAATGTGGTGCACAAGGGGAACGCCAAGGTCCATGTCTCGGGCCACGCCTCGGCCGGCGAGCTGCTGTACTTCTACAACATCTGCAAGCCGAAGAACCTGATGCCGGTGCACGGCGAATGGCGCCATCTGCGGGCCAACGCCGAGCTGGGCGCGCTGACCGGGGTCCCCAAGGACCACATCGTCATCGCCGAGGACGGCGTCGTGGTCGACCTGGTGGACGGCAAGGCCCGGATCGTCGGCAAGGTCCAGGCCGGCTATGTCTACGTCGACGGCCTCTCGGTCGGCGACGTCACCGAGGCATCGCTCAAGGACCGCCGCATCCTCGGGGACGAGGGCATCATCTCGATCTTCGTGGTGGTCGACTCCACCACCGGCAAGATCGTCGGCGGCCCGCACCTCCAGGCGCGCGGCTCCGGCATCGACGACTCCGACTTCAACGGAGTCATGCCCCGGATCGAGGAAGTCCTCGCCAAGTCGGCCGCCGACGGCGTCGGCGAACCCCACCAGCTCCAGCAGCAGATCCGCCGCGTGGTGGGCAAGTGGGTGTCGGACACCTACCGCAGGCGTCCCATGATCCTTCCGGTCGTGGTCGAGGTCTGACCTCCCGACGCTCTGACGTCGTGTTTCCTGGGCCGGGCGCCTCGATTTGCATCGGAGCGCTCGGCCCAGTAGGTTTACGGCTCCGCCCAAGGGGAACCCGACGCAATCTCGCGCCGGACCAAGTGAACCGAGCGGGTGGGAAATTCCGACTCAGAACTTCTGATAAAGTCGGAGCAGCCGAAAGGCGAAAGGCCAGTCCAACTGGCCGCCGGATCTGAAAGTCCGAATCCCGGGTGACCGGGAGGCGGGAAAAGGATCTGGTAGAGTTGGAAACGCCGAAAGGCAAGAAGGAAAAAAGAAAAACCGAAGGGAAGCGCCCGGAGGGCCTGGTGAAACAGGACCGAAGGAAGCGTCCGTTCCTTGAGAACTCAACAGCGTGCCAAAAGTCAACGCCAGATATGTTGATACCCCGTCCGGGAGCA
>NZ_BSBI01000018.1:0-179014 GCF_034961445.1 Streptomyces yaizuensis
GCATCGCCACCCTCGCCACCACCCTCCGCCAGAGCGACCCCACCACCGCCATGCGCCTCGCCCTCGCCGCCCACCACACCGCCGACCTCCCCGAAACCCGCGCCGCCCTCACCACCGCCGCCACCCAAAAAGAACACGGCGTCTTCATTCCTCCCGACCCGGGCACGGCGGACCCTCAGGCCCAGTACCGGCTCACCGCCGACGGCCGGACACTTCTGCGGATCGGTGCCCGGGAGATCGTCCGCTGGGATGTCAACACCCACCGCCGCACCGGGTCGTTCCCCGGTCTCGGCAAGCACGCGCAAGCCTCGTACTCGGTAAGCCCCGACGGCCGCAAGCTCGCCGTGATGAGCCTCGACGACGGTGTACTGCTGTGGGATGTCCCGGCGGGCCGGGTGACGAAACGGATACAGAGCGAATTCGGATTGGCGGAGTTCAGCCCCAGCGGCCGAACCCTCGTGATCCAGAACGGCGGTTCCGGCCGAGGGGAGACCACGCTGCTGAGGGATGTGGCGAGCGGGCGGGTGCTCTGGCAGCAGACGGCGACAGGCCACAGGGGTTCCCCTGCCACCTCGGCCGCGGTGAGCGCCGACGAGCGTCTGGTCGCGTACTGCGAGTCCGGGCGGCAGATCCGCCTCTGGGAGATCGCCACCGGTCGCCCGCTGCCCGCCCCCTGGGCGCCCTGGGCCAACGGCCCAAAACCGCCCGGGTCCGACAAACGCGGCTGCTTCTACCCACCCCGCTTCGCCAAGGGCAGCGAACGCCTTGCCCAGGAGCACCCCGACAACGGTGTCCGCGTGTGGGACATCGCCTCGGGACGGCGGCTGATCGACACCGCCGAGCCCGCGAGCTACACAGTCGCGTACAGCTCGGACGGTGAGTACCTGGCGGCGCACAACAGGGGCACGATCCAGCTCTGGCGCATCACCGGGGACGGTGACGAGCCCGACTTCCGGTACGACGTGCCCGACGCCGCTTCGGCCGGGCTGGTCCTCGATGTCGGGCAGCGGCAGGTCCGCTATCTCGTGGGGAAGACCGTGCGCTCCTTCAGCCTGGACGGAGTCGTGACGTCCGACTGGTCCGGCACCAAAACCGCGACCGTCCACGGCCCGGACGAGCGCGACGTCGCCTCGGTCCGGCTCACCCCGGGCGTGGGCCGGCTGCGGTTCCGGCTCGACGCCGACGGCCGGACGACCGAGTTCTCGCGCGCCTGCAACCCACCCTCCTGGACACAACACCGCAGCTGCCCGGTGACCATGGCGTTCAGCGCGGACGGGCGTACGGTCGCGTTCGGCACACAGAGCAGCCAGGATCGGTCCGGCCAGGGCTTGAGCGACGTGGTTCTCAAAGAGACACTGGGCCTTCTCCTGGAGAGCGTGACCGTGGTCGACGTCCGCACCCGCCGGACCACGGCCGTCCTCCGCAGGACCCTTCCCCAGAACCATGCCGGTCTGGAAATCGGAGGCATCGCCTTCGCCCCGGACGGCAAGTCCCTGCTGGTCACCCGGCCGATGGGCGTCAAGGGCACGGTCGACCAATGGGATCTGCGCACCGGCAAGCGGATCCGCTCCATCCCGGGGCCGGCCGGCCAGATACGTGCGCGCCCCGGGGCCCGGACCGTGCTGGCCGCGAGTGGCGACCTGCTCGATCCGGCGTCGCGCCGGGTGACCCATACCGCCCTGGCGCATGAACGTATCGAGCACCTCGCCTACAGCCCGGACGGCAGCCGGCTCGCGACCGCCGACAGGTTCGGCCGGGTCACCCTGTGGGACCCGGTCCGCCATCGGCAGCTGGCCGTGTTCCCGTCGGACTCCTCCGAACCGTCCAACTCCGCGAAGGTCCTGGCCTTCTCACCGGACAACCAGACCTTGGCGGCCGGTTCGAAGGGCTCGGTGCGACTGTGGGACGTGCGTTCCCTCCAGGAGATCGGCATGCCCCGGCCCACGGGAGGCAGCGTCGTGTCCTCGCTGGCCTTCGGCCCCGACTCGAAGACCCTGCACGTCACCAGCTGGAACGTACCGGCGCGGACGTACCGGCTCGACTCGCGCAGCCTCGTCGCCCAGGTGTGTGCCCAGGTGCGTACCGGACTGTCGGAGGAGGAGTGGAATGCCCGCTTCGACCACGCCCCCTACCGCGCCACCTGCAAGAAGGCGTAGGTCTTTCACGGAGACGGTGGCAGTGGGGGCGGGGGCAAGAGCGGCGGCATGGGCCGGGTCAGGCCCCATTTGTGGATCCTGCCGGGGGTGAAGGGCACGTCCCGGACGGTGCGCAGGGCCGCTTCGATGCCGCCCCGGGCGTAGGCGGCGGGCACGTCGGCCCCGGTGAGGATGCGCAGTTCCGCGGCGATGGAGGGACGCAGGCGCTCCTCGTCGGTGAACTCCTCGACCAGGTCGGTGAGGGTGACGGGCACCCCGAAGCGGTGGCAGACCGCCGGGTCCAGAGTCTCCCGCAGCTCGCTCCACCGCTCGTCCGCGAATGGCAGTTCCTCCGCGTCGCCGCTCAGCCAGAGGCCCGCGATGTTGCCGAAGCGGACGAGGGCGTTGAAGCGGACCTCGTCGTCCGGGTCCTCGTGTGCGCTGCGCAGCAGCAGGCCGGCGGCGGCGGGCGAGCCGATCAGGAAGACGGGGTCGACGGCCGCCCGGCGGACCTCGGCGCCGGGGTCGGCCAGCGCACGGGCGAGCGCGTGCGGCGAGTCCTCGTCCAGGACCAGGCGGTACGCGCCGACGGCCAGTGCGCGGGCGGCCTCGTGCGGGCTCGCGAGGAGGGGGTGGAGGGCCGCCGCGCCGCTGTGGTCGCCGGTCGTGGCGAGGGCGATGGCCGTGTTGACCAGCAGCAGGGGCCACTCCGGGTCGACCGGTTCCCTGCGCTGTTCCGCCAGGACCGCGCGAAGGGTCTCGTCCGTCCCCGTACGGGCCGCCCCCTGGAGGGCTTCGGCGGCGGCGGCCCGGGTGGTGGGGGGTGCCGTGCGGTCGGCGAGGGTGGCCTCGACCCGGTCGGGTCCCTCGTCCCCGCCGCTGCGGGCCAGCGCGTACAGGACGCTCGCCGCCAGGGCGGCGGGGCCCGCGCCGGTGTGGGTGAGCAGCACCGGGACCGCCTCGGGGGTGGTGCTGCGGCGGATGACCTCGTACAGCACCGGGTGGTGGCGGTCGGGCCGTTCGACGGCGGTGGCGAGGACGCGGCGCAGCGCCTCCGGGCCGGCGGCGAGCAGGTCGCGGACGGCGCGCTCGGCCCGCGCGGGGTCGTCGCCGGATCCGCCGGGTCCGCCGGGTCCGCCGGGTCCCTCGGCGGCCAGGGCCTCCTGGATCAGTTGCTCGTACGCGGTCATGCGGTGCCGCTCCTCTCGCCCGCCCGGGATCGACTCCGGAGATCGCACAGGCCCCGGAGACTCCGGAGATCACGGAGACCCCGGAATACTAGGAAATGTCCTTCCTGATATCGGCCTTGATCGACTCGAAGAACGAGGTGATCGGCCGGTGCTGCTCCCTCCTGATGAAGATCAGGTTGTGTACGTCGTTCGTTCCGCCCCAGTTGACGGGCTTGATGTGGTGCTCGTCCCACGGGTTGACCATGTAGAGGTCGAGCCACGCCATCCCGAGTTGCGACGCCACCTCGTTCTTCGCGTTCTTCTCCGCCCGGTCCCGCTGGCCCGGCTGGTTCCGCTGGGGGTTGTTCCGGAGCAGCTTGTCCTTCTCGGCGTCCGCGCGCCGGCGCAACTCGGTCCGCCAGGCCTCGGTGAACTGGGCGCCCCCTGTGCTCCCGCCGGGGACGGTGTAGGTGCCACTGGGACGCGGCACTGTGCCGTCGGCCCGGTTGAAGTGGACGTTCCCCGGGTGCTTGTCGATGGGGCGCAGGAGGTCGTACCTGCTCCAGGCGGACTGGATGAAGTTCGCGAAGTCGCCGGTGAAGGTCTGGTCGTCGACCTTCCTGGCCTTGTAGAGCCCCGGTCCGCCGCCCTTGATGAGGACCGGCGGGCTTGTCTGCGACGGGTTGATGGACGCCTTGAAGTGGACGGCCCTGCTGGTGGCTCCCTGCGCGCCCTGAGCGCCCTGCCCGCTCTGGCCGCCTTGTTCGACCACGAGGGTGAGGGCGGAGAGCTTGTGGCGGCGGCGGATCGGGGGGAGGCCCTTGCGCAGGCTCTCGACGGTCGAGTCCGGTTTCACCAGCCCGCGTGCGTCGCTGAGCGCCGCGCCCAGGGCCTTGTCCTGCTCCTCCGGGGTGCGTTTGTCCTTCCGTGTGAACTTCCGTGTGAACTTCGCCGCCAGCTTGGAGCCGAGCTTCTTGATCAGACCGATGATCTTGTCGAGGACCCAGTCCACGGCCGTGTTGACCGGTCTGGCGAGCGCCTGGACGATCTGCTTCACCTTCGCGGCGATGCCGCCGATGCCCAGCAGTGAGGCCAGGAAGCCGAGGAGTACGGGGATGGAGCGCGCGAGGGCGCGTTCGACCAGGGCGGGGACGCCGCCGCTGCCGCCGCGGGCGATGGCGATGACGGCGTCGAGTACCGCGTTGACGAACTCGATGACCCGGCGGCCCTGGGTGACGACGAAGGTGATGACGTCGATGATGAGCTTGACCGCGCGGACGAAGGCCGACGCCGGGTTGAGCAGGGAGAGGATCCAGGTGATCCCCGCGGTGACGATCGTGGGGACGACATACTCGATGACCTTGTCGAGGAGGTTCTTCCGCAGGTCGCCGACGCGGGCCTTGAGGTCGTCCCACAGGGCGGCGACTCCGCGCCTGCGGACCTCCGCGATGATCGGCAGGGCCGTCTCCGCCGCCGCGACCAGCCGCTCCGGCACCCGGCGGGTGATCCTGGACCGGATGTTGGCCCAGGTCAGCCCGAGCAGTGAGGCGAGCAGCGACAGGACGCCCTGGGTGTCGAACTTGGCGGGGAGCTGGATGCCCGCCTCGGTGGCCTGGCCCAGCAGCCAGGACATGATGCCCTGCCGCAGATGTGTGCCGATGTTGCTCAGGAACTGGCGCAGGCCGGCGCCGACGGCGCGGACCAGGTTGCCGAGGAAGCCGATCGGGTCGGTGAGGATCATCATGACCGCCTGCGCGGCCTTGGCCAGGACCGCCAGGAGCAGCCGTTTCAGCTCCAGGATGGTGTCGATGACGCCCTTGACGGCTTCGACGGCCTTGGCGACCAGGCCCTTGTTCCGCTCCCGCTCCACCGCGATCTCGTCGTCCACCGACTTGAGCGCGTCGGTGTAGCGGGTGGCGAGGGTGTCGACGAGTTCGGTGCCCTTGTCGTCCACGGACTGGGTGAGTTCCGCGAACCGGTCCTCGAAGCCGGCGGCGGCCTCCCGGCCGATCGCCCTCAGGTCGGCGGGGAGCCCGTTCACCGCCGTGCGCATCTCGGTCCTGCCGTCGGCGATCCGCTTCTTGGCCTTGCCGAGCTGGGTCCCGATGGTGGTGGCCACCTGGGAGATGACCTGCCGCATCCGGCGCAGATAGCCCTCCCGGGCCTGGTCGAAGATGCGGTCCGCCTCGGCGGGCAGCCCGGCGAACAGGTCCCGGAGCCAGCGCAACGAGCCGCCCGGCCCTCCGTACCGGCGGTCCTTGTACTCCTCCATCTTCTGCCGGTGCTCGGCGGTGAAGGCGTCCCGGGCCTCCTTCTCACCCGCGGTGAACTGGTCGTCCACCAGCTTGTCGAGACCGCTCAGGATGGTCTCGACGTCCTTCTTCATCACGTCGAAGACGCCTTGCAGGACGGTCGCGACCTTCGCCCGCTTCTCCTCGTCGCGGGCCTTGGCGCCTTCCTTTCCGGCGCCGACCCGCCGGCCCGCCGCCACCCGCTGGGCGCTGATGGCGCCCATCGCCGCCGCGCCGGCCTTCCGGGCCTGTGCGGTGGCGCCGTTCAACTCGGCCGCCTCCGCCTTGCGCATCCTGCCGGGGGCGGTGGCGGAGTGCTGTTCGGCGGTCTTCTTGTGCCCCAGGGCCTGGGTGAACGCCGGTTCGTTGGCCTTCCTGAGCTGGCCTTCGGTGATCTGTGCCGCCGCCATCCGACCCTGGACCCGGGCGGGTCCGGCGGACAGGTCGGTGGCGGAGGGGGGCAGCCGGTCGGGTACGGCGTTCGCGGCGTTCGGCGGGGCGGGCGTGCCCGGCGGCCGGTCCGCTGCCAGTGGTGTGACGGGTTTGGGGACGGCGGCGGAGGTGTCGGGCGGGGCGGCGGTCGTGGTGGCGATCTCCCCGGCGGACTGCTCCTTGCCGTCGCCGACCTTGCCCTGGACCTCGGCGCGGACCTCGTCGGCCTTGCCGGAGTCGGCGAACTTGTCCGCCTCGTCCAGGTTCTTGGGGGCCTTCTCCTTGATCGCCTTCTCCACCGCGGCGATGAAGGCCTCCTTGTCGAAGTCCTTGGGTTTCGCCTCGTTCATCCGCTCGGCGTTGGCGGACTTGCCCTGGGCCTGGGCGTCGTCCTTCGGGGGCAGCGCTGCGGCGTGCGCCGCGTCGGCCTCCGTCCGCGCGGGCGGGTGCGACGAGGACACCGCGCGCTTTTTACGGCGTACGTCCTGTTTCAGCGCGGCGAACTTCGGGTCGGCGTGGGGGCCGGGTCGGCGCGCGCCTCCCGCGGCGGCCTGTCCCGCTCCGCCAGGGGCCGGGGCCGCCGCGGGAGTCGCCTGGGGTTCCGTCGTGGGACCGGCCGCCGGCGCACCGCCACCACGGGCCGCCGCCACCGCGCTGTTTCCCACCGGGGCCTGCGCCGCCGCTCCGGGCGGCGGTCCCGGGGGCCGGGATCCCGGCCTGCTCACCAGGGCGGCCGCCATCGCGGCGTTGGACACCGGGCCCGGCGGCCGGGCCCCGGCGGCGTGCGCCTCCGCCCGGTCCCTGACCGGCGCGGGGATCGGCGCCACCGCCTTCGGCCGGGGCGCGCGTGTCCGGGCCAGTGCCATCGCGGGGCCTCCCCGTACTCCTCGTACCCCTGTACTCCTCGTACCCCTCGTCCGGTGCCGAGCGTGGCAGTACGGGCGTGACCGGGCCGTCGTCAGAGCGTCGCCGAACCGTCTCCGGGGCCGGCCGGTCCGTACACATCCGGCTCCCGGTCCGTTCCCTGGGCCTGCGTGAGCAGCTTCTCGAACGGGATCCGGTCGAACAGCACCTCGTCGGACTCGCCGTCGGGGACCGTCCGGCCGTTGACCACCACCGTGGGTGTGCCGGGCCCCCGGGGACGTTCGAATCTCTCGTACGCCTTCTGCGAGGCGACGACGAAGTGCCGGAACTTCATCTGCCGGACGGAGTGGTCGAATTCGTCGCCGCGCAGCCCCGGCACCCTGTCCGCGAGGGCGAGCAGCTGCTCGGTGGTGTACTCCTTGCCGGGACCACCCTCGGCCCGTTCGGGCGGTTCGGGCGGTTCAGGCGATTCGGGCGGTTCGCCGAAGAGGACGTCGTGGTACTCGGTGAACTTGCCGACTTCCAGCGCCGCGCGCAGGGCGTTGACCGCGCGTGCGGAACCCTTGCCGCCCATCCCCCGGTCACGGGACGACGCGAAGGTGTACTCCGCCTTCACCCGGCGGTCGAGGAGCAGCTGCCGCAGCGACGTGGCACCGCCGGACCGCTCGAACTCCTCGACGACCGGGCACCTCGGGTCCTCGAAGACCCGCACCGTGGAGGTCGCCATCGGATCGCCCACCGCGATGGTCGTGCCGTCGGGTCCCAGCGACTCGGGCAGCTCGGCGATCCCGGCGTAGGGCAGGGGATCCTCCCACCCGCCTTCGGACGGCGACGGCCACCCGCACCCGGCCAACGCCACGACCAGCACACCCGCGGCGACCGCCGTGGTCGCCTGTCTCACATACTTCACCTGCTGCGATCCCCCTTCCTGCGGATGGGAGGACTGTAAGGGCTCGCTCACCGGACGTATACGTGACCGACCGTCGAGGACTTCGCACGCGGGATCAGCCCTACGGCAAGTCCAGCCACCGGATCGGGTGTTGTGCAGAGGATCAGGTCCGGGGACGCGTGCCGCGCGCGCTCTTCCCGGCCTGCTCAGGGGCGTTTGAGACAGTTTCCGGCCGGGCCGCGAATCCGTCTTGACCTCAAGTCAACTTGAGGTTGCACAGTTGGTTCATGACGCAGACGACAGCCAACAGCGACCCCGCCGGAAACCCCGCCGACCCCGGTGCGATCTCCGGCACCGACACCCGGTTCGGCTTCGGCGATCTCGACCGCCTGATGTCCCTGATGACCGGCGACGAGAAGCACGGACCCGCCGCGACCTCCACCCTGGACGCGCTGTGGGTCCTCTACGACCGGGTGCTGCGGGTGTCGCCCGGCGCGCCGGACGACCCGGACCGGGATCGGTTCCTGCTCTCCAAGGGACATGGGCCGATGGCTTATTACGCCGTAATGGCGGCCAAGGGGTTCTTCTCCGAGGAGCTGTTGTCCGGTTTCGGGGGATACGACTCGCCGCTCGGGCACCACCCGGACCGGGTACTGGTGCCCGGGGCGGAGATCGGCAGCGGCTCGCTGGGGCATGGGCTGCCGCTCGCCGTGGGGAGCGCCCTGGGGCTGCGGCTCCAGGGGCGTACGGACTCCCGGGTGTGGGTGCTGATCGGGGACGCGGAGCTGGACGAGGGCAGCAACCACGAGGCCATCGCCTACGCGGGCCCGGCCGGTCTTTCGGCGCTGCACGCGGTGGTCATCGACAACAGCTCGGCCACCCATGGCTGGCCCGGCGGCATCGCCTCCCGTTTCGAGGCGGCGGGCTGGTCCGCCGTGACCGTGGACGGGCGCGACCACGAGGCCCTGTACGCGGCGTACACGATGGCGCACCCGGGACGGCCGCATGTGGTGATCGCCCGGGTGGAGTCCAAGCCCGACCTGGGCGAACCCAAGCCCGGCTGACCGCCCCTCCCCCGTAGAGACCTCGTCCGCAAACCCGACCGACGCATCCGACGCATCCGACGCACCCGACCCGACCGACGCATCCGACTCAAGGGACACCCGCCATGGACACCATGCGTGAACGCTTCATCTCGACCACCTCCCGCCTGCTCGACGAGGACCCCCGGCTGGCCGTCGTCCTCGCGGACATCAGCGCCGACGGCTTCCGGCCCGCCCAGCTGGCGCACCCGGACCGGGTGATCAATGTCGGCATCCGGGAACAGCTGCTGGTCGGCGTGGGCGGCGGGCTGGCGCTGACCGGGGTCCGGCCGGTCGTCCACACCTTCGCCAGCTTCCTGGTGGAGCGCCCCTTCGAGCAGGTCAAACTGGATCTCGGCCATCAGGACGCCGGTGCGGTGCTGGTCAGCGCGGGCGGCTCGTACGACTGGCCGGCCGGGGGGTTCACGCACATGGCGCCCGGCGATGTCGCCCTGCTGGACACCCTGGACGGCTGGACGATCCATGTCCCCGGCCACCCGGACGAGGCGGAGACCCTGCTGCGCCAGGCGGTCAGGGGCGACGACCGGGTCTATGTCCGGCTCTCGCTCCAGCAGAACGACAGCGCTCTCCCGGTGACCGGCGCGGAGTTCCTGACCCTGCGCGAGGGCGGCTCGGGGGTCGTGATCGCGGTGGGCCCGATGCTCAGCGCCGTGGAAGAGGCGGTGGCCGGGCTGGATGTGACCGTGCTGTACGCGACGACCGTACGGCCCTTCGACAGCGCCACCCTGCGGCGGGCCACCGAGAGGGCGTCGTCCGACGTGGTGATCGTCGAACCGTATCTGACGGGCACCTCCACGGCCGCCGCCAACGACGCGCTGCGCGACCTTCCCCACCGGGTCCTCGGCCTGGGGGTGGGGCGCAAGGAACTGCGCCGCTACGGGCAGATGTCGGACCACCTGACGGCGCACCGGCTGGACCCGGCTTCCCTGCGGGAGGACATCACCGGTTTCCTCGGCGTGCGGTGAGCGCTCCGGACGGTCGAAAACGGAGTGCGTACCGGGGGTCGGGCGGCCCATGATCGACGGATGACCGGCTACGAGGTACTGCTCATCGGGGGACGCTCCGGCGTCGGGAAGACGACCGTCGGATGGGAGGTGTCCGAGCTGTTGCGGGCGGCGGACGTCGACCACTGCGTCGTGGACGGGGACTACCTGGGCCATGTGAGCCCGCCCCCGGCGACGGATCCGCACCGTTCCGCGATCACGGAGCGGAACCTGCGGGCGGTCTGGGCGAACTTCGCCGCGCTCGGCCAACGGCGTCTGATCTACACGAACACCGTCAGTGTGCTGGAGGCCGACATGGTGTGCCGCGCGATGGGCGGCGGCCCGTCGCCGTCGGCACCGGCGGTGCCGACCCGGGCCGTCAGGGTGCTGCTGACCGCGACGGACACGACGGCCGGCGCCAGGCTCGGCCTGCGGGAATCGGGATCCGGGCTCGCCGCCCACATCGAGCGCAGCGCACGCGCGGCACGGCGCCTGGCGCGGGAGGCCCCCGCCGACACGGTCACCGTGGCGACGGACGGGAAGTCGGTGCTGGACGTGGCCCGCGAGGTCGTGGCCGCCACGGGCTGGCGGACCGGCACCTGACAGCGGCATCCGACCGGCGGCGCGGCCCGGGGCGGGCTCGACGCCGGGACTCCTGGGGTCCGGCGCCGACTTCGCGACCGGACCCGGCGGTCTCCCGGACCGCCGCCCCCTCTACCATGGTGTCCATGATGACCGGATTTTCCCTACGCCGGCCCCAGGGCGGGGCGCGTAGGGAAGGAAGAGATGGCTCACTCACCGCACCGGCGCTGGAAGGGTTGCCCGCTGTGCGCGCCGCACAAGCTGCGGGGACACGGTCGGCCGGTCCGTGACCCTTGGCCGGTTCTGCGGAAGCTGGGGCGGAAGCGCCGCTTCGGCCGCCGCGACCTCGGCGACCAGGAATGACACCCGGCCAGGAATGACGTCGCACGACATCGGCTGACATCAGCTGACATCGGCTGAGCCCGCCGGACCGGACCGGGCCGGATTCCGTCCGGTCCGGTCCGGCGGCCACGTCGGCCCCCCGGGAAGTGACCCGGCGGCCCCGGCCACAGGGGCTCCTCCCCCGGGGCCAGTAGACTCGACGGCTGTGGCGGATACCCAGTACGAAGACCTGTTGCGGCTGGTGAGCACCTCCGGGACGGCCAAGGCCAGCCGGACGCGCACCGGCACCCGAAGCGTCTTCGGGCACCAGCTGCGCTACGACCTCGCGCAGGGTTTCCCCCTGATCACGTCAAAGAAGGTGCACCTCAAGTCGATCGTGTACGAACTGCTGTGGTTCCTCCGCGGCGACTCGAACGTCGGCTGGCTGCATGAGCACAACGTCACCATCTGGGACGAATGGGCCGACGCGCACGGCGATCTCGGTCCCGTCTACGGCGTGCAGTGGCGCTCTTGGCCCGCTCCGGACGGCAGGCACATCGACCAGATCAGCGAGGTGCTCGACATGCTGCGCCGGGATCCGGACTCCCGCCGGATGGTGGTCTCCGCCTGGAACGTCGCCGAGTTGGACAAGATGGCCCTCGCGCCGTGCCACGCCTTGTTCCAGTTCTACGTCGCCGACGGCAGGCTCTCCTGTCAGCTGTACCAGCGCAGCGCGGACCTCTTCCTCGGTGTCCCGTTCAACATCGCCGGCTATGCCCTCCTCACGCACATGGTGGCGCAGCAGGTCGGCCTCGAACCGGGTGACTTCATCTGGACCGGGGGCGACTGCCACATCTATGACAATCACGTCGAGCAGGTGGCCGAGCAGCTCTCGCGCACGCCGTTCGAGTTCCCCCGGCTGCGGCTGCGTCAGGCCGACTCGCTCTTCGCGTACGCCTACTCCGATGTGGAAGTGCTCGGCTACGAGCACCATCCGGCGATCAAGGCCCCGGTCGCGGTGTGACGGTCGGGCCCGCCCAAGAGCAGGGCCCGGGCCTTTTCGCGCGCGCGGACACCGTCCCTGCCCGTGTCGCGACGCCCCTGCCCGTGTCGCGACGCGCCTGCCCGGGGTGCGTCCCTGCCCGTGTCGCGACGCACCGTCCTGCCCGGCGGTACGATCGACCCAGGATTTGAACCTGTTCAAAACTTTGGGGGACCCGCCATGCCCGGACCGACGGCAGCCGGATCGACCGACTCACCCGCCACCCTCCTGGGGCCCACCGCCCTTGCCCTCGGCGCCTATTCCGCCCTCAGCATCCTGGGGCAGCCGGTCATCTACGAGCTGGTTCCTCCGCTCGCCTTCCTGACCCCTTTCGCGGTCATCGCCGGAGCCCTCGCCATGGTCCTCGGCGCGGCGGGCATCCTGTACGCACGCCGGGGCGTCGGCCGGATGGGGGTCGCCGTCGCGGGGACCCTCCTCGGCACCATCGGGTTCACCACCGTGGTCGTCTTCCTGTTCCTGCTGGTGAGCGCCTACTGAGCCCGCGCCGCTCACGGGCGGCCCCGCGCTCCGCGCCCCAACGGCCGTACAGGTCCCGCGACTTGGTCTAGACCTGACGGCACCAGGAAGCTACGCTCAGACTTGGTCTAGACCGCACTGCTTGATCGCCACCCCCACCCGGCGACCCCCACACTCCCCCAGGAGCGAAGCATGCGCAGGAAGATCACGTCAGTCCTGGTCGGTCTCGGTGTCCTCGGCGGCACCCTCGTCGCCGCCTCCGGCAGCGCGCAGGGGCACGGTTACGCCAACGCCGCGCCCAGCCGCCAGCAGCACTGTGCGACGGGCACGGTGCAGAACTGCGGCCAGATCCAGTGGGAACCGGAGAGCGTCGAAGGCCCGAAGGGGTTCCCGGCCGCGGGCCCCGCCGACGGGCAGATCTGCGCCGGCGGCAACGGCCGCTTCTCCGAGCTGGACGCCCCGCGCGGCGGCGCCTGGCCGACCGCGCAGCTCGCCTCCGGCCAGAGCCACACCTTCAGCTGGAGGATCAAGGTCCGGCACGCCACCGCCGACTTCCGCTACTACATCACCAAGGACGGCTACGACCC
The DNA here is from genome assembly GCF_034961445.1 of Streptomyces yaizuensis. Lineage (NCBI taxonomy): Bacteria > Bacillati > Actinomycetota > Actinomycetes > Kitasatosporales > Streptomycetaceae > Streptomyces > Streptomyces yaizuensis. The sequence continues at coordinate 12,876 of NZ_BSBI01000018.1, forward strand.
CAACAAGCCGCTGACCCGCGCCGACCTGGAGCCGCAGCCGTTCCTGAACGTACCGTTCGGCGGGGTGCGCCCGGCCGCCACGGTGACCCACACGGGCACGCTGCCGCAGAAGTCCGGACGTCATCTGATCCTGGGCGTCTGGACGATCGCGGACACCGCGAACGCCTTCTACGCCTGCTCCGACGTACGGTTCTGACGGCGCACGGCACTGCCGACGTACGGTGCTGATCAGGCACCGTTGATCAGGTCGCCGTACGCGGTACGGCCGTGATGGACGGACGGACGGCTGTGCCGGCCCCGGTGCCCCGGGGCCGGCACACCCCGCCGACCGGCGACGCGGGCCTCAGGCCCGCATCTCCTCCACCAGCGCCGACGTGCTGCTGTCCGCCCGGCCGGCCCGTATCCCCCGCTCGAACACATCCACGACGGCCTGCGGCAGGGTCGTGTCCACGCCCGCGTCCGCCATGGTGCGCAGCACGTGTTCCGCGCTCGCCGCGGCCATCGAGAGACGGTCGGCCTCGCCCGCGTGGTTGCCCGCGTCGACCCGGGCCGCGTAGAAGGCGAAGAGACCCGGGTCGGCCGCCACCGCCGTGGCCGCGTGCGGAACGATGTCCGCGGCCTTGATGCCGTGGGCGTTCGCCAGGGCGACGGCCTGCCAGAAACTGAGCAGCGAGGTCCAGAACATCGTCATGCCGATCTGGTACATGAGCGCGGCCCGCGCGGGCTCCTCGCCCAGGTAGTCCACCCTGGTCAGCACCTCCAGGGCGGCACGGTGGCGCTCCAGGGCCTCGCGCGGACCGCTGTAGAAGGTGTACGAGGCAGGGTCGCCGATCCCCGAGGGCGCCGCCGTGACACCTCCGGCGAGGAACTGCCCACCGCGTTCGGTCACCCAGCGCGCGCCCTCCTCGGTCCGCTTCGGCGTGTCCGAGCCGAGGTTGACGATCACCCGGCCCCGCAGCGCGTCCTCGGCGGTTCCGAGCAACGTGTACATCGCGGCGTAGTCGGTCAGGCTCAGGACCACGAGTTCCCCGGCGCGCAGGGCACCCGCCACATCCGGCGCGAGCACCGCGCCCCGCTCGACCAACTCGGCCGCCCGGGAGGGGGTGCGGTTCCAGAGGGTGACCCGGTAGCCCTGGTCGAGGAAGGCGCCCGCCATGGCCCGGCCCATGGGCCCGAGGCCGATGACGGTGACCGTGCGGGTGTCGGTGTCGGTGTCGGTGTCGGTGTCGGTGTCGGTGTCGGTCGAAGGCGCCACGTCGGTTGTGGACGATGACGCGGGAGTGGTCGCAGAAGTGGTAGCGGGAGTGGTCGCAGGAGTGGGCGTGCCGGTCATGAGTGCCTCCGGACATCGATAACTAGAGCGATCTATCTAGTGTGCTGGCGGGACGCTACCACGAACCCTTCGAAGGCGGGGACCGTGGGCGGTTCACGCAGCCCTCGGCCTGCGGAAGTCAGCCGTCCCACGCCCCGGCCCCCGGGCCGGCGGCCTTCCCGGCCTCCGGCGCCCGTCAGGCCTTCCCGTTCCCGCTCCCGTTTCCGTCCTCTTCCGCGCTCTCGGGGGCTCCCGTCTCCCGCAGCCCGCCGTCCGCGAGCCGCAGCCACCGGTTCACGCCGATCCGGGCGAGGAACCGCTCGTCGTGGCTGACCACCACGAAGGCACCCCGGTACGAGCCGAGCGCGCTCTCCAGCTGAGCGGCGCTGACGAGGTCCAGATTGTTCGTGGGCTCGTCCAGCAGCAGCAGCTGCGGGGCCGGTTCGGCGCACAGGACACAGGCAAGGGTGGCGCGCAGGCGCTCGCCGCCGGAGAGCACGCGTACGGGGAGATGGGCCGCGGCGCCCCGGAAGAGGAAGCGGGCCAGCAGGTTCATGCGTTCCGCGGGCGGGCGGCCCGGGGCGTACGCGGCGAAGTTCTCCGCCACCGTGCGGTCGGGGTCGAGCAGGTCGAGGCGCTGGGAGAGATAGGCGATGCGTCCGTCGTTGCGGCGGATCTCCCCACTGGCGCCGCTCACCACACCCTGTCCCGCCTCCCCCGTTCCCGTGCCGGCTGTCGCCTCGCCGCCGATCAGGCGCAGCAGGGTCGTCTTGCCGGTGCCGTTGGCCCCGGTGAGCGCGATCCGTTCGGGGCCCCGGACGGTCAGGTCGATGCCTTCCGGGGCGAAGAGCGCCCGCTCGCCGTGGTGGACCTGGAGCCGTTCGCCGTGGAAGAGGGTGCGTCCGGCGGGTACGTCGGTCTCGGGCAGGTCGAGCGTGATGCGCTGGTCGTCGCGCAGGGCCCGCTCCGCCTCGTCCAGCCGGGCCCTGGCCCCGTCGACGCGGGCGGAGTGCGTCTGGCCCGCGCGACCGGCGGACTCCTGGGCTCCGCGTTTCATGTTTCCGGCGAAGATACGGGGCAGACCGGCGCTCTTGAGGTTGCGGGCGGCGTTGCTCGCGCGGCGGTCGGCGCGTTCACGGGCCTGCTGCAACTCCCGCTTCTCCCGCTTCAGCTCCTGTTCGGCGTTGCGGATGTTCTTCTCGGCGACCTCCTGTTCGGCGCGTACGGCCTCCTCGTACGCGGTGAAGTCGCCCCCGTACAGACGCAGCCGGCCCCGGTCGAGTTCGGCGATGCGGTCCATGCGGTCGAGGAGCGCCCGGTCGTGGCTGACGAGCAGCAGGCAGCCGTGCCAGTCGGCGAGGACGTCGTGGAGCTTGTGGCGGGCGTCGGCGTCGAGGTTGTTGGTGGGCTCGTCGAGGAGCAGGACGTCGGGTCGTTTCAGCAGCTGGGCGGCGAGGCCGAGGGAGACGGCCTGGCCGCCGCTGAGGGTGGAGAGGGTCCGGTCGAGGGCGAGGCCGGCGAGGCCCAGCCGGTCCAGTTCAGCCCTGGTGCGGTCCTCGATGTCCCAGTCGTCGCCGATGGTGGTGAAGTGCTCCTCGCGGACGTCGCCGGATTCGACGGCGTCCAGGGCGCGGATCACGTCGGCGACGCCGAGGACTTCGGCGACGGTGAGCCCGCCGGAGAGCGGCAGGCTCTGGGGCAGATAGCCGAGGGTGCCGCCGACGGAGACGGATCCGCCGGTGGGCCTCAGCTCGCCGGCGATCAGCCGGAGCAGGGTGGACTTGCCGGAGCCGTTGGGCGCGACGAGGCCCGTACGGCCGCTGCCGAGGGTGAACGACAGGTCGTCCAGGACGGGGGTGTCGTCGGGCCAGGCGAAGGAGAGCTTCGAGCAGACGACGGAGGCGGGGGCGGCGGCGCCGGGCGCGGGCAGGGTCAGGGGCATGGAGGGACCTCGCGGAAAGCGGGCGGGCGGCCGCCGGGCAGGGGCCGTCCGCGTGACATGGGCGGGAGCGGAAGGGGACGACGAAGCGGGCCACTGCGCGGCGATGTGCTCACGCGTGGGGGCGCGACGCGTCCGTGCGTCGGCCCGTGGCCTGCCGGAACCGGGTCTTCACCCGGAGATGTCGTCAGTCCCTGCCATGTCTGGTCTCCTCGGTCGGTGACAGTGGGACGACTGTAGCAACCGGGGGCGCCGGGACGCCTCCGGTTTTTTCCGCCGCTCTTCCGCTGTTCTTCCGCCGCTCTTCCGCCGCCTTTCCGCCGCCTTCCGCTGCGCCGGGCGGGTGCGCACCGCCGCTCAGACGCGGGCCGTGGCCTCCTCGGCGGTGAGCGTGGTCCCGAGGCTGCCCTCGTGCAGGTCGCCGAAGACCTCGATCCGGATGGACTGGTCGATGCCGCCCACGGAGACCGGGTCGAATCCGGCGGTACGGATCAGGCCGGCCACCGTGTCCCCGGCCGCCCGGTCGTCGGCGGCGTAGAAGGCGACCGCGCGCGGGTTGCGGTGCGCGGCCGCGCCCAGGGTCTCGGCCATGAAGGTGCCGAACGCCTTGACGAGGCGGGCGCCGTCGGGGAGCTGGGCCGCGAGGACGCCGCCGGAGGACTGGTCCTGGGGGATCGTCTTGGTGAAGGAGCCGTCGGCGGCCGGGGCGATCGGGTTGGACGGGTCGACGACGATCTTTCCGTTCAGCCGGGCGCCCCAGGCGTCGAGGAGCTGTTTGATGACGTCGAACCAGACGGTGAGGACGAGGACGTCGGCCCGGTCGACGGCCTCGTCCACGGAGACGGCCGTGACGCCGTCGCCGAGCCCTTCGGCGACCCGCCGGGCGTCGGCGGGATCCCGGCTGGCGATGAGCAGCTGCTCGCCGCCCTTCGCCAGGTCGGCGGCCAGGCGGGAGCCGATATTGCCCATTCCGATGATGGCTGTGGTCATGGTGGTGCTCCTCGCGCTACGCAAAAACAGTGGGGACGGTCGACAGCGGGACGGATGGCAGGTTCAGGAGATCAGCGAAAGGGCGGGGACGGCATGCCGCGCGGGTCCGCACGGGTGAACCCGCGGCCCGGGGCCGGGGTCGGCCGGGGTCCCGGCGGCCCGGTGCGCGGTCGCGTGGCTGTACGGTCGGTCGTACGACGACGGGGGCCGCCCCGCGTTCCATCTGTGCAGGAGATACGACGAGGGAGTCGCCCGATGACCGAACGGCTCACCGTGGCGGTACTGGGCACGGGCGTGATGGGCGCCGCGATGGCCCGTAACCTCGCCCGTTCCGGCCATGCCGTACGGGCCTGGAACCGCACCCGCGCCAAGGCCGAGGGCCTCGTCGCGGACGGTGTCGATGTCGCCGCGACGCCCGCCGACGCGGTGCGGGACGCAGACGTGGTCCTCACCGTGCTCCACGACGGACCGGCCGTACTCGACGTCGTGCGCGAGGCCGCCCCCGCGCTGCGCTCCGGCGCGGTCTGGGCGCAGTCCACCACCGTCGGCGTGGACGACGTGCCGGAGCTGGCGGGGCTCGCCCGCGAACACGGGCTGGTCTTCTTCGACGCGCCCGTGCTCGGTACGCGGGAGCCCGCCGAGGCCGGGCAGCTCCAGATCCTCGCGGCGGGACCCGCCGGGGACCGGGCCTCGGTGACACCCGTCTTCGACGCGATCGGCTCCCGTACGGTGTGGACCGGCGAGGACGGCGCGGCCGGGACCTCCACCCGGCTGAAGCTGGTGGTCAACAGCTGGGTGCTGACCGCCACCAACGCCGCCGGCGAGATCCTGGCCCTGGCCGGGGCGCTCGGTGTGGATCCCGAGGGCTTCTTCGATCTGATCGCGGGCGGCCCGCTCGACATGGGCTATCTGCGGCTCAAGGCCGATCTGGTGCGCGACGGCCGCCTGACGCCGGCGAGTTTCGCGGTCGCCACGGCGGCCAAGGACGCGCGCCTGATCAGCGAGGCGGGGCGGCGGTACGGGGTCCGGCTGGACCTGGCGGATGCGGGGGCGGCGCGGATGGAGCGCGCCGCCGCGCAGGGCCATGGGCGGGAGGACATGGCCGCCGCGTACTACGCGAGTTTCCCCGAGGAAACAGACACCGGCGACCGCCCAACCTCCCCTTAAATAAGGTGCGTTGACGAGAAAGGCCGTCCTAGGGTCCGGAATCATGGATGACATCGAGGACGGCTGGTTCGGGGAGAGCGTGGCGGCGGGCTACGACACGTCGACGGGTATGTTCGCGCCGGACGTCGTGGCGGAGACCGCCGATTTCCTGGCGGCCCTCGCCGGCGGCGGCCGGGCGCTGGAGCTGGGCATCGGGACCGGGCGGATCGCCCTGCCGCTGGCCGCCCGGGGAGTCCCCGTCCACGGCATCGACATGTCGCGGGCGATGGTCGCCCGGCTGCGGGCCAAGCCGGGCGGCGCCGGGATCGGGGTGACGATCGGCGATTTCGCGACGACGCGCGTCGAGGGGGCGTTCTCCCTCGTCTATCTCGTCTACAACACCATCAACAATCTGACGACGCAGGACGCCCAGGTGGAGTGCTTCCGCAACGCCGCCGCGCATCTGGAGCCCGGAGGCTGCTTCGTCATCGAGGTCGGCGTCCCGGATCTGCGGAAGCTCCCGGCCGGGCAGACCGCCGTCCCGTTCCACATCAGCCCGACGCGCTGGGCCTTCGACGTGTACGACGTCGTGACCCAGGCGTTCAGCTCCAACTATGTGGAGCTGGTCGACGGGCAGGGCTCGTACCGGTCCATTCCGTTCCGGTACGCCTGGCCGGCGGAGCTGGACCTGATGGCCAGGATCGCGGGGCTGCGGCTGCGCGACCGGTGGGAGGGGTGGTCGGGGGAACCCTTCACCAGCGGGAGCGAACGGCATGTCTCGGTCTGGGAGAAACCGGCCGACGCGTCCTGACCAAGGGCAGGTTCTAGCGGGGCAGGCTGGACAGCCACCCCAGCAGCAGTTCGTTCAACTCGGCCGGCTTCTCCTGCTGGATCCAGTGCCCGCAGTCCTCGATGGCATGGGTCTCCACGCGCGGCAGCGACTGCGGGAACGCGTCGATCGCGTCCTGCATCCACTGCGCCGAGAGGTCCTGGTCACCGGCCACGAACAGCGCGGGGCAGTCGATCGCCGCGCCCGTCCACTCCGCGGTCAGCTCCCAGTCCCGGTCGATGCTCCGGTACCGGTTCAGCGCGCTGCGGACTCCCGCCGTCCGCAGCGCGTCGACGCCGTGGTCCAGGACGTCGTCGGTGAGCCACTCCGGCGTCGCGGCGGGGAACTGGTCGCACATGCGTGAGCCGTCGGGTACGAGGAACGCGGCCGGGGCGCTCGTACCGGCGGACACCGCGGCGTACAGGCCCCGCAGCCAGCCGCGCGGATCGGCCTCGATCTCCGCCTCGGCGAGCCCCGGTGTCTGGAAGAAGTCGATATAGAAACGGAATCCGGCGGGCCCGACCGCGGCGAAGTTCTCCGTGGGGACGGTGTGGTTGCGGGAGGCGTACGGAATGCTGAGCAGCCCGAGGGCGCGGACGAGGTCGGGCCGGGCGAGGGCGGTGTGGGAGGCCACGTTCGAGCCCCAGTCGTGGCCGATGACCACGGCCGGCTGCCCGGCGCCGAAGGCGTCCACGACGCCGACGACGTCCGAGACGAGTTGCGGCATGGAGCAGTCGTCGGGTGTCGGGGCCGGGGTCGAGCGGCCGTAGCCCCTCAGGTCGAGGGCGGCGACACGGTATCCGGCGGCGACGAGCGCGGGGATCTGGTGGCGCCAGCAGTACCAGGTCTCGGGGAAGCCGTGGATCAGGACGACGAGCGGGCCTTCACCGTCCGTGACGACGTGGACGGGGCCGCCGGGGACGTCGACAAAGCGGGAGGGGTGGGGGCTGACGGTCACGGGTCACTCCTTCAGGCGGGGCGGCAGAAGTCCAGGCTGAACGACGCCGAGCACTCGGTCACGGCGGGGACGACGCCACTCCCCCGGACCAGCTGGAAGAGTCCCAGCACCACGAGGACGGCGAGCAGCACCGTGAAGACGCGCTGGTGCCGGCCCTGGAAGCGGAGGTCGGTGAAGGTCCGGTAGGCGTACCCGAACGAGGCGAGCCCCGCGACGATCGCGGTGAAGTTGAGGTAGGTGTACTCGGTCAGCTTGCCGTTGACGATATTCCGCTGCTCGATGACGACGGGCAGCAGGAACGGAAGCAGTGCTACCAGGGCTATGCCGATGGCGATGCGCTTGACGAGTCGTCTGTCCACGATGTCGATGTCGGTCACCCCGTGATCGTAGGACGGCCCGGCCGGGGCGGTGATCCCCTTCCGCGAAGGGGCAGTTGATCGTTTCCCCTCCGGGATCGACCGGTTACCGGCGTATGAGCATCGTCGCGTGATCGAGACAGAGCGCCTGACCCTGCGTCCGTTCCGTCCGGAGGACGCCGACCGGTTCGTGGCCCTGCACGCGGACGACCGGGTCAACGCCTTCGTGGGTACGTACACGCTGGAGACGGCCCGGGACCGGCTGCGGTTGAGCGAACGCCAGTGGGCCGAGCGCGGCCATGGCATCCTCGCCGTCCACCGCAGGAGCGACGACGCCTTCCTCGGCCGCTGCGGTCTCACCCACTGGGAGGCCTTCGGCGAGACGGAGATCGGCTGGACCCTGTCGGCGGAGAGCTGGGGCCACGGTTACGCGACGGAGGCGGCGCGGGCCTGCCTGGACTGGGCCTTCGGGGCGGGGGCGCTGGGCGTCCCCTACATCACGGCCATGATCCACCCCGGCAACACCGCGTCGGCACGGGTCGCCGCCCGGCTGGGCTTCTCCCGGCTCCGGGACGACACATTGATGGATCGGGGAGTGACGGTGTACGCCCTCCATGCCCTGGACCGGCCGGCGGCGGACGCGGCGGGCACGGCAGGCACGGCGGGCGCCTGAACCGGCCGGCGGCGCGGACCGGGGCACCTTCCCCCGGGGGAGTTCACCGTGCGGGTGCCGTCAGCGGGTGCCGTCAGCGGGCCCCGGTGAGCCCCCCGTAGATCTCGCCCAGCCGACGACCGGGGCGGCCGGGCTCCTCCCCGCCCGTCCCCGTCGCCGCCTCCTCCGCTTCCGCTTCCTCCGCTTCCTCCTCCGAGGTCGGATACCCCGCTGTCCAGGGCACCGCACACGGCCCGGAGTGCTGCGAGTCCGGGCAGAGAAGGCCGGTCAGCTCCTCCGGCAGTCCGGCCACGTCCTCCCGGGACGGCAGGAGGACACCCGTCCTGATCTCGTGGACCCGCCGCTCGCCCGGGGCCTCGCCCGGGTGCTCGGCCGCCCACTGCTCCGGCAGTTCCTCGTACAGCTCCGCCACGGTCATCACCGCGTCCGGCGTCGGCTCGTCGGGGCCCACCACGGACTGCTCGCACGGTACGGCCCGTTCCGTCAGGAAGCGGCGGAACTCCCCCGCGACCTCGGCGGCCACGGCCGGGGACGCGAAGACACCCGTCCGGATCTCGTACAGCGGCACGTCGTGCCCCGCTCTCTCTCGAAGTCTTCATGCCGTCAGGTCAGGACGACGGGGTTGGTGAGCGCCGCCATCCGCCCCTCGTGCACCCCGGTACCAGGAACGGCCCCGGCCGGGGAGGTGGTTCGGCGGGAAGCCCGCGTGCTGGTGCTGCCCGGCCGGCGCCTCCCTGCCCGCAGCCGCGCGGACCGGGCCCGGCTCCCCTCCCCCGGGGGCCGGGCCCACCGCGTGCCCGCGGGGACGTCCGTACCGCCGTGACGACGAGAACGAGCGGCCCGGTCTCCCCCGAGCGACACTCCACCGTACGTGGCGGTCCCGGCGTGTCGGCCACGGCCCGGCGCCCAGGCCACCCGAACGGCCGGTACGCATCGCCGCGCGCGCAACTCCCCTGCCATCTGCCCCGGTTCGACCCAGTTTGGCCCGGCCGGTGATCACGTAATGACGAAACCGCTGCCGGGCAGCCGGTGTTCCTCAGAAGCCGGGCTCACTCAAGGGCACCGACCTCGTGTCAGGAAGGCAGGCCGTACGCATGACCAGTATTCGCCGCCGTGGCCACACCCATCGCTCCGGCCCGCGCTCAGTCCCGCGCTCCCGTCCGCACGGCCGGCGCCGAAGCCGGGCGCGGGCCCTTCTCGTGGGATGTGCGGCGCTGGCCGTCGCCGCGGGTACGACTTCCGCTGGGGCCGCCGGCCCCGGGTCGGGCTCCGGGTCCCCGCCCGAGCAGCGCGCCCGGTGGAGCAGTTCGCAGGTGGCCCCGGACCGGGCGTCCGCCCTCAAGAGCACCCGGGTCGACGCGCACCGCACCTGGGTCGCGGGGCTGCGCACGGCCCGCCTGGGCAACGGGCTGATCACCCTGCGGCCCGCGCTCTGGGAGCGCGACGAGCGCGTGGGTCCCGGCTGGAAGCAGCTGCCGACCGTGCCGGTCGAGGCGAACAGCATGCGCTTCAACGATGTCGACGCCGTGTCGCCGGACGCGGCCCTGGTCGTCGGGGACAACCTCACCGGCGGCGGAATCGTCACCCAGCGGTGGGACGGTACGCGGTGGCGCACCGAGCCGGCCCCCAGCGCCCCGGACGCCATCGGTGGCGGGCTGCTCGCCGTCGACGCGCGCACGCCCGGGGACGCCTGGGCGGTCGGCTGGCAGCAGGTGCCCATGGCCCCGGACACCTCCCGGCACGTGGGGGTGATCCAGCGCTGGAACGGCACCGAGTGGAAGCCCGCGCACCTGCCGGACGTGGGCGAGGGCCCGGCGGGCGAGGTCACGTTGTGGGACGTGGTCGCCACCGGCCGGGACACGGCATGGGCGGTCGGCAACCTTGTCGACGGAGCCGGGGCCGGGGCCGGGGCCGAGCCGCTGGTCCTCCGGTTCGACGGCACGCGGTGGCACAAGGAACAGCTGCCCTCGTTCGCAGGCATACGGGCGGGTCTTGAGTCGGTGACGGCCGGTCCCGACGGGACGGTGTGGGCGGTCGGCAGGAAGGCGCTGGGCGGGGGTGTGCGTTCCGGGCTCGTGCTGCGGTACGACGGGCGGAGCTGGACCGAGGTGCCGGTGCCGGACGATGTGCAGCGAATCCATTCGGTGGCCTTCGCGGGCGGTGCGCCGGTGGTCGTCGCCACGGTGGCCGACGCCTTCGCGGGCCAGGCGCCGAGGGTGCTGCGGTACCGGCACGGCTCCTGGGGCTCGCTGGAGCTGCCGGGTGCGGTCGACGGCGCTCCGCTCAGCGCCTGGCACGTCTCCGCGCACAGCGACGGTCTCGATGTCGCGGGCAGCCTCCCGTCCGCCGACGGTCAGGAACTCGGGCCCGCCGTCGTGCTGAGCCTGCGCCGCTGACTTCCCCCTGACGTTCCGTACTCCCCCGACGTTTCGGACGCCCCTGACGTTTCGGACGCCCCGGAGGGTCAGGCGTGGGAGCCCGCCGGGGAGAGAGCCGCCGGCCTCTCCCCACCGTCCGCATCCGCGTCCGGGCGCAGACGCGGGGCTGCGGTGAACGGCGCCGGCAGGACGATCCGCACCCGCCGCGCCGCGCCGGCGGCTGCTTCCCGCAGGTCCCGAGCCCGTACGGGATCTACGTCAACGATCCCTTGCGGCTGCGGTCCGGCCGTCCCCGACCGGACCCGTTCCCGCGTCAGCAGTGTCAGACCGCCCGCCACCATCGCCCCGGCGCCCAGCGCGAGGACCGAGCCCACTCCCCCGTACCGGAAGGACTCCCCCAGCAGCGCCATCCCGATCACGGCCGCCACCACGGGGTTGACCACGGTCACCACCGCCAGCGGCGTCGCGAGGCCCGCGCCCCGGTAGGAGGCCTGCGAGGCGACCGTGCCCGCCGCCGCGAAGGCCGCGATGACGACCACGGTGGTGAGCGCCCCGGCGGTGTTCCCCGCCGCCCAGTCGACAGCGGCGGCCTTCGTGAAGACCGAGCCCACCCCGTAGGCCACGCCCGCCGCGCAGGCGAGAAAGGTGCCGCGTGTGACCGGACTGCGGCGCGCCGCGCGTCCCGCCGTCGTGAGCGCGGCCACCGCGGCGAACGAGGCGCAGGCCAGCGGCGCCCGGTCGGCGGCCGCGAGGGAGCCGGTGCCCGCCGAGCCGGTCAGCGCCAGCAGCCCGGCGAGTCCGGCGGTGGCCATCGCCGCCCCCTGCCAGGCGGTCGCGCCGGCCCGCCGCCCGGTGCAGAGCACCGCGAGCGGCAGCGCGAAGACGATGGTCAGCGCCCCGAGGGGCTGCACCACGCTGAGCGGCCCGCAGGCCAGCGCGACGACATGGAGCAGTGCGCCGGTGCCGTTGAGGCTGTTCGCCGCCCACCAGCCGGGCGTACGGAGGAGGGTGGCGAGCCCTTCCGGTGTGGTGGACGCGACCCGCTCCTGGACGATCGCGCCGCCCGCGTAGGCGATCGCGGAGACAAGGGAGAGCAGCACCGAGAGGGCCAGGCCCCCGGTGGGGTCGAAGGTCATGTCCATCCTCACTCGCTCGTCGTCCCGTGTGCGGGGAGCGGCTGTACGGGGGGGGTGAACCGGCGTACCGGCGTACCGGCGTACCGGTGTACGAGGGCTGTACGGGTTCGGTAGGTCGGTACCGGGCCGCGGCCTGCGGCGCCGGTGCCCCGGATCCGGATTCCGGGGGTGGGGGGCCGGCGCTGGTACCCGGACCGGGTTGGGTCGGGGACTCGCACAGCAGCGTCCTCCAGCGCGCCTGTGGGTCGCTATAGGCCCGGTACAGTCCCCGCTTTAGGCGCGTGTGCCGGCCCGCGACGGCCGTCTGAGCCACCCGAGCCCTCACAAGCGTCCAAGCACCACCAGCAGCGAAATCGGCCCCATTCGCCCCGCACGGGCCTGCCGTTGCCCCGCTGCCCTCCCCCGCAGCGGCGCGCACACCGTACCCAGCGATGCGAACACTGTGCTCATCTTTTAACGGCGTACGCTTCCTGCGAATGGCGTGCGCTACCGTGGGGCCGGACGAGACGAAGGAGGGCGCATGCCCGTCGACCCGCAGCCGATTCCGTCGGTGTGGGCCCGGCCCCGGGACCGCCGTGAGCAACCGTCCCTGAGCCGGGAGCAGATCGTTTCCGCGGCCGTCGAACTCCTCGACACCGACGGCATCGACGCCTTGAGCATGCGCAGGCTCGGCACCCGGCTGGGCGCGGGCGCGACCTCCCTCTACCGGCATGTCGCCAACAAGGACGAGCTGATCGAGCTGGTCGTCGACCAGGTCTACGGGGAGCTGGACATCCCCGTCCCGGACCCCGGGACCGCGCCCGGCTGGCGGGTGCTCATCACCCGGCTCGCCCACGACATGCGGGCGCTCGTCCTCGCCCACCCCTGGATCGCGTCCGTCCTCGGCGGTCTTGGCGTGGCCTATCTCGGGCCCAACATGACCCGCCTCTCCGACCGGGTGCTCGGTCTCTTCGAGACGGCGGGCTTCCCGCCGGACGAGGCGGACAGCGCGGTCCGCGTGATCTTCGCGTACGTCACCGGCACGACCGCGGGCGAGGCGGCCTGGCTGACCCTGCTCGCGCGGAGCGGGCAGAGCGAACAAGAGTCGCTGAGCGGGCTGTGGCCCGCCACGGAGGAGGCCGTGCGCGACCATCCCCGGCTCCACCGGTCGTACGAGGCGGCGCGCAAGCACGACCCGGCCGCGCGCCGCGACCACAACTTCGCCTACGGGCTGGATCGGACGCTCGACGGGCTGGCGGTCCGGCTGGAGCAGCTGGGCCGGGCGGGAATCCCCTCCGGAGCGAACGGCACATCCGGCGCGAGCAGTACGGCCGGGACACACGGGGCCACCGGGACACACGGGGCGACCGGGTCGGAGCGACTGAGCGTCCCCCGGCCCATGAGCCACCGAACCTGGGAGAAGGGGCGGACGGGATAGACGAGGCACAGTGCCCGGCGGCCTTGCGGGGCGCGGCGGTCCCCCCGGGAGCGCGCGTCCTCTCACCCGGTGACGGCGCGCGCGGCCCCGCCGTGCGTCCGGCGCGGGAGCGGTCGGGCGCACGGCAGGTCCGGCGGGAAGCGGAACGACGGCTCCGGCGGTGTCCGGATCGCCCACGGCCCGCGTTGCCTTCCCTCGACAACCATCCGCCGATGCGCTTTATTGCTACGGGCGCCGGCCGTCGGCCAGCACGGCCGGGCGCCCTTGTCACGGGGAACGACGAGGTCCACGGGGGACGTGTGCCCGGTCAGCCGGGTCGGCTTCGCCCTGCGCCAGAGTGCCGCAGGGCTCCTTCGGCATGCCCGGACTCCTCCCTTCCGCACCTGACTCCCGCGCCGGAGACGACGTCGGAAACGATGCCGGGACCGCCATCGCGAACCGTACCGGAACCGGCTTCACCCTCCAGGTCTCCACGATCCAGGCGAAGCAGGCACTCCGCGCGTATCAGGCAGGAGAGACCGGCCCCTCGGCGGCACGCCGACACCCCGGGGGCGTACGAATATCCCCCGCGCGCCCCCGGTCTGATGATCTGCCGCGCGGGCCGTCTCCCCTGCCGATCTTTCTCGTTGTACGCGCCAGGGCGGGAATCCCGGTCCCCCCGGGACACCACGCGCCGCCCCGCCGTTCCCGGCACCTGCCGGACCCGCGGAAGACGGTCGGTTAGCCTGTGCTGAATACATCTGTGAAGTTGAGTCGCTTCAGTCGCTGAAAGGAACGTCGATGCCCCCTGACCTGGGGATTCCTAACAGCGACTCAGCCCTGGGCGGGTCCGGCACAGCGTCCGACGCTGTGCCTGCGCCCTGGGCGGACCCGCTGGAGACCGCGCTGTGGTGCGCCGCGCAGGGGTGGCCCGTCCATCCCCTGTCCCCCGGGCGCAAGACCCCGGCGCCCAACTGCCCCGACTGCCGGGACCGTCCCCATTCGCCCCAGGAGTGCACCTGCATTCCGGCGGGACACTGGTGTCACGGTTTCCACGCAGCCACCACGGACCCCGCCGTCATCGGCGCCTGGTGGGGGCGGCAGCCCCGGTTCGGCGTCGGCGTGGCTTGCGGGCCCGCCGGGCTCGTCGTCATCGACGTCGACGCCCACCCGGCCCCGCTGCCCACCCCCGACCGGCTGCTGCCCGGCATCCACATCCCCGACTCGGTCTGCCTGGACGGGCTGCGGCACGGCTTCCACAGCCTGGCCGTCCTCGCCGCGCTGCGCGGCCGGCCCGACCCCGCCGAGGACGCGAGCACCCTGCGCGTACGGACACCGTCCGGAGGGCTGCACCTCTGGTACACGGCCCGCCCCGGGCAGGAGTGGCGCTGCTCCACGGGCTCGGGCGCCGCGCGCGCCCTCGCCTGGCAGGTCGACGTCCGGGCGCACGGCGGGTACATCATCGCGCCGGGCACCCGTACCGCCTCCGGCCGTTACACGGTCTGCGGCTCCGTACGGAAACCCGCCCCGCTGCCCGAGTGGCTCGGGGCCGAGCTGGCGCGCACCGGCCATCGACCCGTGCCGCCACCACCACGGGGGGCCTCCCCCACCCCCGTACCCTCACGGGCCCGTGCCGCCGTCATCGCCGCGCGCGGCGGGCGGGACTCGGCCGAGCGCGCGCTCGCCACCGTGCTCGCGGCGGTCGTGGAGTGCGCTTCGGCCCCCGAGGGCACGGGATTCAGCGAGAAGCTCAACCGGGCCGCCTTCACCGCCGGCGGGCTGGTGGGCGCGGGCCGGATGAGCGCCGAAGCCGCCGAGTCCGCGCTGCTGGCGGCGGCGCTGCACGCCCGCCCCGGGCAGGAGCGCCGCTGCCTGGCGATCATTCGCAGCGGTATGGGCGCGGGCAGCAGGCGGCCACTCGACCTGGGAGAACGCAGGTGAACGACGCCCCCATCTCTCAAGAGTCCACCCACACCACCCGCCGGGAGCACTCCCGGGTGACCCGGGAGCAGACCGACGGGTCCGTGCGCGAGAGCGACCACGGACCGGTCCAGGGCGCCCGGGACACGTCCCAGGCGAGCCTGTTCGACCCGGTCGAGGTGGCCCGTCAGATCATCCTGGGCTCCCCCGGCGGCGTCCCCGCGCAGGCGGCGCCCGGGCCGGAGACCGCCCGCGTCGCCAGCGAGCACGGCGTGCTCCCCGACAGCCTCAGCGACCGGGGCAACGCCAAGCTCTTCGTCTCGCTGTACGGGCGGGACTTCCGCCATGTCCCCGGGCTCGGCTGGTACCGCTGGAACAAGTACCGCTGGGACCTGGACGAGGACGACGGCGTCATGTGGGCGGCCGGCGAGATGGCCGAGATGCTCGCCGAGACCGATGTCCGGGGCCGGTTCACGGACAGTTCGCTGCGCCGGCACCGGCGCCGGGCGCTGTCGACGGCCGGCATCAAGGCGATGCTGGCGCAGGCGAAGGCCGCGCCCGGGATGGTCCTCAGCCCGTCGATGCTCGACGCCGACCCGTACGCCCTGTGCACCCCCGAGGGCGTCATCGACCTGACCCGGGGCACGCTCACGCCGCCGGATCCGGAGAAGCACTACCACGCCCGGTCCACGAGCGTGGCGCCCCGGCCCCGCGCGACGCCGCGCTGGGAGCGCTTCCTCGCGGACTGCTTCGGCGACGACGCCGAGGGCCGGCAGATGATCGACTTCCTGCATGAGCTGCTGGGGTACTCGATCACCGGCGATGTGGGCGCGCAGGTGCTGCCGTTCCTGTACGGGCAGGGCAAGAACGGCAAGAGCGTGCTGCTCGACGTGATGGTCAAGCTGCTGGGCGACTACGCGGACGCGGCGCCGCCGGGCTTCCTGATGGCCAGGCCGTTCGAGGGGCACCCGACCGACCTGGCGGAGCTGCACGGCCGGCGGATCATCGTCTGTTCGGAGCTGAAGCCCGGCGACCGCTTCGACGAGGCCCGGGTGAAGCTGCTCACCGGTGGCGACCGGATCAAGGCCCGCCGGATGCGGCAGGACTTCTTCAGCTTCGGCCCGACGCATAAGCTCTGGCTGCTGGGCAACCACCGGCCCGAGGTGGGCACGGGTGGGTACGCGTTCTGGCGCCGGATGAAGCTGATCCCGTTCGAGCGGGTCGTGGACGACGACCGCAAGGTGGACAACCTCGCCGACGTCCTGGTCACGGAGGAGGGTCCGGGGATCCTCAACTGGCTGGTGGAGGGGGCCCGGCGCTATCTGAACGGCCCCCGCGACCTCACGGGCCCGGAGCAGGTGCGGACCGCCACCACCGCGTACGCGGAGACGGAGGACCACACCGGCCGCTTCCTCTCCGAGTGCTGCACGCTCGGCCCGGCGATGCGGGCGGAGCAGACCCAGCTCTACGCGAGCTACAAGGACTGGTGCCAGCTGGAAGGAGCCAACCCGGCATCCTCCCGCGCCTTTGCCGCCCGGGTGCGGGACACTGTCGGCATCTCCACCCCGAAGGAGATGATTCTGTCCAACCAGCGCAAGTTCTATCCCGGGATCGGGCTCAACGCCGAAGTGGGAGAAATGTCATGAGTGCCCTCATCGAGC
This sequence comes from Streptomyces yaizuensis, assembly GCF_034961445.1. Classification (NCBI taxonomy): domain Bacteria; kingdom Bacillati; phylum Actinomycetota; class Actinomycetes; order Kitasatosporales; family Streptomycetaceae; genus Streptomyces; species Streptomyces yaizuensis. Next base: position 29,570 of record NZ_BSBI01000018.1, read on the forward strand.
CCACACAACTGGCCCACGAGGCCGAGCTGGTGTGGCTGGAAGACATCGAACCCCTGGACTACGTACGCCAGACCCTGGACCGGCTGCCGACCCGCCGGGGCAGGCCCGCGTACCACCGCGACGGCCGAATGGTCGGTTATGCGGTTCTTGGTCCGAAGGCACGTTCCTCCCGGGTGTCGGGGACCTTCCTCCGGCGGGTCTTCTGGCTGCTCCCGCACGACCGGGACGGGCGGCCGGACGGGCTGTACGCGTCGGGGGCGCCCTCGGAGGCGGTGGACCCGAGGACCATCAAGGCCGGGGTGAAGGGGTACAAGACCCAGCGCTCCGAGGGTGGGCCGGAGTCGGCCGCCATGCGTGAGCTGGGGATAACGCTTCCGATGAACTGAGGGCCCGCCGCGACCGGAGCGGCGGGCGGGCGGCGGCGGGCATCCCGCCGGCCGCAGCGACTGAAGCACGAGGGCCCTGCCGGGCGATGGACGACCGGCAGGGCCCTCCGACGTGTCCGGGGCGGGCGGCAGTCGCTGTCGGGGGCCGTTCGAGACTGAAGCCCAGCGACCCTGAAGCGTTCGGTAGCTGCTTCGGTCTCAGCATAAAACAGCAGGTCAGAGGCTGTTTCCTGACCCCTGAGCGACTGAAGCGACTCAGCGATCCTGTCTATAAGACATTTCCCGGGTGTGGGTATGTGTCCGCGTGTACAAGATTTACGTTATAGATACGGTCGCTCAGTCGCTTCAGTCGCTATTGAGGTATCAACACCTCATCTGACCTGGGGATTTACCATGAGACTGAAGCAGCTACCCAAGAGTCGCTGAGTCGCTCGACTCCGAGCCCCGCAGCGGGAACCACTCCCCCGCCTGGAGAAAAAGCCCTGAGAGCCCGCCTGAGGGCTTCAACCCCCCTCCCCGGTCAGCCAGTCCAAGGAGTCCCCCCGAGGGCCCACAGCCCCGCTCCAAGCCCTTTCTGGGCGGGGCTGGAGCGGGGCCGCGGAATCAACGGAGCGTGGACCACCGGCGGTTGTCCCGCCCGGCCGGCTCCCCCACCGGGGAGACCGGGCGCGCGGTCCGCACCACGACCGGCGTGGAGACCTCTTCCCGCGTCTGCTCCCGGGTCTGGTTCCGCGTCTGAGCCCCTGTCTGGTTCTTCACCTGGCTCTGCACTTGCACGTGCACCTGCCCCTGCGGCTGCCCCTGAACCTGTCCTGATGACTGGTTTTCAGCCATTCCCGCTGTGTCACCCGTACGGCGGTTGCGCCGACGGAGTGCACGGGCGCGGTGCCGGGCCGAAGGCTCCGGCAGCGGCGGGCGGACCATGGTGATCAGCCGTACGAGCTGATGGAAGCAGGCCAGTGCCGCGAGCGACGGAAGCGCTGCCGCCGCGATCCCCGGGAGGGTCCTCGGCGCCTGGGTGACGCAGAGCACGGTGGCCAGGGAGGTGAAGAGCAGGACCACGAACCAGGAGTGCAGTGCCCGCCGCCGGTGCAGCGCGGCCCGCAGGATCGACAGCGACGCCACCGTCCACGGGCCGTACACCAGCAGCGGCCACCAGGCGATCAGCCCTGCTTCGGTACGGTCGGCCGCCACATTGCGCAGCGGCTCCATGGCGACCATCCCGCCGAACACACTGACCATGGAGACCAGCAGGGCCGCCAGGAGGGCGATGGTGAAACTCAGCAGCCGCCCGAACACATAGCGCCGGCCGCGCTCGCTCGACCACCACTTGCGCTTCCTCCGCCGGTTCGGCCCGGAACGGGTCCGGCGGACGACAACAGACGGAGCGGCTTCCCTCCTGCCGGTTTCCCGAGCGTCGGTCGCCTCGTCCGTGTCGTCGTACTCACCGGGCTCGTCGGCCCCGTCGTACGCACTGTTCCCACCAGGTCCGCCGGACTGGTGGTTGCGCTCGTGGTCGTCGTCCTCGTACCCGGACTCATACCCGGACTCGTGCCCGCTCCCGTGGTCGGATGCCCGCTCGTACGCGTGACGCCCGGCCTGGTCCTCGTGCCCGGTCCGGCCGTCGTGGGCGTATGGGTGGTACGGGTCTCCGTACCAGGGTCCGCCGTCATAGCCGGGTCCCTCCCCCACTCCGGGGTATCCGGGCTGGTACGTCACGCCGGTGATACCGCCGGGTGCGAACGCTCCTGCGGGCGCGTCTCCCAGCTGGGCGTTGCGGAGCATCTGCTGAAGCTCCGCCGTGGGATCCCAGGACGGGTCCCACCCCGCGGCCAGGGACTCCCCGCCCAGGGGACCCATGGGATGCACCGGGGCCATGAAGCCCAGGGGATCCATCGCCCCCACAGGGCCTACAGGACCCAGCGGACCAAAAGCCCCCATGGCTCCCATGGCTCCCAGCGGCACGTCCTGGTGGTGTCCCGGGAATCCCGGGTGAGGTTCACCCCAGCCCGGGTGGCCATCCGGTGGAGGGGGGCCGTACGCATGGTGGGTGCCGTGAACCGTGTACTCCTCTGTCATCGCCTCCGTGTCCTCTACGCGTCGCCACGCACGGACGCTCCTGCGGTCCCCGACATCCGCCGGAAGTCCGATTGGATCTGCTCCAGGGCTGTCAGCAACTGCTTGAGGACCGACGAGGAGTACGTCAGCTCGATCCGCTGGTCCTCGCGCTGGAGAGCGGCCCGCCCGGTCGGAGGCGCGGCCGACCGGGGCACGAACACCCACGTCGTCGACCGGGCCGCTTCCGCGCCGACCACCACGCGCCCTGAGGGCAGGGGTGCAGTCTTTGTTCTCGTCATGTCCCGGTTAACGACGGTGTGGAAGACCGTGAATTGCGGCAAGTGGGCGACGCGTTTGGGCCATATGGGCGTTTTACCAGATGTCCATCTCTTTGTACGACGAACGCATGACCTGTCCGCCTGCTCCCCGGCCCCTCCCGGACCACTCCCCCACCGGCTCGGCACCCTCCTTTTATTACGGCGTAATACTGAGCCGACGAGCCTCTCCCCCGGCCTCCTGCCCTGCCGGCCCACCCCCCCTCTTCATTACGGCGTAATGAAACATCGTCGGCCCGCGCGTCCCTCAGTCGGAGCAACCTCATGGCTTACTAACGTGTCGGTGAATCAGTTGATCACGTGAGTTAGTAAGGTGACTCCATGACTTCGCCCTCCTCCGGCGACCGGGAAAAGGTCGTCTCCAAACTTCCCGCCGCGCTCCAGCAGGATCTGAAGGTCCGTACGGCTCAGCACGGCGTCGACATCCAGCACGCCGTCGAAGCGGGCATCACCGCCTGGCGCGGGCTCGGTGCGAACCTCTCCCCCATCGACACCGCCGGAGCCAGGTCTTTCTCGACCTGGCTCCCGCCGGGTCAGTGGGAGGAGTTCCGCCGGGACTGCGCGGCACGCGGCGTGCCGCTCGTCCAGGGGCTCGCCCAGTCCGTGCAGCTCTGGCTCGACCGCAATCCCGCCCCGGGCATTCAGCGGCCCGTGGTCGTCAAGCGGTTCATCGTCTGCAACCAGAAGGGCGGCGTCGGCAAGACGGCCGTGACCGCCGGTGCCGGCGAGGCCCTGGCCGAGGACTCGGAGCGACTCCACCCCGTACGCGTCTCCAAGTACCTCGCCAGCGCCCGCGCGGGAGCCGAGAACGGCAACGGCCCCACCGACGACGACCCGCTCGACTTCGAGGATCTGCCGGGCCTCGGGCTGCGGGTGCTGCTCGTGGACTTCGATCCGCAGTGCCACCTCACCAAGCAGCTCGGTCATGAACCCCTCCCCCTCGACGGCGACAGCCTCACCAAGCACATGGCGGGCGAGGGCAAGGCGGAGCTGCGCGAGCTGATCGTCACCGTCGAGGGCGACCGCTTCGGCGACCGGCTGCACCTCCTCCCGGCCTGTACCGACGCCTTCCTTCTGGACGTCAAGCTCTCCGGGGTCCGCGCCCGGGAAGCCGCGCTGGAACGGGCGCTCGCTCCCCTGGAGGACGAGTACGACGCCATCCTCGTCGACTGCCCGCCCAGCCTCGGCCTGAGCATGGACGCCGCCGCCTACTACGGACGCCGCCGTCCCGGTGAGACCCCCGGCAACTCGGGCGTGCTCGTCGTCGTCCAGGCCGAGGACAGCTCCGCCGACGCCTATGGACTGCTCACCTCGCAGATCGAGGACCTCCGCAGCGATATGGCGCTGGAACTGGACTACCTCGGGATCGTCGTCAACCACTACGACGCCCGGCGCGGCTACATCGCCACTTCCTCGCTCCAGAACTGGATGGAGATAAAGGATCCGAGAGTCGTGGGTGTCATCGGTGATCTGAAGGAACAGAAGGAAGCCGTCCGGGTCAAGCAGCCGCTGCTGGCCTACGCTCCCCGCAGTGGCCAGGCCGTGGCCCTGCGCGCGCTCGCCCGGGAGATCTCGTGAGCAAGGCGTCCAGGCTGGGAACGGGCTCCTCGTTCCAGCAGGCCCAGTCCATCAGTCCGCGCCGGCAGGCGATCAACGACGCGACCAAGGCCCCGACGGCGGGCGCACTGCCCCCCGTCGAACTCGGCGTCGATGTGATCAGCCTCAACCCGGCCAACCCCCGGACGGAGCTGGGTGACCTCTCCCATCTCGCGGGGAGCATGCGGGACCACGGTCAGAAGACCGCGATCAGCATCATGTCCCGCTTCTCGTATGTGGAGGCCAACCCGGACCACGAGAGCGGTCTTGAGCCGGGCACCAAGTATGTCGTCATCGACGGCAACTCACGGCTGGCCGCCGCCCGGGAAGCGGGCATGACCACCATCAAGGTGATGCTGGACGAGAGCCTGGGCCGGAACCCCGACGAAATACTGGAATCCGCTCTGGTGGCCAACATCCACCGGCAGGACCTGGACCACCTGGACGAGGCCCGTGCCCTGGAACAGCTCCTGTCCGTGCACGGCACGCAGGAGGCCCTCGCGGCCCGGCTGCACCGTTCGCAGGGATGGGTGTCGCAGCGGCTGGCCCTGCTGAAGCTCACCCCGGATCTCCAGCGGAAGCTGGAGACGGGGGAGGAGCCGGCCGAACTGCTCCGCAGCGTCGGGCGGAAGAAGCCGGACGAGCAGGAGGAGCATCTGCGGCTGCTGAAGGAGAAGAAGGCCAGGGCCGCCGAACGCAAGGCGGCGCTGGCAGCGGAGGAGCTGGCGCGGGAGACGGCGGGGGAGGAGCCCGCAGCCTCGGAGCCGTCCGGTGGGGCGGCCGCCGAAACGCCGGTCGTTCCCCGTCCGGCCGACGGTCTTCATTACGGCGTAATGAAGACCGTTCCGCAGAGCGCCGCGCAGACCGCAGCGACCGAGCCCCGGCCGGAGCCCGCAGCCGCGCCGAAGCCCCCGGCCTCCGCCCCCCAGGCGCCGGCCGGAGCGATCGAAGCGACCGGAGCGACCCAAGCGACGGAAGCAACGAAACCGGTACAGGTAACGCCCGCGTCGGCGGACCCCGCCCGATCCACCGCCGAACCCGATCAGCAGCCGCGTCAGATCAAGATGCCCTGGGGTGACGGTGCAGCCAGCATGGACATCATCTTCGCCAAGGTCTTCGGCTCCGAACGACAGCGGATGATCGGCCGCTATCTGGAGCTTCTCGGCGACCCGGAGGCATTCGTCTCCGATCTGGTCGCGGCCAGCAGCCCCGAGTACCGCCGCAAGGTGGCAGAGCTGCTGCTCGCAGCGGAGTAGCGGAACGGCCCGACCGACGGCGCTGCCCGGCGGTGGGGGAGTGGACTCTTTATTACGGCGTAATGAAGAACGGTCCACCTCCCCCGCGCCGGGCGCCGGGGAGCGGGAACGGCTGGGGTTCAGGGGGCCGAGTATTACGCCGTAATAATCGACGGCCTTCCGGCCGAGCAGCCGGAGCACTCACCAACCCCGCCCGCCCCGGCTCTCATCCGCTGTCCGGCTGCCCCGCTGCCCCTTCTCCCCGGCCCTTGGTCGGACCGACGTCAGCAGGACGTCGGTCCGACCAAGGGCCGGTTTTATTACGGCGTAATACTCGCCCCCTCGACGGGAGCCGGTCTCCCGACTCCCGCCCCCCGAGACTCCCGGCTGTCGGCTGTCGGCTGTCGGCTCCAGGTCTCCGGCGGCACGTCGGCTCGACCCGTCCTGGGGGCCCCGACGGCCCATCGCCCTCTCCCCTTTATTACGCCGTAATGGCGAGCGGCCCCGAAGCTGCTCGCGCTGGGCAGGCGTCCGGGGAGCCCCGGTCTTTTATTACGGCGTAATACTCGGACCGCCGACCGCCGACCGCCGACCATCCGTGTCCCGGAGAGACAGCGGGGGAGTGGGGGAGCGGGGGAGTGAGGAGGCGGATGCCCGCCGGGTGACGGCGGGGGCTGCTGTCCGGGTCCGGGTCGGGCTTCATTACGGCGTAATAATCCCCACCGGGTCTCCGGACCTGCCCAGCAGGGGTCATCGCGCGGTCTGTTTCCGCCTGCGTGCTCCGTACGGTGTGCTGATCCTTCACTCTCCGTACGATGCTCCGTCAGATGTACACCGTACGAGGACGTGCGGCGGCCCACTGGTTCCGGACCCACGAGGAATGAACCATGCACACGCCGAGCAATGAGAACCAGTACCAGCACTCCTCCGGGAACGGTGGCTGTGCCGGCGGGGGAGGGTGGCATCCGGCGGAGTTCCCCGCGCGCTTCCCAGCACCGTCCCCCGCGTCGCCGATCGGTGGGGCGGCTCTCCCCGTACCGGGGCCGCCCGCCCCGCCCTTCGGGCCAGGGGTGCGCGCGGGGCTGCGGCCGGGTCCCCTCGGGGGCGACGCCCGGGAGCACCGGGAGGTGCCGCCCGATCTGGCGCACTGGTCCGGCCGCCTCGATGCCCTCCGCGCCGAGTACGACGTCCCCGGTGCCTCGCTCGCGATCCTGACCGGCGGCCGGATCCACGAGGTGGCCACCGGGGTGCTCCACCGGGGGACCGGTGCACCCGTGACCCCGGCCTCGCTCTTTCAGCTCGGTTCGATCGCCAAGGTCTACACGGCGACGCTGGTGACCCGGCTCGCCGACCTGGGAGCGCTGGATCTGGATGCGGCGGTCGCGGACCTGGTGCCGGAGTTCTCCGCTGCCGGCTCGCCGGGAGCGGACCGGGGGATCACCGTCCGGCAGCTGCTCTCCCACACCGGTGGACTTCCGTGCGACTTCTCGTACGACCCGGGCCGGGGCGACGACTGCCTCGCCCGCTATGCGGCGGCCGTCGGCTCGATCGCCCCCGACCGCCCGCCGGGGCTGGCCATCTCGTACAGCGGTACCGGCTATGCCGTTCTGGGACGGCTGGTCGAGGTGGTCACCGGTCAGGTGTGGGACGCGGCGCTACGGGACCGGTTGCTCGACCCGCTCGGTCTCGACCACACGGTGACGCTGCCGGAGGAGGCCCTGTGCTTCCCGGTGGCGATGGGTCATCTCGCCGGTGATGGCGGCCGGGAGCCCACGCCGGTCCCGCACTGGGATCCGACTCCGCGTTCGCTCGGGCCCGCGCGGCGGGTCGTCGCCACCGCCGCCGATCTCGTCCGGCTGGCCCGGATGCACCTCGCCGGCGGCACCGCTCCGGGCGGCGCCCGCGTGATGTCGGTGGACGCCGTCGCCACGATGCAGCACCGCGAGACCGGGGTGCCCGATCAGTGGACGGTCGGGGCCGATGGGTGGGGGCTGGGCTGGACGCTCTACGACTGGGACGGCATCCCCGGCTTCGGGCACGACGGTGTGGGCATCGGGCAGCACGCGTTCCTGCGGGTGGTGCCGGAGACCGGGGTGGCCGTCGCCCTGCTCACCAACGGGGGACGGGCGCGCGCGCTGTGCCGGACACTCCTCGGTGAACTGCTCGACACGCTCTCCGGAGTGGTACTCCCGCAGGCCTTCGCACCGGCCGCCGACCCGCCGACGGTGGACCCCGCCCCGCTGGTCGGCACCTATCGACGGGCCGGGGCGGTCATCACCGTCACGGAATCCCAGGGGCGGGGACGGCTGCGGTACGAGCCCGACGAGCGTTTCCTCATGTGTTCCGTCCCCCGGGACATGGACCTGGTGCCGGTGACGGACAAGGTCTTCGCCGGACCGGCGATCGGCGCGGGGACGATGGGGGAGTGGCTGCCGGTGGTGTTCACGACCCTGCCCGACGGCAGCCGGTGCGTGTACCTCGGCATGCGGGCAGCCACCCGGTACCCGTAGACCTGTTTCATCCTATGATCTGAACTGTCCGAAAGAAGAAAGTAGTTGGGCAACTACCCCAAACCATCCACAGGATGCGGTACCCCGCTGACCATCTGTCATAGGGGCTCAGCCGGAGAACGGGCGAAGTCGGAGATCCTCCGGAAGCCGCCGCGACATGGCCGAAAATCTACGGCGCCCGCCCGTGCGTCGGGGGCGACGCGTACGAAACCCTGGGACGGAAACACCGACGGCCGGGGACCCGCAGGTCCCCGGCCGTATCCGTATCACTTCTCGTCCTTCTCGGCAGTGCCACCGGCGCCGCCCCGCCGTCCCGGTCAGGAGACCGCGCGGAAGATCTGACGCCGCCTCTCGTCGTCCTTCCGCCGCCGCTTCTCGGCGAGCTGGTCCTGATAGGCCGTGACGGCGCTCTGGTACCGCTGGACGAAGTCGGGGGCGTTCAGCCGCTGCTCCCTCGGCATGGCCCGGACCGCCGCCACCGCGTCCTCGGGTGAGAGGTACCCGGCGAGCATCGGATTGATCTGGTAGATCCCCGGCCGCTGCTTCTTCACCAGCTGCGCCAGGTCCAGGTCGCGCAGGGCCGCGTTGACGGCGGCCCTGCTCAGCCCCAGGAGCTGGGCGATGGTGATCTGGTCGATCTCGATGCGCCCGCCGGGCTCGCTGTGCGCCCTCAGCTTGAGCAGCACCCGGTACGCCGCAGGCAGCAGATCGAGATCCGCGACGACCCCCTCCGCGTTGACGGCGGCGAAATGCAGACCGCTCACTTCTCTCTCCTCTTCTCCTGCTGCTCGGCCCGCCGCCGGCGCCGCCGGGCCCGCTCTTCCGCCCGCTCCGCCCGCAACCTGGCGATCTCCTCGCGCATCTTCTCCAGGGAGGGGAAGCGCACCAGCTCGGGGAGCGTCTGGTCCGAACGGATCCGGTTGATGGTGGTGTGCTGGTCCACTTTGACGTATTCGGCGGGTGTCGTCTCGGTTCCGGGGATGAACTCCGCCACCCGGTAGCTGTAGGGCGGGTTGAACTGGTACACCCCCCGCTTCACCTTGAACACGATTCCATGGAACATGATTTCGCTCAGGGTTTCGTTGACCTTGGTGCGTGAGATGTCCAGAACCGTCGCCATTTCGTCCTGCGTCAGCTGGATCCGCCCGCCCGCCCGCTGGCAGGCGATCAGCAGCAGAATCATCCGCAGCGGCAGCGCCTCCCGGAAGAACTGGGCGATGACGAGGAAGAACTCAAGGCTGTCCATGGAGAAGGCGTTGGGCTGCTCCGGAGTCCCGTAGAACTCCAGCTGCCTCCGCTCACCGTCGAGCGTCAGCTTCCGCCCCGGGTAGCGCCGGGCCACGTCGTCCAGCTGCCGCACCGGCCGGAGCAGCGGCTGATCCCAGGCGTCCGCCGGATCGCTCAGGGGCAGCTGCGGCTGTGGCTCGGACAGAGGCATCCCGAATACATCGGCACCAGTGTCGCGGTACTGCCGCTCACTCGACATGACACTGCTCCCCCGATCTGGATCTTCGTTCGAGGACAGTATGTCATCTCCGCTTGACACCCATGTCGCACCAACACGACATGGCAGCACGTTCCGTCCCCCTAGGGGGTACATATCTCGCCGCCCTCGACGCAATCCGCCCGTCCCTCAGGGTCCGAGAAAATGTCGCCTCGGCTTGACATAGGCCCGATCGCCATGTCGCCCGCACTTGACACAGGAAATCCCGCTGTGTCGCCTCCAGTTGACATCGCGAGCCCTCTATGTCAACTCCAGGCGACATAAAAACTTTCCTAATGTCGACTGGAGTTGACATTTGAGCCTCGTTATGTCCCCTCACGAGGGACACATCGATCGCGTTATGTCCCCCCAGGAGGGACATAACTCAGCGACCACACCACCTCTGACCTGCGGTTTTGTGGTTCTCCGTAATTATTAAGTGACGGCTCCGTAGGGCGTTCCCGTCGCTGGCTGATGCCGCTTCGCGCGCGGGCCCGTCTGTTCGGCGTCGACCATGGTCAGCAGCAGCGGAACTGCGTCTCGGGTGGTCAGGGCCGTGACGACCCCTCAACGAGACCTTGGGGCGGTACGGCTGGAATGTGCCTCCGCCGCCCGGCCCGAGGGGCCGAACGGCTAGTGTGTCCCCGTACGCCGGAAGTGCCCCGACGGCCGTGAGGGGTCGGCGTTCGGTGGCTGAGGCACGATCAGGGTTGTGGGGGAGTACCCACCGGGAGAAACAGCCGGGCGTCGCCCGGCTCTCTTCGGCAGGAGCGTCCCAGCGGAGCGCACCGCGTACCCGTCGCTTCAGAAACCGACGTACGGAGACGGACGTTGAAGGCGAAGCCCGAGAGGAGTTGGCCCGGGCCGCGTCCACGGCCCGGGCCAACTCCAGGGCCCTTCTGCTGTCCCTCTGCGGGCCTTGTGAGGCTGTCGGCCAATCGGCCCCATGACAGGCGCTGTTGCCGCGCCACAGAGCCCCACAGGCGGGTCAGGGCCGGTCAGATGTGCTCAGGGCGCTATCTTGTGCGCGATCCAGGTGTCCAGCTCGTACCGGGCGCCGATCACGTCCAGCGTGCCCGCCGTGACCCGGGTCGCTATCTCCGACTCCCCGAGCAACTGTGTCCGTATCCGCCGGACGTTCTCGTTGATCGACACGTTCTGCCGGTCCGGGGTGCCGACCGAGGGAATCGCGTCCTTGATCGCCTCGGTCAGGTACGTGAGGCGGGGCGGATAGGGGTTGGGGAGCGTCGGATCAGTGTTGTCCTTCTTGCGGATCGCCTCCTTCACCGCGCCGCAATTCTGGTGTCCCAGGACGACGATGAGCTTCACCGTGGGCTCCAGGGCGGCGTAGATGATGCTGCCGAGGACCGCTCCGTCCAGCACCTGGCCGGCGGTCCGGGCGACGAACAGGTCGCCGAGGCCCTGATCGAATATCAGCTCCGGCGGTACGCGGGAGTCGATGCAGCTCACGATCATCGCCCACGGGTGCTGTGCCCCGACCAGCAAGTTGCGCGTCCACGCGTCCTCGCGGGGGTGCACCTGCCCCTGGTTCATCCACCGGGCGTTCCTCAGGAACAGTTCGGTTTCGGCCGCGTGCGGGGTGCCGGGCGGGGCGACACCCGGGTCCCGCAGGGGGACCGTCCGGGGCGGGGCGGCGAGGGAGGACGCGGCGCCTGTCAATCCGGTTCCGGCCACCAGCCCGCCGGCGACGATGCCGCGTAACAGGCCACGGCGGCTGCCCTTCGCGACTGACTTTGTTGATACTTGCTTGCTTCTTGACTCTTCCTTTCCGCTTTCTTTCATGAAATGAGAATCTACGGGCGGAGACCCTGTATGTAAGCGACCAATCACGCCAAGGCGCGTTATGGGGTATTGGGTGATTGGTGATCACGTGATGGGGGTGCCGGGAGCAGCCGAGCCCCGGCCCTCCCGCGCGGCCCCGCCTTCCGCCGAAGCCTCGTCGGCACCATCCCTGCCTGGCAGTTGTCCCAGGTACGCCCGCTGCGGTACGGCCGAAAGCCCTTGCGGGGCCGTCGGCGTACGGGCGTGGGCGGGCCCGTACCGTACGACGGATTGGCCCCCGGGGGCAGTTGCGCGGCACCAAGGTCAAGACCGGGGCCGAAAGACGACTGGACTTTCGGGGGCCGGGTGCTAGGAGACGAAGCTGCTCCCCGGTGTCCGGCCCCCGACGCTTCTCCGGCTCAGCCCTTACGGCTCATCAGGTAGGTGTCGATCACCTTCTTCATGTCCTTCCCGGCATAGAGCCAGTGGCCCACCGTGTCCACGGTGATCAGGGTCGACTTGGGGAAGGCACGGGCCATGCGCTGGGCGCCCGGCAGGGGAGTGGCCGCGTCCAGGGCGGCGTTGACGACGAGGACGGGCGGCAGGGCGCCGGTCGCCCGGTCGGGCCGGGGCTTCGGCGGCATGCTCCAGCCCTGACAGCCGAGGATCATGTCGAGGGCCTGCGCGTTGTAGCGGACGTGCGGGGCGGCCTTCGCGACCCGGTCGAGCATGGCCCGGTAGTGCGCCCAGTCGCGGATCCGGTAGTCGTTGTCCCGGCAGAGCACGAGCTGCCAGGTGAGTTCGGGGCCGTCCGGGGAGAGGAGGACCTGGCCCGTGCCGCTCCGCAGGGCCGCCAGCTGCTCGGCCGCCCACTCCGGGTTCCAGCGAAGGAAGGCGCGGGTCAGAAGCCCCGACAGCTGATCGGCGCTGACCTTGGTCTGCGTCGGCCCCTCCGGGCCGGGCTCCAGGAGCGTGCCCGCGTCGGCACGCGCGAACAGCCGGTCGGTGACGGCGATGACGTCCTGGCCCTTCAGCGCGCAGGCCGGATCCTTCTCGCACCAGGCCGCCAGCCGCTTCAGCGCCTTGTCGGCGGTGACACTGGCGTCCGTGAGATAGCGCTCGGCGCCCGCCCCCTCCGGGTCCACGGCGCTGTCGAGCGCGAGCGCCCGGAGCCGGTCCGGGAAGAGGCGCGCGTACCGCTCACCGACGGAGGTGCCGTACGAGTGCCCCAGGAAGCTGATCTTCCGCTCGCCGAGGGCCGCACGGATCGCGTCCATGTCCCGGGCCACGCTCTCGGTGTCCATATGGGCGGCGAGCGGGCCCGTCCGCTCGATGCAGCTCTGCGCAAGCCGCCCGTTGAGCGTGCGCAGCCGCTCGAACTCGGCGGCGTTCCGGGGCCGGGTCGGGATCGACTCGCTGATCGTCTCGTCGCACTGGGCGCCCTGGCTGAGGCCGACGCCGCGGGGGTCGAACCCGACGATGTCGAAACGCTGGAGCATGGCGGGCCCGTACCCGCCGACGGGGTCGTCGGCGTAGAACGCGCTGTCGGAACCGGACGATCCGGGCCCGCCCGGGTTCGACAGCAGGACACCGATCCGCTTCGAGGGGTCGGTGGCCCGCTGCCGGGCGACGAAGATCCCGGTCCTGGGCCCGTCGGGCTTCGACCAGTCCACCGGCACCTCGACCGTCGCGCACTCCGCCCTCGGGCTGGGGTCGGGGTAGGGCGGCTCGGCCTTGGGACAGGCGCCCCAACTGATGGGCGGGGGAGAGAAGGTGACGCGGGACGGCTCCTGGGCGAGTGCGGTGCCGGGGAGGGCCAGGCCGGCGGAGGCGGACAGGGCCAGGAGTACGGAGAGGGTCCGCCGTCTCGTGGTGGGGTTCACGCGCATGATCGTGTTCATGCGGGTCACTGTCGCGGCGCTGCGTGATGGCGGCTTGATGGGCGCGTGGTGGAGAGGTAACAAGTGCCTACGCGACGGTGGTTGATGTCGGTTTGCTTGCGGCGGCGCTGCTGGGTGGTGGGGCCCCGGCCGGTGCAAGGGGGTCGGCCGGGGCCCCACCGTTTCCCCCGGCCCGGGGGCAGTGCGGGCCGGGGGGTGCCGTGCGCGGGCGCGGGCCCGGGGGTGCGGAGGCGTGGTCGCACCGTCCGGGGCGGGGTGCGCTGCGCGCACGGCTGCTGGGGGTGTCTTGGGGTGTCTTGGGTGGGCTCAGTTGGCTCAGTGGGCCCAGTTGGCTCAGAGCTGTTCGGCTATGCCGGCGCCGAGCAGCCCGAGGGACGACAGGCAGGTCATGGTCAGCAGGCAGGACCACGGCAGCCAGCCGGGTATCGGGGTCCGTGCCTTTCGCTGAGGCGGGTCGTCGCGCACGGCTCGGCTCACGGCTGCCGCTCCGGAATCCGCAGCGCGCACCACACGCTCGCCCGCCCGGCTCCCCACGCGTCGGCACACGCGGCCACCAGCTCCAGCCCGCGCCCGCTCTCGTTCTCGTTCTCGGCGTACGCCTCTCCGGTCGGCCGCTCGGGGAGGTCGACCGTCCCGCCGTCGCCGACCTCGATGCGTACGTACGTCTCCATCCGCGACAGCCATAACCGGACCACCGGCCCCCGCCCGTGCGCGAAGGCGTTCGTCACCAGCTCGGAGACGATCAACTCGGCCCGCTCCACCAGCCCGTCGGCCTTCCAGTAGCGCAGCCGAGCCCGCGTGATCCGCCGCACCCGGCCGGGCCACCGGCGGTCGGCGTCGGGGAGGGGGTCGCCGGGGTGGCCCTGGCGGGCCATGGCGACCTCGCAGAAGTCGTCGGCGGTGGGTGGTACGTGGACCGGACTCCTTATCGAGCCGGTGGTGAAGGAGGTCATGGTGGTCTCCGACCGTTGCACGTCCGGGGTGTTTGGTGTCGCATCCGAGTCAAGCCCTCCGGCGCGGCGGATGACCAGACATCGCGAGTGGTGAATACGTTCAACAGTGTTCAACCGGGCCCAAACGTGCTCAACAGGACGTGACGCGCGCTAGCTTGGATCCCGTGAATCGTCAGCCCAATGGGCCGCTCAGGGAACTGATCAGAGAGTCGGGACTGAGCTACGAGGAGGTCGCGCGCGAGGTCAGGGCTGTGGCGGCGGAGTCCGGGGACAGCACGATCCACACCAGCAAGTCGAACGTGGCCTACTGGGTACGGGGCACGCCACCGCGAGCACAGACGGCCCAATACTTGCGCGAGGCGCTTGCGCGGCGACTGGGCCGTTCGGTCTCGTCCGGTGACATCGGACTGACTGTCCTGGATGACGATTCCGCCCCGGTCGATCTGGGGCTTACCGTCGAAGGTGATCCAGTGGAGACCCTGAGGCGCCTAGGGAGGGCCGACATCGAACGCCGTAGCTTCCTCACCACCGCCGCCTACTCAGTGGCGGCCGCCGCGCTGCCGCTCGGTGCGGCCGACGACGCCCATGCCCGTACGCGTAGGGCCCTGCGCGGCGGTGTCGCCGGGGAGCAGGAGATCCGGGCCGTCCAGGACATGGTGGCCATGTTCACCGCGATCGACGAACGGCATGGCGGTCAGCACGGCCGAAGTGCCGTCGTCCAGTACCTCACCAGCGATGTCGCCGGTCTGTGCCGTGCCCGCTTCCGGACCGCCCGGCAGCACGACGACATGCTCAGCGTGGCCGCGTCCCTCGCCTATCTGGCCGGCTGGAAGGCGTACGACGCCGGTGAGACGGGGCTCGCCCAGCGGTACTACCTCCAGGCGTACGCCCTCACCACCGAGGCCGGAGACCTGCCGCACCAGGCGTTCAACCTGCGGATCCTCGCCCACCACGGAATGCTGAGCGGCCGACCGGACCACGTGCTCCAGCTCGCGGACGCGGCGCTCGCCCGCGCCCGTGGGCGGGTCGACCCGGTGACCGAGTCCGTGTTCGTGATCTGCCGGGCCCGCGCGCTCGCCGCAGAGGGGCGGTACGGGACGGCGCTGGCCGAAGCGGACCGGGCGCGGGCACTGGCTGAGCGGCCCGGGACGGCCGACGCGATGACGGGATGGGCGTCGATGTGGGGCGCGGCGTCGGCGACCGTCGCCAGCCATACCGCGAAGCTCCACGAGCGGGTGGGGGACCATCCGCGCGCCGAACGGCACTACGCCAGGGCCCGACAGCGGTACGGCGGCACTGAACACCGGCGGATCGCCTCGCTGTCGGCCGCCGCCGAAGGGCACGCCCAGTGCCGTCAGGGCCGGATCGAGGCCGCGTGCGCCACCTGGGGTCAGGCCCTCGACGGCATGGCGGGCATCCGCTCGGCCCGAACGGTCAAGGCCGTAGGCGCCATGCGGTCCGCCCTCGCCCCGCTGGCGGCACGCGGTGCGCGCCCGGCGCGGGAACTGGACGAACGGGCCCGGCTCTGGCTCCGTGCGAGCACCTGACGACGACCACAGGAAGGAATGCCTCCATGCCCCTTGAACTCCGCCATGTCACCCCCGACGGGCTGCCCGATGTCCGGGCGGCGATCCTGGAGATCCATGCCGAGGTCCGGCACCGGGACTTCGGCATGACCCGGGAGTTCCACTCCGTCGAGCGCTTTGACGAGCGGCTGTCCGCGTACGCGTCCCGCCCCGGTTGGGCCGCCGTGCTCGGGTACGAGGAGGGGCGGCCCGTCGGTTTCTGCTTCGGGATGACCCTGGCGGCCGACACACGGTGGTGGAGTTCCATGATTCCCCCGGTCGCCGACGACCTCGTACGGGAGGACGGCCGCCGGACCGCCGCGCTCAACGAGATCGTCGTGCGGCGGCCGTGGCGGGGGCGCGGTGTCGCGCGGCGGATTCACGACACCTGGCTCGAACGGCGGCGCGAGGAGCGGGTGACGCTGCTCGTGGATCCCGCCGCCGGTGAGGGGGCCGTGCAGGCCGTGTACGAGGGATGGGGGTACGCGAAGGTGGGGGAGCAGCAGCCGTTCCCCGACTCGCCCCGGTTCGCGGCACTCGTACGGCCCGTGTGGGAGCCGTCGAGCATGTGAGTCCCGCCGTACTCCGGAGGGACACCCGCGCTGTTCCGCCGGCGGCGGAACACCGGGTGGACCGGGCCTGCCGATCACTACGGTCCAGTCCCATGACGACTCCCATGACGGCTTCCATGACGACGATTTCGACGCGTACGGTCGAGTACCCGGCCGACGGTCTGACGATGATCGGGCATCTCGCGCTCCCGGCCGGTGTCGACCGCCGGCCCGCCGTGCTGGTCGGACCGGAGGGCATGGGGCTCAGCGACGTCGAGCGCCGCCGGGCCGACGCTCTTGCCGAGCTGGGGTATGTGGCGCTGGCCTTCGACCTCCACGGCGGGCGCTACTTGAGCGACCCCGGGGAGATGCTGGCCCGTTGCCTGCCACTGCTCGCCGACCCCGACCGGATGCGGGAGATCGGCCATGCGGCGCTCGACGTGCTGCGTGCCGAACCGCGCACCGACCCCGACCGGATCGCCGCCGTCGGCTACGGCACCGGGGGCGCCGTCGGGCTGGAACTCGGGCGCGGCGGTGTCGGTCTGCGTGCGATCGGGACGGTCAACGGACTGGCCACGGGCCGGCCGGGCGAGGCGGCGCGCATTCGCTGCCCGGTGTGGGCCGGGGTCGGGTCGGAAGACCCGATCATGCCGCCCGCGCAACGGGACGCGTTCAGCGCCGAGATGCAGGCAGCGGGCGTCGACTGGCGACTCGCGGTCTACGGCGGCGCCTTGCACGCCTTCCACCATCCGCCGGTCGACCACCCCGTGGTCCCCGGCGTCGGCTACCACCCACGGCACGCGCGGCGCGCCTGGCGGGACATTGTCGACCTGCTCGCCGAGTGCCTGCCCGTGACGGAGGATCCGGGAGTATGACCCGGGCAGGGCGCGTCAGTCGATGACGGCCGTCGCCTCGACCTCCACCAGATGCTCGGGTACGTCCAACGCCGCGACGCCCAGCAGGGTCCCCGGCGGGACCGGGGTGACCCCCAGCCGTTCGGCCGCCCGTGCGATCCCCGACAGGAGCTGCGGCATCTTGTCGGGGGTCCAGTCCACGACATGGATCGTCAGCTTCGCCACGTCCTCGAAGGTGGCCCCGACACCGGCCAGCGCGGTGCCCACGTTCAGATAGCACTGCTCGACCTGCGCGGCGAGATCACCCGCGCCGACCGTGCGCCCGTCGGCGTCCCACGAGACCTGACCGGCGACGAACACCAGCTTCGAACCGGACGCGACCGACACCTGCCGGTAGGCGTCGACCCGGGGCAGTCCGTCTGGGTTCACCAGGGTGATGGTCATGTCGTACGCCTCCTGCTAACGCTCTCTTATGGTTACTGGGAAACCGTAGGAGAGTCTTCGCTGACGTGGAAGAACGCACTTTTCGGTGACTGGGGAACCTGCCGGTGACCCAGCAGTTCAGCGGCTTGCCGGCGCGGAAGGGTGATGCGGGTCAGTCGTCCGGCCCACCGGCAGGGCCCTCCGGGCGGGGGTCGGGTGCAGTGGAAGGAACCGAGCTGTTTCCGCCGCAGGGGCGGGAGCGTGTGCCGGTACGAGAGGCGGTTCCCGAATGGCGCGACGTCCGTACGCGAAGCTGGCGGCTGCGGCCGCCGTCACGCTGCTGCTCGGCGGGGCCACGGCACCGGTCGCCTACGCGGCCCCGGCAGTCGTGCCGACCGTCTCTGTGGCGGCGCCCGTGAGCCCGTGTGCTCGTGAGGGCGACGTCATCGCCGACGACGAGAATCCCCACATCTACTACGTCTGTGACCAGTTCCTGTACCCGAACCTGTACACGTGTCCGCTGGATTGGTACTTCTACCCGGGGCCCAACGTGTGTCTCCCGATCCCGCCCGGAGGTGAGCGCCTGCCGGCCTGACAGGGAACTCGTGGATCTTTCACCTGACAGCTTCTAGCGTGTCGCCATGGCAGACATACCCCTCGGACCCGCCCTGACGGATGCCGTCATCGCCCGCGTCCTGGCCCCGGTGGTCGCCGGGGAGCTGGTCGTCCCGTACCCCGGCCGGTGGGAGCGGCCTCCGTACGCGTCGCGCGGCGGGCGGGCGGTCGTCGCCGGGGATCCCGGGCTCAGCGTCCTCGCCGTCGACCGGGGGAGCGGGGCCGTCGTCCTGCTCGATGACGCCGGCGAGTCCACGGTGAACGGTTCCGCCGCCGCGCTGGTGGAGTGCGCGCGCCGGTACACCGCCGCGATACGGAGCCCGGAGTCCGGCGATGAGGAGTGGGAGGGGATCGGGCAGGCGCTCCTGACGGAACTCCGCGCCGTCGACCCGGTGGTGGCCGACGACGAGGGCTTCTGGGCGGTGGCCGCCGAGGAGGTCGGGTACGGGTTCCACGCGCTGGAACCGACTCCGAAGCCGAAAGCGGAGGCGGAACCCGAGGCGGCGGAGTCCCGGCCCCGGCTGCTCCTGGCCATGGACGAGGACCGGCGCGCCGACCTGTTCCCGTCCGACCGGTGGCGGCTGCTCGCGACGGCCGTCCGGCTGACCGTGGCGCCCCCGCCGGAGCGGCTGGAATGGGCGCTGGAGGTGATGGAGGAGGCCGCCCGCGTGTGGGAGCGTCCCGCGCCCCGGCCCGATGTGCTGGTGTACGCCTCCGGTACGGCAGGTACGGCCGACACGGTCGGGTTGCCGCAGCGGCTGTCCGGGCTTCGGCTCGTCTGCCGTATCGCCGCACCCGGCACCCCGCCCCGGTTCGACCCCGCAGCGGACGACGCGACCGGCCCTGCCGTGGCCGTTGTCGACGGGGCCGATCCGGTCGCCGGCATTCTCGACGCCCTCAACACCCTCCGCAGCCCGTGGTCCGGGCACTGATCCGGCGCCGACAGGGGCCGGGTTACGATGCAGCCGTTCCGGAGGGGGTTGTATGGCCAGGTCACGCGAGAACCGACACGTCGAGCGCAAGAAGAAGGGCGACGACGACGGCGGCTGCTGTTTCGCGATCCAGGACACCTACATGCTGTGCTGCGGCCGCTTCATCCCCGCGCTGCTGCTGAGCGTGCTCACCGCGCGGCTCCGCAGCGGCCCGCGCCCGCGCGCGCACGACCCCGCCGCGCCCCGGCCCACCGGTCGGGCCGCCGCCGCGCTGTACGGGGCGGTCCGGCACTACCGGCAGGACGTCAGCCCGACGCGGCCCGCGTGCTGCCCGTACACCCCGAGTTGTTCCACGTACGCGGTCAAGGCGCTGCACCGGCACGGAGCGGCACGCGGGCTGCGGCTGATCACCGCACGCCTCTGGCGCTGCCGCCCGGCGGCCGCCCGCCGCCGGGGCGGTTACGACCCCGTACCCGACTAGGCAACCTCGTGCCGACGGCACCGACCCCCGCGGTGGGAGCCGGTGCCGTCGCGGTCATTCAGCGCAGGGGCGCGTCCTCGACCGTTCCCGTGACGATCGGGCCCGGCACCAGGTTGCCGTCCCCGTCGAAGATGTGCATCTGCGCCCGCAGGCTCTCCTCCGGCTCGGTCAGCGCGTCGGCGGCCGTGGGCACGGACACCTCCAGGCTCGTGCTGCCCTCGGGGACGGAGGTCCAGAGGTAGGAGTTGTCCGCGGACAGGGGCCGCTCCGGGTCGGCGGGCAGGCCGAGTCGGTCGGAGAGCCACTGCGGGTCGACGTCCTTCGTGGACAGCTCCGTGCCCCCCTCCACCGGCAGGAAGGTGAACGGCGTCTCGATGGTGGTGTCGGCCGGCGCGGAGAGCTGAACCTTCCACGTGAGCTTCTGGCCCTCGGTGACCGGGCCGGCGACCGGGGTCACGGTGATCGTGGGGATGGGGTCGTCGTTCCGGACGAGGACACCGCCCAGCGCGGCGCCGACCGCCGTGCCGCGCACGGCCTTGGCCGCGACCATGTGGTCGAGGTCCACGTCGTAACGGGAGTTGCCCGTGACCGTGACCGACACGGTCGCGGGGCGACCGGCGCTCACCGCCACCGTGCGGACCGTGGACTCCCCCGTCTTCGGATCGACAACGGCCAGCTTGATCACGCCGGTGCCCTTGCCGGTGGCGCGGACGGTCGTACGGTGGGTACGGGTGCCGGAGTCGCCCTCCTGCACCGTCATCCTGCTGATGTCGAGACGCGGGAGCGCGACGGGGCGGACCGCCGGGGTGCCGGGGCGCCAGCCCCAGGCGTCCATCAGCCACAGCTCGCCGGAGCCGCTGCGCGGGGTCAGCTCCAGGGACCGGATCCGCTTCAGGTCGACGCCCGAACCGGCGGCCGCCTTCAGCGGTACGCGCAGCTCACGCGCCCAGTGCGCGGTTGTGTTCGCGGAGCCGGGCAGGCCGTCGACGGTGACCTGGCCGAGCTTCACGCGCTTGCCGGAGGTGTCGGCGAGGGTGACGTCGAGCCGGGTGCCCTTGCTGTTCGGCGGCACGATCAACCGCAGGGCCAGCGCGTCGGAGCCTGCCAGCGAGAAGGAGCGCTTCGGCGTCAGCCGGACCGGGGTGCCCGGCTTGGTCCAGCGGGCCGTGACCGCGTTGCGGCCCGGCTCGTCGCGGGCGACGAACCATTCCGCGAAGTGCGGCGACCGGCCGGGGTCGGAGCCCGGCCGGCAGGCCTTGGCGTCATCCGGCGTGACCTGCCGGCACACGCGCCCGTTCGTCACCGAGAGCGGGGCGTCGGGCAGGATCGCCGCCGTGCGGTTGCCGCCGACGGCGTGGGTCAGGACCCGGGCGGGGTCCGCCGATGGCGCGCGCCGGCCCGAGCCGTCGAGCAGCGGGCGGACCCGGTCGTCGCCCGCGAGGAACAGCCGCGCGGCGGCGGCGATGTAGGTGGTGCCCGCCGCCCGCTGCTGCCGGGCGCTGAGCCGGTGCCTGGCCTTCGGCCCGCACACCGGACTCTCGTCGTCCCAGACGTCGTCGGCGGCCGGGCCCTCGGCCTGGCCGGGCGTCCACTCCGTGTTGAAGTAGTTGTGGTTGGCGCCGACCATGTACACCGCGCTGTGCAGCGCCGCGCCCCGGCCGATGCCCCGGGTGCCGTCGAGACGGATCTGCCCCTGGAGGTCGCTCACATCGCCGTCGCAGCCCGGCAGGATCGTCATGGAGGGCACGTCGGGCGCGGGGTTCTGGCCGAAGAGGGTGGGGCCGATCAGGACGGTGCCACGGATCCGCCAGCTCACCCGCCCCCGGTAGCCGTCCTCGGCGGGCGGCGGCGGGGAGACGCTGTCGAGGGCCGCCCGGTTGACGCCCTCGCCGCCCCGGGAGTGGCCGACCAGGAGCACCTTCGAGAGGTCGGCGGGCTCCGTCGCGCGCACGGCCCCGGGGGCCTTCGCGGGGTCCTTGCCCCACTGGGCCCAGCGGGCGAGGTGGTGGCGCACCAGGGACGAACGGGCCTGCGTGCCCTGGTCGGCCGTGCGGCCGTCCTGCGCGTTGACACCGTTCGCGGAGATGGAGATCGTCACATAGCCCTGCGACGCGAGGCGTTTCTGGTCGTGCAGATGGCCGCGGTAGCTCGGGAGTTCCTTGTAGCCCGGCTTGCACGGCCAGTTCATGGTGGGCATCTTCGTGCCGGGTTGGTAGCAGGTGGCGTTGCGTCCGTGGAGGAAGAGCGCCAGGGGCCGCTTCCCCGGGGCGTCCGTCGGGCCGACGACCGTGGCGCGCATCTCCACGGGCTCCTTGTAGCCCGGCAGCCTGACCGGCTTCAGCGCGTACTCACCGCTGGTGGTGCGGTACTTCCCGGGGACACCGGGGTCGACCGCGTTGGCGGGCAGCGGGGCCTGGGGCGCCGGCGCGGCCGCCGAATGCCGCTGGCCGGGCGCCCGGTCGGACCCGGAACCGGTCTCGGACTCTGCCCCGGCTTTGTCGAGCCGCCGCGAACCGGCGAACACCTGGAGTTCGCTCAGCGGTCCGACCTGCCCCGCGTCGGCGGGGAGCCGGAAGGTGCGGTGGTCGGGGGAGGGCTTCGGGATGCCGAGCGTCCGCGTCCCCGAGCGGAACTCGACCAGCGCGCCACCCGTGCCGACGGGCTCGGGCGAGCGCCAGACCAGCTCACCGCCCGCGAAACGCCACCCCTCCGGCAGCCGTTCCCCCGTGGCGCCCGGTGGCGCGCCGGGTATGGACTCGGCGGTCGGCTGCGCGTGCGCCGGCACTGCCGCACCCGCCGTGAGCGCCACGGCCGCCAGGGCGGTCGTCAGCGCGCGTGAGACGTGGCCCACGATGGTGTCTCCTCGTTGTTGGTCCTGCTCAGTGCCCCTGGGGATCCCCAGGGGCACCCCCGCACCGGGGAGACGCTGACGTGTCGTCAAGCGTTGTTCCGTGCCAGGAACCTGACAGGAATCTGACAAGTGGCAGGCACGGTTCGGACGGACGTCAGGCAGGGGCCGGACGGACGTGGGCGGGCGTCAGGCGGCGGTCGCGGGGCCGGTCGGCCGTCGGTCCGCCGTCGGCGCGGTGCGTGGTGCGGTGCGCGGCGCCCGGCGGGGCCTGAGTGCGAGGGCGAGCCTGAGGCCGGCGGTCACCGCTCCGGCCGCCGCCGCGACCCAGAGGGCGGCAGCGGCGTCGGGCACCCAGGTCGTCAACTGCCCCAGCGGGAACGTGCGGGCGATCAGCGCCAGCGCGACTCCGGGGCCGGCCCCCACGAGGCACCAGAGCACGGCCGGTACGGTACGGCGCCACCCCCGGGCCGTGGCGGGCCGCCGCAGCAGCAGGACGGAGCGCCCCGCCGCCAGGAGCAGTGCGAGGGCCAGGCCGGTCGTGCCCCAGACGGTCAGGTGATGAACGGTCGTACCGGGTACGGGTCCGGGGTCGCCCCCGGTGAGGATGCGCGCGGCGCCGAAACCGGTCTGCATGACGGCCCCGTCCTGGAGCAGCCCGTACAGGTTCTGCTGGATCACGAGGGCGGTGTTCCGCTCCGGCAGCAGGAAGAGCGCCGCCGCGTATCCCGGGGTGGCGCCCGTATGCCACACGGCCCCGCCGCCCGCCCCTTCGAGGCCGCCGACGCGCCAGCCGAATCCGTATCCCGTGCCCTCGCCGCCGCGCGTCAGCCTGCCCTCGGTGCGCATCTCCCGTACGGACGCGGCGGTCAGGACGGCGTCGCCGCCGGTGGTGGCGGTACGGGTCGAGCGGAGCTGGAACGAGGCGAAGGCCGCGAGGTCGTGGAGGTCGCCGCCGGTGTATCCGTACGCCGCGCCGTGGTCGTCCACGCCGTCGGGGGTCGCGGCGGGGAATCCCCACAGCAGGCGATGTCCGGGGGAGAGGTTCCGCTTCCGGGCGGAGGCGCGGTCGGCGATGGCGCCGTCCATGCCCGCCGGGCGGAGGACGCTGTCGCGCAGGTGTTCCGGATACGGCCGCCCGGTGACGGACTCGACGACGGCGCCCAGGGCGAGGTAGTTGGCGCTGCTGTACGCGTACGTCGTGCCGGGCGGGCCGAGCGGGGTCACGTCGTCCAGCGCCGCCAGCCGTTCGGTGGGCCCGGGGGAGTCGGCGTCCGTGCGGTCGGTGACGCGGAGAGCGGCCGACGCGGGGATTCCGGCCGTCTGGTGGAGCAGGTGGCGGACGGTCACGGCGGAGGCGTGCGCGGGGCCGCCGAAGCGGAAGCGCGGCAGATGCCGGGTGACCGGGTCGTCCAGCCGCAGGCGTCCCTCCTGGACGAGGGTCATGACGGCGGTCGCGGCGATGGGTTTGGCGACGGAGCCCCACAGGAAGGGGGTGCGGTCGGTGACGGGGTCGCCGCGTCCGTCGGTGCCCCAGGACCGCTGGTGGAGCGGCCCGTCGGGGCCGACGACGGCGTACGAGAGCCCGGGGGTGCGGGTGTCGCGCATCCGGTCGCGGAGGTACGTGTCGATCGCCGCGTACCGGCCCTCGGGGCCGGGGGAGGCAGCGGCGGCGGGCGGGGTCAGGAGGAGGAGCAGGCAGAGCAGGCAGAAGAGGTGGAGCAGCAGGGGGCGGACGCGCATGGGGAGTCCTCACCGTTCCTCGGAGACGGGTGGCGGCACGGATAACCGTATAGCGATACGGTTATAACCGTACGCTGGTACGGTCATCAAGTGCCCAGGACCGCCGACCACGACGAACGCCGGCGCCAGATCGCCGTCGCCGTCCGCCAGCTCATCGCCGAACACGGGCTCGACGCCGTCACCGTCGCCCGCACCGCCGCCACCGCCGGAATCTCGGTCGGCCTGGTGCAGCACTACTTCCGCACCAAGGACGAGATGCTGCTGCACGCCTTCCAGGACGTCAGCGCGCGGATCCGGGCGCGGGCCGAGGAGCGGATCCGGGCCGGGACCGAGCACCGCAGGCCCATCTCCGCGATCATGGCCGAGGTGATGGCCGAGTTCCTGCCGCTGGACGACACCCGCCGCACCGAGTTCCGCGTCACCCGGGCCTTCGCGGGCCGCGCCCTCGACGCGCCCGCCCTCGCCGAGGTCGACGCGGAGACCGCGCACCGGCTGCGCGAGGACATCGCCCGCGCCGTCCGCAACGGCCAGGAATGCGGCGAGGTCGAACCGGACCTGGATCCCCGGCCCGCCGCCGTCCGGCTCACCGCCGTCACGGAGGGGCTCGCGGCACAGCTCTACCGGGCCCCGGCCGGCGTGCACGGGATCCCCGCCGCCGAACTGGCCGCCACGGTCGTCGCCGCCGAACTGGCCGCCGTCTTCACGGGCGAGTGCCGCCAGTACACCCGGCCCGCGTCACCCTGAAGCCGGGCGGCCCGCAGTCCCCCGGTGCGCCGTCCGCCTGCTCCCGCCGCCCTCCGCTCCGGCGGGAAATCACTACCGTGATGGCCGGAAAGGGCACAGACTTGGCTCATGGCTGACATGGAGTCGTTCCGGGAAGCGGTCACCGCGTGGGCGGCCGGTGGCCCCGACGGCCCCGACGACCCCGACGACCCCGGCGACTTCGCGCGGGAACTGGCCGCGCGACTGGCCGTCAGGACGGTCGTCCTGCTCGAAGGCCCCAGCGATGTCGCGGCGGTCGACGCGCTGGCCGCCGGCCGCGACCGGGACCTGGAGGCCGAAGGGGTCTGCGTCCTGTCCATGGGCGGCGCCATGAGCGTCGGGCGCTTCGCCCAGCTCCTCGGCCCTCCCGGCCTGGGACTGCGGCTCACGGGGCTGTGCGACGAGGCGGAGCGCCGCTACTACGCCCGTGGCCTGGAGCGCGCCGGTGCGGCACCGGACTTCTTCGTCTGCACGGCGGATCTGGAGGACGAGCTGATCCGCGCGCTGGGCGTGACCCGGGTGGTGGAGCTGATCCGGGCGGAGGGCGATCTGCGTGCCCTGGAGACCTTCCTGCGCCAGCCCGCGCAGCAGGGCCGCACGCCGCAACAGCAGCTGCGGCGCTTCCTCGGCACGAAGAAGGGCCGCAAGATCCAATACGGCCGCGTCCTGGTCGAGGCCCTGGACCCCGGCCTCGTACCCGCGCCGCTCGACGACCTGCTCGACCACCTGCTCGCCGGGGTCTGAGTCCGGTCCGAGTCCGAATCACAGCGCAGGGCCTCGGAAGTACCGGAGTCAGACGGGGCGAAGGGCCCCGGCGGCGCTGCCGGAGATGTTGCGCACGCCGGGGGCCGTGTCACAGGACTGGCCGGGTGAGAGGGTGAGGCCGATCCATTCGATGACGGCGGCCTGGCCCGCGTACCGGCCGCCCGTGACGGTGCCGCTGAAGGCGACCTGGTCGCCGGGCTGAACAGGGCCGAGTTCGGTGATGGAGATCGAACTGGAGGCGGCACCGGTGCCGCCGTTCCAGTCGATGGTGACGGTGCCGGTGACGTTCTCACTCGTCAGGCAGCTCACGTCGCCCTGGCCGGAGACGCTGACGGCACCGCCGAAGAGGGGCAGCGGGTGGCCGGAGTCGAGGCAGCCGGACAGTGAACCGGCGCCGGTGAACGTCTGCGCCTGGACGGTGTCGAGCAGCAGCCCGGGGCTGAACTCGACACCGAGGCTGCCGCTGGGGCACAGCACCAGCGGGGCGGCAGCCTCGGCGGAAGCGGGCGTGGCCGCCGCTTGCGGGGCAGGCGCCGCTCCCAGGGCCGCCCCGGCGGCCAGAAGGGTCGCGGCACAGGCCGAGAGCCCCCGGCGGACGGTCGTACGACGGGCGGCGCGGGCGAGCGGGGAGGACATGGTGGAGAGGGAGATGGGCATGGTCGTCTCTTTCTGGAATGGCCGGGGGAGTGATGTTCGGCGCGATCCGGTGAGAGGTGTGGGGGGACGAACCTGCGGTTGGCCGAGTCCCTGATGACGAGGCCGGCGCCGGGAACCGGCTGTTCCTTTCGGCACACTCAGGTCGGTTGGCACGGGTGTCGTGCCTGTCCTGAGGGCGATGCCGGCCCGTTCTTGCGCATCGGCTTCTTTCTGGATGAGGAGAACCCGTTGGGCGGTCCGCAGACAGCGGAGAGGCGGCTTCTTCGGCTGCTTGCCTGGTAGATCCCTCCCAGTGGCCCAGAGCACCCCGCTCCCAGAGGTGCTTTCGCCAAGCTCGTTGTAGCGACACGGCGACAGAAGCTCACAGCGGGAACGTCACCGGGTGGCGCCGCGTGCTGCCGCTCCGGGCGACACCGCGATTCCTTGCCCTGGTGGAGGGCTGGAGAAGGGCCGCAGTACCTGCCGGGCCGACGGGCGTGACGTGCGGGCCGTTGGGGTGGTTCGATGCGCGGGCGGCCGCTGGGAGGGTGGTCCGGCTGGCCGCCTGCCCGGGCCCGGGGTCTGATCGCGGACATGAGGAGTCATCACTTCAGGGCGCGTACCCGCACCATCGTGCCGGCCGTGCTGGCCGTCGCGGTCTCCGCCCTGACCGGCCCGGCGGCGGCCACGCCGCCCCCTCCCGTACCCGTGCCGCTGACCGAGGCCACCGAAGCCGTCCCCGGGCAGTACATCGTCCTCCTGGAGAGCGGCACCACACCGGCGTCGGTGCTCTCCACGCTCGGAGCCACACCGCGCCATGTGTACGAGCATGCCCTGAACGGCTTCTCCGCCGCCCTCACCCCCGCCCAGCTGGAGGCGGTACGGATCCTGCCGGGGGTGCGGGCCGTGGAGGAGAACGCCGTCGGCCGCGCACCTGCCACGGTCTTCGAGAGGGCCGACGCCCCGGCCTCCGTGCCGGGCGGGCGCGGGCGCTCCGCGCGCCCGGTGTCGGACGACCTGTGGGGGCTGGACCGGATCGACCAGCGGTATCTGCCCCTGGACGGCCAGTACAACGCCAAGAGCACCGGGAAGGACATCAGGGTCTACGTGGTGGACTCCGGCATCGACGCGAGCCACCCGGAGTTCGGCGGCCGCGTCTCCAAGGGAGCGGACTACGTCAACGACGGCAACGAGTTCTGCGGCAGTCACGGCACCCATGTCGCGGGAACCATCGGCGGCAGGACCGTCGGCGTGGCACCGGGGACGCGGCTGGTCAGCCTGCGGGTCAACGACTGCGCGGACTCGGGGTCCCTGGACGACTACGTCGCGGCCTTCGAATGGGCCGTGAAGGACGCCGAAGGCCACGGCGTTCCGGCCGTCCTCAACGCCTCCCTCGGCGGCTCCGGCAGGTTCCAGGCCATCGACGACGCCACCCGGAGCCTCTGGAAAGCCGGCGTGCTGCCTGTGGTCGCCGCGGGCAACGAACGAAGCGACGCCTGCGGCCTGACCCCGGCGAACTCACCCTTCGCGTTCACCGTGGCCGCCACCGACTCCGACGACAAACAGTACGAGCAGTTCGCCGGCTCCGGAGGCACCAACTACGGCAAGTGCGTCCAGCTCTACGCGCCCGGCAAGTACATCTACTCGGCCTTCTCGGGCGGTGGGTACGGACTCATGTCCGGGACCTCGATGGCGACCCCGCACGTGGCCGGCGCGGCAGCCCTGTACAAGGAAGTCCACCCGAAGGCGACCGCCGCGGACGTATGGCGCTGGCTGCTCGACAGCGCGACCCCGGGACAGGTGACCGACCCCGGGCCCAACACACCGAACCTCCTGCTCTACCTCAACGGGATCTGAGCCCGCCCCTGCCGCTGATCTCGGAGTGTCCGGGACCAGGTGCCCAGGGTCCGCCAGAGCTTTGACCGGGGGATTCCCTCTCACGCCCGGCCGAGGCCCACCACCGCGTCCGCCGCCGTGCGCACGACATGCGGGTGGTTGAGCAGATCCGTGCTGTCCGCCCACTGATCCACGGCCCCCACCAGCGGCAGCCCCCGCAGCTCCGGATCCGTGACCGTCGCCGCGAGCGCCCGTGCGAACCGGTCGGCGCGCAGCACCAGGAACGGCCGCGAGTGATAGGGCCGGGGCGCCGGATCCACCGGTGCGGTCAGCCCCGACGCGTTCTGGAGCGCGGCGACCGTCCCGTAGGCGGCGCACAGCCCCGCCTCCCGCGCCGGATGGTCCGCCGCCGCCAGCACCGACCGCAGGACGGGCCCCAGCTCCGCCGCCACCGGCAGCTGCCCGAACGCGCTCCCGAGCCACTTGTCGTACGGGGCGTACCGGCGCTCCAGCAGCAGGCACAGCCGCATCAGATCCCGTACGAGAGCGGCGGCCACCACGGCCGACCCCAGGTCGTCGCCCACCTCGGCGCAGCGGCCCGTGAATGCCTCCCGCTGCGCGATCCGCTGCCACTGGCAGGCCAGCAGATACCGCCACACCTGCTCCGGGTACCAGGCGAGCCGGCGCCGCACGGCGGTGAGGTCGCCGGGGCCGTCGTGGAAGACCGCGCCCCCGGTGGTCTCGGCGAGCGACTGCTGCGGCATCGCCAGCCAGTCGCGTACCCCCGGCTCGCGTACCCCCGGCTCTCGTTTGCCGCCCGGCCAGGGTCCCAGCCGTTCCGTCAGCCAGCCGTCCAGGTCGTGCGTGCGCACCCGGTGGGCGACCGGGCCGTCGGTCGGCGTCGCGTGGCCGACCGGGGCGACCGGGGCGACCGGGGCGACCGGTTCCAGGGGGGCGTCGCCGCCCCGGAAGTGTGTGGGCCAGCCCCGTACCTGCTTCGGCAGCCGCTCCGCGAGCACCCGGTGGATCTCGGCCCCGTACCGCTCCCGGTCCCAGGCCCTGACGAACAGCTCCAGCCGGGGACCCCAGTCGTGGTCCGTGGAGCGCGCCGTGTCGAAGCCCAGCACCTCCGAGCCGGCGCCGATCAGCGCTGCCGCGTACGGGAGCCCCGGGAAGACCTCCCGGAGCAGCGGCCGCACCCCCTCCTCGTACAGGAGACGGGACAGCTCGACGCCGGGCAGGAACTCGGGACCGGAGATCATCATGGCGCCATCCTGCGGGCCGGTCCCCGCCGTCGCCACGGGATTTCGGCGGCGGAAGGCTTCGGGCGGGCAACCTCGGCGGCCGTTGGCCGCGACGGAACGCGCTCCTGCGCGTTCTCCCTGCGTACACGGAAGCACTCGCAGTACTGAATGACCGCAGCACGTAAGCCGCGTGCGCCGGACCGCCGACCCACCCCCAGGAGGTGACCCCGTGTGCGGCATCGCCGGATGGGTGTCCTTCACCCATGACCTGACCCGCCAGCGGCCCGTCCTCGACGCCATGGGCGCGACCCAGTCCTGCCGGGGCCCCGACGCCCACGGCCACTGGCTCTCCCGGCACGCCGGGCTGGCCCACCGGCGGCTCGCCGTCCTCGACCTGCCGGGCGGGGCGCAGCCCATGACCGTCCGCGCCCCCGGCGGCGACCTCGTCATCAGCTACAGCGGCGAGGTCTACAACCACCGTGAGCTGCGCGAAACCCTCGTCGCCCGGGGACACTCCCTGACCACCCGCAGCGACACCGAGGTGGTCCTGCACGCCTACGCCGAGTGGGGCGACGGCTTCGCCGCCCGGCTGAACGGCATGTTCGCGTGCGCGATCTGGGACACCCGTACCGAGCGGCTGATCCTGGTCCGCGACCGGCTCGGCGTCAAACCGCTCTGCTACCGGGAGGTCCCCGGCGGGATCGTCTTCGGCTCCGAACCGAAGGCGCTCCTCGCCCACCCCGGCGCGGACCGGACCGTCGACGCCGATGGGCTGCGCGAACTGTTCCAGCTCACCCGCTCCCCGGGCGCGGCGGTCTGGCGCGGTCTGCGCGAGCTGCCGCCGGGGAGCCTCCTCACCGTCGACCGCGACGGGCCGCGCGAGCACGTCTACTGGCGGCTCCAGGCCCGCGAACACGCCGACGACCTGCCCACCACCGTCGTACGGGTGCGGGAGCTGCTGGAGGACACCGTCGCCCGCCAGTCCGTCGCCGACGTCCCGCTCTGCGCCCTGCTCTCCGGCGGCCTCGACTCCACCGCGCTGACCGCGCTGGCCGCCGCCGGGGCCCGCCGTTCGGGCGCCGGACCCGTCCGCACCTTCGCCGTCGACTTCACCGGCTCGGCCGAGTCCTTCCGTACGACGGAACTGCGCGAGACCCCCGACGGGCCCTACGTCCGTGTCGCCGCCCGCCACCTCGGCACCGACCACCACGACATCGTCCTCGACCCGCGTGCCCTGACCGACCCCGCCGTGCGGCACGCCACCGTGGCGGCCCGCGATCTGCCCGGCGCCCTGGGCGACCTGGACCTCTCGCTGTACCTGCTGTTCCGGGCGGTACGGAGGCACTGCACCGTGGCCGTCTCCGGCGAGGGCGCCGACGAACTCTTCGGCGGGTACGCGTGGTTCGACCACCCGGCCGCGCGGCGGGGCGGCACCTTCCCGTGGTCCGCGCTCCTCGGGGCCGTCGAACGGGAGTCGCTGGCCCTGCTCCGCCCGGAGGTCGCCCACCGGCTGCGGCTGGCCGAACACCTCGCGGACCAGTACGCCGACGCCGTCCGCCGGGCACCCCGGCTGCCCGGCGAGGACGACGAGGAGGCCCGGATGCGACTGATCGGCCATCTCCACCTCACGCGGTGGCTGCCGTCGCTGCTGGAACGGAAGGACCGCATGAGCATGGCCACCGGCCTGGAGGTCCGGGTCCCGTTCTGCGACCACCGGCTCGTGGAGTACGTCTTCAACACGCCGTGGCACATGAAGAGCTTCGACGGCCGGGAGAAGAGCCTGCTGCGGGCCGCCGTCCGCGACCTGCTGCCCGCGCCGGTCGCGGAGCGGCGGAAGTCCCCGTACCCCAGCGTCCAGGACCCGTTCTACGCGCAGGCCCTCCAGGACACGGCCAAGCACATCGCCGCCGAGCGCAACGACACGCTCTTCACGCTGGTGGACAACGGCTGGCTGACCCGGGCGATGGCCGTGGACCCCGCCGCCCTGGACCTCGGCACCCGGCACGGCCTGGAGCGCGTTCTGGACCTGGCGGCCTGGATCGATCTGTACGAGCCGCACATCACGCTCGACTGATCGCTGATCGCTGATCGCTGATCGCTGATCCCTGGCCCTGATCAGTCGAGTCGGCCGGCGGCGGAGTGCTCAGCCGGCCGCCGCCCGAAGCCGGTGCGGCAGCTTCCAGCCGTCGGCGAGTCTCGACGGGTGGACGTTGTCCCCACCGCCGAAGAACTCGCAGAACTTCATGATCAGCGGGTCCCAGCGGAGCGGGTCCACATAGTGCGTCCCCGGGATGACCAGGTCCTCCTCGACATGGGCGCGAAGGACTTCGACCTCGAAGGCGGTCGCGTGCGACGCGGGACCGCCGAAGGGATGGGACGAGACGACGCGGCACTCCAGCTGGATGGGGCATTCGGCGACCCTGGGGGGCCGGACCAGGTCCGATGCCTGCTCGGTCAGCCGTGCGGCCGAGAACTTGTCCGGCTCGTAGCGGTAGCCCTGCCGCACCCTGTACTCCGGCATGACCTGCTTTCCGGTGGTGAGCGCGATGCGGTCGACCGCGTCGACCATCGCCGACGACGGCAGGTTGAGCACGCACTCGCCCTCCCGCAGCAGGTTCGCGGTGGTGTGGGCGTTGTTGCCGAGACCGATCATGCAGGACTGGCCCAGCCACCACGCCGAGGAGATCGGCGCCAGGTTCGCCGTGCCGTCCTCGTTGAGTGAGCTGATCAGCACCACCGGTGTGCCGAAGTACAGGACCTTGAGCCCGGGGACGACGTGCATGCGCTGTGCCTTTCGCGGAGTGCCGGAGTGCCGGAGTGTTGGAGGGGCGGACCGCGATCACAGGGACACGGGCCTTCACCGACTCTCGCGCGAGAGGAGTACTGATGCTGGCGGAAATAGGACAACGAATTTCGGCCGAGTCGATCGAGTCGATTCAGGGAGCGGGGGCCAGGAACTCCGTCAGGACACGGTTCAGTTCGGCGGGCCGCTCCTGCGGAAGGGAGTGGTGGGAGGCGCCGGGCAGGGTCACGACCCGGGCGGCCGGCATCAGCGTGCGGGCGGTGGCGGCCACCCGGCCCACCGCGTGCGCCCGGCTCTCCCCGGCGAGCGCCACCAGCGTGGGCACGGAACAGGACCGCAGCTCCGCCGCCTTGGGACGGCGCATGGTGACCACCTTCGACGGCCGCACCGTCCCGGTGCTCTCCAGGAACGCCCGCCACACCGGGTCCCCGGCCGGGCCGCCGCTCTCCCACTCGTGCAGGCCCCGGACCCGCTCGGGCGTGCGCCGCAGCAGGACGGGCAGCGCCCGCAGCACATAGCGCGGGCCCGGCTCCCCGAAACAGGCCACCGGGTCGAGCAGCGCCAGCCGGCCGATCCGGTCGGGCGCGTGGAGCGCGTACCGCAGGGCGATCCAGGCGCCGTAGGAGTGGCCGCACAGATCCGCCCCCGCGAGATCCAGCTCACGGACGAGCAGATCGAGCCACGCCATCAGATCGTCGGGGCCCCGCAGCGGAGCGCCGTTGTGGAGGCTGCGGCCGATGTCGCCCATCAGGTCCACGGCGTACACCCGGTGGTCGCGGGCCAGCTCGCCCGCGTTGGCGTACCAGACGACCGACGTCGTCCCGCCGCCCGGGAGCAGGACGACGGGGGGCGCGTCGGGCGGGCCGCAGACATGGACCCGGGTGGAGCCGTACCGGGACGGCACGTCCAGGCTCTCCACCGGCACGGGCCACCGCGCCAGCACCGCCTCGTACCGTTCAAAGAAGAGTGAGCCGTCACCCATGGCCGCCTTCGCCCCCGATCGCGCCGTGATGCCCTGCGGCCGCCGGTCCGGTGTACGCGGCCCTCCGCCCGGCCCGGGTCGTGCTGCCGCGCGTGCCCGTATGCCTACCGCATTCTGATCGCTCCCGCCGCCCGATGGGCCTCTTCACGCCGTAATGGCTGAAATGTGGGTACGGGGGTACATGTGCCACGGTGGCGCACTGCCGGCTCTGCGGCCCCGCGACCGGAACCGGCCCGGCGTGATGCCGTCGGCGGAAAATAATCCACGGACGCACGCCCCCGGCCTGCGGGATCATGGAGGATGCTCCCGAACCACTGGCAACTCACCGAAGACGTCGACGACTTTCTCGCCCGAGCCGGAGAGTTCCTGCGCTCACGGCCCGTCGTCCACCTCATGCCGCTGACCGTGACCCAGAGACTCCGTATCCGGGGGGCGGCCTACTACGGCACGGGAGCCCCCCTCTTCGGCCGGCTGGAGCGGGCGGGCGAGGTCCACGCGACCTTCCACCGGCTCCCGTCCCACGGGCTGGGACTCACCCCCCTCACCCCCGGACAGGCCGACACCCTCGCCGCCCACCTGGCCGGCCTCGGGCACTCCCTCCCCTACGTCAGCGCGGACCACGCCACCGCCACCGCCTTCGCCGAGGCATGGCAGCGGCACACCGGCGCGACACCGACGCTGCGGGTGCGGCTCTGTCTCTACCGGCTCGGCACACTCACCCCGCCGGCCCCCTTCCCGGCCGGCCGGGCGCGCGTCCTGGGCGAGGAGGACCGCGAAGAAATCGTGCACTGGTGCAACGGGTTCGCCGCCGCCGTCGGCGAGAACTCCTCCATGGACGCCGAATCCTGGGCCGGCTCACGCTTCGGGGACAAGCGCTACACGCTCTGGGAGACCCCGGACGGCACGCCCGTCTCCATGGCGGGCGCGAATCCGATGGTCGCGGGACACGTCCAGGTCGACCCCGTCTACACCCCGGCCCACCTGCGCGGGCACGGCTACGCGGCCGCCGTGTCCGTCGAGGTGAGCCGGGTGGCGCTGGCCGAGGGCGCGAGCGAGGTCGTGCTCTTCGCCGACCTCGCCAACCCCACCAGCAACGCCCTTTACCGGCGCATCGGGTATCTCCCCGTCACCGAGTTCGCCACCTACGACTTCTCGTAGGCCGCGCCGGACGCCGTCCCCGCAGACCGCGCCGGACGGCGTCCCGGACGCTGCTCCGGACGCCGCACCGCACGCTCCTCGCGACCGTGCCACGGATCCCGGACCTGACCAACCAGCACGGCCTTCGGCTGCTCCACGCGCCCCGGCGGGTAGGACCCCTTCCCCCCTCACCGCCCGAAGGACCGAGGAACACCATGGCCGCCACCCCGACCGCCCCGCCCACCGGCACCGGCTCCGTGCCCGCCGCCGGTGGGCGGGCCCGTACCGCAGGACTCCGCTACGGGCTCCTCTTCGGCCCCGCCGTCTTCGGCATCAGCTCCGCCGGCGTCGCCCTGCCCGACGTGGCGGCCGGACTGGGCTCCGGCGCCTCCGCCACCGCCTGGGTACTCACCGTCCACGCGCTCGCGCTCGGCATCGGCACCGCGCTCTTCGGACGGCTCGCCGACGCGCACGGCATCCGGACCGCGCTGCTCGTCGGATCGGCCGTGCTCGCCGCCGGCGCCGTGGTCTGCCTGCTCGCCCCCGGCCTGCCCGCTCTCGTCGCCGGGCGGGGCGTGCTCGCCGCCGGATCCGGCGCCCTGACCGCCTGCGCACTCGCCCTCACGGCGACCGCCGCCCCCGCCGAACGGCCCCGGATACTCGCCGCGTTCGGCGCCACCCTCGCCGTGTTCACCGCCGCCGGCACCCTGGCCGGCGGGGCCGTCACCGCCTGGCTCAGCTGGCGCGTCACCCTCGTCCTGCCCGCGTTCTCGCTGCTCGCCGTCCCCCTGTGCCTGCGCGCCGCCACCCGGCGGAACGGCTCGGGCCGCCCCCTCGACGCCCTGGGCGCCGCGCTGCTCACCCTCGTGGCCGGGGGCCTGCTGCTGCTCATCCAGGCCCCCGCGCTCGGCCTGCCGGCCACCGCCGTCGCCGCCCTCGCCACCGTCCTGCTGCTGTCGGCCGCCGGGCTGGCCCTGCGCGTCCGTACCGCCGAGACCTCCTTCGTCCCCCGGGCCCTCGTCACCGACGGCGGCTTCCTGCGCGCGGCGGCCACCGGTACGGGCGTCTACGGCGGGCTGTTCGCGACCATGTACGCCGTGCCGCAGATCCTGGTGCGCGAACACGGCTGGAGCGTCCTGGAGATCGGTGCCTGGCTGCTGCCCGGCGCGATCGCCGGCTCGCTCTGCTCCCGGCTCGCCGGACGGCTCCCCGCCGCGACCGGCGGCAGCAGGCTCCTCGCCGCGACGGCCCTGGCCTGCGCCCTCGCGCTGGCCGCCCCCGCGCTGGTCCCGGGGGCCGCGGGGCACGCGCTGCCGCTGCTCCTCGCGGCCTCCCTCGGCTTCGCGGGCACCGCCGTCACCCAGGTCGTCATCACCGCGCTGCTGTCCGCGCGCGTCGAACCGGCCCTGCGGGGCGGCGCGATGGGCCTGCTGAACCTCGGCTACTTCGTCGGCGGCGGCGCCGGCAGCGCCACGGCGGGGGCCGTGGCCGCCTCCGGATCGCTGACCGCCGCCCTGTCGGCCGTCGCCCTCTTCCCCCTCACGGCGGCCGTGACGGCTCTGACCCTGGGCCGGCCCGGCGGCGCGCGCCGCCGCACGTGATCCGCCGAGCGACGACCTCGTCATCCTCCGGGCCGCTCACCTCCGGGCCGCCGCGACGCCGGCCGCCACCGCCCGCGCGCCCGGATGAACCCGCCGCCGGCGAGGTGCGCCTCGACCCGCCCCGAGCGACTGGACCTGGCCGGAATCCGAGGAGTGACTGCGGCCCTCGCGGCCGAGGGCACGTCGTTCCGTGACGAGTGGGGGCAGGTCGCAGCGGGCTCGGGCTGCCGCGCGCGGCCCGGTCGGGACGAGCGCGCGGGTCGAGGCGCCGTCCGCCGATGCGTGGCGGCGGCTCTCCCACCCCGTGGGACCGGGCCGTCAGCCCGCCGGGGTCCCCTCGATGACGTGGTAGTCGGGCACGCCGTCGGCGACCTTCACCGCGACGGCCGACGTGAGCGTGAACCCGCTGTCGGCCAGCAGCCGCCCGTACTCGTCCCGGGTGCGTTCCCGGCCGCCGGCGAAGACCAGGTTGTTGAGGTCGGTGAGGCCGTACGCGGCGGACTCCTCCGGGGTCAGCACGTCCGGCATCAGCGTCTCGACCAGGAGCAGCCGGGCCTGCGGCGGCATCGCGGCCCGGCACCGGCGCAGGACGGCGAGCGCCTGCCGGTCGTCCCAGTCGCGGACCACGTTGTTGAGGAGGTACGCGTCCCCGCCCGGCGGTACCGCCGTCGCCGGGTCGTCCGCCACGGCGGTCCAGCGGTCCGCGAGGCCCGTGCCGGCGAGGGCCGCCGCCGTGCGGTCCAGGGGCTCCTGCCGGTCCACGAGTACGGCCCGGAGCGCGGGCACGGCGGTCAGCACGGCCGCGATCAGGGTGCCGTCGTCACCGCCGCCGAGGTCGACGACCGTGCCGAAGCCGGAGAAGTCGTACGCGGCGGGGACGCCGGGCGCGAACGCCGCCGTCGCCTGGGCCTTGCCCGCGTGGAGCCGCGCCGACAGGCCGGGGTGGCGCCGCAGTGCCTCGTGGGCGGTGAGGCCGGTGCCGGGGATGCGGTGGGTCTCGCCGGTGCGGACGGTACGGGTGAGGGCGCCCCACGCCTGCCACAGCTCGGGGGCGATCGTCAGCCCGATCTGCTCCCGGGGGGAGCCGGGGCCGCCGGAGCGCAGCTGCCGGCCGAGGTCCGTGAGGGCGAAGCGCTCGGTGTCGAGCTGGGTGACCAGGCCGAGTCCGGCGAGGGCCCGGAGCAGCCGGCGCAGTGCCGCCGGGTCGGTGCCGGTCCGTTCGGCGAGCGGCCCGGCGGCGAGCGGACCGTCGGCGAGGCCGTCGGCGATCCCCAGTTCGGCGGCCGTCCAGAGGATCTGCGCCGGTACGTAGCCGAGGGCCAGCTGCTGGAGGGCGGGGTCCATGGGGACGGCCGCCGCCGTCTCCTCGTCGGGGCGGGTCATGAGGTGAGGAGGTGGAGCGTGTTGACGCCGACCATGTCGGGCGTGGGGAAGAACGTGGGCGGCCGCTCCGGGTCGGTGCGGAGCACGGGGAAGCGGTCGAGGAGGGCGTTGAGCGCGACCTTCGCCTCCAGCCGGGCGAGGCCGGCGCCGACGCAGAAGTGGACGCCCCGGCCGAAGCCGAAGTGCGGGTTGGGGTCGCGGGCGGGGTCGTACACCTCGGGGTCGGGGAAGCGCAGCGGGTCGCGGTTGGCGGCGGCCAGCCACAACATGACGATCTGGTCCTTGGGGATCTCGACCCCGCCGATCCGGACGTCCGTGGTGGTGCCCCGGGCGAGCGCGGCCGAGGGCGACAGCACCCGCAGGGCCTCCTCGATCGCGCCGGGGACCAGGGAGCGGTCGGCGCGGACCTTCGCCGTCTGCCCGGGGTTCGCGTCCAGGCAGAGCACCGTGTTCCCGAGGGTCATGGTGGTGGTGATGTGCCCGGTGACGAGGAGGATGTTGGCGAAGTTGACGATCTCGTTGTCGGTGAGGCGTTCACCGTCGATCTCGGCCTCGGCGAGCTGGCTGAGCAGGTCGTCCTGGGGCCGGCGGCGGCGCTCGGCCAGCTGCGCCGCCATGTAGTCGAGGAGGGGCCGCAGCCGGGCGGTCGCGTCCTGGATGTCCTTCTGGCCCTGCTCGCTGTCGTCGAGGAAGGAGAAGCCGCTGAAGCTCTCGATGACGTCGTCGGCCCAGCCACGGAAGAGATCGCGGTCGGAGGCGGGGACGCCGAGGAGTTCGGCGATGACGATGACGGGCAGCGGATAGGCGAGGTCGGAGGCGAGTTCGAGGGCCGGTGCGCCGTCGACCCGGTCGAGGAGTTCGCGGGTGATGTCGACGACGCGGGACTCCATGGCGGCGACGAGCCGGGGGGTGAAGGCGCGGCTGACGAGGTTGCGGTACTTGCGGTGGACCGGCGGGTCCATCTGGGACAGGTCGCCCTCGGTGAGGGAGGAGTCGACGCCGACGGGGAGCAGCCGGGCGAGGTCGGAGGAGAAGGTGGTGTGGTCGTTGAGCGCGGTCAGGCACTCGGCGTGGCCGTAGACGTTCCACACGCCCTGGGTCTCGTCGAACTCGACCGGTGCGGCGGGTCGTTCCCCGCGCAGCCAGCGGTGTTCCGGGTGGATGTCCCACCGGTCGACCACGGTCGTCATGGAGTGCTCCTTGTCAGGCGGGGGCGTGAGGCGTCAGGTCAGGCGTGGGGTCAGGCGGGGGAGGCGATCACCGGCAGGGTGTCCACCCCGTCGGCGTCGACCACCTGGAGGAAGGTCGGGGGCCGGTCCGGGTCGGTGGTGATGCTGGGGTAGCGGTCCAGCAGGGCGTTGATGGCCGCCTTGCCCTCCATGCGGGCCAGCTGGCGTCCGACGCAGAAGTGGATGCCCCGGCCGAGACCGAGATGCGCGTTGGGCGTCCGCTCCAGATCAAAGGTGTCCGGGTCGGCGAACTGCCGCTCGTCCCGGTTGGCGGCGCCCGTCCAGGCGATCAGCATCTGGTCCTTGGGGATGACCGTGCCGCCGATCTTCGCGTCGGTGTTGGTGGCCCGGCCGACGCCGCAGATCGGACTCATGAATCTCATCGATTCCTCGATGAGTCCCGGTACGAGAGAACGGTCGGCGCGGGCCCTGTCGTTCTGATCGGGAAAGGCGTCGAGGCAGAGAATGGTATTGCCGATGAGCATGGCCGTGGTGAGGTGGCCGTTCACCATCAGGCGATTGCAGATATTCGATATCTGGCTGTCGTTCAGCCGCTCGCCGTCGATCTCGGCGGCGACGAGTTCACTGATCAGGTCTTCCTGCGGCTTGGCGCGGCGGGCCACGGCGAGGTCGCGCCAGTAGTCCCGCATTTCCCAGAGCAGGGACAGTTCCTGTTCCAGTTCCTCCTGGCCGGCGAGCTGTTCCTCGGGCGACTCGAACTCCTCGCCACCGTCCAGCATCTTGTCCATCCAGGTGCGCAACAGTGCCCGGTCGGCCGCCGGGACGCCCATCAGATCGGAGATCATGACGAGCGGGAGCGGCGCGGCGAAGTCCTTCATCAGGTCGAACCGGGGCCGGTCGGCGATCTCGTCCAGCAGTTCCCCGATGACGGTGGAGACCCGGGACTCCAGGCGGGCCACCAGCTTCGGGGTGAAGGCGTGGTCGACGAGCCCGCGCAGCTTGCGGTGCTGGGGCGGATCGGTGTGGCTGAAGTCGCCCTCGACGATGGCCTCGTCCAGTTTGATGGGGTCGAGCCGCATCATATCGCTGGAGAATACTTTCGGATTGCTGAGGATCTCGGCGCACTCGGCATAGCCGTAGACGTTCCAGATCTTCAGTTCATCGTCGTACGAGATCTGTTCGGCGGGGCGTTCTCCGCGCAGCCAGAAATGATCCGGATGTATTCCCCACTGGTCGACTGGCGACGTCATGGGTGTGTCCTTCCATGGGAGGAGAGAGGAAGAGAGAGAAAGAGAAAGAGAGCCGATCGGCTTTCACCAGTGTTCAAGTGCCCGGATGGCAGTGTCAAGATCGGCCGGGTTTTGGCGGGAGTTGCCGGCGCTTCGGTGAGGTCCGCGCCTTGCCGGTGCCGGTGCCGGTGCCCGTGCCGGTGCCCGTGCCCGTGCCGGTGCCGGGCCCTGTGCCGGGCCCTGCGCTGTCCCGATGCTGTCCCGTCGCCAGGACAGCACCGGGACAGCACGGAAATCCCGTCCGCCGGAGCGGGCTCCGGCGGACGGGAAGGAGGGTGGGAAGGGGGGGTGGTGGCGGTGGCGGCGGTCAGCCGATGCGCTGGAGGGCCTTCTCGCGGCGCTCGGCGACGGAGGAGCCGGACTCGCGGCGTGCCATCCGGCGCAGGACGACCGGCGCGAGCGCCAGCCCGATGACGGCCCAGGCCCCGAGCACGCCGACGGTCTCCAGATGCCGCCAGGACTCGCCGATCTCGACGGCCGCCGCGCTGTCCGGCAGCAGGGCGGAACGCATGCCGAGGCCCAGCCAGTAGACCGGGAAGACCTGGGCGAACCACTGGACCCAGTCCGGCATCGACGTCACCGGGTAGAAGATGCCCGAGGTCGCGATCATCGCCATCATCGGCAGCATGATCAGGCCCTGGCTGCGGGCGCTGGCGAAGAGCGAGCCGAGGACCGCGCCGATCGGGAGCGTCGCCAGCAGACCGAGGGTCAGCACCCAGAACATGGTGAGCCAGGCTCCGGCGCTGCCGACGGAGATCCCGGGGACGAGGAACAGCCCGGGGATCAGGAAGATCGCGAGGTCGAGGACGAGCCCGAAGGAGACGAAGACCACCTTCCCGGTCAGATAGCCGAGCATGCCGTTCGGGGTGGCCTTGGCCCGCAGCAGGGTGCCGTCCTCCCGTTCCGCCGTGAGGAGCTGGCTCATGGTGACCATCGCCATGGCGGAGTTCATGCCGAGGATGCTGGGCAGCACCAGGGCACCCAGGTCGAAGCCGGTGTCCTGGAAGGAGACGTCCCGGACGAAGTAGAGGACGACGAGCATCAGCACCGGCCAGAGCAGGTGGTTGAGGATGTCGCCGCTGTTGGTGACCGACTGGCGCAGCTCGATCAGGCCACGGGACCAGCCCGCGCGGAGTGCTGTCGCTCGGGGGTTCATCGGGTCACCTCGTGCTGCTCGTCCGGCTGGTCGGTGGCGGCGCGGCCGGCCTCGGCCCGCCGTACCAGGGTGAGGTAGGTGTCCTCCAGCGAGGCGCGGCGGACCTCCAGTTCGCCGATCTCCTCGCCGTACCGCCGGAAGAGGTCGAGGACGAACTTGGTCGACTCGGTGGTGTTCCGCTCGTACCGCTGTCCGTCGCGGGTCCAGCGGACCTCGTCCTCGTCGGCGATGCTGCGGGCCAGCTCGGCCGCCGTGCCGTCGGCGATGATCCGCCCGCCGTCCAGGATCATGATCCGGTCGGACAGCTTCTCGGCCTCGTGCAGGTCGTGGGTGGTGAGGACGATGGTGGTGTCCCGCTGCGCGGACAGGCTCTCGACCAGGCCGTGGAACTCGCGGCGCGCGACGGGGTCGAGACCGGCGGTGGGCTCGTCCAGGAAGAGCAGTTCGGGCCGGCCGACGAGGCCGACGGCCACATCGAGCCTGCGCCGCTGGCCGCCGGAGAGCATCCGTACCTTCTTCCCCGCGTGCGGGGTCAGTCCGACGGCCTCGATCAGCTCGTCCGTGGCCCAGGGGCGGATGGTCTGCCCGGTGCTGTACGGGGCGTAGTAGCGGCCGAGGTGGGCGAGGAGTTCGCGGACCCGCCAGCGGCCGTGGTCGCGCCAGGACTGGAGGACGACGCCGAGGCGGGCGCGCCACCGCTCGTCGCCCTGTGCCGGGTCGGTGCCCAGCACCTCGACCCGGCCGGCGGACCGCATCCGGAACCCTTCGAGGATTTCCAGGGTGGTGGTCTTCCCGGCCCCGTTCGGCCCGAGGAGGCAGACCACCTCGCCGTGGTGCACCCGGAAGCCGACGTCCCGGAGGATTTCCGTGGTGCCGTAACTCATGCGCAGGCCGTCGACGTCGAGGACGACTCTCTCGCGAGTGGTCATAGGGGATTCCTTGTCGTGGACAGATGTCGGCGGGCGTTCGCAGCGGGGTGCGGCCCGGAAACCGCTCGGGGGACGGACGATTTCCGGGCCGCCGCAGGGCCGCCGGGGGCTGTACGGTCGCTTCGCTTCCGGGCCCACCGGGGCCGTGGCTCGATGCCCGGCCGGGCGGCGCGGGCGCGGTCGGCGGGCCGCGCGCGCCGCCCTCACGGGGTCATGGGGTCACGGGTCACCAGGAGCGGCGGATGACGATGTCGCCGCCATAGGTGCGGGCGCGCACCTCGACGACCTCATCGGTTTTCTTTGGGCCCGAGGCCCCTTCGAGCTGGTTGCGGACGCTGCCCGATGCCGTGCTGACATCCAGCTTGGCGGAGGTGCCCTCCCGGATCCCGACCTCGATCTCGGCGGAGGCCGCGGTGATGGAGACCAGTCCGCGCGCCACCTCACCGATCCGGACGCTGCCGTGCGAGGTCTTCACCTCGATGTCGTCGTGGGCGCGCCCGACCCGGAAGTCCGCGTTCATCCCGGTGAGCTTCAGCTCGCCGGTGATCTCGCCGATCCGGGTCTCGCCCATGTCGTTGGAGACGGAGGCGCTGCCGTCGATCCGGTCGACCCGGATGGTCCCCGAGCCGTTGGCGATCCGCGCGGGGCCGCCCGCCCGGGCGACCACGATCTGTCCGTGGGACGTGGACAGGCGCACCGGGCCGGCCTGGCCGAGGCGGATGTCGCCCTCGGCGACATCGAACCGGCACTCGCCGAGCGGGCCCTCGCCGCGCAGCGTCGCCCAGGCCCCGCTGCCCCGGACCTCGGAGCCCTCCGGCAGACCGATGATCACGTCGACCGAGCCGCCGCGCGAGACCGAGGCCGAGCGGCGCAGCGGCTGCCCCTTGATCAGCAGCTTGCCCCGGGAGAAGTCGACCTTGGTGTCCGCCGCGGCCTTGACGTCCGCGGCGCTGGAGCCGTCGCTCGGACGGACCTCGACCACCGTGTCCGTCCGCGGACCGGCCGTGAGGTGGATGTCCCCCGTGGCGAGTTCGATCCGCACGGAGATCGGGTCTGGGGTGTCGAACGTGGTCATGCCGGAACTCCCTGGTGAGCTGGTCGGAGCTGGTCGGATGCACACGGGCTGCCGCACCCGAAGGGGCGGGGCCGGTATGCCCCGACCGCCCATAGCGCCATAGTGACACATTAATGGCGCCATTGACAACGGCGCAGGGAGGAAAGCGGCGTCAAAGCGGGCTCTGTATGGCGTCAAAGGGCTGGCTTCGGGGCGGGAAACCCCCTCCCACGTGGAGGGATGGGGGTGCGCGGGTCGGTTTTCCCGGGGTCGTGCACCACATGCGCCACAATGGCGCAACGGTGACCGCGCGGTGGCCCCGGCGGGGGAGCCCCGAGGCCGGCGACTCCAGTCAGGTCACCGGCGCACGCCCGGGTCACCGGCTCCCGCAGGTCACCGGCTCATGCCCGGGTCACCCGGACCGGCAGCACATTCACCCCCGTCGTGTCATAGCCCGGCGAGAACACCGGCGTCCTCTCCGGATCCGTCCTGATCTCCGAGAAACGGTCGAAGAGCAGGTTCATCGCCACCCGGCCCTCCATCCGCGCCAGCGGCGCACCCAGACAGAAGTGGATGCCCCGGCCGAAGCCCAGATGGGCGTTCCGCTCCCGGGTCACGTCGAACGCGTGCGGATCGGTGAACTGCCGCTCGTCCCGGTTGGCGGCCCCGTACCAGACCAGGACCATCTTCCCCGGCTCCATCCGCTGCCCCGCGACCTCCACCTCCCGGGTCGTCGCCCGGTACGTGGCCGCCACCGGGCTCAGATACCGCATGGACTCCTCCAGCAGCCCCGGCACCAGCGACCTGTCCGCACGGACCTTCGCGGCCTGCTCCGGATAGTTGTCCAGGCAGAGCACCGTGTTCCCGATCAGCATCGTCGTGGTCAGATACCCCGCGATCAGCAGCATCTTCCCGAAGTTGACGATGTGGTTGTCCGTCAGCCGCTCACCGCCCACCCGGGCCTCGATGAGCCGCCCCAGCAGATCGTCCTGCCGCCGCCGGCCCCGGCACGCCGCCGTGTGCTCGCGCAGATACGCCAGCATCTCCCGCATCGGCGCCATCGACTGCTCGAAGACCCGCTCCTGCTCCGCCGTGTCGTCGGACATCGACAGATCGCCCAGGCTCTCCGTCATCCCGCGCATCCACTTCTCCAGCAGATACCGGTCGGCGGCGGGAATGCTCAGCAGCTCCGCGACCACCGTCACCGGCAGCGGATACGCCAGCGAGCCCATCAGATCAAACGATTCCTCGTCCGCCACCGCGTCCAGCAGCTCCCGCGTCACCTCCGTGATCCTCGGCTCCAGATCCGCCACGACCTTCGGCGTGAACGCGTGGCTCACCAGCTTCCGCAGCTCCCGGTGGTCCGGCGGATCCGTCTGGAGCAGATCCCCCTCCGTGAACGACTCGTCCATCCCCATCGGCAGCAGCTTCGCCGTGTCCGACGAGAACGTCCCCGGATCCCCGAGGACCTCCATCGCCTCCGGGTAGCCGTACACGTTCCAC
Source organism: Streptomyces yaizuensis (assembly GCF_034961445.1). Lineage (NCBI taxonomy): Bacteria > Bacillati > Actinomycetota > Actinomycetes > Kitasatosporales > Streptomycetaceae > Streptomyces > Streptomyces yaizuensis. Next base: position 74,091 of record NZ_BSBI01000018.1, read on the forward strand.
GCGTCCATCTGCTCGTCGAAACGGACCAGCCGCTCCGGCCGACGGCCGTACAACCAGAAGTGCTCCGGGTGGATGCCCCACCGTTCGGCCAGCGCTGTCATGCGATTCCCTCGTCCCTGCCGTTCCCTGTGCTTCCGTGCTTCCGTGCTTCCGTGCTTCCGTGCTTCCGTGCTTCGGGCGCCTCCGCGCCCCCTCCCGCCGGTCAGCCCGCGGCGGCCCGGCCGTCCCCCGCCATCGCCTCCCGCAGACTCCGGGGACGCATATCGGTCCAGTGCTCCTCGACATAGGCCAGGCACGCCGCCCGGCTCCCGTCGTCCAGGACCACCCGCCAGCCCTCCGGCACCGCCGCGAACGTCGGCCACAGCGAATGCTGCTCCTCGTCGTTCACCAGCACATGGAACCGGCCGTCGGCGTCGTCGAACGGGTTGCCGCTCATGCCGCAGCTCCCTTCCCCCGGGCGGTGCGCCCGGCGATGATCGAGTCCGCGATCTCGCCGCCGCGGACCGCGATGTTGGACAGCAGGGACGACGAGAGACCGTGCGTGTGCTCGGTGCCGCCCTGCAGATAGATCCCGCACGACAGGTCGTCCGTGGTGGCCACGCGATAGTCGCGGCCCACCCGGTAACGGCCCTGCTCGTCCCGCGGGCAGTACTTGTCGAGGCCGCCCAGGACCCGTGCCGGGTCCATCGGGTCGTACCCGCTCGCGCACACCAGGACATCCACGTCCAGGTCGTACTCGTCCTCGTCGGCCAGCGAACGGACCGTCACCCGGGTGGTGTCCCCGGTCCGCGCCACGCCCGCGACCCGGGACAGATTGACGAAGTCCAGCCGCCGCTCCCCGCTGACCTCGTCGTCGTAGGCCCGCTGGTAGAGGCCCCGGATCACCTCGTCGTCCACCACCGAGTAATTGGTGTTGCGGTGGCGCTCCCAGATCGCGTCCTTCGCCCGCTGCGAACCGCGGTAGAAGTCGTCCACCGCGCCCGGGTCGAAGACCTGGTTCGCGAAGGGCGTGCTGTCCGCGATCGAGTACCCGTACGAGGGCAGGATCGCCGAGATCCGCGCGTCCGGCAGGGTGTCGTACAGGAACCGCACGATCTCCGCCGCGCTCTGGCCCGCGCCGACCACGGCCACCCGCTTCAGCGGGCCGCCGCTCCACCCCCGGAACCGGTGCAGGAACGCGGAGCTGTGCCAGACATGCCCACCCGCCTCGATCCCGGCCGGCATCCGGGGCACCAGACCGGTGGAGACGACCACATTGCGTGCCTCGACGCTGCGGGTGCCGCCCGGCGCGGCCGGGTCGCTCACCTCGATCCGCACCCGGTCCGCGGGGCCCCGCCCGGCGGCCCCCGCCAGCTCGACCGCCGTCACCTCGGCGCCGTACGACACCCGGTGGCGCAGCCGGGTCTCCGCCCAGTCGAGATAGTCGTGGAACTCGCGCCGCGTCGGGTAGAAGTCCTGGTTGTTGACGAACCGCGCCAGCCGCCCCCGCTCGTGCAGATAGGCCACGAAGCTGAACGACGAGGTGGGGTTCCGGAACGTGGCCAGATCCTTGAGGAAGGAGACCTGCATCTTCGCCGACGGCACCAGCATCCCCTGGTGCCAGCCCAGCGCCGGCTGACGCTCGAAGAAAGCGGCCCGCAGCGGCTCCGGGTGCTCCTCCAGCGCGATCGCCAGCGACAGGCTCGACGGGCCGAAACCGATGCCCACGACGTCGTACGGCTCGCCCTCCGGCCCCCGGCCGTCCGCCCGGTCCCGCTCCCCGGCCCGGGTCACCCCTTCCGAAATCGGTCGTTCCCGGTGTTCCTGGTTTTCGCGTTCCTGGATGTCCACAGACATCGTCCCCTCAGTTTCCGGCCAGTTCCTGGCAGATGATCGAGCAGATCGCGGCGGCCTGCCGCGGCAGATACAGGTCCTCGTGGGAGCTGTGGATGTCGTACTCCCGCACCTCACCGCGGATGTGCGGTCGCCAGAGGTCCGCGAACGACCCCTCCGGCTTCGGTACGGCGTTGAAGAACAGCGCGTCGCCGTCGTACTCCGGCACCCCGGAGCCGCGCATGATCCGCGTGTAGTTCAGACCCACCGCGACGGCGCGGTCCACCAGGGCCTCGTGGTCGGCCGACCCCGCCGACCCGGCGAGATGCCGGGCGAAATAGGCGCGGATCTCGGCCTCGGTGGGCGCCGCCCGGTCCGCGAGCAGCGAGCTGGGCACACTGTCCAGCAGCGCGAGCAGCGCCACCTCGTGCCCCTGGCGGCGGAGTTCGGCGGCCATGGCGTGCGCCAGCGTGCCGCCCGTGGAGTGGCCCAGCAGATGGAACGGACCCTTCGGCTGTACGGCCAGCACCTCCCCGACGTAGTCGGCGACGACCTCCGCCACCGAGCCGGGCAGCGCGGTCACGCCGTCGAAGCCCTTCGCCTGGAGCCCGAGGACCGGCCGGTCCGCCGGGAGCCCGTCCGCGAACCCGAGATACGGCCAGCACAGCCCGCCCCCCGGGTGGACCCACCACAGCGGCTCCCGGTCGCCCTCCTTCCGGATGGTCAGCACCGGCTGGTACGGATCCGACGACTCCGCCGAGCCTCCGTCGGTTTCCAGCCAGGCCGCGAGACCGGCAGGTGTCGGCGTACCGAACACCACCCGCAGCGGCACCTCCGCGCCGAGCACCACCCGGATCCGGCCGATCAGCCGGGACGCCAGAAGCGAATGCCCGCCCAGCGCGAAGAACCCGTCGTCCGCACCGACCCGGTCCACGCCCAGCACCTCCGCGAACAACCCGCACAGCAGGGTCTCCCGCAGGGTCGTCGGCTCGGCGCCGCCGGCGGCGGCCCCGTAGTCGGGCGCCGGCAGCGCCCGCCGGTCCAGCTTCTGACTGGCGGTCAGCGGCAGCTCCGGGATGGCCATCACCACCGACGGGACCAGATGCTCCGGCAGCAGCCCGCCGAGGCGCCGCCGCAGCTCCACCGGATCGAGGTCCCGCCCGGCACCCGGATCGAGGTCCCGCCCGGCACCCGGATCGAGGTCCCGACCGGTCCCGGGGACGACGTACGCCACCAGCCGCCGGTCGCCCGGCCGCTCGTCCACCACGACGACCGCCCGCGCCACGCCCGGCAGGGACAGCAGGGCCGCCTCCACCTCGCCCGGCTCGATCCGGAAGCCCCGGATCTTCACCTGGTCGTCGGCACGGCCCCGGAAGACCAGCTCGCCGTCCTCCGTCCACACGGCCACATCGCCGGTCCGGTACATCCGCGCACCCGCAGGACCGAACGGGCAGGGCACGAACCGCTCGGCCGTCAGACCGGGCCGGCCCACATAGCCGCGCGCCACACCCGCGCCCGCGATGTACAGATCCCCCGGCACCCCGGCCGGCACCGGCCGCAGCCCGCCGTCCAGGACGTACACCCGGGTGTCCTCGATGGGCCGGCCGATGGTGAGGACACCGCCGTCACCCGTCAGCGGAGCGCCCATCGTGGCGCACACCGTGGTCTCCGTCGGACCGTACACATTGAGCATCCGGCGCCCCGCCGACCAGCGGGCGATCAGCTCCGGCGGGGTCGCCTCGCCGCCCACCACCAGGCACTCGACGGTGGTCAGGGCGTCGTCGGGCAGTGCGGCCAGCACCGGCGGCGTCATCATCACATGCGTCACCCGGCGCGCGGCGAGGGTCGCGGCCAGCGGGGCCCCCGGAGCCAGCTCCTCCGGGTCGGCGATGACGGCCGCCGCACCCGACAGCAGCACCGTGAACAGCTCGCACAGCGATACGTCGAAACTCGGCGAGGCGAGCTGGAGCATCCGGCTGCCGCCGGTGATCCCCATCCGGGTCACATGCGCGGCCACCAGGCTCGCGACCCCCCGGTGGGTGACCGCGACCCCCTTCGGGCGGCCCGTCGAACCGGAGGTGTAGATGACGTACGCGACATCGTCCACGGAGACACCGGAGACACCAGGGACACTGGGGACCTCAGGGACCGGGTCCGCCGTGGTGCCTCCGGCCGCCGGCAGCGGCTCGTCCACCCGGAGCGCCGGAAGGCCCGTCGGGGCCAGCGCCCCGGCCGTCGCCGCGTCCACCAGGGCCAGACCTGCCCCGGAATCCGTCACCGCGTACGCGATCCGGTCCGCCGGATGGGCGTGGTCCACCGGCAGATACGCGCCCCCGGCCGTCATCACCGCCAGCAGCGCCACCACCAGCTCGGGCGAGCGCCGCAGCGACACCGCCACCACCGAACCCGGCCGCACCCCGCGCCGGACCAGCTCGCGCGCCAGCCGGTCGACCCGGGTGCGGAGTTCCGCGTACGTCAGTTCCGTGTCCTGGAAGACGACGGCGGTCGCGTCCGGGGTCGCCGCCGCCTGCCGGGCGAACAGCGCGGCCACGGAGTCGGCGGCCGGACCGGAGGCCGGTCCGGCGGCGGCGTTCAGCCACCGCTCCCGCTCGGCGGGCGCCGGCCCGGCCAGCCGGCCGACCGGAGTGTCCGGGTCCGTGGCCAGCTGCCGCAGTACCCGGCCGAGGCGGTCCGCGACGTCCTCGGCGGTGGCCCGGCCGATCAGACCGGCACGGTGGTGCAGTTCGAGCCGCAGCTCCGGTTCGGCCGTGGCCGAGAGACCGAGCGGGTAGTGCGTCCCGCTGGTGGCGGTGAAACCGCTGATCGCGAAGTCCGTCCCGCTCCCCGCACGGGCCAGTTCCGCGCTGTCCACCGGATAGGACTCGAAGACGACGGTGGTGTCGAAGAGGGTGGGGAGTCCGGTGGTGCGCTGGATGTCGGCGAGGCTGAGGTGGTGGTGGTCCAGGAGCGCGGTCTGACGGTCCTGGAGGGTGGTGAGGACGTCCCGCAGGGACTGCCAGGGCGAGAGGGTGACGCGGACCGGGAGGGTGTTGATGAACAGGCCCACCATGCTCTCCGCCCGCGGCAGGGCCGGGGGCCGGCCGGAGACGGTGGAGCCGAAGACGACGTCGTCGCGTCCGGTGAGGCCGGAGAGGACGAGCGCCCAGGCGCCCTGGACGACCGTGTTGAGCGTGACCCCGAGTTCGGTCGCGCGGGCGCTCAGCAGCGCGGACAGCTCGGCCGGCACCGGTACGTCCGTCTTTCCCGCCCCGCCGTCGGCCGCGCCGTGGTCCTCCTGGCCTGTGGCGAGGAGTGTGGGTTCGTCGAGTCCTTGGAGTTCGTGGGTCCAGGCGGTGGTGGCGGTGGTGGTGTCCTGGGTGGTGAGCCAGGTGAGGAAGTCGCGGTAGTGGGGGGTCTGGGGGAGGGGGGTGCCGGTGTAGAGGTGGAGGAGGTCCTGGAGGAGGAGGGGGAGGGACCAGCCGTCGAAGAGGATGTGGTGGGCGGTGAGGACGAGTTCGGAGCGGTCGGGTGTGCTGGTGTGGAGGGCGAGGCGGATGAGGGGTGGTTGTGCGAGGTCGAAGGGGGTGTTGCGGTCCTGGGTGAGGTAGGTGTCGAGGGCCTCGGTCCCCCCGGAGGCGGTGAGGTGCTGCCAGGGGAGCGCAGCGCTCTGGGTGACGAGCTGGACGGGGTGTCCGGTGTGGTCGGTGACGAAGGCGGTGCGCAGGTTGGGGTGCCGGTCCAGGAGTGCCTGTCCGGCGGCGCGCATGCGGTCGGGGTCCACCGGTCCGGACAGGTGGTAGACCATCTGCATGTGGTAGGCGTCGTACGAAGCGCCCGCGAGCTGCGCGTGGAACAGCAACCCCGACTGGAGCGGAGTCAGCGGCCAGACATCCACCAGGCCCGGATGGCCGCGCTCCCACTCCACCAGCTCCGCCTGTCCGACGGTGACCAGCGGGACGTCGGACGGGGTGAGCCCGCCCGCGCCGGGGGCCGTCGTATGACGCGCGATCGCGGTGAGCGCGTCGCACCACAGGTCCGCCAGCTCCCGTACCTCGTCCTCGCCGAGAAGACCCGTGGGGAACGCGAACCGGGCGCGGAGCGACGGCCCGTCGCCCTCATCGGTGACCAGGGCGTTCAGGTCCAGCGTGGCGAGGGCCGGCAGCTTCGGGTCCAGCGCCGCCAGCACATCACCGCCGTCGGCCGACTGCGTCCAGCCGAGGCCGCGCAGCTCCTCGGGCATGTCGGCGGTCGAGAACCGGCCGAGGTAATTGAACGAGATCTGCCCCGAGGGCGCCGCCGCCAGCTCCGCCCGCGTGTCCGGGTTGAGATGGCGCAGCAGACCGTAGCCGAGCCCCTTGCCGGGGATCGCCAGAAGCTGTTCCTTGACGGACTTCAGGACATGACCCGTGGTGGGCCCGGACGCGTAGGCGTCATCGAGGGGGATGCCGGTGAGGTCGAGTCGTACGGGGTAGACGCTGGTGAACCAGCCGACGGTGCGGGAGAGGTCGGCGCCGGGGACGGCTTCTTCCTCGCGGCCGTGGCCTTCGAGGCGGATGAGGGTGGTGGGTTGCTCGATGCCCCTCTCGTGGCGCCAGCGGGTGACGGCGAGGGCGAGGGCGGTGAGAAGGGCGTCGTTGACGCCGCTGCGGAACGCCGCCGGGACCGTCGTCAGCACGGCTTCGGTGACGTCGGCGGGCAGGCGGACCCAGAAGCTCCTGACCGTGGACTGGGTGTCGACCGTCGGGTCGAGGGCACGGCTGCCCAGGAGCGGGTCCGGGCCGTTGACGATCGTGCGCCAGGTGTCGAGTTCGGCGGTCCGCTCGGGACTCGTGGCCGCTTCGTTGAGCGCGTGCGCCCAGCGGCGTACGGAGGTCCCCACGGCCGGCAGTTCGGGGGTGCGGCCGTCGCGGATGCGGGACCAGGCGGTGGCGAGGTCCGGCAGCAGGATCCGCCAGGAGACGCCGTCCACGACGAGGTGGTGCAGGACGATGATCAGCCGGTTCGGTGCCAGCCACGTGAACTGGGCCATCGTTCCGGCCGCCGGGTCGAGGCGGCCCACGGCGTCGTTGAGTTCGCGCTGGAGATGCGCGTCCTCACCGGCGTGGTGGAGCAGGGCCCGGACGTCGACGGATCCTGCGGGAGCCACGGCGAGTCCGCCATCGTCCGTGCAGCGTGAGCGGAGGATGTCGTGGTGATCGATGACGGCGGTCAGGGTGGCGACGATGCCGTCCGCGTCGATGCCCTCGGGGAGGTCCACCACGGTCGTCATGGGGAAGCGGTCGGTCCCGGCCGCCAGATCCCGCAGATAGCCGTTCATGGGGAGGGGCTGGACGGTTCCGGTGCCGCCGCCGGGCAGCTCCGTCAGGACCACGGCCGACTCCGCCGCATGCCCGGCGACCACCTCCGCCAGACCCGCCACCGTCCGGCGCTCGAACACGTCCCGGGGCTTCAGCTCCAGCCCCTGTTCCCGGGCGCCGGCCACGATCTGGAGGGAGCGGATGCTGTCCCCGCCCAGCAGGAAGTAATCGTCGTCCAGACCGACCCGGTCGGCGCCCAGCACCTTCGTGAACACCCCCGCGAGCAGCTGCTCGACCGGGGTGCGGGGCGCGCGGAACTCCGCCCTGCGGGTGGTCCGTGACGAGGCCGGAGCCACCGCAGGTGCCGGTGCGGATGCCGGAGCGAGTGCGGGCAGCGGCGCCTCCGGCCGGGCCACCAGCTCCCGGAGCGTCGTGACGAAACGGTCCGTCAGCCCCTCGGCGGTCGACCGGTCGAACAGGTCGGTCGCGTACTCCAGGAAGCCGACCACCCCTTCGTCCGGCACATCGGCCATGGTCAGGAAGAGATCGAACTTCGACGTCCCCGTGGGGACCGTCCGCAGCTCCGCCCGCACCCCGCCCAGCGGGAAGTCTCCGCGCTGGATGTGCTGCCACCCGAACATCACCTGGAAGAGCGGGTGGTACGCGGGGGACCGGTCCGGGTTCAGCAGCTCCACCAGCCGCTCGAACGGGAGATCCTGATGGTCGTACGCGGCCAGTGCCTTGTCCCGCACCTGGTCCACGATCCGCGCGAACGACGGCTCCCGCGGTATCCGGACGCGCAGCACCCAGGTGTTGACGAAGAACCCGACCAGATCCGCCAGACCCTCGTCGGTACGGCCCGCGATCGGTGAGCCGATGGCGAGGTCGTCACCGCCGCCGGACTGCCGCAGCAGTACCGCGAACGCCGCCTGGAGCACCATGGACACGGTCGCGCCCCGCGCCGCCGCCAGCTCCCGCACCGACGCCGCGAGAGCGCCGTCCAGGGCGAAGTCGACCACGTCACCCCGGTGGCTGGGCGCCGCAGGACGGGGCCGGTCCGTCGGCAGCGGCAGCGGCTGCGTCAGCCCGGTCAGCTCGCCCTGCCAGTAGGCGCGCTGCTCCGCCGCGCGGCTCCCCGGGTCGCTCTCGTCGCCGAGCAGCGCGTTCTGCCACAGGGTGTAGTCGGCGTACTGGACCGCCAGCCCCGGCCGGTCCGGGGCCCTGCCCGCGCTGCGGGCGGTGTACGCGGCGGCCAGGTCGCGGGTCAGCGGCGGAATCGACTCGCCGTCGCCGGCGATGTGGTGCAGGACCAGCAGCAGGACGTGCGCGGTGGGCGACTCGCGCAGGATCCGGGCCCGGACCGGCAGCTCGGCGGCGAGATCGAAGGTGCGCGCCGCCTCGGCGGCGATCTCCGCGTCCAGGTCCTCGGGCGCCGGCGTCGTCAGGGGGATGTCGAGGGACAGCTCGCCGGGGGCGATGACCCGCTGGTGGGGGTGGCCCGCAGCGTCCTCCTCGACCGTCGTCCGGAGCGTTTCGTGGCGTACGACCACGTCGTGCAGGGCGGCCCGCAGCGCGGCCACGTCCAGCGGTCCTTCGAGCCGGAGCACGACGGGGAGGTTGTACGTGGGCGACGGCCCCTCGAACCTGTCCACGAACCACAGCCGGCGCTGGGCGGCCGACAGCGGCGTCCGCTCCGGCCGGTCCACGGCCGGGCGCAGCGCGGGCCGTGCGCCCGGCCCGGAGGCTCCCGGTGTCAGCAGCGCGGCGAGCGCGGCGGCGGTCGGCGAGTCGAAGACGGCCCGGATCGGGACGTCCGCGCCCAGCGTGGTCCGGATCCGGCTGACCAGCCGGGTGGCGAGCAGCGAGTGCCCGCCGAGGGCGAAGAAGTCGTCGTCGGGCCCGGCCCGGTCCACGCCCAGCACCTCGGCGAAGAGGGCGCACACCACTTCCTCCTGCGGGGTGCGCGGCCTGCGGGCGGTGTCGTCGCCGCGCTCGGGCTCGGGCAGCGCGGCCCGGTCCAGCTTGCCGTTCGCGGTGACGGGCAGGGTGTCCAGGACCACGAAGGCGGGCGGGACCATGTGGGCCGGCAGCCGCTCCCCGGCGTGGGCGCGCACGGCGGCGACGAGTTCTCCCGCTTGCCCCGCTTCCCCCGCTTCCCTTGCGTCTCCTGTCCCGTCTTTCCGGGTGGGGACGAGGTACGCCGCCAGCTGGTGGCCGCCGGTCGCGGTCGGCCGGGCCACGACCACGGCACGCTCGACACCGGGGTGGCCGCTGAGCACGTTCTCGATCTCGCCGAGTTCGATCCGGAAGCCCCGGATCTTGACCTGGTCGTCGGCGCGGCCCAGGTATTCGAGGGAGCCGTCCGGGCGGCGGCGGGCCATGTCGCCGGAGCGGTAGAGCCGTTCACCGGGCCCGCCGTAGGGGTGGGCCACGAACCGCTCGGCCGTCAGTCCGGCACGCCCGTGGTAGCCGCGCGCCAGATGGAGGCCCGCGATGTAGAGGTCACCGGCGACCCCGGTGGGCACCGGCCGCAGCGCGCCGTCGAGCACGTACACCCGGGTGTTGGGGACGGGCGTGCCGATGGGCGGGGTCGCGTCGCCCGCGAGGGGTTCGCTCATCGTCGCCACGATGGTGCTCTCGGTGGGACCGTACGCGTTGATCAGGCGGCGCCCCGCCGACCAGCGGGCCACCAGCTCGCCGGAGCTTGCCTCGCCGCCGACGGCGAGCCCGGCCAGGTCCGTGAGCCCGGCGGGGTCCAGACCGGCGACGACGGAGGGCACCAGCAGGGAGTGGGTGATCCGGCGGTCCCGCAGGAACTCCTCCAGGGCCTCGCCGACGACGGGGCCGTGCGGCGGCAGGACGAGCGTCGCCCCGGCGGGCAGCGCCATGAGCACTTCCATCAGGGCGCCGTCGAAGCTGACGGACGCGAACTGGAGCACCCGGCTGTCGGCGGTGATTCCCAGCCGGTCGGCCAGCGCGGCGGCCAGGTTCGCGATGCCGGTGTGCGGCACCAGCACACCCTTCGGGGTGCCGGTGGAACCGGAGGTGTAGATGACGTACGCGAGGTCGCCGGTCGCGGGACGGGGCTCGGGGGCGGCCGGCGAGCGGCGCGCGATCGCCTCCCGGTCCCCGTCCAGGTCGACGAGGGTGACGCCGGAGCCGGCGGGCAGGTCGAGACCGGTACGGGACCGGGTGTCCGTGACGACGAGCCGGGCGCCGGAGTCCCGCAGCATGAACGCCAGCCGGTCGGCCGGGTAGCCGGGGTCCAGCGGGACATAGGCCGCCCCCGCCTTGACGATCGCGAGGAGCCCGGTGATCAGCGCGGAGCCGCGCTCGACGCACAGGCCCACCCGGGACTCCGCCCCGGCGCCCAGGGACCGCAGCTGGTGGGCGAGCCGGTTGGCGCGCTCGTCCAGCTCACGGTAGGTCAGAGCGCCCCGCTCGTCCTCGACGGCGACGGCGTCGGGGCGCTCGGCGGCCCGTGCCTCGAACAGCGCGGGAAGGGTGGCCGCCGCGATCGGGCGGTGCTCGCCCTGCCACCGCGTCAGCAACCGCTCCCGTCCGTCCGCGCCGGGCAGCCCGAGCCGCCCGACCGGCAGGGACGCGTCCGTGACCAGCTGTTCCAGTACGTCGTGGAAGCGCGCGGCGATCGCCGTCACGGCCTCCGCGTCGAACAGGTGGTGCTGGTACTGGAGCGCCACCCGCAGATGCGGATCCGCGTCCGCCGTCACCACGAGCGGGTAGTGGCTGCCGGTGTACGGGGTGATGCCGGTGACGGTCACCCCGGCGGCCGAGTGGGCCTCGGTGAGCGCGACCCGGTCCACCGGATAGGACTCGAAGACGACGGTGGTGTCGAAGAGGGTGGGGAGTCCGGTGGTGTGCTGGATGTCGGCGAGGCTGAGGTGGTGGTGGTCGAGCAGTGCGGCCTGACGGTCCTGGAGGGTGGTGAGGACGTCCCGCAGGGACTGCCAGGGGGTGAGGGCGGCCCGCACGGGGAGGGTGTTGATGAAGAGCCCGACGGTCGAGTCGGCGTGCGGCAGGGCCGGGGGCCGGCCCGAGACGGTGGCGCCGAAGACGACGTCGTGACGGCCGGTGAGGGCGGAGAGGACGAGCGCCCAGGCGCCCTGGACCACGGTGTTGAGCGTGATCCCCAGCTCGGCCGCGCGGACACCCAGCCGGCGGGACAGCTCCGCCGGGATGTCCACGTCGACCTGCCCGACCTCGTCGCTCTGCTCACCGGCGGGATCCGGGGCGAGGAGTGTGGGTTCGTCGAGTCCTTGGAGTTCGTGGGTCCAGGCGGTGGTGGCGGTGGTGGTGTCCTGGGTGGTGAGCCAGGTGAGGAAGTCGCGGTAGTGGGGCGGTTGGGGGAGGGGGGTGGTGTCGGTGTAGAGGTGGAGGAGGTCCTGGAGGAGGAGGGGGAGGGACCAGCCGTCGAAGAGGATGTGGTGGGCGGTGAGGACGAGTTCGGAGCGGTCGGGTGTGCTGGTGTGCAGGGCGAGGCGGATGAGGGGTGGTTGTGCGGGGTCGAAGGGGGTGGCCCGGTCCTGGGTGAGGTAGGTGTCGAGGGCCTCGGTTCCGCCGGTGAGGTGCTGCCAGGGCAGGGGGGTGTGGTGGGTGACGAGCTGGACGGGGTGTCCGGTGTGGTCGGTGACGAAGGCGGTGCGCAGGTTGGGGTGCCGGTCGATGAGTGCTTGTCCGGCGGCGTGCATGCGGTCGGGGTCGACCGGTCCGGACAGGTGGTAGACCATCTGCATGTGGTAGGAGTCGTAGGACGCGCCCGCGAGCTGCGCGTGGAACAACAACCCCGACTGGAGCGGAGTCAGCGGCCAGACGTCGGCGAGACCGGGATACGCCCGCTCCCAGGTGTCGATCTGCCCCTGCCCGACGGTGACCAGCGGAACGTCGGACGGGGTGAGCCCGCCCGCGCCCGGCCGGGTGACGTGGTCCGCGAGCGCCCGCAGCGCCTCGCACCAAAGCCCCGCCAGCTCGTGCACCGCGTCACCGGTCAGGACACCGGTGGGGAACGCGAACCGGGCCTGGAGCTGCGGACCGTCCGCGCCATCGGTGACCAGGGCGTTCAGGTCCAGCGTGGCGAGGGCCGGCAGCTTCGGGTCCAGCGCCGCCGTCATGTCGCCGCCGTCGGCCGACTGCGTCCAGCCGAGGCCGCGCAGTTCCTCCGGCATGTCCGTCGCGGAGTAGCGCCCGAGGTAGTTGAACGAGATCTGCCCCGAGGGCGCCGCCGCCAGCTCCGCCCCGGTCTCCGGGTTGAGATAGCGCAGCAGACCGTAACCGAGCCCCTTGTCCGGCAGGGCGAGCAGCTGCTCCTTGACGGCCTTGAGCGCGCGGGCAGGGGTGTCGTCGCCGTCGAGGGGGATGCCGGTGAGGTCGAGTCGTACGGGGTAGACGCTGGTGAACCAGCCGACGGTACGGGAGAGGTCGGCGCCGGGGACGGCTTCCTCTTCGCGGCCGTGGCCTTCGAGGCGGATGAGGGTGGTGGGTTGCTCGATGCCCCGGTGGTGGCGCCAGCGGGTGACGGCGAGGGCGAGGGCGGTGAGAAGGGCGTCGTTGACGCCGCTGCGGAACGCCGCCGGGACCGCCGTCAGCACGGCCTCGGTGACGTCGGCGGGCAGGCGGACCCAGAAGCTCCTGACCGTGGACTGGGTGTCGACCGCCGGGTCGAGGGCACGGGTGCCCAGGAGCGGGTCCGGGCCGTTGACGATCGTGCGCCAGGTGTCGAGTTCGGCCGTCCGCTCGGGGCTCGTCGCCGCCTCGTTCAGCGCGTGCGCCCAGCGGCGCACCGATGTGCCGACAGGGGGCAGTCCGGGCGCGCGGCCGTCGCGGATGTGCGACCACGCCGCCGCCAGATCCGGCAGGAGGATCCGCCAGGAGACGCCGTCCACGACGAGGTGGTGCAGGGCGATGATCAGCCGGTTCGGTGCCAGCCACGTGAACTGGGCCATGGTGCCGGCCGCCGGGTCGAGGCGGCCCACGGCGTCGTTGAGTTCGCGCTGGAGATGCGCGTCCTCGCCGGCGTGGTGGAGCAGGGCCCGGACGTCGACGGATCCCGCCGGGGCCACGGACAGTCCGCCGTCGTCCGTCTGTCGTGAGCGGAGGATGTCGTGGTGGTCGATGACGGCGGTCAGGGTGGCGACGATGCCGTCCGCGTCGATGCCCTCGGGGAGGTCCACCACGGTCGTCATGGGGAAGCGGTCCGTGCCGGCTGCCAGGTCTCGCAGGAAACCATTCATGGGGAGGGGCGGTACGGGTCCGGTGCCGCCGCCGGGCAGCTCCGTCAGGACCACGGCCGACTCCGCCGCACGCCCGGCGACCACCTCCGCGAGACCCGCCACCGTCCGGCGCTGGAAGATCTCGCGCGGGCTGACCTCCACACCCCGCGCCCGCGCCCTGGACACCACCTGGATCGACCGGATGCTGTCCCCGCCGACGGCGAAGAAGTCGTCGTCCAGACCGACCCGGTCCACGCCCAGCACCTCGGCCAGGACCTCCGCGAGCACCCGTTCGGCCGTCGAACGCGGCGCGCGGTAGACGCCACCCGTGACCACCGGCTCCGGCAGGGCCGCCCGGTCCAGCTTCCCGTTCGGCGCCAGCGGCAGCCGGTCCAGCGGCACGAACACCGACGGCACCATGAACTCCGGCAGCCGCTCCGAGACGAACGCCCGCAGCTCCGCCATCGACACACCGGCGGTCAGGTCCACCGCGAGGTCGCCGAGGCTCGCGACCGTACCGCCGCTCGCGCCCGCCGACACCACATAGCCGACCAGCTGCTTGGAACCGCCCCGCTGGTACGTCGTCACCACCGCGTGCTCGACGCCGGGGTGGGCCGTCAGCGCCGCCTCCACCTCCCCGGCCTCGATCCGGAAGCCGCGCACCTTCATCTGGGCGTCGTCCCGGCCCGCGAACTCCAGCTGGCCGTCCGCGTTCCAGCGGGCCAGATCGCCCGTGCGGTACATGCGCTCCCCGGCCGGGCCGAACGGGTCCGCCACGAACCGCTCGGCGGTCAGCGCCGGCCGGCCCTGGTAGCCGCGCCCCACCGCGCCCGCCACATACAGCTCGCCCACCACACCCGGTGGCACCGGCGTCAGCCCGGGACCGAGGACATACGCCCGCATATTGCCCAGCGGAGCGCCGATCGGGGCGCTCCCTGAGCGGGCCGGCAGCCCGGTGGTGTCGCAGGTCGACGCGTAGAAACTCTCGCTCTGCCCGTACGCGTTGATCACCCGTACGCCGGGGAACGCCGCCCGGACGCGCTCCACCAGGGCGTGCGGCAGCGCCTCACCGGCGAAGACCACGCTCTCGACGGTGGTCCTGCCCGCGATGTCGTCGATCAGCTCGGCGAAGACCGAGGGGACGGTGCTGATGACACTGCCCGACCAGCCGTCGCGCTCGCCCAGGACGAGGACGTCGCGGACCACCTCGACGGTGCCGCCGGTGCTCAGCGTGGTGACGATCTCGAAGACCGAGACGTCGAAGTTGACCGATGTGCCGGCCAGCATCCGGGAACCGGGCTCCAGACCGACCGCGCCGGCCAGCCGCAGCACGCCGTTGACGACGCCGTGGTGGGTGATCGCGACGCCCTTCGGGGTGCCCGTGGAGCCCGAGGTGTACATGACGTACGCGAGATTGTCCGGCCGGACCACCGCCGGCATCGCCTGCGGTCCGTCCGGGTCCGGGTCCGCGTCCGGGTCGGTGTCGGTGTCCGAGGCCAGGTCCAGGTCGTCCAGGTGGAGCACGGGTGTCCCGTCGTCCGGGAGCACCTTCGCCGTCTCCCGGTCCGACAGCAGGAACAGGGGACGGGCCTCCGCCAGGATCAGCCCCAGCCGCGCGCTCGGATAGCGCGGGTCGATCGGTACGTACGCGGCACCGGACCGCAGGATCGCCAGCAGCGCCGTCACGAGGTCGGCTGAGCGCGGCAGCGCCAGACCCACCAGCGTCTCGGGGCCCGCGCCCCGCCCGGCCAGCGCACGCGCCAGCCGGCCGGCCCGCGCGTCGAGTTCCGCGTACGTCAGCTCCGTGTCGCCGCAGACGACGGCGACCGCGTCGGGGGAACGCCGCGCCTGCCGCTCGAACAGTCCCGGAACGGTCAGCTCCGGGGTCGGCTCGGCGGTGTCGGCGAACCGGGCCAGCAGCTCCCGTTCGGCCGGCGCGAGCACGTCCACCGCGCCCACCCGGGCGTCCGGATCGGCCACGAGCTGCCGCAGCACCCGGACGAACCGGTCGCCCATCGCCTCGACCGTCGACCGCTCGAACAGATCGGTCGCGTACTCCAGCGTGCACCGCACCCCGCCGTCGACATCGGCGAAGTTGAACTCCAGATCGAACTTGGCGGTCCCGCTCGGCACCGCCTCCAGACGGGCCGTGAGCCCCGGCAGCGCCAGATCGATCGCGGCCTCGGTCTGCCAGCTGAACATCACCTGGAAGAACGGGTGGTACGCGGTCGACCGCTCCGGGTTGAGGGCCTCCACCAGCCGCTCGAACGGCACCGCCTGGTGGTCGTACGCGTCGAGCGCCTTGTCCCGGACGCGGGCCAGGACGTCCCGCAGCGGCGGGTTCCCGGAGAGGTCGGCCCGCAGCACCCACGTATTGACGAAGAAGCCCACGAGGTCGGTCAGCGCCTCGTCGGTGCGGCCCGCGATCGTCGACCCGACCGTGATGTCGTCCCCGGCGCCCAGCCGGTGCAGCAGCACCGCGAGAGCCGCCTGCACCGTGATGGACAGCGTCGAACCGTGGGCCCGCGCCAGCCGTTCGACGGCCGCCCGCAGCTCCGGCTCGATCAGGAACTCGACCGCGTCCCCGCGGTGGCTCGCCTCCGCCGGGCGCGGGTGGTCGACCGGCAGCCGGGACTGCTGCGGGCAGCCCGCCAGCTCCTCGCGCCAGTACCGCAGCTGGGTGGCGAGCACGCTGTCCGGGTCGTCCCCGTCGCCCAGCAGCTCCCGCTGCCACAGCGTGTAGTCCCCGTACTGCACATCCAGTTCCGGCCAGTCCGGCGCACCGCCGCCCACCCGGGCCGTGTACGCGGCGGCCAGGTCACGGGCGAGCGGCCCCATCGACTCGCCGTCGGCGGCGGCGTGGTGCACCACCAGCGCGAGCAGATGCTCACCGGCCCCCACCCGCAGGATCTCGGCGCGTACGGGGATCTCGGCGGCGAGGTCGAAGGCGTACGCCCCCACCCGGGCGAGGTGGTCCGCCACCTCGTCGGCAGGGACGTCCACCACCGGCACCGCGAGCGGGTGCTCACCGGCCGCGGCGACCCGCTGCACCGGCAGGCCGGCGGCGTCCTCCACGAACAGGGTCCGCAGGCTCTCGTGCCGCTCCACGACGTCCGCCACCGCCGAGGACAGAGCATCCACGTCGAGCGCTCCGCTCAGCCGCAGCACGAACGGGATGTTGTAGGTCGCCGACGGCCCTTCGAACCGGTCGATGAACCACAGCCGCCGCTGCGCAAAGGACAGAGGGATCATTTCGCGTTAACTCCTCGATGGGGCTTTCGCCGCAGGCAGAGTCGGCCTCCGGTCGGAGGCACGGAACAAGGGATGGATATACGCGATGGACGCGATGGAGGCGAAGTACGCGGCAACAGGGGCCGCCGGGAGAATTCCCGGGAAATGCGGCTCGCTCTTCTCCCCATGCTTTCCGGACAGCGCGTGGCCGGTCAAGAGAGAAGACGGCACGACGGGACACGCCGCGGGTGAGCGACGTGTCCCGTCGACAGGACACGGGTGCGCGGGGGGTTCACCCGCCGGCGCCGCGCCCTCCCACCAGGGCCGCGACGGCGGCCACCGTGGGATTCTCGTACAGCTCCTGGGTGCTGACCCGCACCCCGAAGCGGTCGTCCACCATCGTCAGCAGCCGCGTCGCGCGCAGGGAGTTGCCGCCGAGGTCGAAGAAGGAGTCCTCGCGGCCGATCTCCGGGCGCCCCAGGGCGTCGGACCAGATGAGCGCGACGGTCCGCTCCAGGTCGGTGGCGGGCGGCGCGGACCTGCGGGCGGGCCGGCCGGGCGCGGCGTCCCGCAGCAGCTGGGCGGTGTCCACGGCGCCCCGGGCGTCCCGGGGGATCCGGGCCACCCGCACCAGGCGCACCGGGACGGGACAGTCCCGGACGGCCGGCGCGACGGCCGCGCGCACGGCGTCCGCGGGGTCGGCGCTGTCAGTGCTGTCGGTGGTGTCGGTGGCGTCGGCGGCGTCGGTCGTGTACGCGATCAGCAGCTCACCGGCGCGCAGCCGCTCCGGGGCCATCTCCTCGACCATCGCCGGGTTCGTGGCGTCCAGCCCCGCGAGCAGATAGTGCTCGGGCAGCGCCAGGGACTCCAGGAACAGCCGCAGCCCGTCGGACGGATCGAGGGCACGGAATCCCCTGCTGCGCGCGGGGGCCGCCGACTGTTCCCGGTTCATACCGACGCCCGCCCACATGCTCCAGGCGACACAGTGCACGGTGCGGCGCCGCTCGTGATGCCAGTGGTCGGCGAAACCGGCGAGAAAGGAATTGGCGGCGGAATACGCGCCGAAAGAATGCCCGCCGAATTCCCCGTTGACGGAACCGAAAAGCACGAGTACCGCCTCCGGGCGGTCCGCGAGGACATCCGCGACGGCGAGCGTACCGGACACCTTGGCGCGATAGTGCCGGGCGAACGTCCCGGGCGACTCCCGGATCAGCGTGTGCTCCTCCAGGCGTTCCCACTGATCGGTCGGGTCCGCGCCGGCCAGGTGGAGCACGCCGTCGAGCGCCCGCCCCCAGCGGGACTCCGCCCCGGCGACCGCCGCCCGGAGCGCGGCCGTGTCGGCCACGTCGAGCTGCTCGTAGACGACTTCGCCGAGGGCGCTCAGCTCCGCGAGCCGTTCGGCCCGCTCGCCGTCGGCGGGTGACCGGCCCACGAGCAGCAGCCGTACCCCGTACGACGCGCTCAGATACCCGGCGAGGTCGTGGGCCATGCCGCCGAGCCCGCCGGTGACCAGATACAGGCCACCGGGGGTGACGGGGGCCCCGCCCGGGTCCGGCGCGGGGACCGGGCGCAGCCGGGGCTGCCAGCGGTGCCCGTCGCGGGCGGCGACGACACCGGTGGGAGCACGGTCGGCCAGCTCGGCCCGGAAGGCGTCCGGCCACCGGGCGGGGTCGGCCGGCAGGTCGACCTGGCGCAGGGGCAGCGCCGGATGTTCGGCGACGGCGGTCCGCACCAGACCGGGCAGCGCGCAGGTGGCGAGGTCGATCCGGTCGCCGTCGCGGACGTGCACGGCACCGGACGTCAGCACGAGCAGCAACGGGGCGCCGCCGCTGCGGTCCTCGCCGCCGTCGTCGCCGAGGGGGTCTCCGCCGCCGTGGCCCGTGTCGGCGACCGCGCCGAGCAGGGCGGTCAGCTCCCCGGTCAGCGCGGCGAGCCGGCCGGCGGGCGCGTCACCGTACGGGGTGGGCGCACCGGCGTCCCGCGCGGCTGCCGCGTCCGCCGGGGCGGCTGTGGTCAGGGCGTGCGCGTGGATGACCGCCGAGATCCGGCCGTGCCGCCCGGCCACCCCGGCGAGGATGTCCCGCAGCCGCGCACCGTCGGGCGCCCCGGCCGGGCCGGGCCACTCCTCCGGGGGGACCAGGACCACCGGACCGGCCGGATCCAGCCGCTTCAGGTGTTCCTCCGTGCCGATGAGCACCCGTACCCCGGACGGTTCCCGGCCGTCGCCCGCGCCACCGGCCGGTTCTGTCCTGGCCCACTGCCGCGCGAACAGCCAGGTCTCCGGCTCCTTCGGGGCGTCCGCGCCGATCACCCGGCCCGCGAAGGCGTCCGCCCGGAACGCGGACACCAGCGCGGACCGCTGGACCTTGCCGCTGCCGGTCTTCGGGAACTCCGCCTCCGTCACCGGGATCAGCAGATCCGGCGCGAGCCCCACCTCGCGGACGAGGACCGCGCGGACACCGTCCGCGATCCGGGCCAGCGCGTCGGCGTCCCGGTCGCGGGGGACGAAGAACACCGCCAGCCGGTCCGAGCCCGCGCCGGGCTCGCGGATGCCCACCGCCGCCGAGAAGGTGACCCGTACCCCCTCGACCTGCTCCACCACGCTCTCCAGCTCGTGCGCGAGGTAGTTGACGCCCCGCACCACGATCTGGTCCTTCTTCCGCCCGGCGATCACCAGCTCGCCGTCCCGGACGAACGCGAGATCACCCGTGCGGAACCAGCCCTCCGCGTCGAACGCGTCCCGGTTGGCGTCCTCGTTGCGGAAGTAGCCCGTCATCAGGGTCTCGCCACGCAGGCACAGTTCGCCCATCCGGCCCTCGGGCAGGACCGCTCCGGAGTCGTCCACCACCCGGATCCGGACACCCGGGATCGGCCGGCCGACCGTCGTCAGCGTCACCGCCTCCGGGTCGCCCGGCGGGATCTCGCGGATGGCCTCCGCCAGCGACACCGGGTCGACGGTGACCGTGCCCGCCGACCGGTCGTCCAGGCGCTGCCGCCCGTACGTCACCCCGGAGCAGGTCTCCGCCATGCCCCACGCCGGCACCATCGCGTCGGCGGGCAGCCCGTGCGGTGCCAGCAGCTCCAGGAACCGGTGGCTGGTCGCCGCCACCACCGGCTCGCCGCCGTTCAGGACCGTACGGAAGCGGGACAGGTCCCAGCTCCGGTCCGTGCGGATCTCCCCGGCGCGCTCGTTGACCATCGCGAAGGCGAAGTTCGGCGCCCACGTGTTCGTCGCGCCGTAGCGGTCCGCCCACTCCAGCCAGAGCAGCGGGTCCGCGAGAAAGTGCTCGATCTTGGCGTTGACGTGCAGGCACCGCAGGAACACATCGCGGATGTTGCAGTGGACCACGGTGACATGGTCGAACGGCATCCAGATGAGGCTGACCTCGTCGCCGCCCATCCCGCTGAAGCCCGCGTACCCCAGGGACCGGGCGACGACCGTGGCGTTGGTGTGCTGGACGCACTTGGGTACGCCGGTACTGCCCGAGGTGAGCAGATTCAGCACCGGGGACCCGGGCGTCGCCGGATACCAGTCGGTGTCCGGCGCGTGGTCCAGCAACTCCCCGGTGGTGAGGATGCGGACGTCCGGTTCGCCCCACAGCTCCCGTACCCCCGCGAGCGCGCCCGCCGTGGCGTCGTCGGTGAGCAGCGGAGGGCCGCCGAGCAGCTTCCACACGTTGTGCAGCCGGCGGTTGGTGTCGTTGGGCGCCGTGTACGTGGTGGCGACCGCGACCGGCGTGGGCAGGAAGCCGCCGAGCACACAGGCCCAGAACGCGGTCAGATAGGCCCGGTTGTCGTCGAAGGTGAAGAGCGCGGCGTCGCCCGGCCGCAGCCCGGCGGCGCGCAGCCCGGTCAGTACCCGCTGCGCCTCGGCGAGCAGCTGCGGATAGGTCTGGAGTTCGTCCTCGCGGCCGCGCCGGATGAAGACCGTGCCCTTCTCCGGGGCCAGCTCGGCGGCCGCGCGCAGCGCCTCCTGGAGGGTGGCGGGTGCGCCCGCAGGGACGGGGACCGGGCCGCCGTCGAGTTCGGCGGCGGGCAGGGTCCGGGCGGGTGCCGGGGGAGAAGGGGGAGCGGGAGGCGAGGGAGGAGAAAGGGGAGAGGGAGCAGAGGGAGGTGACGGGGGCGCGGGGGTCGCGCCCGCGCGGACCGTTCTGCGGACCACCGCGACCGCGTCGCCCACACCGGGCACCGACCGCGCGGCGGCGGCCGCCTCCGTGAGGAGACGCGGACCGAACGCATCCGTCTCCGGTACCGCTGTCATGACGTCCTCCCGTCCACGGGGGCCCCGAGGAGCTGCCGGCTCAGGAACGACACCACGTCCCCGGCGCCCGATTCGAGAAAGTAGAAGTGGCCGCCCGGATAGAACCGGACGGAGAAGTCGGCGCCGGTGTGCTTGCCCCACCCCGTCACCGAGCCGGTCGGCGTACGCGGGTCGCTGTCGCCGCAGAGGACCGTGATCGGGCAGTCCAGCGGCTCCGCCGGCGCGGTCCGGTGCCGCTCCCACAGCGTGAAGTCCGTCCGCAGCACGGGGATCAGCGACCGCATCACCGACTCGTCCCGCAGGATCTCCTCGTCGATGCCGCCGAGGGCGACCATCTCCGCCCGGAACGCGTCGTCGTCCAGCTGGTGCAGCTGCGGCGTCCCCTCGAACTCGGGCGACGCCTGCGCGGACAGGAACAGATGCTCCGGCCCCCGGCGCCCGCGTGCCCGCACCGCCTTCGCCAGCTCGAACGCGAGCGCCGCCCCGCAGGAGTGGCCGAAAAACGCGTACGGGCGGTCCAGCACCGGCCGCAGCGCGTGCGTCAGCGTGGTCACGAGCGGGCCGACCTCCGTGAACGGATCCTCGGCTATGCGGTTCTGCCGGCCCGGCAGCTGCACCGCCACCAGCTCGATCTCCGGCGGCAGCAGCCGGGCCCAGTCGGCGTACGCCGCCGCGCCCGCGCCCGCGTGCGGCAGGCAGATCAGCCGGAAGGCGCTCTCGGGCCGGCCGGCGCGCCACAGATACGGCGTACGGGCGATCAGCTCCGGGAACTCGGTCGTCCTCGTGGTTTCCATGGTTTCCGTCGTCTCCGTGGTCATCGACGCCCCCTTGAGCTGTTCCGGCTGTTCCGGCTGTTCTGGCTGGGTCGGGACATGGACTGCTACTCCTTGGTCGCTCTGCGCAGCCGGGGGCCGCTCTGTGTGGCGATGGCGTCCCACTGACCGGCCAGGCCGGCGACGGTCGCGTGCCGGAACACGGACCGGATGGAGACGTCGACGCCGAATTCGTTCCGGATCCGGCCGATCAGCCGGGTCGCGAGCAGCGAGTTGCCGCCCAGCGCGAAGAAGTCGTCGTCGATGCCGACGGTGTCCTCGCCCAAGACCTCAGCGAACAGCCGCGACAGACGCTCCTCGTGTGCGTCGCGCGCGGTCCTGTGGCCCTCACCGGCCCCGCCGGCCTCGCGGGGCAGCCGGGCCGTGTCCAGCCGCCCGCCCGCCGTCAGCGGCAGGCTCTCCAGGACCACCACGGCCACCGGCACCAGCCGGGCGGGGAGCCGCCGGGCGGCGAACGCCCGCAGCTCGTCCGCCTGCATGGGCTCCGCGCCCCCGGCGACGACATAGCCGACGGCCCCTCGCGGACCCGCCGCGACGGCCGCCTCCGCCACCCCGGGGTGACCGAGCAGCACCGCGCGGACCGCCTCCGAGCCCGCCGGGACGCCGGAGCCGCCGAGGGGCAGGGGTGTGCCGTCCCGGCCGCGCCGGACCCGTACACCCGTACGGCGCAGCCGGGCCCCGGGCGGTCCGGACGGGTCCGGGACGAAGCGCGCCGCCGTCAGGCCCGGCCGCCCGGCGAAGCCGCGCGCGCCCTCCTCCGGGACGTACAGCTCGCCCACGGCGCCCGGCACCACCGGACCGAGCGCGGGACCGAGCACCCGGGCCCGGTCCGCCGCCGGGGCCTCGCCGGGCACGGCCGCTCCCTTGCGGATCTCGACCGTACGGCCCGCGCACAGCGCCGAGACGAGATCCGCCGCCCTGGTCTCCGGGCCGAGGAACAGCGGTCCGGCCCCAGCACCTTCGCTGTTCGTGAACCGGGCCGGTTCGGCCGCGAGCCCCGCGTGGGTCACGGCCGTCCCGAGCGGTTCGCCCGCCGCGTCCGGTACGTAGTCGAGCCGCGCCGGCAGCCCGCCCCAGGCGCCGGCGGGGATCCGGGGCACCGCGCCGTCGCCGTCCTCCGCGTCGTACGTCTCCACGGGGATACGCGGCAGACCGGCCGGCAGCGGGGCCGCCGCCTCGTCCACCACGGCCGCCTGCGGGCGGGCGTCCCGCAGCACCGCGTCCGACCACGGCCGGGGGTCCTGCGGATCGATCTCCACGCAGCAGGCACCGGAGCCGAGGACGCCCAGCAGCGCCACCACCCGGTCGACCGGGTGCGCGCAGTGGACCGCGACGACCGACTCCGGGCCGAGACCGTTCCGTACGCACGCACGCGTCAGACGAGCGGCCCGTTCGGCGATCTCGCCCACCGTGTCGGGCACCCCGTCCACGACGAGCGCCACCGCGTCCGGGCCAGTGGCGGCCCGCCGCGCGAACAGCTCCGGCAGCGGTACGACAGCGGAACGCGCCGCCGGGCGCGCCACCGGGAGGGGTTCGGCGAGCGTGCCGATCCGGGCCCGGGGGTCGGCGAGGAACGCCCGCAGCAGGGCGAGGAAGCGGTCCGCGATCCGCCCGGCTCCGGCCGCGTCCAGGGCCCGGTACTGGTACTGGAACCGCAGCCGCAGCCCTCTCCCCATCTCCTCCTGTTCCTGCTCCTGTTCCTGTTCCACCATCAGGACGAGCGGATAGTGCGCCCCCGCCAGCGAGCGGAACGCGGGCACGGGCAGCCCGGCACCGGCGCTCGCGGCGGCGATGGCGGCCTGGTCGAACGGCGAGGACTGGAAGACCAGCAGCGTGTCGAAGAGCACCCCGAGACCGGTCGCGTCGTGCAGGTCGGCCAGGGCGGCGTGGTGGTGCGCGAGCAGCGCCTCCTGTGCCGACTGGAGCCCCGACACGACGTCCGCGAGCGACATCCAGGGGGTGCAGCGGGCCCGGACCGGCAGGGTGTTGATGAACAGCCCGACCATCGACTCGACGCCGGGCAGCGTGGCCGGACGGCCGGAGACCGTGGTGCCGAAGACGACGTCCGTGGAGCCGGTCAGCTCGGCCAGCACCGCCGCCCACACCGCCTGGACGACGCTGTTGGGCGTACGGCCCAGGGCGGCCGCCCGGCGCAGCAGCTCCCCGGCCTCGGCCGGAGCGAGGGCGGCGTCGAGCACGCCGTAACCGGTGTCGGCGGCGGTGTCGGCTTCGTCGCCGGTGCTGTTGTCGCCGGTGCTGTCGTCGGTGGCGGTGTCGTCGGGTGCGACGAGCGTCGGCCCGGCGAGGCCTTCGAGGGCCCGCGCGTGGGCCCGGACCGACGCCTCCCGGTCCTCCGCCGCGAGCCACGCCAGGAACTCCCCGAAGGGCCGTACGGCGGGGAGCGCCGCGCGGGTGTCCCCGTACAGCCGTACCAGGTCGTGCAGGATCAGCGGCTCCGACCAGCCGTCGAAGAGGACGTGGTGGGCGGTGAGGACGACATGCGTGAGGTCCGGGGCGGTACGGATCAGGGCCAGCCGCAGCAGCGGCGCCTCCGCCAGGTCGAACGGCGTCCTGCGGTCCTCCTCCAGGAAGCGGTCGAAGCCGTCGGCGCTCAGCGTGGCCTCCCGCCACGGCAGTTCGACACCCTCGGTGATCAGCTGGACCAGGTCTCCGGCGGCGTTCGGGACGCAGGCGGCCCGCAGGCTCGGATGCCGGTCGAGGAGCGCCTGCCCGGCGGCCCGCATCCGGGCGGGGTCCACGACGCCGGCCGCGCCCGCCTGGCCGTCCGCGCCGCCTGCGAAGGTGAACACCAGCTGCACCTGGTAGGTGTCGCTGCCGGGACCCGCGAGCATCGAGTGGTGCAGCAGCCCCGACTGGAGCGGGGTCAGCGGCCAGACGTCCACCAGACGGGGGTGGGACCGCTCCCACGCGTCCAGTTCGGCCTGGCCGACCGTGACCAGGGGGACATCGGACGGGGTGAGCCCGCCCGCGCCCGGCCGGGCCACGTGGCCGGCGAGCGCCCGCAGCGCCTCGCACCACAGGTCCGCCAGCTCCCGTACCTCGGCGGGGGAGAGCACCCCGGCCGGCGCGCCGAACACCGCGCCGAGGCGGGGCCCCTCCGGGGTCCCGGTCACGGTCGCGTTGATGTCCACCTCGCACAGGGCGGGCATGGCGGCGTCGTGTCCGGCGTCCAGCTCGGCCAGCTCGGTGACGTCGGTCAGCTCACCGCTCTCGGTCCAGCCGAGGCCGCGCAGCTCCTCCGGCATGTCGGCGGCCGAGAACCGGCCGAGGTAGTTGAACGAGATCTGTCCCGAGGGCGCCGCCGCCAGCTCGGCCCCGGTGTCCGGGTTGAGGTAGCGGAGCAGACCGTAGCCGAGTCCCCTGTCGGGGACGGCGAGCAGCTGTTCCTTGACGGCCTTGAGCGCGCGGGCGGGGGCGTCGGTGCCGTCGAGCGGGATGCCGGTGAGGTCGAGTCGTACGGGATACACGCTGGTGAACCAGCCGACGGTACGGGAGAGATCGGCGCCGGGGACGGCTTCTTCTTCGCGGCCGTGGCCTTCGAGGCGGATCAGGGTCGAGGGCTCGTCCACGCCCCGGTCGCGGCGCCAGCGGGTGACGGCGAGGGCGAGGGCCGTGAGGAGGGCGTCGTTGACCTTGCCCCGGAACGCCGCCGGGACCGTCGTCAGCACGGCCTCGGTCACGTCGGCCGGCAGCAGCACCCGTACCCTCTCCACCGTCGACCGGACGTCGACCGCCGGGTCGAGCCGCCGGTTCCCGAGAAGCGGGTCGGGGCCGTTGACGATCGTGCGCCAGGTGTCGAGTTCGGCGATCCGCTCGGGGCTCGTGGCGGCTTCGTTGAGCGCGTGCGCCCAGCGGCGTACGGACGTCCCCACGGCCGGCAGCTTGGGCGCGCGGCCGTCGCGGATGTGCGACCACGCCGCCGCCAGATCCGGCAGGAGGATCCGCCACGAGACCCCGTCCACGACCAGGTGGTGCAGGACGAGCAGCAGCCGCCCCGGGCCGGCCGGTGGCTCGAACCAGACGAACCGCGCCACCGCACCCGCCGCCGGGTCCATCCGGCCCGCCGCGGCCTCCACCTCCGCCACCAGCAGCGGATGCCAGGACTCCGGTGCCCACCGGCCGTCGCAGGGGACCCGGCGCAGCAGCGCGTCCGCGTCGACCGTGCCCGCCGGCGCGACCAGGAGGCCGTCCGGGAGGCCGTCCGGGAGGTCGTTCGGGAGCAGCCGGGCGCGCAGCAGGTCGTGGCGGTCGAGCACGGCGGTGAGCGTCGCGGCCAGGCCGGCCCGGTCGATGCCCGCCGGGAGTTCCACCACCATCGCCTGCGACAGCCGGTCGAAGCCCGGACCCAGCTCCTGGATCCACCGCGCCACCGGCATCAGCGGCATCGGGCCCGTGCCGCCGCCGTCCAGCTCGGCCAGCCGGGGCGCCGGTTCCGTGCCCCCGTCCGCGTCGACGGGGGTCGCGGCGGCCGCCAGCTCCCCGACCGTTCCGTACCGGAAGATCTGCCCCGACGTGGTGGACACCCCGCGTGCCCGCGCCCGGGTGACGACCTGGATGGCCTGGATGCTGTCGCCGCCCAGGGCGAAGAAGTCGTCGTCCAGGCCCACGCGCGGCACGCCGAGGACATCGGCGTAGACGGCGGCGAGGGTCCGCTCCAGCGGGGTGCGCGGCGCCCGGTAGTCCGTGCCGGTGAACTCGGGGGCGGGCAGCGCGGCCTGGTCCAGCTTGCCGTTCGGGGTCAGCGGCAGCCGGTCCAGGACGACGAGGGCGGCGGGCACCATGTACTCGGGGAGCCGGCCGGTGAGGAATTCCCGCAGCTCGTCGGGGAGGAGCGGGTGCCGGCCGCCGTGGGTGGCCGCCCCCGGGCCTGCCGTGTTCTCCGGGCCTGCCATGTCCCTCGGGCCTGCCGTGTCCCGTGGCGCGGGCACCACGTACCCCACCAGCTGTCTGCCCGCTCCGCCGCGCCGGTCCTCCCGGGCCGTCACCGCCGCGTGCGCCACCGCCGGATGGTCCAGCAGCACGCTCTCGACCTCGCCGGGCTCGATCCGGAAGCCGCGCACCTTGATCTGCTGATCGGTACGGCCCTGATGGACCAGGTTCCCGTCCGCGTCCTCGACCACGAGGTCGCCGGTGCGGTACATCCGCTCGCCCGCGGGCCCGAAGGGGCAGGCCACGAAGCGCTCGGCGGTCCGCTCCGGCCGGCGGAGATAGCCCCGGGCCAGCCCGGCACCGGTGAGGTACAGCTCGCCGGGGGTGCCCGGCGCCACCGGGCGCAGCGCGTCGTCCAGCACATGCGCGCCCATCGCGTCCAGGGCCCGGCCGATGGGGACATCGGCGCCGGGCACGGCTCCGTCCGCCATCCGGTGGGTGATCGCGAACACCGTGGTCTCGGTGGGGCCGTAGCCGTTGACGAAGGCCGTCCCCGGGCACGCGGCCATGGCCGCGCGGACGACGGGCGCCAGGACCCGGTCGCCGCCCGCCCACACCTCGCGCAGACCGGCCAGGGCCGCCGCGTCCTCCTCGACCACCAGGTTGAAGAGGGCACTGGTCAGCCAGAGCGCGGTGACGCCGTGCCGGGCCACCAGCTCCCTGACGCGGTGCGGGGTGAGATCGCCGGGCGGGCCGAGGACGACCCGGCCGCCGTTGAGCAGCGGCACCCACAGCTCGTACACGGAGGCGTCGAACGCGAGGGGGGAGTGCAGCAGCACCCGTTCATGGGCACCGCCGTGGAAGCGCGCGTCCGACGCGAGGGCCACCACGTCACGGTCGGTGACGCCGATGCCCTTGGGGACGCCGGTGGAACCCGACGTGTAGATGACGTAGGCGAGCTGCCCGGGGTGCCGGGCCCGCCCGTACGCGGGGGTGGCGTCCTTCTCGGGGGAACCGTCGGGGGAGCCCTCGCGCAGGAGGTCGGCCACGCTCGTGACGGGGAGATCGGCGCTCCCGGCCCCCGGGGCCCGGCCGTCGGGCGTCAGCCGCAGCACGGGCCGGACGTCGCCGAGCATGAACGCGATCCGCTCCGCCGGATAGCCGGGATCCACCGGCAGATAGGCGGCACCGGCCTTCACCACGCCCAGCAGCGCCACCACCAGCTCCGGTGTGCGCGGCAGCGTCACGGCCACCACGGACTCCGGTCCCACGCCGCGCCGCAGCAGCCCGGCGGCCACCCGGTCCGAGCGCCGGTCGAGTTCGCGGTACGTCAGCGAGGTGTCGCCGCAGACCACGGCGATCGCGTCGGGCGCCGCCGGGACCTGTCGCGCGAACAGCGCGGGGATCGTTCCCCCGGGCGGCCGGAGGGCCGTCTCACCGGCCGTCGTCCCGGGCCGGTCCCGCTCCATCGGATCATGCACAGCCATCACTCCACGCGAGCAAGCGGATCGGAGAATCGTTTCGAAAACTGCGAAAACTGCGAACACTGCGAACGGTGCCGGGCGGTCCATGAACTGAATATGTGTTCATGCGAACGCGAACCACGGACCACGGCGGCAGGAATGCGGGGAACGGAAGGGAAACGGGAAGAGAACCGTGCTTCCGGACCGGCGCGACCGGCGCGGCATTTCCCGTCGGCATTCCGGAAAAAGGGGTCGGCGCCGTGAATCCCGCGGGGGACCGCCGCGCTCCCGGCCCCGGCCGGAAATCCGCCGGCCCCGTGGAGCCATTCCACACCTTCACGCCTGCCCGCTGCCGGGTCAAGCACGCCGGGAGCGGTCGGGACCCGGGCCACCGGGCCGTCCCGGTGTCCCGTCGACAGGACGTCACGAGGGCCTTTACGGTGAGCCGGGCCGACCTGGGCCGACCTCGGCCGGGCCGCGCGCCGACCGGGACGCCGGGACGGAACGCCGGTGACGGAACGCCGGTGACGGAACGGCCGCCGGCGGCCGCCCGTCCTGTCGACGGGACACGGCGGGCCGCGCGCCGATTCCGCGCGTTCCGCCGAATCCGCCGGTCCTGCCGACCCATCAGGCCCTTCGGTTCAGCCGATTTCCCTTCCGGCCCGCCCCGCCGTGGGCGGCGACCGTACTGCCCACCGAGCGAGAAAGAACGAGGAAACCATGGTGCCCCAGCCATTCCCGCTGGTCTGCCTGCCCTTTGCCGGAAGTGGCGCGGGCTTCTACCGCGCCTGGCAGGAAATGGCCGGACCGCAACAGTCCGTCGGAGTGATTCCGGTGCAACTGCCGGGCCGGGAGGAACTCTTCCTGGAGGCGCCCTTCACGGACGCGATCGAGGCCGCCGCGCTGCTCGCCCCGCGGATCGTCGAACTGACCTCCGGCGTTCCGGACTTCGGCATCTTCGGACACAGCCTCGGCGCGGTCCTCTCGTACGAGATCGCGCGGGAACTCCTCCGCATCGGCCACCCCGGCCTGCGCCATCTCTACGTCAGCGGCTCGCCCGGCCCCGGCAACGGCCGGGACGCCCGCGCGACCGGGCTCCGCGACGACGAGTTCATCGCCCGGGTCCAGGAGTTCGCGGGCTACCGGCATGCCGCATTCGACGATCCCGACCTGCGCGAACTGCTGCTGCCCTCCCTCCGAGCCGACGTCGCCATGCACGAGAACTACAAGCCGTCGTCGGACGAGCCGCTGGACCTGCCCGTCACCGCCCTGCGCGGCGCGGACGACGCCCTGGTCACCCGGGAACACGCGCGGCAGTGGAGCGCGACCACCAGCGCCGGGTTCCGCTACATCGAACTGCCGGGCGGCCACATGTATCTGTCCGACGGCCCCGGGGCGCTGCTGAGCGCCATCGCGACCGGCTGAGGGAGAGGAAGCCTTGACCGGCATGGACAGGCAGTCGCTGGCGGGCCGCACCGCCGTGATCACGGGAGCGGCCCGCGGCCTCGGCCGCGAGTGCGCGCTGCGGTTCGCGGCCGAGGGCGCCGACCTGCTGCTCCTCGACATCGCGGCCGACCTCGACGGGGTGGGCTACCCGCTGGGCACTCGGGCACAACTGGACCACACAGCCGCGCTCTGCGAGGCGCACGGCAGCGCCGTCGTCGCGGTCGCGGCGGACGTCCGCGACCCCGCGGGGGTCACCGACGCCGTCGGCCAGGCGCTCGCGCGCTTCCACGGCGTGGACGTACTCGTCAACAACGCGGGGATCGCCACGCCGTCGGGCGTACCCCTGCACGAGTTCGGCGAGGAGGACTGGGCGCTCATGCTCGACGTCGACCTCTCCGGCGCCTGGCGCATGATCAAAGCGGTCGTACCGGTCATGATCGAGCAGCGCTCCGGCAGCATCGTGAACGTCTCCTCCACCGCCGGGCTGGTCGGCTACCGGCACTTCGCGGGGTACGTGGCCGCCAAGCACGGCCTCATCGGGCTGACCCGGGCGGCCGCGCTCGACTACGCGCCCCACCGGATCCGGGTCAACGCGCTGTGCCCCGGCTCCGTCCGGGACAACCCGCTGGTGGAAGGCCGGATGCTGGTCGAGATCGCGCGCTCCCTCGAACTGCCGGCCGCCGACCACGAGGAGATCTTCCTGCGCGACCAGCCGATGAACGCGCTCATCGAGTCCTCCGACATCGCGGGGGCGGCCCTCTGGCTGGCGGGCGACGACTCCCGGCAGGTGACCGGCACGGTGGTCACCGTCGACGGGGGGTTCAGCAGCAGGTGAGCCGCGAACGCCAGCAGCAGAACCGCGAACGGGCAGTACGCGAACGGGCAGTACGCGAGCAGACACCACGCGAACGGGCACCAGGCGAACGGGCATCCCGGGAGCAGGCGCCCCGGGAGCAGGTGCCCGACGAGCGGGCGCCCGGTGCGCGGGCGACCCCCGACATCCGCATCACACGACGTCCCTCACCGGCGGGAGACCGGACCATGGCCACCCATCACGACGTACGCGCACCGCGCCACGACGCCCACCCGTTCCCATTCCCGTCCTCGTCCCCGTCTCCGCCGCAGTCTCCGTTGCCGTCTCCGTCCCCGGACGAACCCCGGGCGCGGGTGCTGCCCGCCCGGTACCGGCCGGCCGACCGGGAAGGCACCTGCCACGCGCTGGTCGTCCGCCTCCCGGACGACCTCGGGACGGCGGACGTCCGCGAGCGGCTGGCCACCGCCCTCCGCGACCGGCCCGAGGCGGATCCGCCGCGCCTGTGGGAGACGGTGGTACCGGCGGCGTACGACAGCGAGCCGGCCCGCGCCCGCGTCTCCCGCGAGGCCCTGCGCCCGGCCCGTGCCACCGCGCCGTTCCGCGCGGTCCTGCTGCGGTACACCGACGGCGCCCGCGAACTGGTGCTCGTCGCGGTGCGGCGGATCCTCGGACCGGCGGCGCTGGACCGGATCGCGGACCTGGTTCTCCTGGGTGGGGCGGCGGGAGCAGGCGTCCCGCACCAGGCGGCCGGCGACTGGCCGCCCGGACCCCTCGACCGGGAGACGGCCGGCTGGGGGCTCGGCGACCCGGGCCGCGCCGGAACCATCGCCGCCCGCCCGCTGACTCTGCCCCCGGCGCCCACCGGGGACATCGCGGCGGACATCCCGGGGGACACCACCGCTCCGCTGCTGGCCGCCCTCGCGCTCACCCTCTCCCGGTACACCGGCGAACCGGACCCGGAGATCGGCTGGTACGACCTGCGCGGTGACAGCTCCAGGGGCAACGGCGACGGCGACGGCGACCGCAACCCCGTACCCGCCGTGCTGCGCATCGACGGCATCGACGAGGACCAGCCGCCCGCGCACCTGCTCGACCGCGCGGCCCGCGCCCGGGACCGGGCCCCTGCGGAACCTGCGGAACCTGCGGAACCTGCGGCCGCCGACACCGCGACCGTCCGCGCCGCCGCCGTCGGGGTCGTGCTCACCGCCGCCCGCGACGACCGCGTCCACGTGCCCGTGCAGACACCCCCGTACCCCCTGACCGTGCACGCCGCCGTCCGGCCCGACGGCACGTTCTCCGCCGGGTACTGGTACGACGAAGGCATCGTCGCCCCCGAGGTCGCCGCCCGGTTCGCCCGCTCCGTCGAACGGCTGGCCGCGCTGCTCGCCCGCACCCCCGGCGCCGTCGCACCCACCGCACTCGCCGACGTACCCGTCCTCGACGCCCATGACGAGGCCGAGGTACTGCGGCTGGGCGGCGCCGGTGTCCGTACCGCCGCCGCCGGGGCACGGATCGACGAACGCTTCGCCGCCGTCGCCCGCCGCCGCCCCGACGCCGTCGCCGTCGCCGACGAGAAGCGGGAGCTGACCTACGCCCGGCTCGACGCGCTCGCCGAAGAGACCGCGGCCGGGCTGCGCGCCCTCGGCGCCGGGCCCGGCACCCGTGTCGGCGTCTGCCTGGAACGGGACACCTCCCTCGTCGTCATCCTGCTCGGCATCCTCAGGGCGGGCTGCGCGTACGTGCCGATGGACCTGCGCTACCCCGCCGACCGCCTCCGCTACATCACCGAGGACGCCGGGCTCCCGCTCGTCGTCGCCGACCCCGCAGGCTTCCCCGACCTCCCGGGCATCACCGTGATCGGCCCGGACGAACTGGCCGCGCGCGGCACCGGCGGCCCGCCCGCCACCGCCACCGCCACCGCCACCGCCACCACCACCGCGACCGGCGCCGCGCGGAACACGGCGGACGACCCCGCGTACGTCATCTACACCTCCGGTTCCACCGGCCGGCCCAAGGGCGTCGTCGTCCCCCACCGCACCGTCTCGGCCCTGCTGGACGCCACCACGGGAGACTTCGGGCTCGGCCCGGACGACGTCTGGACGCTCTTCCACTCCAGCGCCTTCGACTTCTCCGTCTGGGAGATCTGGGGCTGTCTCCTCACCGGCGGACGGCTGGAGGTCGTCTCCTACTGGACCGCGCGGGACACCGCCGAGTTCCACCGGCTGCTCGCGGAGCGGCGCGTCACGGTCCTCAACCAGACCCCGTCGGCCTTCTCCCAGCTGGTACGGGCCGACCGGGAGGCGCGCTCCGAGCTGTCCGTACGGCTGTTGGTGTTCGGGGGCGAACCGCTGGACGTGGCACTGCTCGCCCCCTGGTTCACGCGGTACTCGCCCACCCGCTGCCGGGTCGTGAACATGTTCGGCATCACGGAGACCACCGTGCACGTCACCGCGCAGACCGTCACCCCGGCGGAGGTGGTGGCCCGTTCCCGGTCGGTCGGCCGGGCCCTGCCGGGGTGGTCCCTGTCCGTGCGGGACGGCCGGGGGCGGGTCCTGCCACCGGGCGCGGCGGGCGAGATCTGCGTGGGCGGCGCGGGCGTCGCCGACGGCTATCTGGGCCGGGACGAGCTGACCGCCGAGCGCTTCGTCGCCGACGCGGTGACCGGCGGCCGCGTCTACCGCAGCGGCGACAAGGGGCGGCTGCGGCCCGACGGGCGCCTCGACCACCTGGGCCGGCTCGACAACCAGGTCAAGATCCGCGGCCACCGCATCGAGCTGGACGAGATCCGGTCGGTGCTCGCCGCCGACCCCGGGGTCCGCGCGGCCGTCGTCGTCGCGGGCGAGTCCGCGCCCGACGAGCCCCCCGGCGGGCGGATCGACGCGTACGTGGTGCTCGACGGCGCGGCCGGCACCCGGGAGGTGCTGCGCGAGGCCCGGCTGCTGCTGCCCGACTACATGGTGCCGGCCACGCTCACCGCGATCCCCGCGATCCCGCTGACCCCCAACGGGAAGCCGGACCTCGCCCGGCTCCCGGCCCCGGGCACGACCGCCCGCCCGGCCCCGGCACCAGGGGACCCAGGTGACACGGGAGAGGCGGACACCGGGGGCTCTCAGGGCGTCGCCGACGAGATCCTGGCGGTCTGGAGCGCGTACCTGAAGACCGAGGTGGGCCGGGAGGACAACTTCTTCGAGGTGGGGGGCAATTCCCTGCTCGTGGTCCGCGTCCTCACGGCGCTGCGGGAGCGGGGACTGCCCCCGGTCACGTTGCGTGACTTCTACACCCATTCGACGGCGGACCGTTTCATCGGACATGTGGAACGCCTGGCCGGGGCCGGGGCCGGGGCCGGGGCCGGGGCCGGGGCCGGGGCCGGGACGGGGGCGGAGGCCGACGGGGGCTGAGTACCGGCCGAACGCGGCGGAGGACGGAGGGGAGCGCGCGGGACAGGCGTCCGCCGGTGGACACGGGGTCCGTCCACCGGCGGGCTTCCGCTGTCCCCTGCTGCCCTCCGCTGCCCTCCGCTGTCCATCGGCGGGTCCCGGCCTCGGGGAATCCCCCGACCGGGCTACGGCCGATGGCGCCATGCTGGCCCGGCCCCGCCCGGCGCATCGTGCCGGGCAGCGCCGACGCCGCCGCGATCGCCGCTTGCGCGTGGCGCCACTGCGGTGTGAGTATGACGCCATGGAACTCATGCGGTATGTCGAGACCCTGCGGCAGGAGCTACTGGTAGCTGCCGAGCCGGGCGACGCGCAGGCGCGCGAGATCGCCGAGCGTCTCGTCACCCCGCTGTCCTCGGCCGTCCGGCTGGTGCTGCTCGACGCGCTGTCGACCGCCGCCGACGAGATCACCCGAGAGCTGGCGCCGGGCTCCGTCGAGGTCCGGCTGCGCGGGCTCGACCCGGACTTCGTGGTCACGCCTCCGGCCGACCAGGAGCCGGCCGGAGGGCTCGACTTTCCGCCGCTGGGCCCCGTGCCGCCGCTGCCGCCCGTGAGCCACGTACCGGCGAGCGGGGAGGACCGGGCACCCTCGCGCATCAACTTCCGGCCACCGGAGCACCTGAAGGCCCGTATCGAGGAAGCGGCGGGCCGGGAGGGGCTTTCGGTCAACGCCTGGCTGATCCGCGCGGTCACCGGGGTGCTGGAGTACGACGAGCGCGCCCGGCGGCCGGATCCGCGTGCCCCCCGGGGCGGCGGTGAGCACTTCACCGGCTGGGTGACCTGACTCCGGCCGCCCGCCCCCCTGCCCGCCCGGCACCGCCCAGGGCGCGGCGCGCACCCAGCAGCCCACCTGAGAGGCCCGTCATGGCTGTTTTCGAGACGCCTCGTCCCCTCGTCGTGAGCATCGATCTCGCGGTCGGGGACGTCCGGATCGCCGCCGGCGAGCGCACCGAGACCACCGTCGAGGTGCGTCCGCGCGACCCCGGGTCCGAGGCGGACACGGCGGCGGCCGGTGCCACCCGCGTCGACTGCTCCGGCGGCCGGCTGACCGTCAGGGGGCCCAAGCCGCTCGCCCTGTTCGGCCGGGTGGGAGAGGTCGAGGTCGTCATCGGGCTGCCGGCGGACTCGGAGATCTCGGCGGCGGCCCAGGCGGGCGGCTTCCGGGCCACGGGCCGGCTGGGCCAGTGCCGGCTGCGGACCGCCAACGGGGACATCCGGCTGGCCGTGACCGGCCCCCTCGTCGCCGCCTCCTCGTTCGGGGACGTCACGGTCGACCGCGTGGACGGTCCGGCCGAGGTCTCCGCCGGTGCCGGGGCGGTACGGATCGGCGAACTGCGCGGCACCGGCACGGTCCGCAACGCCAACGGCGACACCTGGGTCGGCGAGGTGTCCGGCAGGCTCCAGGTGCGGGCCAACGGCTCCATCTCCGTGGACAAGGCGTACACGACGCTGGAGGCGAAGACCGCCCGTGGTGACATCCGGGTCGGTGAGGCCGTCTCCGGTTCGGTCACCCTCGCCACGTCCCGGGGCCGGGTGGACATCGGCATCGGCGTGGGCACGGCGGCCCGGCTGGACGTACGGACCAAGTCCGGCGAGGTGCACAACTTCCTCACGGCGGCCGACGGGCCGGGCGAGTCCCGGGCGACGGCCGAGATCCACGCGGCCACCGCGCACGGCGACATCGTGATCCGGCGGGCCTGACCGGCCCCGCGCGCCCTCGTCCCCACCTTTATCACATCACCTCTTTGAACCTCGTTCAGCTGTCGATCGGCCTTCGGAAACCGAACTGGCCGGTGGCGCAGTCGATTTGGCTATTCGGACAGTTGTACATGCCAACTGTGTGCGGTCCGTCATGTTAACGCGATTTTGACGAAAGCGCCCTGGTCGGCGGGGTGGTGGGGGTATCAGGCAACGGTTCGTTTGCCGCTGTGAAGTATTTTCGGAATGTACCATTCCACTAGCTTCAAAGTTTTTGCCGGCGCCGACTCTTTCTTCTTGAAGTGGCACCCGTCTCGGGTTCTACTGTTGGATGACCGTTCGAAGGAGCCGGGGTGTGGAACCCCGATCTTCTTCTGAGCCGTCAGCTGCATGATTTGGGAGACTTGTGGTCGAGGCGAACGGGGCGCCTGGAGCGATGCGCGCATTTCTGCGGTTACGTGCGGGGACGTGGTCCATCCCTACCGGACGCCGACTCGGCGGTGCCGCGGCCGGCTCGCGGCGGCGCCGCCGACCGGCCGGGAACTGACCACTCCTCCGCGTCCGCTCACCACTCGTGACCCGCATGCCGGCCGTTCGCCGACGAACGGCCCGCCCGGCTCTGACGCCGTGGCCGAATGAGGGCGGCCGACCGCCCGTTCATAGCGTCCCGCGTACTCCGTCGCGATATCCGTCACCTGTGGCCCCGTCCCCGACCGGAGGGCCCTTGAGCCCTTGTCCCCAACCGAACTCTGGTACGGAGGAATTGATGACCCACCCGATGACCCCCGACGGATCGAAGGTTGCGCTGTTCCAGAAGAGACATGACGCGGTACCGGGACAACGATGCCTTCAGCCCGAGGAAGTACGCCGCCAGGTGCTCACGACCAAGACGGGACTCCAGATACCGGCAGGACTCACCTTCGACGACTGGGAACGGGCGGGCCGTCAGCTCTCCGGGATACTGAACTCGTCCTCCTGGTGGCTCGGGGACTGGCTCGTCTACGGCAAGGACCACTACACCGACCGCTACCAGCGCGGGATCCGGGCCGCCGGGCTCCAGTACCAGACCCTGCGGAACTACGCCTGGGTCTCCCGGCGCTTCCAGCTCCACCGCAGGCGCCCGGCGCTCAGCTTCCAGCACCACGCGGAGCTGGCATCCCTGCCCGTCGGCGACCAGGAGATGTGGCTCGACCGCGCCGAGCGGCTCAAATGGACGACGAAACAGCTGCGCAGCGCCATGCGCAAGGCCCGCGAGGCCGCCGTCGAAGGGGCGCGGCCCGAGGGCGAACCCACCCAGCGGCTCGCCGTCCCCGGCAACCGCATCGAATGGTGGCACCGGGCCGCTGAGCGGTCCGGCATAGCCTTCGAGCAGTGGGTGCTCGCGACCCTCGACAACGCTGCCGAGCGCGTTCTGGAGCAGGTCGCCGAGCGGGCCCAGGCCGGCGTCTGAGCGCCCCGTGGGGGACCCGTGGGGCCCACCGTCCCACAGGAGGCACCGCCGCCGTACAGCGGAGGGCGGCGGCGGTGCCCACGGGCGGTCCACGGCGGCACGGCACGGGAACCGGACGGCCGCCGGGGCGCCGCGCGCGCTCGGTCGGCCGTCGGCCGTGGCGGCCGCCGCGGGTGGCCGACCGGCCGGGAGGGCCCGCATCCCGCGTGGATGCGGGCCCTCCCTCCGTCCGGGTTCACCCCAGCCGGCCCATCATGTCCGCCGTCTCCAGATGGCGCGCGCAGCCCCGCCCGCTGAACGACTCCCGGACCCGTTCCCGGATCTCCGGCCGCTGCTCCTGACTGAGTTTGAACATTCCTTCCGCCGCTGTGACCCGTACCCGGAACGCTCCCACGCCGGGAGCTATCTTCCGGAAATAGCCCAGCGACTCTGTCATGTCCCAGTCGGCGCCGAACTCGGCCTCGAAGGCCCGCACGGTGTCCTGCACCACGGCCAG
This sequence comes from Streptomyces yaizuensis, assembly GCF_034961445.1. Lineage (NCBI taxonomy): Bacteria > Bacillati > Actinomycetota > Actinomycetes > Kitasatosporales > Streptomycetaceae > Streptomyces > Streptomyces yaizuensis. The sequence continues at coordinate 111,443 of NZ_BSBI01000018.1, forward strand.
GGTCTCCTCCAATGAATCGATCCTCTCGACCGAGCCGCGCAGGTGCACCGAGGTGAAGTTCCAGGTGGGCGCGGCCGGAGTGATGTCGTACACCGTCGGCGACACATAGGCGTGCGGACCGGTGAACGCCAGCCGGACCGGAGTGCCCGTACGCAGGGCCGCCCAGTGCGGATTGGCCCGGTTCATATGGCCCAGCAGCACGGCGCCGGAGAGCCCCGTGGGCTCCCCCGACGGGTCGGCGACGGCCTCCCCGGGGTTCCGGATGACCGGGAGATGGGTGGCGAGTGGCGCCTCGCCCGGCCCGCCGTCGCTCATCATCAGCGCCAGCGGATTCCTGCGTACGAGATCGGCCATCCAGGAGGCGTCCGGTTCTCGGTACTGGTGGGGAACGAACATGGGAATTCGCCCTTTCCGGGGTCGGGTTCGAGCGGGCCGGGACAGTGCGGGGCCCGGCCGGGAGATTGAATCGGTGATCGGGGAATGCGAAGTCCGCCGATCCGCGAACGGCGTTGTCCGCATTCTCCTCCCATGGCACGGTGTCCTGTCGACAGGACACCGGAAGAATGTCCCGGTGACGGGACAAACCATGGGGCAGTGCATTTGCATAATCTGCACCGCATCGACGGGACTTGCCGGGTCCGTGGATGTCGCGGCAAGAATACATTTCCAAATTCCGGGTGGGGCCGGGGATGTCTCGCGCGGAAACGCCGAATTTTCTGGAGGGGTCCTCCGTGGGTGGGTCGTCCGAGTCGCCGGTGTTGTCGGTGTTGTCGCAGTCATCGGCGTTGTCAGGGTCATCAGAGTTGTCAGAATCATCAGCGTTGTCGGAATCATCGGGGCCGTCTGGGTCATCGGGGGCCCGGCGCCCCCTCCGGACCGTGGTGATCAAGTTCGGCGGGAACGCGATGGTGGACGAGGAGTTGAAGGCCGCCTTCGCCCGGGATGTGGTCCTGCTGCGGCGGATCGGCTTCAGACCGGTCGTCGTGCACGGCGGCGGCCCCCAGATCAGCGCCCAGCTCGCCCGGCAGGGAATCACCGGCGAGTTCCGGGCGGGGCTCCGGGTGACCAGCGACGAGGCCATGGACGTCGTACGGATGGTCCTCGCCGGCCGGGTCCAGCGCGAGTTGGTGGGGCTGCTGAACCGGCATGGACCGCTGGCGGTCGGGATGACCGGCGAGGATGCCCGGCTGCTCTCCGCGACCCGGTACTACGCCGACATCGGCGGCGAACGCGTGGATCTCGGCCGGGTCGGGCGGATCACCCGCGTCGACACCGGCGCCCTGGAGGCGCTGCTCGCCGACGGCCGGATCCCGGTGGTCTCCTCGATCGCCCGCGCCGAGGACGACGGGCATGTCTACAACGTGAACGCCGACACGGCCGCCGCCGCCATCGCCGCCGCGCTCGGAGCCGAGACCCTGGTGGTCCTCACCGACGTACCGGGTCTCTACGTGAACTGGCCGCACAGCGACGAGGTCGTCGGCCGGGTGACCGCGAGCGAGTTGGAGCGGCTGCTTCCGGAGCTGGACGGCGGGATGGCGCCGAAGATGCGGGGCTGCCTGGACGCGGTCCGTGACGGGGTCGGCAGCGCCCGGGTCGTGGACGGCCGGGTCCGGCACGCCGCCCTGATCGAGATCCTGGCCGAGGGCTCCACCGGGACGATGGTCGTCCCGGACCCGGACCCGGACCCGGACCCGGGCGCCGATGCGGGCGCGGGCGGGGGTCCGGGCGCGGTCATGGACCCCTGGGGCGGAGGCCTGTTCCCGGGCTGAGCCACCCCGCACCCCGGCCCGGTGCCCCTGGGGCCGGGGCCGGGGCCGGGGTCGGGCCGGTCCTGGGGGCCGGTGTCCTCCGCGATGCGTCCGGGCCACACCGTGCGTACGGCAGCACGGGCGTCGCGGGCAGCACGGGCGTCGCGCGCGGCTGGTTCTGTGTGATCCGGCGCCATCGGTGGCCGCTCTGGCGCCAGGCTGGTGCAGTGGGCGATTTCGGTGGCCCCAGCGAAGAGGACGAGGCCCGCGCGGGTGACCCGATGTGTTCGCATATTCCCTTTGACCCGTTGAGTTTCGGCCAAGCTGATGGAGATGGCCGGAGCGGCGCCACATGGCGCCATCACTGTGCCATGATGGCATCATGAATTTCACGCCGTACGTCGACTACCTCCGGTACGAGCTGACGGCCGCTGCCGACGGGTACGGCCACGAGGCCCGAGAGCTTGCCGACCGGCTCGCCGGTCCGCTGGAGTCGGCCGCGCGGTTCGCCCTGCTGGGCGCGGTCTCGGCGGCCATGGGCGAGGTGAACCGCCGGCTGGCGCCGGGCTCCGTCGCCATCCGGCTGCGCGGGCTGGACCCGGAGTTCGAGGTGACGCCACCGCCCTGGTCCCCCCTCACCGAGCCCGTGGTCCTCGCCCCGCCCGTACACCAGGCCTGTCTGGACGATGTCTTCCGGGTCGTCACCGGAGGCCCCGACCCCACCGACGACCCCCCGGCCCCCGCCTGACCCTCCGCCTGACCCCCCGCCCGACCCTCCGCCCGACCCGCCACCCTCCCCTCATATCCGTCCCCCGCCCGACCTCTCAGGAGCGTTTCGCCGTGGCCCTACTCCTCTACACAATCGGCCGGTTCGCCTTCCGCCGGCGGGCCACCACCGCCCTGCTGTGGCTCTGCGTCCTTCTCGGGGCGGGCTTCGCCGCCGCCTCCGCCCCACCGCTGCCCTCCGACACCTTCACCATGCCGGGCACCGAGACCCAGAAGGCGTACGACCTGCTGGAACGGAGATTCCCCGAGTTCAGGGCCGACGGCGCCGAGGCCCGTATCGTCGTACGGGCCGAGAGCGGCGCGAAGATCTCCGACCCCGCCCAGCGCGCGAAGGTCGACCGGCTCTTCGCCGACCTCGCCCGCTCCCCGCAGGCCGACACCGTGGTCGACCCCTACGAGAGCGAGGCCCTCAGCGAGGACGGCACCACCGCCTACGGCTCCGTCGCCTACACCGCGGGCCCCACCGCCATCAGCCCCGAGACCCACACCTCCCTCGCCGACGCCGCGCGCGACGCCCGGCGGAGCGGCCTCGTCGTGGAGATGGGCGGCGACGCCCTGCCGCCCCAACAGTCCATGGGCACCGGCGAGGTCATCGGCCTGGCCGTCTCCGCCGTCGTCCTCTTCCTCACCTTCGGCTCACTGGTCGCCGCCGGTATGCCCCTGCTCACGGCCCTCATCGGCGTCGGCGTCGGCATCTGCGGCATCGTCGCCCTCGGCAGCACCCTGGGCCTCTCCTCCACCGCGTCGACGCTCGCGATGATGCTCGGTCTCGCCGTCGCCATCGACTACTCCCTCTTCATCATCTCCCGTTACCGCGCGGAGATCGCCGAGGGCCACGACCCGGAGGAGGCCGCCGGACGGGCCGTCGGGACCGCCGGATCCGCCGTCGTCTTCGCCGGGCTCACCGTCGTCGTCGCCCTCGCCGGCCTCGCCGTCGTCAATGTCCCCATGCTCACCAAGATGGGCCTCGCCGGCGCCGGGACCGTCCTCGTCGCCGTCCTCATCGCCATCACACTCGTCCCCGCGCTCCTCGGCTTCGCGCCGGTCAGGGTGCTGCACCGCCGCGACCGCCACCACCACGACGGCAGGGCCCTCTCCAGCCGCGAGCGGCGCAAGGCGCGGCGGTGGGCCGAGCGGCGGCAGCGCCCCAACCTGGGCACCCGCTGGGCCCGGCTGGTGCTGCGCCGCCCCGCCGCCGTGCTCCTGGTCGGCGTCCTCGGCCTCGGCGCCGTCGCCGTGCCCGCCGCCGATCTGCGGCTGGGCCTGCCGTCGGAGGGCACGATGGCGCCCGAAACCACCCAGCGCAAGGCGTACGACTTGCTGTCGGACTCCTTCGGCCCCGGCTTCAACGGCCCCCTGACCGTCGCGGTCGCCGCGCAGGACGTCACCTCGGCGGCCGAGACCGTACGGGCCGGGCTGAGGGGGACCCCGGGCGTCGTCACCGTGGGCGCACCCGCCGCCAACAAGGCCGGGGACACCGCGATCCTCAACGTCGTACCGGCCGCGGGCCCCAGCGACCCGAAGACCGAGGAACTGGTCCGCGTCCTGCGGGACAAGGCCCGCGGCATCGAGGCGAGGACCGGGGCCGAGGTACTGGTGGCGGGCCAGACGGCCATGTTCATCGACTTCTCGAAGACCCTCGATGACGCCCTGCTCCCGTATCTGGGGCTGGTCGTCGGCCTCGCGTTCGTGCTGCTGACGCTGGTCTTCCGGTCGCTGCTGGTGCCGCTCAAGGCCGCACTGGGCTTCCTGCTCTCGGTGGCCGCGGCCCTCGGGGCGGTCGTCGCGGTCTTCCAGTGGGGCTGGCTCGCCGATGTCTTCGGCGTCGACCAGCCGGGCCCGGTGATGAGCACGATGCCCATCTTCATGATCGGGGTGGTGTTCGGTCTCGCGATGGACTACGAGGTCTTCCTCGTGACCCGGATGCGCGAGGCGTACGCGCACGGCGAGCGCACCCACGACGCGGTCGTCACCGGCTTCCGGCACGGCGGCCGGGTGGTCACGGCGGCGGCCCTCATCATGACCAGTGTGTTCGCCGGATTCATCCTCCAGGACAACGACTTCATCCAGATGATCGGCTTCGGTCTCGCGACCGCCGTCCTCTTCGACGCCTTCGTGGTCCGGATGGCCATCGTGCCGGCGCTCTTCGCGCTCCTCGGCGACCGGGCGTGGTGGATGCCGGGGTGGCTCGACCGGGTGCTGCCGAACGTGGACGTCGAGGGCGGACAACTGGCCGGGCGCTCCCCGGCTCCGGCTCCGGCCCCGCGGCCGGCCTTGGCACGTCCGGCGCCGCAGCCGACCGACTGAGCGGGCCGCGAACAGCCAGGGCCGGGGAAGGAAAAGGTCACGGCCGCCCGGCCCGTCTCACAGGGCGGGCTGGATGTCCGTACGCAGCCAGTACCGGCCGCCCTCGCGTCCCAGCAGGCACAGGTCGACGAGATAGCGCCGGACCGTGACATGGTCGGTGCCGGCCCCTTCGCACCAGGTCCTCAGCTTCTCGTTGACCGCGCGCTCGTCGTAGGCGGTGTCCTCGGCGAACGTACGGTGCGTCAGATGCTGGAGCACCACCCGGCGCCGCGCCCACTGCGCGGGCAGCCGTACCAGACGGCCGTCCCGGACGAAGGTCCGCAGCAGGGACTCGACGCGCTCGTCGTCGTACCCGTGTCGCTCGGGCTCGCTCTCCCCGGCCGCGCGGCTCGCGCGCACCGACTTCCCGAAGTGCCCACCCCGTGCGACCAGCCGTCCGCCGGTCTCCGTCACCAGCCCGCCGGCCCGCAGCCGGCGCACCGCGGCGACGGCGTCCCGCGCGGACACCCCGGCGGCCCCGGCCACGACCGCCGGGGTGTCCGCGCCGAGGACCACGGCGGAGAAGACTTTCAGCCGGGACGGCTCGGCGAGCAGGGCGACGATGTCGAGCGCGCTCGGGCTCGCATCCGGCTCCGCATCCGGACTCGGCGTCAGGTTCGGCGTCAGCTTCGGGCTCGGGCTCGGGCGCGGCGTCGGGCTCGGATGGGCGCTCATGGGTGGGTCACTCGACTCTCATCGGCACCCGGGGCGGGCGCGGTGGACGGCCCTGTGATGCTCCGGTCCGCCCGCGCCACGGGTCAACAGCTTTTCCCCGCCCCGGTCACCTCCGGACGGCCCCGGCCCGCCCGCGCCGGTCAGTCGAACCAGTCCGGCTCACCGGCCTCGATCAGCTCCCGCAGCACCGCCCGGTCCCGCAGGGCCTCCCGCAGCACCGCGCCCAGCGCCCGGAGCGCGGCCGGGTCGTCCCCGTACGCCACGAACATCCCCGCCTCCGGGTCCATGCCCACGGCCCCCGCCGCCTCCGGACCCAGCCGGGCCCGCAGCGCCGACCGGGCCACGCCCGCCCAGCCGTAGCCGCCGGCCTCGTAACCGAGTTCGGCGAAGGTCTCCTCCGCGGCCATCATGTGGTCGTCGGTGAGCATCAGGCAGTAGTGGCCCGGCCTGTGGTCGTATTCGAAGAACCTCAGCGGGGTGAGATCCCCGTGCCCGGCATCCGCCGCGCCTGTCGTGTTCGTCATGGGACGACCCTAGGAGACCCCACTGACAACGCCTGTCGGAGCTGCCGGGGCGGGATCCGCTAGCGCAGGTTGTCGCCCCAGCCGCCCTGGATCATGGTCTGGAACGCCCACCGGCCGTCCCGCTTGATCAGGACGTCGGCGTACCGCAGCCGCTGGGTGTGGCCCTCCGCCGTCATCGTCGAGTCGGTGAAGACGACGGCCATCGCGGGGCTCAGGAAGACGGGGGAGCGCTCGGACTCGAAGGTGATGTCCGTGGATCCGTCCCCCATCACCTGGGTCATGGTGCCGACGAACTGCTCGCGGTCCCACTGGGCGGACGCGCCCTCGCCCTTGGCGTCGTCGCTGACGAGATTGAGGGGGAAGACGGCGAGATCGGCCATCCGCTCGATGTCACGCCGGGCGGCGGCCGCGTCGTACTCGGCGAACCATGCCTCGATACCCGCGAGATCGTCGGCGGTGGGGATGTATCCGGCGTCGGGAAGCTGGGGCACGTACTCTCCTCGGAGCTGCTAGTCCATCTTGACTACATGAACTGTATCCCCGATCCGCCCTCTAGTCAAACTTGATTAAGTGGTTTCGTTGAGTGCCTGGCGCAGGGGTGTCCGGCCGTGGTTCACCCCGGGGCGCGCATGCCGCGCGGAGGGCCCGATGCCGGGTGATGCTGGTTCCGCCCTGAACCGGACAAAGGAGACCGCAATGCCGCGACGTCGTGTGGGCGCCGTTCTCGCCCTGGCCCTGGCCCTCGCCCCGGCCACCCTCGTCACACCGGCCGCCTCCGCCTCGGCGGCATCCCAGCCGGCGCGGACCGCATCCCCCGTCATCAGTCTGTGCTGGGTGGTGAACTCGCTGAACTACGACTACTGCTGCGTTTCCAAGGAGCCCCTCAGCTACTACGGCCTGCATGGGGTCTTCGCTCCGGCGTGCCCTGCCCCGCGTCCCGACGAGATGTGAGGCGCGGCGGTTCCGGGGATGCGGAACGTGGAGACGGGAAGGCGGCCGAAGCCTACAGTTCGGTGGATGAGTGACACTCTTCCCATCGCTGAGGCGCGAGCCCGGTTGGGGTCGCTGGTCCGCCGCGCGTCGCAGGCCCGTGAGCGCGGCCACGGGCGTGCCGCACGCAGAGGTGCGGGCGCGACTCGGGCTGGATGGGGCTTCCTGACGTACGCGATCACCTGGGACGAGGCAGCCGTCGACGCGGCCGGCAGGGTCGGCTGACCCCGTGCGCGCGGCGGTCCGCGGCCCCTCGGCGCCCCTTCCGCGCCGCCCTCAGGTCAGCGCGTCCACGAGCATGAAGCCCGCCACGGCCAGCAGCAGCACCGCGAACGCCTGTTGCAGGCGCGGGCCCGGGACGCGGGTGGCCAGGCGGCGGCCGTCCCAGGCGCCGAGGATCGCGGCTCCCACGAAGGGCGCGATCACCGCCCAGTCGATCCCGGTGGCGGTGGCGCCGCGCGTGGCCAGGGAGGCGAGTGAGTTGGCCGAGATGACGAGCAGGCTCGTGCCGACGGCGGCCTGCATCTCGAACGCCAGCACGGTGACCAGCGCGGGCACGGCCAGGAAGCCGCCGCCGACGCCGAGGAGGCCGGTCAGCGCCCCGAGGCCCGCGCCGGTCCCGGCGGCTCTGGCGTGGCGGGGGCCCGGGTCGTCGCCGGCCGGGGCCGTCTGCCAGGGGCGCAGCATGAGGACGGCCGCGAGGCCGGCGACAGCGGCGAACGCGGCGGTCAGCACCGGCTGGGGCAGCCGCGCGGCCGCGGCCCCCGCCGCCGCGGCGGGCAGTGCTCCGGCCGCCGCGAGGAGCAGGCCCGTGCGCCAGCGGACGGTCCCGGCGCGGGCGTGGGCGAAGAGCGCGGTGAGCGAGGTGGCGGTGACGATGATCAGGGCGGCGGTGGTGGCCGCGGCAGGGGTGAAGCCGAGCAGATAGACCAGGACGGGTACCGCGAGCACACCGCCGCCCCCGCCCAGCGCGCCGAGCGCGAGACCGACCACGCCACCGGCGACCAGCGCGAGGATCAGCGAGGTGCTCACGGTATGACGCCGCTCGCGGTTCCGCCGCCGTCCCGTACGGTGTGCCGGGGCGCGGTCGCCCCGGTGGCGGCCCGGCGCCCGTCCGCCGGCGGGCCGCAGCCGTTCGGGGCGGCCCCGGCGCACGCGGATGCCAGGGTGTCGACGTACAGCACGGGGGTGACTCCTTACGCGGGTGGTGTACCCCGGGGGGTATCTGGTATTCACCCTAGCAGGGGTACCCCGGGGGGTATTCCGGCAGGCATGGCACGGTGCGGCACGGTGCGGCAAGGTGCGGATTTCTTCATTCCGGCTTACGGTCCGCAGTCGCGGTCAGCCCGCGAGCCGCCGGGCGAGACCGATCAGGTCCGCCACCCGCAGCACCCGGCCGCCGGAGCCCGGCAGCGGTACCCGCAGCGGCGCCGTCCAGCGCGCCGGGATCGCGTCCAGCCCGTACCGGGCACCCGCGAGCGTCCCGGTGACCGCCGCCACCGTGTCCGTGTCGCCGCCGGTGTCCACCGCCGCCCGCAGCGCGTCCTCGAAGGACCCCGTCGTGCGCAGGGCCCACACGGCGGAGCCCAGGCAGGGCCAGACGGCGCCGTTGAACTCGGTCGCCCGGTCCGGGTGCCAGCCGGGCGCGAGGACCGCCGCGTACCGCTCCCGGGAGTCGGGGCGCACGGACCGCAGCGCCTCGGGGAGCGCCGCGAGCGGATCCCCGCCGTCCAGCGCGGCCCGGACGAGTTCATGGAGGACGGCCACGCCCTCACCGGCGGCGGGGTCGCCGTGGGTCAGGGCCGAGAGCCGGCGGGCGGCGTCCATGGTGGCGGCCCGGCGGTCGCGGGCGAACCGCACGGCGGACGTGGACGCCCGCATCAGCGAACCGTTGCCCGCCGCGCGCCCGGTCACGCGGAAGTGCTCGGCGGCGGCCCGGTCCCAGGGCAGCCCGTTGGTGAGGACGTCCTCGGTCTGGAGACCGATGTCCTTCGGCTCGGCCGCCGCCCACCGCTGGAAGCGCGCGAAGAGGTCGGCCGGGTCCAGCCCGCCCCGTTCCACCAGCGACTCACCGGCCAGGACGGCCATCTGGGTGTCGTCCGTCGCCTCGCCCGCGTCCCAGCCGCCGCCCCCGCACATCTCCCCGCCCGAGCCGGGTACGGGGAACCGCGCCGAGAACGCCCCCGGAGGGCCGAACTCGAACGGCGCGCCCAGTGCGTCACCCACCGCCGATCCGACGACCGCGCCGGCGGCCCGCTGTCCACGTTCCCTCGCCTTCCTTGCCTGCGTCGCCGTCATCGCCGTCATCGCCTTCATCGCCGCAGGCTATCGGGGGGACAGCAGGCCGTTCGCCTGCGTTCTCGCCTCAGGCGGGCAGCCTGGTGTCGACGACGAAGGCGATCTCGACGACCTGGCCGGGGAAGGTCAGTCCGGTGACGCCGACGGCCGTACTGGCCGGCCGGTGGTCGCCGAAGTACGCCAGGTTGCCCCGCGCCAGCGCCGCCGCGTTCCGCCGCAGGTCCACCACGTACAGGACCTGCGAGACGACCTGGTTCCGGGTGACGCCGTAGTGGCCCAGGATCCTGTCGGTGTTGAGATGGGTCCGCCGGAGCTGGGCGGCGAAGTCGTCCGCGTGGAGGAAGTCGCCCGTCTCGCCGAACGAGAGCTGCCCGGAGATGTGGATCAGCTCGCCGGACCTGATCGCCTGCGCGTAGCCGAAGTCGCTCTCGGCCGGCACGCCGTACCGGAAGACATCGGGGGTGGCCATGCTCACGGTGCTCGCCCTTCGGTCGTGTCGTGCTCTCTTGTGGTTACTCGGGAACTGTAGGAGAGTCAGTGCTGACCTGGAAGAACGCACTTTTCGGTGACTGAGGAACCTGATGGTGACCAAACATCTGCTCACGGGCCTGCCCGAGGACGCCGACCTGCGGCGCGCCGACTCCCTGGCGCGGGAGATCTTCTCCGACGTCGCCAACAAATGGGCGCTCCTGATCATCGAGGCGCTCGGTGAACGCACCCTGCGCTTCAGCGAGCTGCGGAACGAGGTCGAGGGCGTCAGCCACAAGATGCTCACCCAGAACCTGCGCATGCTGGAGCGCAACGGCCTGGTCGACCGGAAGGTGCACCCCACCGTGCCGCCCCGCGTCGAGTACACCCTCACCGAACCGGGCCGGGCCCTGCGCACCACGGTCGACGCCATGTGCGGCTGGACCCATCAGTACCTCGGCCGCATCGAGGACGCGCGCCGCCGCTTCGACACCTGACGGGCCCGCACCACGCCGCCTACGTCCGCGCGTGGGGCGTCGGACGGCGGGTCCACAGGGTGAGGTCGCTGCTGGTGGCGACCGCCAGAGTGTCACCGGAGGGGGAGAATCCGGCGGTCCGCAGCTCGGAGTGGCGGGAGTGGAAGACATGCCACCACGTCCGGCCCGCCGGCTCCCGGTACAGGCCGCCGCCGCCCCGGGAGAGGAGCACCCGGTGGTGGGGCCAGTCGGGGCTGACGACATCCAGGCTCCAGCCGTCGGACGTGCCGGTGTGCGGGCCGCCGCCGTACAGACCCGCGATCCGCACCGGGACGCCCGCGATCGGGCCGAGCCCCGGGCAGACGAGATCGGGGTGGTCCTCGGGGGAGTCGGTCTCCGGGTCCGGGTCGCGGTCGCGGGCCAGCCGCTCGCCCGTGACCGCGTCGAACAGCCCATGGCCGGCGCCCGACACCACCATGACGAGATCGTGCCCGGTGGTGGGGTGCACCGCGAAGCCGATGCCGGTCAGACCGCCGACGGCGTATCCGGGGACCCCGGGGGCGGCCGGCGGGCCGGGCAGGGGCCGCCACGGCTCCGGGGCGGGGACGACGGGAGCGGCGAGACAGCGCTCGCGCAGCCGCTCCTGGTACTCACTGAACATCGCGGCCCCCTGATGTCGTCCTCATGCGGTCCTCCTCATGCCGTGCCGTGCTCACGCCGCCCGCATGTCGTCCGCGACGGGGAAGCCCAGGGACCGCGCCCGCGCGGCGACGGCCGCGAGGTCGGCGGTGGGGGAGAGGGCCAGGACCGTGGCCCTCTCCAGCGGGGAGCCCGCGAGGACCGCCGATACCGCCGCCCGGTCGACGGACAACTCGTGGATGTCCTCCGCGTAGGCCGTGTAAGCACCGCCCGTGCCGTCGGTGACCAGCTCGAACAGCCGCTCCGCGCCGTCGGGTTCGGCGGAGGCGTCCGGGCCGAAGGCGACCGGGCCGCACCGCCACGCGTCGTCGCCCGGCTCCCGCCAGACGCACACCGTGGCGTCGAGGAAGCCGTCGAACAGGAACGCGGGGTCCGCCGTGTGACGCGCGAGCCCGGCGGGCAGTCCGTCGAGCAGGCCGGGCCAGTGGGCGCGGGGCCGTATCCGCCAGGGAGTGGCGTCGCATTCGTGGTCGAAGCCGAGGAGGAGGACTCCCGCCGGGTCGAACACGATCGCGTACTCGTCCCCCGAGCCGTTGTCCATGCGGGCCACGGCGACCCCCTCGGCCCACGCGGGAGAGAAGTCGTGCAGGGGAGCGTACGGGGCGAGCACGGTGTCGAGCAGCGGGAGCGCGCGGCAGCGGTCGCGCAGCACATCGGGTGTGGGCAGCAGGGTCACCAGGTCATGAACCGTCATACCGCGATTCAACCGCGCGCCACTGACAGTCCCCTGGGCCGGATCCGGCGATCGCGTGTCACCGCGCCGGTCGCTTCGGTCGCTTCGGTCGCCGCCGGATCCGCTCGGCGCCATCGGCTACCGGACGGCCACGCGGCGGCCATGGGGCGGACGCGGCAGTGATCGGGACAGGGGTCAGTACAGCTCGGGCCGGACGAGTACGGAGCGCACCGGTTCGCCGTGGCGACGCGCGTACGTCACCCGCTCCCGCACCTCCCGCAGGGTGCGCGGCCGGTACCCGGGGCCGCCGCAGCAGGACTTGTGGAAGCGCACCCCCGCGTGGAGCAGTACCGCGAGGGCTCGCCACGCGGCGATGTCCCGCCGCCGGGGAGGCGCGAACGCCGACCCCACATGGATCAGGGCTCCCGCGCAGCGCGGGCAGACGCGCTCCCGCCCGGCCCGGTGCGGCTCCTCCTCGTACGGCTGCTTGTACGAGGCACGGCAGGGGAGGCAGACGTACGACGTTCTGGCGGGACGCATGAGGGCCAGCCTAGGTAGGCCGCCGGGGCGGGCCAACATGTTTTCCGGCGCGGGGCGGTTGGCGCCGGCCCTCCCGCTCCGAGCCGTGTGCCGCCTCCCGTACGTGGGGCCTGTACGTGGGGCCTGTACGTCCGGTCCGTACGTCCGGTCCCTTGCGTACGGTGCGACGATTGGTGGCGGTCCGTGACCGAGCTGTGGCAGTCCGCAGCAGTCGCGCGATGGATCCCGCCCGTCGGTCGCTTGGGTCGCTTGAGTCGCTGGGCCGGCCCTCCCGGTGGCGCCCCCATGGCCTCAGTGGCCCCCGTGGCCCCTGGGGTCCCGTCGGGCTCAAGGGCTGCGGTGACCCCGGCTGTTCCCGATGTCCGGCAGGCCCGAGCGGACCCCGAGCGGACCCGAGCGGCGCAGGCCCTCGCGCCGGCGTCGCAGCGTACCGGAAAAACCCGGATCGCCCCCCGTCCGACCTGCTTGGATGCCCATATGACCGACACACATCACGACAGCCGCGCCGCTGTCCTCGCCGAGTTGGAGCGCTACTGCGACGCGGTGCCCCGTTCCGGCGCCAGGGCCGAGGACTTCGGTCCCCTCACCCTCTTCGTCCGGGACGGCGGCGCGGGCGGGCCCTACTACGCGCGCCCCGCCCTGGACGCGACCGGCGTGGTCACCGCCGACGCGGTGGCCCGGGTCAGGGCCCGGCAGCGGGAGTTGGGCGTGCCCGAGAGGTTCGAATGGGTCGCCGAGACCACGCCCGCCCTGCGTGCGGCGGTGGCCGGGACCGGACTCGCCGTCCAGGAGTACCCGTTGATGGTCCTGGATCCGGCTGCTCCGGTGCCCGCCGTGCCGGAACGCGCGGACGGGGTGTCCGTGCGGATCGTCGCGCCCGGCGATCCGGTGCTGCCGAGCGCGCTGGCGGTGCCGTCGCTCGCGTTCGCCGACCCGGGGACCGCGACGGGGCCGGCGGGCCGGGCCGAGATCGACGCGGAGATCCGCCACCAGGGGGCGGACGGCGCCGTCGCGCGGACGGAGGGCCGGATGCGCGCCGGGTTGACGCGGGTCGCCGCCGCCGTCGACACGGACGGCGTCGCCCTGTGCGCCGGGCAGCACCAGCCGGCCGTCGGGGTCAGTGAGATCGTCGGCGTGGGCACGCTGCCGTCGGCCCGCCGCCGTGGCCTCGGCCTCGCCGTCACCGCCGCCCTCGCGGCCGACGCCCGCGCCACCGGGGTCCGCACGGTGTTCCTGTCCGCCGCGGACGACGATGTCGCGCGCCTCTACGCCCGGCTGGGCTTCCGCCACGTCGGCACCGTGCTGATCGGCGAGCCGCCCGAGTAGGCCGAGCCGCCCGAGTAGGCCGAGTGGGCCGGGTAAGCCGAGAACGGCGGCGGGGGCGGCATACCGGAAACCAGCCGCACGGAACGGCACCTCCGCCCCCGTGTCCGCGCACCCTGTACGCCCTGGCCAGGCCCCGCTACGGCTGCCCGCCAGGACCCTCGGAGTGCGCGGTTCCGGCCACGACACCCCGTACCGCCCCGCCTCAGGACGCCGGTACGAGCACCCGGATCAGCCGTTCGACCTGGGAGTGCGCCTCGGCTGCGGTGTCCGGTGCCCCGGTCATCAGAAGATGGTGCATCGTCCCCACCAGGGCCAGTGCGACGCACTCCGCGTCCACGTCCTCCCGCGTACGCCCCAACCGCACCTCCGCGCGCAGATAGCCGCTGATCGACGCCTGGATCGCGCCGAACCCCGGTGCGCCGTCGCCCCACGCCCCGCGTACCCGCCGCGCCGCCTCCGGGCGGGTCACCGCCAGGCCCACGACCCCGGTGTCCAGGGACAGGACCGCCGCCGCCACGGTGGTGAGGTTGTCCGTCACCGCCCCCGTGCCCGCGCGGCCCGGCAGGCCCTCCGCGACGGCCGCGCTGCGGGCGAACCGGTCCAGCACGAGTTCCGCGACGAACGCGTCCAGTCCGGCGAAGTGGGTGTGCAGCACACCCTTGGCGCACCCGGCCTCCTCCGTGACGGCCCGGCTGGTGAGGGCGGCGGCGCCGTCCCTGGCCACGACCCGTTCCGCCGCGTCGAAGAGCCGCTTGCGCAGGTCGGGGATCGCCACTCCACGCGGTGACATCGCATGTCCTCCAGGAGACAGGGGAATTGCCAGTATGGGCAAGCGCCCATACTGTTTGGGCACGCGCCCATTCTAGGGCGGTCCACTCCGCTGGAGGTCATCGCCATGCACGGAACCCAGGACACCCGCGAAACCCCCGTACCCGCCGCACTCACGGTCCCCACCGTTCCCGCCGGAATCGCCAACACGGACCAGGCGGCGGCGTGGAACGGCTACGAGGGCACCCACTGGGCCGCCCACCAGGAGCGCTGGAACGCCGTCAACGCCGGATTCGACCGGCCCCTGCTCGACGCCGCCGCCATCACGCCCGGGGAACGCGTCCTCGACATCGGCTGCGGCGGCGGCGCCACCACCCGCCTCGCCGCCCGCGCCGCGGGCGCCGGCCACGCCCTCGGACTCGACCTCTCCGGCCCCGTACTGGAACACGCCCGGACCCGGGCCCGCCGCGAGGCCGTCGCCAACATCGCCTTCGAACAGGGCGACGCCCAGGTCCACCCGCTGCCCCCGGCCGCCTTCGACATCGCGATCAGCCGCTTCGGCATCATGTTCTTCGCCGACCCCGTGGCCGCGTTCGCCAACATCGCCCGCGCGCTGCGCCCCGGCGGCCGCGTCGCCTTCCTCAGCGCCGCCGAACCCGAGGGGAACGAATGGCTCCAGGCCCTCGTCTCCCTCCGCGACATCCTTCCCGTGGGCGGCTTCGGCGCCCCCGGCGGCCCCGGCATGTTCGCCCTCGCGGACGCCGCCACCGCCACCGCGCTGCTGACGGAGGCCGGTTTCCGGGACGCACGGGCCGAGCACGTCCGCGCCTACGGGACCTGGGGGCGCGACGCCGGGGACGCGGCCGACTTCCTGCTCGACTCCGGGCCCGGCCGGCACCTCCTCGCCCAGGTCGGCCCGGAAGCCGCGACGGAGGCCCGCGCCCGGCTCACCGCCTACCTGGGTACGTACGGGACCGCCGGGACCGCCGGAAGCGCCGAATCCGGGAGCGGGGGCGGGGGCGGCCTGCGGCTCCGCAGCACCGGCTGGCTCCTGACGGCGACCCGACCGGCCTGACGGCGACCCGAGCGACCCGACCTGCCCGACCTGCCTGGCCACCCGTACGCAGGGCTCCGCCGGCGCCCTGCCGCAGGACGGACCCCGCCACTCCACCGCACGGTGAGTGGCGGGGATTCATGCTGGTCCGGTCTCCGGACCACCCGGCGCGAGGATCATGTCGACCAGGTGGTCGAGGGCCGCGGCCGAGCCGGGGTCCTGGAGCTGTGCTTCGGGGGCCGCGTCGGGTGCCGTCCGGCGCAGTTCGAGCCAGCCCAGATAGGCGGCGTACGCGGCGAGGGCCCGATGGCGGGCGTCCCGCGGCCCGAAGCCGACGTCGGCGTACACCTCTTCGAGGAAGGCGAGTCGGGCCCGGGTGACGCGCGCGACGACCTCGGCGACGGCGGGATGGCCGGTATGCGCGGCGAGGGCCGGCTCCAGCCCGGCGATCTTCTCGTCCCCCAGCGCCTCGGCGAGCAGGGTCCGCGCCCGCGCCAGGGGGTCGGCCTCCTCCCGGACGGCCGCGATGACCTCTGCCGTACCGTGCCGCTCCCAGGTCTCCAGGGCGGCCACCAGGAGGGCCTCCCGGTTCTCGAAGTGCCAGTAGAAGCTGCCGCGCGTGACGCCGAGTTCCCTGGCGAGTACGTCCACCGCCACTGCGGCGACCCCGCCGCGGGCAAATGCCCGCAGTGCCGCCAACGTCCAGTCGCCCTTGCTGACCTTGCCCTTCGCCATGTTCCGTACAGTACTGTACGGAACATCCATACAGTGATGCATGGATCTGCCCCGGTGCCGGTGGCGGACCTGTGGAGTGGGGAAGGGCGGCAGCGTGAAGGCCATGGAATGGCTGCTCGGTTCGGCGGGCGGCCCCGGAGGCGGTACGGGAAGCCACTCGGGAAGCGGTACGGGAAGCCGTACGGGAAGTGGTACGGCGGGCGGCGCCGGAGGTGGCGCCCGCGCCGCAGCCGGTGTCGCAGCCGTCGGCCTGGCGGCGGCGGGCGCCCTGCACGTGGTGTGGACGGTCTCTCCTTGGCCGCTGGCCACCCGTGCCGAGTTCGCGGCCGCCGTGGTCGGCGTCGGGGAGAGCCGACTGCCCTCGACCCCCGAGACGCTGGCGGTCGCCGGACTGCTCGGCGCGGGTGCGTGGCTCACGGTCACGGCCGCCCGGCCGGCGCACCGGCTCGCCCCCTCACGGCTGGTGCGGACGGGCCTGTGGACGCTCTCCGGCGTGCTGGCCGCCCGCGGACTGGGCGGCCTGCTTGTGTCCGGCCTCGACCTGAGGGAAGTTCCCGCCGAGTTCCGGCACTGGGACCTCGCGCTGTACTCGCCGCTGTGCCTCGCGCTGGGCGGCCTGACCGGCTACCTGGCGGTCCGAACCCGCCCCGGGAACCATCCTGACCCGCGGAGCGGCAAAGCCGCATGAGAGCCTTGCATCCGTGGCAACTGAGACCGAGGTAGGAGAGCTGTTGCACCGGCGCGGCTGGCGGAAGGCGTTCACGGTCGCTGAAAGGGTGAACGCCTGGGCCGCTCTGGTGAGAGCCATCGAGCGCGGCTACGGCGATGAGATCTACGAGTACGCCAACGACCTCTACTGCCGGAACTGGCTGCACGAGGCGTGGCTCCACCTGGACGAACACATCGTCCAGCTCTGGACCCCGCAGATCAAAGCTCTGGACGACCGGTACAAGGCCGCGACCATCGACGACGACGGGCATGCTGTCGACCAGTTCCACGGCATACCCGGCCCCGACCTCTGGTGGTGGCGGCGTCACCCCCGCATCCTCACCGGACGTCTCGGGCGTTCGCTTCGCTCCGTCGGCGCCGTGGGCACCGACCTGGACACGGCGTGATCCTCAGTCCCATGGGATGACAGGACAGTCCTCAGGACACTGCGTCGTCCGCCCCCGGACGCATCGCGAGCAGGTCCCCGCCCCACGCGTCCAGGGTGTCTCCGAGCCCGGCGCCACGGGCCACCGACTCGACACGGGCGAAGAGACGCCGCTGCGCCGGCACGTCGCCCGTGGCCGAGATCCGGTCGATCGCGTCGACCAGTTCCGTCGTCTCCCACCCCGGCAGCGGATACCGCTCCAGCTCCCACACCAGGTACTTGTTGTAGGGGCGGGGCCGGCGGTCCAGGGCGAAGAGCACGTCCAGCAGGAAACCGACGCTGTCGGCGGCGTCGAGCCTGGCGGCGAGCGCGAGGCCGTCGCGGGCGTTCTTGACCGACCGGTAGAGCGAGTTGGCGTACGCGTCGAGCCGGTCGGCCGCCTCCCGCGCGGCCTCGTCGGCGTTGAGCCGGCCCTTCGCCGCGACGATCCTGGTGATCTCGCCGTCGAGCCGGTCGAGGAGCACCCGGGACCGGGCGAGCGCGTACCGCTCGTACCCGCCGAGCCGGCGGAACGCGCCGACCGGCATCACCAGGAGATCGAGCGTCGCGGACCGGTGGCCGTCGAGCCCGGCGAGCGCACCCGCCGCCACGGGGCCCGCGGCGTCGGCGCTGTCCGCGCCGTCCGCGTGGAGGATGTACAGATCGTGGTCGGAACGCCCGGTGGCCATGCCGTCGTGGGCGTGGGAGCCCTTGAGGACGAGCCCGGCGACGGAGGGGTCCGCGGTGGCGGCCGCGACGACGGCGGCGAAGGTCAGCGGAGGCCGGGACGGCTGGGATGACGGGAACGGCTGGTGCGGCTGGCGGGTCATGGGGCGATCTCCGGTCGGTTCGGCGGGGAACGGACATGCCGGGCGGCCCTCGTCACCGCGTCGATGGAGGGTCGTCCTCCGGTGGGTCGGGCAGCCGTGACACCGCCCTGAAGATCAGCACATGCCGGGCACGGTATCGGCTCGGCCGGCCGCGCGCAGCCCCTTTCCCCGGCGGGAGCCGCCCCTGCCCCCGGGGAGCCCGCCCCCGGACACGGCGGTTCGCCTTCGCCTACGATGCCCGCTCATGGCGATCCTCGTGCATCTGACACCGGCGTCGAACGCGGCACGCGTCCGCCGCTCCGGGCTCCGTGCGGCGGGCAGCCGGGGCGGCGGAGCGCGCGGAGTGTTCTGCTTCCCCGTGCTGCCGTCGTACACCCTCACCCACCAGTGGCTGCGCGAGCTGGCCCGGTTCGGGGGCGGCGGCGGTCTCGTGGCGGTCCATGTCCGGCTGCCCGACACCGAAGAGGTACGGGTCGGGCACTACGGCGACGACGGCGTCCGCACCACCGCCGCCGGCGCGGTGGCGCGGATCGCGGCCCTGGACGACCCGCGCGGCTGGGAGGTGTTCGTCCCCCGGTCGGTCCGGCCCCGGGAGGTGCACCGGATCCGCGCCGTGCCGCAGACGGTGGGCTGGCGGTACGTGCCCGGCGCGCACGGCCGGCGCCCCTGTACCTGCCAGGGCTGCCGGATACGCGGTGGGTACGGGGCGCGGCGGCTGCGCGAACGGCTGGCGCATCCGCTGGACGGCCCGCCGCCGCCGGCCCGGATCCTGCTGGCCCGGATCGCGGCCGCGGGCGACCCGGGTGATCCGGCCGCGCTGCGGGAGGCGCTGGACTGGTTCAGCTTCCGTCGCAGGGGCCCGCTCCGCCAGCTGGCCCGGCTCGCCGACCACCCCGACGCGGGCGTACGCGGGGATCTCGCGTGGGCGGTCGCCCACTGGTCGACGCCCGGGGTCGCGGATCTCCTGGACCGTCTCGCCGGGGACCCGCACCCGTACGTCCGGGACGCGGTGGAGACCGTACGCGAGCTGTCCAGGCGGTGACGCCCCGCCACGCCCCGCCGTCCTGCCGTGCCGCGACGCCCGCCCCGTACGGTCCCGATGCCCGCCCCCGCCGTACGGTCCGTGGTCCCGAGGCCACGGCGGGGTGCGCCGCTGCGCCCGTCCCCCGGTCCGGTTGCCAGAATGGTGCCCGGTCATCGGTGTGTGAGGAGGTCGGGTGCCGGACAGTGAGCCGGCCGTTCCCCTGGCGTTCAAGGTCGGGGTGTGGCGGTCGTACATGGAGGTCCACCAGGAGGTGCTGGCGGAGATCGGACGCGCGTTGGACGAGCGGCACCGGCTGTCGGTGAGCGAGTTCGACACGCTGGTGAACATTCCGTCCGCCGGTGCGCGGATGAAGGATCTCGGCAAGCGGACGGTGCTGACGCAGAGCGCCGTGAGCCGGATGTGCGACCGGCTGGCCAAGCGCGGCCTGGTCACGCGTACCCCGGTCGCGGAGGACCAGCGGGGCGCGCTGATCCTGCTCACCGACGAGGGCCGGGCCGTGCGGAGGGCGGCCGTGCGGACCAACGCGGAGGTCGTCGACCAGACGTTCGCCGCCCGGCTGAGCGGTGCGGATCTGGCGGCGCTGGGCGCGATCCTCGACCGCTTCGCCGTGGCGGCGGGCGCCGAGGGATGCGGCCTTCCGGAGTGACGCACGTCACATCATAAAAGCCGACCGGGTGGAATGAGGGCCGCATCTTCTCTGTTTGGATGAATGCGCACGCAACAAAAGGGCGCGCAGCAGGCCACAGCCGCCACGGCGGCCCCACCTGAAGGAACCGCAGAACCATGAGCAACAGCTACCTCACCGACCGGCTCACCCCCGAGAACACCGGCATCCTGCTGGTCGACCACCAGACCGGACTGCTCCTCGGCGTCCAGGACCACGACCAGAACGAGGTCCGCCGCAACGCCCAGGCGCTCGCCCGGACCGCCAAGGTCTTCAACCTTCCGGTGGTGGCCACCACCTCCGCCCCCCAGGGCCCCAACGGCCCGCTGCTCCCGGAACTCGTCGCCGAGCTGCCCGAGGGCGCGCCGATCATCCACCGCAGCGGCGAGGTCGACGCCTTCGACGACCCGCGCTTCGACGAGGCCGTCCGCGCCATGAACCGCCCCAACCTCGTCATCGCGGGTGTCATCACCGACGTCTGCCTGATGTTCGCCTCGCTCTCGGCCCTCGGCCGCGGCTACAACGTCCACGCCGTCTTCGACGCGTCGGGCACCACCAACAAGCTCGCCCGTGAGACCTCCCTGCTGCGCCTCCAGAACGCGGGCGCCACGCTCAACAGCACGGTGGGCGTCGTCTCCGAGCTGCTGCGCGACTGGAAGACCCCCGGCGGCCCCGGCACCGCCGACATCTTCAGCAGCCTCGCGATGCCGTTCTACGGCGCCGTGATGGCCAGCCACGCCTCGGCGAGCGGCAACGGCAACGCCTGACCCCGGACACCCGGGCACGCCCCGACACCCGGATGACCGGGCACCCGGACACCCCGGCCGGGCCTGCCGCCGAACCATCGGCGGCAGGCCCGGCCGGGCCGCGTCGCCCACGCGCCGGGGCGCCGGCTCCGGTGGTGTGTTCCCGTACGACAGGGGGGTGCGGTGTCACGAGGCCGGATGGGCCTCCGCGAGCAGTTCCAGACGGCGGTGGTGCCAGTCCGAGAGCGGCGCCAGCGCGTCCGAGAGTTCACGGCCGAGCGGGGTCAGCGAGTACTCGGTCTTCAGCGGCCGTGTGTCGTACACCTCCCGGTGGACCAGACCGTCCGCCTCCATCTCGCGCAGGGCCTGCGTCAGCACCTTCTCCCTGAGGCCCGTCAGCTGCCGCCGTATCGCCCCGGGGCGCTGGGGCCCGGACTCCAGCACCCACAGCAGCGGTGTCTTCCACTTGCCGTCGATGACGGCGATCGCCGCGGTCACACCGCAGACATTCGGGTCCAGTGCGCGTACGCGTGCCACGGATGCTCCGTTCATGTGGTTTATGTGCTTCATGCGCTCCATGTGATGCACAGGGGAGTTGAAGCATGTCCGTACGGTCCGAACAGCGGGCCGCCCTCCACTCTTCCGTCACCGCTCCCGCTCCCGGTCCCGCTCCCGGTCTCGGCCCGATGGGCCGGGCCCTGGCCGGAACACCTGTTTGGGTCGCGGCCCGCAGGGGAGGATGAACAGGGCCGTGCGGTACCTCCCGGACGTGCCCTGACGTACGGAACGGATACGGGGGAGGGGACCACGCTGATGGACCTGGAGCGCGGTATCGGCGGCGGCACCGGCGACGACACGGGCAGTGGCACCGGCGACGGCACCGACGCGGCGGCCGTGTTCGACGCCCTCGGCGCCGACTACGAGCGCGCGTTCGCCGCGTCCCCCGCCCACCTGGACTCGCTGCGGCGGCTGATCGACGCACTCCCGCCGGGCAGCAGGGTCCTCGACGTGGGCAGTGGCACGGGCCGCCCCACCGCGCGCACCCTCGTCGACGCCGGCCATCACATCCAGGGCATCGACGTCTCTCCGGTCATGGTGGAACTCGCCTCCCGCCAGGTGCCCGAGGCGTCCTTCCTCCGCGCGGACATCCGCACCACCGACCTCGCCGACGCGAGCTTCGACGCCGTCTGCGTGTACTTCTCCCTGCTCCAGATGGACCGTACGGAGCAGGCCGATGTGCTGCGCCGGCTCGCGCGGGCCCTGGTCCCTGGCGGGCTGCTGGCCGTCGCCACCGTCCCGCTGGACGTGGAGGCCACCGATGTGGTGTTCATGG
The DNA here is from genome assembly GCF_034961445.1 of Streptomyces yaizuensis. Lineage (NCBI taxonomy): Bacteria > Bacillati > Actinomycetota > Actinomycetes > Kitasatosporales > Streptomycetaceae > Streptomyces > Streptomyces yaizuensis. The sequence continues at coordinate 133,299 of NZ_BSBI01000018.1, forward strand.
GGCAGACGGTCCGTGTGACCAGCTTCGGCGCGGACGCGTTCGCCGCCACCGTCACCGCGAGCGGATTCTCGGTCCTGTGGCAGGAGGCCGGCCTTTTCGCACCCGACCACGCCGACGCTACCCCCGAGCCCCAGCTCTTCCTGCACGCCCGCCGGGACTGACCCCGGGCGGCGGTCCGCCCCGGCGGCCGCTCCGGCGGTCCCCCATCGGGGCGCCGGTGCGGGCCGTTCGGGTCTGCCGGGGCTGTGGCGCCGGTGCCGGACCGGCCCTCCGGGTCATGCTGGTGCCGGACCCGACCGGGGTCCCAGCCCACGGACCGAGGAGAGCGGGATGCCGGACGACACGGTGACACGATTCCTGAAGGCCCTGAGCCCGGAGCACCGGGCCGAGGTGGAGCGCCTGCCCCGGGAGGACCGGGAACGCCTCGCCGACGCCTGGGAGGCCGAGTTGGTGAAGGACCACGACCTCGACATCCTCAGCGAGCTGTCACCGCCCGCCGCCGAGAGCGAGGCGGCCCGCCGGGTCGTGGAGGGCCCGTCCTGATGCTCCCGCCGGGCCGCCGTCCCTGAAACCCTGCGCCTCCTGCCTCCCCTGCCTCCTGCCTCCTGCCTCCTGTGCGAGGCTTACGCCTCCTGCGCGGGCGCGCGCCGGATCGGGGCGACCGTGGGGACGGGCTCCCGGGTGAGGAAGTCGACGACCAGCCGGTTCACCAGCTCCGGCTTCTCCTGCGTGAGGAAGTGCGAGGTCCCGGGCACGATCGCCAGCTCCGCCTCGGGCAGTGCCTGGAACATCTCCGTCATGTGCGCGAGGGTCACCAGATCGTCGTCCGCGAACATCACCAGCGTCCGGGCCGTGACCTTCGCCAGGTCCCCCGCTTCGAGGTCCGGTTCCTTCGCCGCCATCTCACCGATCTTGGTGGCGACCACGGTGAAGTGCTCCTCGCCGTCCGGCGACACCTCGCCGTAGGCCGGGCCGAGATAGCGGGCCAGCTCGTCCACGTCCCACTCCATGCCCTCGGGCTCGGCCGAACCGGACTTGTTGAAACCGCCGCTGATCAGAACGAGCCGCTTCACCAGGTCGGGCCGCTGCATGGCCACGAACATCGCTGTGAACGCGCCGTCGCTGTGCCCCACCAGATCGGCCGGCCCGCCGACCACCGTCTCCAGGAAGGCGATCATGTCGTCCGCCATCAGCTGGTAGGTGATCGGGCCCGGGACGTCCGGCGTGTGACCGTGGCCCCGCCGCTCCGGGGTGTGGACGCGGTAGTGCTCGGCGAGCGCGCCCAGGTTCGGCTCAAAGAACCGGGCGTCCACCAGACCGCCGTGCAGCAGCACCAGCGGTTCGCCCGTGCCCGTCACGTCGTACCAGGTCTTCACCGCGCCGAGCTGAACGTACGTACCCATGACTCCCCTTGCATCCCTGAACGGTCGGACCCGGTCGATTTCGGGCCACCGATGTGATCGTTTCGCAGCGTAGACGTCAGAGTCGGAGGAAAGTCATCGGTCCCGTGGACACGGATCCGGACACGGACCCGGCGAACCGTCCCGTGCACGGCGCTAGCCTCCGGTGCATGAGGCTGTTGAGCGTGAATCTGGGCCGTCCGAAGGCCGTGGCGTACACCAACGCCCCCAGCGGCGTCACCGGGATCTTCAAGGAGCCCGTCGACGGGCCGGTCCGGGTGGCGGACCCGGGTCCCCCGGGCCTCGGGGGCAGCGGTCTGGCCGGCGACACGGTGTGCGACCTGCGCCACCACGGCGGCGACGATCAGGCCGTGTACGCCTTCGCCCGGGAGGATCTGGACTTCTGGGAACGCGAACTGGGGCGGCCGCTGCCACCCGGCACGTTCGGGGAGAACCTCACCACCGCCGGCGTGGACATCACCGGCGCCAGGATCGGCGAGCGCTGGCGGGTGGGGCCCGAACTGATCCTGGAGATAACGAGCGGACGGATCGCCTGCCGCACCTTCCAGGGCCGGATCGGCGAGCAGGGCTGGGTCAGGCGCTTCACCCGGCAGGCCGTCACCGGCGCCTATCTCCGGGTGATCGCCCCCGGCGAGATCCGCGCCGGCGACCCGGTCGAGATCGTGCACCGGCCGGACCACGGGGTCACGGTGGGCATGGCCTTCCGGGCGGTCACCCTGGAACGGGAGCTGCTGCCCGGGGTCCTCGCGGCGGGTGAGGCGCTGCACTCCGAGGTGCTGCGGCTGGCCCGTGAGTATGTCGCCGCGCTCGGGGAAGGCGAACGGAGCGACAGGTGAGTACGTGATAGGTGCCTACGCGACGGTGTCCACCGGCGAACGCGCGTCAAATCCGGCGAACCGTTAGGAACCGGGCGCGAGGCCAGGTATGGAACTAAGTGTGGGGTATAAAGCGTTCTCACGGATGACGCGTGATGGCACGCGTCGGGGGAAGACGACACGCAACCGAGGTGGCACCAGTGGCGATGTGGGACCGGATCAAGGATCAGGCGACCAAGGCCATCCAGCAGCAGGTCCAGGGGTCCGGCGGCGCGCGGACCGGCTCCGGGCACGGACAGGGCGGGCATGGGCACGGCGGGTACGGGCAGCCCGGCCACGGACCGGTCGGCCATGGCCGGCCCGGCTCCGGACAGGGTGCGGCCGGAGGGTCGAAGGCCCAGCTCGTGGGCCTGTTGAAGACTCAGCTCGGCTCGCTCAAGACGGAGCTGAAGAGCGGCGCCTACCGGGACGCGAGCATGGCCACGTGCGCCCTGGTCGCGGCCGCCGACGGGCATGTCGACCCCGCCGAGCGGCAGCACGTCGAGTCGCTGATCCTCTCCAACGAGGTGTTGCAGAACTTCCCGGCCGACCAGCTGCGCAGCCGTTTCAACAAGCATGTCGACCTGCTCATGACGGACTTCGCCCGGGGCCGGGCCGAGGCCCTCCAGGAGGTGGCGAAGGCCGCGAAGAAGCCGACCGAGGCGCAGGCCGTCGTCCAGACCGGCATCGTCGTCGCCGGGGCCGACGGGTACATCACGCCCGCCGAGGAGCAGGTCCTGCGCGATGTGTGCGGGGCGCTCGGGCTCTCCCCGCAGCAGTTCGGCATCTGAGTCCGGTAGCCGGTATCCGGTATCCGGTATCCGGTGACCGGGACACACTGCCGGCGGCCGGTCCTGAGGCCGGTCGCCGACGCCGGTCGGCCGCGATCGGCGAACGGCTTTGATCGACGGGCGGCCGTGACCGGCGGGCGGTCTCAGCCGACGACCGGGTCCCGGAGGACCTCGGCGAGGACGCGGCTCTGCACGCCCGTGGGGTCCGGGCTGGACAGACCGGCCATGGTCGCCAGCGCCTTCCACAGCGCCCAGCCGCGTGCCCGCCGCCAGGTGTCGTCGTCCAGCCCGGCGGCCTCCCGGAAGACCCGCCGTTCGGTCCCGGCGAAGTGGGTCCAGGCGATGACCAGATCGCAGGCGGGATCGCCGGTGCCGCAGGTGCCGAAGTCGATGACCGAGGACAGCGCGCCGTCGACGGTGAGCAGATTGCCGACGGCGATGTCGCCGTGGAACCACACCGGCGGATGCGGCCAGGCCGATGTCAGCGCGCTCGCCCAGATCGCCCGGCAGGCGGCGGTGCCGTCGCCGCCGAGGGTGCCGTCGAGCCGGTCGAGGGCGTATTCGACCTGGTCACCGTAGACGCTGGGGTGACAGCCCCGGTAGAAGGAGTGGCGCCCCCCGGCCGGTCCCCGCCGGGCCGGGGCCTTCCGCAGCGCGGTCAGGAAGGCGCCCAGGTCGTGCGCCAGCCGGACCCGGTCGACGTCCGCCGCGAACTCGACGGTCTCCCCGGGGAGCCAGCGCCGTACCGACCAAGGGAACGGGTGGCCCGGCCCCGGGCGGCCGGTCGCGACCGGCACCGGAACGGGTAGCGGCAGATGCTCCGCCAGGACGGGCAGACAACCGTCCTCCTTGGTGATGGCGGCCGCGTAGCGCTCGGCACTCGGGAGGCGCACGGACAGTGCGTCGCCGAGCCGGAAGGTCCGGTTGTCCCAGCCCTGGCGGGCCACGGGCCGGATCGCGAGGCCGCCCCACTCGGGGAACTGCTCGGCGACGAGGGTGCGGACGATGTCGGTGTCGATGTCGGTGTCGATGTCGGTCACGGCCCCAGTCTGTGCGATCTTCGCTGCGGCTCCCACGGATTTTCGACGCGCACGGTTCTTGCACGGTTCTCGCGCGGGCTCCCACCGGCTCCCACCGGCTCCACGGTTCCCAAACGGCTCGTTGGGGTGCGCGGCGGCGCTCCGGGAACGTACGCCCCGCGGCGCACTTCCGTAGGGAGGGCGCACGCCTTCTCACGGCTCCGCCCCACGCGGGAGGCTGATCGTGTCGTAGGAGAATCCCATCAATTCGGGAGGTATTCATGATGGTCACGCGTGTCTTAGTCGCTGTCGCGGCCGTGGCGGGGCTGTTCGCGGCCGGGTCGGGGGCGGCGCTGGCCGCTCCGGCGGCGGCCGCGGTGAGCCGGTTCGACGACGGCAGCTTCGAGTATCCGACCGCGCCCGCGAACGCGTTCACCACGGTGACCGCCGGGCAGCCGATCGGCCCGTGGAAGGTGACCTCCGGCGCGGTCGACCTGATCGGTGCCGGATTCTGGCAGGCGGCCGAGGGCGACCAGTCCGTCGACCTCAACGCCGGCCAGGCGGGCGCGGTGGCCCAGACCTTCTCCACGACCGCCGGGCGGACCTACACGGTCACCTACGCGCTCGCCGCGAACCCCGCCGGCGGCCCGGCCGTGAAGTCCGGCCGGGCCCTGGTCGACGGGCAGAACTTCCAGGACTTCACCTTCGACTCGACCGGGAAGACGTTCGCGGCGATGGGCTACGTCCAGCGGCAGTTCACGTTCGTGGCCGGTGGGTCCACGACCACCCTGGCCTTCGCCAGCACGGTGTCCGGCCCGTACGGGCCGGTCATCGACGATGTCCGGGTCGAGACCTGCCGCCCCTGCTCCTGTGCCAAGTGACGTCCTGACCCGCTGACGTCCAGGCGTCCAGGCGTCCAGGCGTCCAGGGGTCCGGGCGTCCAGGGATCCAGGCGTCCGGGCGTCCTCACGGACCGAACCGGTGCTGCCGCCGGGCGGCGGGGCTCCCACCCCGGCCACCCGGCGGCGATCCGTGTCGAAGCCCGGTCAGCCCACCGCGTCCGCACGGTCGACCGACCGCCCGGGACCGTCTTCCTCGGTTTCGCCGTCCCCGGCGTCCCTGCGGTCTTCGTGTCGACGGAGCGCCGACGCCAGCCGGTCACGGGCCTCGGTCTGGGCGGCGATCCGCTCCTCCAGGACGGCCAGCCGGTCCCGCGCGATCCGCAGGCCCTTCTCCGACGGCGGCGCGGCACTCACATCCCCGTCCAGACAGGGCAGGAAGGCCTGGACGTCGTCCAGGGTGAGGCCGGCCGCGAGCAGATGGCGGATGTTGCGGACCCGTACAACCGCCCGTTCCCCGTAGACGCGATAGCCGTTGGGCGCCCGCTCCGAGGAGATCAGTCCGGCCTGTTCGTAGTGGCGCAGGGCGCGCGCGGTCGTCCCCGTCATCCCGGCCAGTTCCCCGATCCGCACCCGGACCACACCTTCCGTCCCCCGCCCTGCCCGACGGGGAACTCCTATCACGGGTGCGCTCACGCCACGACGGCGCCGCCGTCCACCGGGAGCACCACGCCGGTCACGAAGGACGCCTCCGGAGCGGCGAGCCCGGCGATCGCCCACGCCACCTCGTCCGGGCGGCCGATCCGGCCCAACGGGGTCCGCGCCAGCTGCCATTCCCGCACCTCGGCCCTGCGCTCCGGGGTCAGCCCCTGGTGCTCGCCGATCGGGGTGTCGATCGCGCCGGGCGCGACGGCGACCACCCGGATCCCGCGAGGCGCCAGCTCCACCGCCCAACTGCGGGTCAACAGCTCCAGCGCGGTCTTGCCGGCGGCGTAGACGGAGCTGCCGGGCCAGGCCCGCTGTCCCACGGACGTGCTCACGTTGACGACCACCCCGCCGTCCGCGGCCTCCAGGAGCGCCAGCGCGGCCTGGGTGAGCAGGACGGGCGCGACGAGATTGGTCGCCAGCTGCTCGGTGATGATCTGTGCGGTCAGGGTACCGAGAGGGCCGCCGCGCACGATGCCGGCGTTGTTGACCAGGACGTCCAGCCGCCCGTTGGTCTCCCGTACGGACCGGACGACGTACTCGGGCCCGTCGGGGGCGGTGATGTCGGCGGCCAGCGGCGTGATCCGGTCATGTCCGGCGGCGGTCTCGGCGAGCGGGCCGGGACGCCGTCCGACCGCGACCACGTGGGCGCCTTGGGCGGCGAACGCCCGCGCGGTGGCCCGGCCGATGCCCGTACCGGCACCGGTGACGAGGACGACCCTGGCGGTGGTGTTGCTGCTCTTCGCGTTCATGCGGCCATCGTGGAACCCTGCCGTCTGCGTCAAGGTCAAGTCGCAGGTGGGCGGGGTCGGCCCGGCACCCTGCCGACGAGGGCGCCACTCCTTCGGGTGAACGGCCCATCCGCCCGGCCCTCCGCTCCGGATTCCCCTCGTGAGCGAAGAAGACACGGACCCGGCGCCGCGCCCCGGGCGGATCCCCCGCCTCCTGGCCGCGGTTGCCGGGCTGCTCTCCGGAGCCGCGGCGCTCACGGTGGCGCACGCGGCGGCGGTGCGGGAGCGGCCCACCACCTCGCCGGTGGTCGCCGTCGGCGGCGCGATGATCGACCGGGTGCCCACCGCCGTGAAGGACTGGGCGATCCGCGCGTTCGGCGAGAACGACAAGGCCGTCCTCCAACTCGGCATCGTCGCGGTGCTCGCCGTCGCGGCCGCCGTCCTCGGCCGGGCGGCGCTCACGCACCGGCGGGCCGGGGCGGCCGGAGTACTCCTCTTCGGGGCGGTGGGCGCGTGGGCCGCGCTCGGTCGGCCCGACGCCGCCGGTCCCCTCGATGCCCTGCCGTCGCTGGCCGGGGCCCTGGCCGGCGCGCTCGTGCTGTACGTACTGACCGGCCGGCTGGCACCACGGCGTGCGGCGGCCCCGGGCCCCGGGACCGCACCGGCCGCGGACAGCGCCGCCGGAGCCACGACCTCCCACACCCAGACCGACGCCCGCACCCACACCCAGACCCACTCCGGCTCCAGGGGTCGGGGCGCGGACGAACCCCCGTGGGACCGGCGCGGCTTCGTCGCCGCCGCCACCGCGGCGGCCGCCCTCTCGGCGGGTGCCGGCGGACTCGCCCGTACCCTCGGCCGGGCACGATCCGGGGATGCCGCGAGCGCCCGGGAGGCCGTGACACTGCCCCCGCCCGTCTCCCCGGCGCGTCCCGTGCCCCGCGCGGCCCGGCTCCCGATCCCCGGCGTGAGCCCGTTCATCACCCCCGTCAAGGACTTCTACCGCGTGGACACCGCCCTGGTCGTCCCCGAGGTCGACGCCACCCGCTGGCGGCTGCGTATCCGCGGGACCGGCGTCACCCGCCCCGCCGACCTCTCCTTCGCCGATCTGCTCGGCCGGGGGCTGATCGAGCGTGACATCACCCTGACCTGCGTCTCGAACGAGGTGGGCGGACCGTACGTCGGCAACGCCCGCTGGATCGGCGTCCCCCTCGCCGGCCTGCTCGCCGCGTGCGGCGTACGGCCCCCGTCGCGCGGCGGCCCCGCCGACCAGCTGGTGGCCCGCTCCGTCGACGGCATGACGATCGGCACCCCCGTCGAGGACGTCATGGACGGCCGCGACGCCCTGCTCGCCGTCGGCATGAACGGCGAACCCCTCACGTTCGAGCACGGCTTCCCCGTCCGGATGGTGGTGCCCGGTCTGTACGGCTACGTATCCGCCTGCAAGTGGATCGAGGAGCTGGAGCTGACCACGTTCGACGCCTACGACGCGTACTGGGTCAAGCGGAAGTGGGCACGCCGGGCGCCGGTCGGGACCCAGTCGCGGATCGACACGCCCCGGCCGTTCAGCCGCCCCGACGCGGGCCCGGTGATGGTCGCGGGCGTCGCGTGGGCGCAGCGGCGCGGCATCAGGAGGGTGGAGGTCAGCGTCGACGACGGGCCCTGGCGGGATGCCGTCCTGGCCGCCGAGGACAGCCGCGACACCTGGCGGCAGTGGTCCTTCGCGTGGCGGCCCGAGCCGGGTACGCACACCCTCACCGTCCGGGCCACCGACGGCGACGGTGCCGTCCAGCCCGCCGAGCGGACCCGGCCCTTCCCGGACGGGGCCCGCGGCCGGCACTCGGTGGTGGTCACCGTCGTGTGAGCCGCGCGCCTCCCCTGACCGAATCGAACCGAACCCCCATACCAGCCATACCCCTTCCTTGTGCGGCCTCCGGCCGCGCCCCCATCTCAGGAGACAGAAACCATGACCGCTCGTACGACCTCCCGCGTCCGCCGGGCCGCCGCCGCCTTCGTCGCCGTCACCGTGCTGCCGCTCGCCCTCGCCGCGTGTTCCGACAGCGGCGGCGGCAGCGACAGTGGCGACGGCGACCGCAAGGACCCCGTCGCCGCCAAGGCGAAGACCGAGGCCCCTGCGGAGGCCGCGGAGCAGGGCGGGCCCTTCGGCCCGGCCTGCGCGTCCGTGCCGAAGGACGGCGCGGGCTCCTTCGACGGCATGGCCCAGGCCCCGGTCGCCACCGCGGCCTCCGCCAACCCGGTCCTTTCCACCCTGGTGACGGCGGTCTCCGAGGCGGGCCTTGTCGACACCCTCAACACCGCCGAGAACATCACCGTCTTCGCGCCCACCAACGCCGCCTTCGCCAAGCTCCCGAAGGACGCGCTGAACCGGGTCCTGGGCGACAAGGAGCAGCTGACCAAGCTCCTCACCTACCATGTCGTCGGCGACCGGCTCGCCCCCGCCGACCTGCGCAAGGGCTCGTTCGAGACGCTGGAGACCTCGATGCTCACCACCGCCGGAACCGTCCCTTCCATCACGGTCAACGACTCCGCGAAGGTGGTCTGCGGCGATGTCCGCACGGCCAACGCCCGCGTCTACCTCATCGACACGGTGCTGATGCCGCCCGCGAAGTGAGCCCGGCGCCGCGCGGGCGGGCCCGTACCCCGGTCGACAGGGGTACGGGCCCGCCCGTGCGGCCGTCCTGTTCCGTGCCGTCCCGTCCCCGTGCCCTCCGACGGGTCAGGCCGGCAGGCCCATCGTCGCGACGGGCGACGACGTCGGACGGGGGGATCCGCCCTCGGGCTCGACCGTGATGCCCATGCCCGACGCGGTGCCGACGGCGCCCCGCATCAGCACCGCCTGGCTCGCCCGGCCCGGGTCCATGACGCCGGCCGGCCGCATCACGCCCCCGTCCTCGAACCAGAGCTGGTAGACCTTGCCGCGCGGCGGCCCCGCCATCCCGGAGGCGAGGAACACGGCCCGGTCCCGGCTCTTCGACACCACCACGGTCGCCGTGGCACCGCCCGCCAGCCGTGCGGTGCCGCTTCGGGCGTCCGGCGCGGCCAGCACCCCGGTGATGCCGGCGATGTCGCCGGCGTGCCGCTCCGCCCGTTCGGCGCGCGCCCGCGCGTCCCCGGCCCGTTCGTACTGCCACAGCGCGGTCGTGCCCAGAGCCGTCGCCGCCGCCAGACACGCGGCCAGCGCCCAGCGCGAGGCCCCTCCGGCGCGGCGCGCGGACCGCCGGAGCCGGGCGGCGGGGGCCGCCGGGCCGGGCGGGAGCTGGCGTACGGACGTGACCTGGCCGAGGACCCGTTCCCGCAGGTCGGGGCGGGGGGTGACGGTCTCGGCGAGGGCCAGGCGGGCGGCGGCGGCCAGGAAGTCGGCGCACTCGCGCGCACAGGAGTCGCACCCCGCCAGGTGGCGTTCGAAAACGGCCCGTTCGTCGTCGTCCAGGGCGTCGAGCGCGTAGGCACCCGTCAGCGTGTGCGGATCGGTGCCGGTCACGCGCCCACCCCCAGGCAGTCCCGCAGCCGGATGAGACCGTCGCGCATCCGGGTCTTGACCGTGCCGAGCGGCAGAGCCAGCTGCTCGGCGACCTGACGGTAGGTCAGTCCCCGGTAGTAGGCCAGGGTGACCGACTGCCGCTGGAGCGCGGTCAGCGTGCGCAGACAGCGCCGTACCTGCTCCCGCTCCAGACGGGTCTCGACCTGTTCGGCCACCTCGTCGTACGCGGGGGACCGGTCCAGGAGGGCCGCCCGGTGGTCGCGGGCGGCGGCGGCCTCGGCCGACCGGACCCGGTCGACGGCCCGCCGGTGCGCGAGCGTCAGGATCCAGTTGACGGCCGTACCGCGCTCGGGCCGGTAGCGGGGAGCGGTGCGCCAGATCTCGACCAGGACCTCCTGCGCCACCTCTTCGGACTGCGCGCGGTCGCGCAGCACCGCGCGGACCACTCCGAACACGGAGCCGGCGACGGCGTCGTAGAGCGCGGCGAAGGCGTCCTGGTCACCGAGGGCGACCTCTCTCAGCAGCTCCCCGGGGTCGGGGCCGGACGACGGCTTCCCTCCGATGTGGACGGCTTCTTTCACGGAGCGTTCCTCCAACGGGGCGGGACGGGCCAGTATGTCCCGGGTAATCCGGAGCCGGGCCGCCCGTGGATGGGTCCGGCGGGGGAAGTTCCTCCCGTCCGGCCGTTGGTGGAGCGCCCGCCTTCCTGAAGGCCGTTCACCCACGCCCGCGTCGTGTCCCTGTCCCGACGGGCTCAGCTGTCGCCGCTGTCGCCGCTGTCGTCAGTCGCCGTCGGTCGCCGGGCGCCGCGCGACGAAGACGAACTCCCTGCCCGGCCGGTCGGGCGCGTCACGGACGTCGTCGATGACGAACCCCCGCTCGGTCAGGTCGGCCTCGATCTCCCGCCGCTCACGGAAACGCAGGGTCGACTCGGATGTCAGGGTCTCCCCGTCCGACGCGAACACGCAGGTCCCACGGAACGTCACGAGCGGCGGGCGCACGTCGACCAGGTCGTACCAGCTCTCGACGGAGCCGACGCCCGGGATCTCCGTGACCTGGTAGGAGGCCTCCCGGTGCCAGTTCTCCCAGGCGCGGCGGGCCGGGTCCCGGGTCTCGAACACCAGGCGTCCGCCGGGGCGCAGCGCTTCGTACGCCCCCCGCAGGGTCCCCCGCCACACCTCCGGGTCCACGATCGCCTGCGCCACGTTCCCCGTCATCGTCGCGAGATCGACGCTCAGCGGCGGCAGGGTGGTCGCGTCGCCGTCGATCCAGCGCACGCGCCCGCCGCCCGGCTTGCCCCGGGCCACGTCGACGGAGGCCCGGGCGGGATCGACACCGACGACGTCGATCCCGCGCTCGGCGAGCAGCAGGGCGAGCACCCCCGTCCCGCACCCGATGTCGAGGACGCTCCGCGCGCCGAACTCCTCCACGATACGGAGATACGGGTCGAGATCGCCGCGATCCGGGTCGAGCGGGTCGTAGATCGCGGCGAGCCGGGGATTGCGGAAACACTCGTCAGCCATGGGGGCGACGGTAAGTGGGTCCCGCCCGTACGGCCACTCATTTTCGGTGCCGGGGCGGTGGGGGAGGGAACACCGGCGGCCCGGCGCGGCCCGGCGCGGTCAGGCCGTGGCCACCGTGGTCGTCGTGGCCACCGTGGCTATCAGGGCGTAGCGTTCGTCGGCCACCGCGCGGCCCCAGAGGGTGGCGTCGGCACTGAGGTGCTCCACCCGCAGATCGGTGACGAGGGGGCGGAGAGCGGCGGTGAGGTCGCCGGCGCCGACGCCGCCGGCCCAGGGCAGGGCGCCGGCGCCGGGCACATAAGGGGTTCCGCCGCCCTCGCCGGACTCGCGCCAGCGGCCCTCGACGAGTACGAGGGTCCCGCCGGGGCGCAGCAGTGCGGCCCACTCCCGCAGCGCGGCATGCGGGTCGGGCAGGGTCCACAGGAGATGGCGGGAGAGCAGGACGTCGTACCGGTCGTCGCCGGTGGGCGGCCGGGCGGCGTCGCCGACGAGGAAACGGGCCGCCCGCCCGGCGGCCGCCAGCTTCGCGCGGGCGTGCACGACCATACGCGGGGAGAGGTCGACCCCGGTGACCCGGTGACCGGCCTCGGCGAGCAGGAGGGAGAGCGATCCGGTGCCGCAGCCCACGTCGAGTACGTCCAGGGGCCCGGCGGCGGGCCCGGACGGCAACCACGAGTTCAGCAGGCGGGCCCACGCGTCGCGGGTCTCCCCGGCCCGCAATCCGTGGTCGGGCTCCTCGTCGAAGCGGGGAGCGGCGGCGTCCCAGTAGGCGGATACAGCAGCGGAGATCGTCATCCCGTCAGCGTGCCACCCGCCACTGACAACGCCCCCTCGCGGCCGGACCGGCCCATTCGACATGTCCGGTGAGTTCGGTGTGTCCGCCGGTGTTCAGGAGGCGAAGGCCGCCGGCTCCCCGAGCCGTCGCGCGGCGGTGCGCCAGGCCGCCGTGACCCCCTGCTGGACGGCGGCGGTGGCGTCCGGGAGCGCGGCCGGCAGCCGCAGCGGCGCACCCAGGTGCACATGGACCCGGGGCCGCCGGACAGGAGCGGACAGAAAACCCGCGAGCTGCTTCACCTTGCCACCGGAGCTGATCCGCCGCGCACCCGCCTGGCCGAGGGGCACGATCCGCGCCCCCGTCACGGCCGCCAGCCGGGCCGGGCCGGTCCGGAACGCCTCGGGCGCGGCCTCCGCCGCGTCCCGCCGGTCGGGGATGCGGCCCTCCCCGTAGACCAGGACACAGCGTCCCTCCTCCAGCGCCGCCGACGCGGCGTCCAGCGCGTTCGCCGCGTGCTCGGTCCTGCGGTGGACCGGTATGTGGCCGCCGTGGTCGAGCAGCCCCCGCAGTACCGGTACGCGCCACAGCCCGGCGGCGGCCAGGACGACGGGCTCGATCCCCAGCCGCCGCAGCGCCGCCAGCACCACGCCGGGGTCCGCGAGGGACGTGTGGTTGGCGACGATGAGCGTGCCGGGCCCGGGAGCCGTCCGCTGTTCGCTGGTGACGGTCAGACGGCCGAGCACGGGCACGGCGGTCGCGGCGATACGGCTGAGCATGGCGGGAGCCCCCGTGGTACGGACGGACAGGACACCCCTATCCTCGCCGCCCGGGCGGCCCCCGTCCTGAGTGCGCGTACTCATCCCGCATCCGCGCCCGCCCCCTGTCCCGTACCGCATCAGCCGTCCCGTACGATCGCCGGAATCGTCCAAGTCCCCGACGAGGACCCGACGAGGGCCCGAGGGAGAGGCAGCCGTGCTGATCGGATCACGGGCCGGATTCGGCCTGGACCTGGCCACCGGGCTGGAGGGGCTGCTGCTCCACGCCGACGTGTTCGTCGGCGGACTCCTGGTCAACGCGGCCGACAACGCCTTCTACCCGCCCCTCCTCGCCCACTGCCTGGGCGGAGAACTCCGCCGCCACGGCTCGCCGTCCGGACGCCCGACCGGGTTCACCACCCCGGCGGAGGCGTTCCGTGCCGCCGAGCGCTGGGCGTTCCGGGACACCGGCGCGACCGAAGTCCCCGGGGACCCCGGGCCCGAGTTGGCGCGGTACGAGTTCCTGGAGTGGGGCGAGTGCACCGACGGCGTCACCGCGTACGCCTTCCCCGACGGCGACCGCGTCCACCTCGGCTGCCGGCTGCGCGCCGAAACCGGCCCACCGCAGCCGCCGGTCACGGTGACACTCGGCCGTACCCTGTTCGTCACGACACTGGAACGGGCCCGCGTCGTCGCCGCGGACATGTGGGCCGCCCGACCCGGACAGGACGGCACATGACCCGCACGGAGTCCGGTACGCCCGCCGACGTGTGGATCCTGCTGCGGGAGCGCCCGGCGGGCCCGGTGCGGAGCACCCAGGCGCTCCTGGACGCGCTGACGGAGACGTACGGATCCCGCTTCGCCGTGTGGCACACCGACGAACTGCTCATGGGGGTCACCGGCGGCCGGCTCGTGCTGCGGACCCTGGGCGGCGTCGACGTCCCCCCGCCCCGGGTCGTCCTGGTCCGGCAGGTGCCCGGCACCATGAGCGGCAACCGGGAGATCACCCTGCTGCGCCACCTGGAACTCCTGGGCGCCGCCGTGGTCAACCCGCCCGACGCCCACCGGCGCTGCGGCAACAAGATGGAACAGCTCCAGCACCTCGCCCTGGCCGGGCTGCCCGTACCCGACTCCCTCTCCTACGCGACGGCACCGCTCGCGGGTGTGGTGCGCGCCCCCGGGGTGCCGATGCCGTGCGTGGTCAAGTCCGGCAGCGGCATGGGCGGCGAGCAGGTGTTCCTGGCGGCGGACGGAGCGCTGCTGAGCGCCGTCGCGGGCAGCCTCGCCCAGGACGTTCCCTGGGTGCTCCAGGAGTACGTGACCCACTCGCACGGCCGGGACCTGCGGGTCGTCGTGGTCGACGGCCGGGCGGTCGCGGCGCAGATCCGTACCTCCGCCGACGGCTCCCTGACCGCGAACCTCGCCCGTGGCGGCACCTCCGAGGTCTGCACGGGCCGCTACCCGCGGGCCGAATCCCTCGCCGTCGCCGCCGCCCGCGCGCTCGGCCTCTCCATCGCCGGTGTGGACCTGCTGTTCGGTCCGGCGGAGCGGCCCGTCGTGTGCGAGGTCAACGCCGTCCCCGGCTTCCTCGCGTACACCTCCCGGGTCGTCACCGCGATCCTTGAGTACGCCGAAAGCCTGCTGACCGACGCCTCCTGACCGACGGTTCCCGACTGCCTGACTGCCTGCTGTCGACCGGTGCTCCGCGGACATCGTCAGTCCGCGTGGCCGCCGACGGCGGACGCCCGGTTGTCCCCGGCGGCCGGGGTCCTGCCCCCGGAGCCCGCGACCACCGTGCCCCGCGCCGCGCGGGCACGCCCCGCGAGCAGCAGGACCACCACGGTGGGCACCAGCAGCAGGCCGAAGGCCGCCCCGTAACCTCCGGACGGGGACGCCCCGGCGCCGATACCGGCGTTGAGCACGGCCGACGACAGGGCCATGACGGTGATCTGCCCCAGGTTCTGCGCGGTCTGCATCGCACTGCTCGCGTGCCCCTGCCGGCCGGGCGCGCTGTGCGAGAGCGACAGCACCGTCAGCGACGGGGCCAGCAGCCCCATGCCCACGGCTGCCACCGGCATGGCCGCCGCGGCGGCGAGCACCGGCGCCCCGGGGAGCGACCCGGCCACGGCGAGACCGGCCGCCACCGTCATGATCAGTGCGCCGACGGCCACGAGCCGGTGCCGCGGCCGCTCCTCCAGCAGCCGCCCCTGTACCCAGGAAGCGGCGGCCCATGCCAGGGCGGCGCCGGTGAACGCCAGACCGGTCACCACCGTCGACACGTTCCGCTCGTCGATCAGCATCAGGGGCGCGAACGCCTCGATCGTGAAGTACGTACCCGAAGACAGCCCGCAGAGCAGGACCGTCGCCGGCAGCCCCTGGGCCGCCCGCCAGGTGCCCGGGGGGAGCAGCCGGGGAGCGAGCACCACCAGCAGGGCGAAACCCCCGGCGGCGAAGAGCAGATGGCGCACGTCCCAGCCGGACACGCCGTACTGCGCCAGGGCCGCGCCGAGGCTCACCCCGGCGGCGAGCAGCAGCGGCGGACGGGACGGCGCGCTCCCTCGCGAGTCCGGGGCCGGGCCGGCCGGGTCCGCGGGGAGGGCCGGCCGGTGCCACGCGGCGCCCCGCAGGGCGACCGCCAGCACGATCGCGGGCAGCACTGTCAGCGCGGCCAGCCCGTGGAACACCATCCGCCAGGACCACCACTCCGACACCAGCCCGGCCAGGGGCGGGCCCGCGAGCGACGGAATGATCCAGCAGGCGCTCATCAGCGCGAGGGCACGCGGACGCAGCCTCTCCGGATATGCCTGGCCGATGGCGGTGTTGATCGACACGGCGACCATGCCGGCCGCCAGCCCGTCGGGGAACCGCCCGGCCGCCAGGTCGTTGTTACGGGCGCGGCGTCACCGCGTACCACTCGTTTTCCGGGGCGTGAGCCGGCGACCCGTACGGCGCTGTCCACCCCGTGCCGGTGGGCAAGCGTCCTGTGGGTCAGGCGAGTTGAACGATTCACAGGGTGCCGGTGAGAAAACTGATCAACTCGCAAGGATGGTGCGCACGGGACGCCCAAGCCAGAATGTGGCGGATGTTGAGGTTCTGGCGTTCACCGGCGGATCAGCCGTTCTGGGCCCGTCCCGCGCTGCTGGGCATCGCCGCCCTGGCGGCCGTGCTGTACTCGTGGAACATCCAGCGGAGCGGATACGCGCACTACTACGCGGTCGCTGTCAAAAGCATGTCAGTGAGCTGGGAGGCGTTCTTCTACGGTGCCCTCGACCCCGGCGCGACGATCACGCTCGACAAGTTGGCCGGGGCCTTCGTCCCGCAGGCGCTGTCCGCCCGCGTCTTCGGATTCCATCCATGGTCGCTGACGCTCCCGCAGGTGCTCTGGGGCGTGTTGTCGGTGCTGGTCCTGTACCGGGTCGTCCGGCGCTGGCTCGGTCCGGCGGCGGGCCTGCTCGCCGCGGGTCTGTTCGCCCTCACTCCCATCGTCGCCTCGATGTTCGGCCACTCCATGGTGGACGGGGCGCTGACGCTGTGTCTGCTCCTGGCCGCCGACGCGTTCGCCGTCGCGCTGGCAGGGGCGAAATCGCGCTGGCTGGTTCTCTCGGCGTTCTGGATCGGCGTCGGCTTCCAGACCAAGATGCTCCAGGCGTGGATGGTCGTGCCCGCGTTCGCCGTGACCTATCTGCTCGTCGCCCCGGCTCCCTGGCGGCGGCGGGTCGGGCACCTGGCCGTCGCGGGTGTCACGATGGTCGCCGTGTCGCTGAGCTGGGCGCTGCTGTACGTGGTGACGCCCGCGAAGGACCGGCCCTACGTGGACGGCACCACCAACAACCATGTGTTCTCCATGGTCTTCGGCTACAACGGGCTGGAACGTTTCGGTGTCCATGTGCCGGGTACGGTGCGGTCCGGTTTCACCGACGCGCAGAAAACGGGTGACCTGCGGTTGCCTCCCGGGCTTTCCCTGCCCGGCGCTCCAGCGGCCGGGAACCCCGCGCAGCCTGCGCAACCCGGAACGGTTCCGCCGCCGGGAGACACGAAACCGGAACCGGAACCGGAACCGAAACCGGAACCGGGAGCGGTACTGCCACCGGGCGACGCACAGCCCGCACCCGGCCCGGCGCCGGGCGCGCCGCCCGGTCCCGGTGCCGTGGGCACGCCCGGGGCGGCTCCCGCCCCGGACGCGGCCCCGGCCGCCATGGCGGAGCCTCCCCGGGCCTGGCACAAGCTGGTCGACGAACGGTACGCGACCCAGGTGGGCTGGCTCTACCCGCTGGCCCTGGCGGGCTTCGCGGCGGGCCTGTTCCTGCATCACCGCACCCGCCGCGGCGACCCGGTGTGGGGAATGTTCGTCATGTGGGGGTTGTGGCTGGCCACGTTCGCCGTGGTCCTCAGCCGGATGACCGTCCTGCACAGCGCCTACCTCGCCTCTCTCGCGCCCGCGCTGGCGGCGCTGGCGGCCGCGGGGGTCGTGCTGAGCCTGCGGCTGTACCGCGACGGACGGCTGTCGTGGCCGCTGCCGTCCCTGATCGTCGCGCAACTCGTCTGGACGGGGTGGCTCGCGTCCCGGTACGCCGACTTCCTTCCCTGGCTGACCTGGCTCTCCCTGGGCGGGGCCGCGCTCGCGGCGGCGGCGCTGACCGCCCGGGGCCGGCTGCGCCGGGCGGTCGTACCCGTGGCGGTGTTCGGTTTCGCGGCGGTGCTGGCGGTCCCGGGCGCGTGGGGTCTTTCCGTGCTGGACGCGAAGTACGCGGGCAGCGCCTTCGAGGCCGGTGCCGGACCGAGCGGCCCGGTCGGGGTGGACCTGGACGCCGACACGAGGGACACCCTCACCGACGCCCAGCGGCGCCTGGACCGCTATCTGGTCGCACAGGGGGACGGCGCCGCCCATCCGGCGGCCATGACCTGGCAGACGGCCGGCGAGTACATCATCCCCACGGGCCGGTCCTACCTGCCGCTGGGCGGGTTCTCCGGACAGGCCCCGCAGCCGACGCTCGCGCGGATACGGCAGCTGGTGGACGAAGGGGAGCTGCGGCACGTCGTGCTGGGCCGCGGAGGGGGCCTCCTCACGAACGACTCCGAGATGTACCGGATCCTGGTCTGGGCGGCCTCCGCGTGCCGTCCCGTACCCCCGGCCGAGCACGGTGGTGACGCCACGCTCCTCGTCTTCCGGTGCGACACCGCGGGCTGAGCGGTCCGCGGTCCGCACGGATCGCCGATGCGGGGCTCCGGCCCGGCCCGGCCTGTGAGCAGGGCCGG
This sequence comes from Streptomyces yaizuensis, assembly GCF_034961445.1. Taxonomy (NCBI): domain Bacteria; kingdom Bacillati; phylum Actinomycetota; class Actinomycetes; order Kitasatosporales; family Streptomycetaceae; genus Streptomyces; species Streptomyces yaizuensis. The sequence continues at coordinate 151,467 of NZ_BSBI01000018.1, forward strand.
GCAGGGCCTGGCAGGGCCGGAGGCGGTGCCTGGGGGCTCCGGGATTCCGTGCCGGTCCGCACGCATGCGCTGACTGATCGTCAGCTATTTTTCTTCCTGTTTCTCCTGGACCGTGGATGCGTATTGCATTCACTGTTGACAATTCGGGAGGCCGGGGCCGGTCCGCCGGGGCGTGCGGGATTGTGGACGGCCATGGGCGGCCCTGTCGGTGATCCTGTCCGGTGTGCCCATTGCTATAGGGGTTTCAGGGGCTTTGGCTGATGGCCTGTGCCCGCCCGCCGGTTGCCCGTCATCCCCAAGTGATAATCGGCCGCGACTGGTTACACGCCGTATCGAGGTCCCTGTGCGGGCACCTGGGCAGCCTTGGTGGAATTGATGGCAGGATAGTTGTGCTTCCTTTGTGTGCCAGGGTAAGTGGTGAGTGCCGATAGCCCGGAATCACCAATTCCGCTACTCGCCGCAGCCGGTGATATTTTGGAGTAACCAGATTACTGAATGTAACCGCCGGGTCGGGAGGGCCTTGTCTACCTGGCAGTATCTGGAGGCTGAGGGCGAAAGTACCTGGACATGGCGCTGTGTGCTTGTGATTCTTGGTTCGGTGCGCGCGAGCCGACGCACGGATCCTGAGGGCCACTGTACCCACCAGTGGGGTTACCAACGGTATCCGTGGCGCGACGGTCATCGGGGTGAGTGCTCATAGGGGGACTGCATTGAGTTATTCAAACGCAGCAGTGAGAACTTTATTGACGACTGGAAACCTCGACATACCGATAGCGGATATCGCACGCGAAAGGCGTGAGGTGCTGACCGGGGCCGAAACAGTCACAGTCCATATTGCATCACTGGTGCCTGGTGAGTCCGTTCGGTCGGAAGGTATTGAGCAACCCCATGTCGCCGCGCTCGCGCAGATCGAGGGGCCACTTCCGCCGATTCTGGTCGACCGGCGGACCATGCGGGTGCTCGATGGAATGCACCGGCTCCTGGCGGCCCTGCTCAAAGGCCGGCAGACGATCGAGGTGGAACTCTTCGACGGCCCTCCGGAGGACGCATTCCTGCGGGCCGTCGAGGCGAACGCCGTACACGGGCTTCCGCTGTCACAGGTCGACCGCCGGGCCGCCGCCGCACGGATCATCATGTCCCACCCCCATATGTCGGACCGGGCGATAGCGCAGGTGGCCGGGTTGGGAGCGAAGTCCGTCGCCGCCATCCGGCGGTCAACCGCCTCCGTGCCGCAGTTGAACACCCGTGTCGGCCGCGACGGCAGGGTGCGACCCCTGAACGGAGCCGAGGGCCGGCGCCGGGCCATGAGGGTGCTCGCCGAGCACCCCGAGGCGTCGCTGCGCGAGGTCGCCAGGCTGTCCGGGGTGTCGCCCGCGACGGTCAGTGCCGTGCGCCGGCGCCTCGCCGCGGGCGAGTCCCCCTTCGCACGGGGCACGGAGCCGGGCGGGACATCCGGCTCCGAAGAGGACGGAAGACCCGGCGCCAGAACGGGACCGGGCTTCCGAAGGCCCCCGGCGTCCATGGATCCGGCTCGGCTGCTGGAGAAGCTGCTGCGCGATCCCTCCCTGCGGCACAAGGAAGGCGGGCGGCAACTGCTGCATCTCCTGCGCCAGAACGCTCTCGGCGTGCAGGACCTGATGGACCTCTCCGATGTCGTACCTCCGCACTGCCGGTCCCTGGTCGTCAATCTCGCGCGCCACTACCGGGACGCGTGGGACAGCTTCGCGGAGACGCTCCGTGATCCACCCGGAGCCTCCTGAGCCACCGCCCCTGGAGGCTCCGGCAGGGCCGGTCCCGCGCCGGGACCGGCCCGTGGGGCGGTGGCCGGGGGCGCCGTCGCCGGTGGCGGCGGACTCAGCCGCCACCGGTGTTCAGCCAACGGGACAGCTCCGCCGCCGAGTCCTTGCGCACCACCAGTTCGACGACACCGCGGGCACGGTCCCGCGCGTGCTCGATCCGGATGTCCTCGATGTTGACACCGATCTCCCCGACCGAGGCGAACAGCTCCGCCAGGGCCCCCGGCTCGTCGGAGATGGTCGTCGACACGGTCGCGAGTTCCGTCCGCCGGGTACCCGGTTTGCCGGTGATCCTGGAGCGTCCCCGGATCCCCTCCCGCAGCAGCTCGTCCAGCCGCTCCGCCGCGCGCCGGCGCTTCGCCGGGTCGGTGTCGGAGACGGTGCGCAACGCGTCGACGGCCTGGTCCAGGTCGGTGGCGAACATCTCCAGGACATCGGCCACGGCCCCGGCGTTGGAACGGAGGATGTCCCCCCAGAGCCGGGCGTCCCCCGCGGCGATCCGGGTGACATCGGCGACCCCCTGCCCCGACAGCCGGATGCTGTCCTCGGACGCGTCCGCCAGGCGGGCGGCCAGCAACGAGGAGATCAGGTGCGGCGCGTGCGAGATGAGGGCCACCGCGTGATCGTGCACATCGGCGTCCATGACCACCGGCATGCCGTCGCACAGCGCCACCAGCTCCAGCGCCCGGTTCAGCACCCCCTGGCCGGTCACCTCCGACGGGGTGAGGACCCACGGGCGCCCCTCGAAGAGATCGGCCCGGCCGGCGAGCGGCCCGGAACGCTCGGTGCCGGCCAGCGGATGGCTGCCTATGTAGCTGACGGGATCCGCCCGCATCGCGCGCACATCGTCGTGCGGGACCTTCTTGACGCTGGCGACATCGACATAGGCGCGGGCCAGGCCCCTGCCCTGGACACGCGCGAGCACACTGCCGACATGAGCGGGCGGTACGGCCAGCACCGCCAGGTCGACCTGACGGTCGGGCGGTGCCAGGGTTCCCGCGCCCATGGCCTCCGCCGTCTTCGCCGCTGTCCGGTCGACGTCCTCCAGGTGCACACCCACCCCGCGCCGGGTCAGCGCTAGCGCCACGGATGTACCGATGGCTCCGGTGCCGATGACTGTCGTGGTCCTCATCGTGCTCCCCTGTAGACGGTGATCCGGGAACCGGGATCCGTTCGACGGCAGGGCGGTCCCGGGAGCGGTGGCGAGAACTCCCATGACGGCCGGGCGCCGGTAATTCCGCGATTCCTCGATCGGTCCTCCAACCATTCCTCCAGGAGCTGGACTTCGCAATGCCCGGCGGGGCGACCGTCATAGCTGAAGATTTTTCAGGTGTTCAACTGAGGCGCCGCCCCGGTCGAACACAGTGGCGGTGGACCCGTCTTGTGCGGCATGGTGCTGAGTTGGTCACATCGATATGCGGTTCTTTCCAGTTCTAAGGAGTTGGACCCTTGCAGCCAGTGCTGAGCCACGACAACCTGCAACCGACGGAAGAAGTGGAAATAAAATCGCTCTCCATTGGTGGATCACCACGAATCTCCGGCGAGAGCATGGAGCACGTGGAGAGTTTGATCGCGGCCAGTGGACCCCTCCCGCCGATCACGGTGCACCGGCCCACCACCCGCGTCATCGACGGCATGCACCGGCTCCGGGCCATGACGCTGATGGGCCACAAGACGATCGCGGTGCGATTCTTCGACGGCACCGAGGAAGATGCCTTCGTCCTGGCGGTGAAGTCGAACATCGCGCACGGCCTGCCGCTGTCGGCGGCCGACCGGGGCCGGGCCGCCGAGCGGATCATCACCACCCATCCCCGCTGGTCCGACCGGATGATCGCCTCGGTCGTCGGCACCTCGGCCAAGAGGGTCGCGGAGATCCGCCGTACCGTCGGCCCCGACGGAACGGGCGAGCTGCCCCGCATCGGCCGGGACGGCCGGGTCCGCTCCCTGGACGTGAGCGAGGGGCGGAAGCTGGCCCACGACATGATCGTCAGTGATCCCGGCCTCTCCCTGCGCCAGGTGGCCCGCGCCGCCGGAATCTCGCCGGAGACCGTCCGCGATGTCAGGAACCGGGTGCTCCGCGGCGAGGACCCGGTGCCCGGTGGAAGGCCCCGCGGCCTCCCGGCGCGGACCACAGGACCCCAGCCCGCCGACCGCGCCGGGAGGACCGCCGTCGGATGCGAGGTGGCGCCGCCGCCGGCCGTGGTCGTGGAACGGCTGAGCGCCGATCCCGCGCTGCGCCTCAATGAGAACGGCCGCGACCTGCTACGGCTCCTGACGATTCATACGGTCCGCTCCGAGGACTGGAACAGAATCATCGAAAGCGTTCCGCCGCACCGCATGAGAACCGTCGCCCACCTGGCACGCTCCTGCGCCGATAAATGGTCCGAGGTCGCCACCCGCATCGAGCGCAACGCATCCCAGCTGACCTAGATTTTTACATTCCCGACACATCACGATGGAGGCGGAAATGGATATTCGTTCGGTCGATCACGTCGAATTCTATGTGGAGGACGCTGAGGAAACGGCGGGCCGGCTCTGCGATTCCTTCGGGTTCGTGATCGCCGGCCGCGGCGGGCCGGGCACCGGCCTGCGCGGCTGCGAGTCGGTCCTGCTGCGCCAGAACGACATCGCCCTGGTGCTGACCACGGCCACCGACACCGGCCACCGCGCCGCCGAGTACGTCAAACTCCACGGGGACGGCGTCGCCGTCATCGGACTTGAGGTGGACGACGCGCGGACCGCGTTCGAGCAGGCCGTGGAGCGCGGCGCCGTCCCGGTCGCCCCGCCCGAGGAGTTCGGGCCCGTGGGCCGGAGGGTCACCTTCGCGACGGTGGGGGGATTCGGCGACGTCGAGCACCGGCTCGTCTCCCGGGAGGGCTCCGGAGGGCCGTTCGCGCCCGCCATCGCGGACACCGGCGCCCCGCGGACGGACGGCATCCTCAAGCGGGTCGACCACTTCGCGGTCTGTGTGCCGGCCGGTCAGCTGAGCCGGACCGTCCGCCACTACCAGGAGGTCTTCGGCCTCAGCCAGACCTTCGAGGAGCGCATCGTCGTGGGCTCGCAGGCCATGGACTCCAAGGTGGTCCAGAGCACCTCCGAGAAGATCACGTTCACGATCATCGAACCCGACACCACCCGCGACCCGGGCCAGATCGACGCGTTCGTGGAGTCCCACGGCGGCGCCGGCGTCCAGCACGTCGCCTTCCTCACCGACGACATCACGGACGCCGTGCGCACCAGCGCGGAGCGCGGCGTACGCTTCCTCACCACGCCGAAGAGCTACTACGACATGCTGTCCGCGCGCCTCGGCGAGATCGGTGTCCCGGTGGCGGAGCTGAGCGCGCTCAACATCCTCGCCGACCGCGACCGGTCGGGAGTCATGCTCCAGATATTCACGGAGACCACGCACCCGCGGCGGACCTTCTTCTACGAGCTGATCGACCGCCGCGGCGCCCACACGTTCGGCAGCAACAACATCCAGGCCCTGTACGAGGCCGTCGAACGCCAGCAGGCGGCCGACGCGGCGCCGGCCTGACCCGGGACACCCGGCACGGGACCGGGCACCGACCTTCCACCACCGATGTCTTCTTCGTCCGCCGTGAAGTGGGGCCTTGATGGAATTGACGCTCGCTGAGTTCGCCTGGCTCGCCCAGAAGCGGCTGGACCCCCCGGTCTGGGACTTCATCGAGGGCGGCGCCGGAGAGGAACGGACCCTCGCGGCCAACACCGCCGCGTTCGACCGGATCTGCCTGCGCCCCTCGGTCCTGCGGGGTGCGGACAGCCCGGATCCCACGGTGAAGATCCTGGGCCGGACCTGGGACGCGCCCCTGGCGGTCGCCCCCGTCGCCTATCACACGATCGCGCACCCCGAGGGCGAGCTGGCCACCGTCCGGGGAACGGCCGCCGCGGCCGGCGTCCCGGTCGTGATCAGCACCTTCGCGGGCCGCACCTTCGAAGAGCTGGCCCAGGCGGCCGACATCCCCCTCTGGCTCCAGGTCTACTGCATGCGGGACCGCTCGATCACCCGCGGCCTCGTCGAGCGTGCGGAGAACGCCGGTTTCGAGGCCCTCGTCCTCACCGTCGACGCGCCGCACCTCGGCCGCCGCCTGCGGGACCTGCGCAACGGATTCCGGCTGCCGCCGGGCATTCTCCCCGCCAACCTCGCGGGCGACGGGTTCGCGGAGCCCGCCGCGCACTCCCGGACCGGATTCGACCCCGGCCTGGACTGGTCGGTGGTGGACTGGCTGCGCTCGGTCTCGGCCCTCCCGATCCTGGTGAAGGGGATCCTCACGGGCGCCGACGCGATCCGCGCGACGGAGGCGGGCGTGGACGGCATCGTGGTCTCCAACCACGGCGGCCGCCAGCTCGACGGCGTACCGGGGACCCTCGACGTACTCCCCGAGATCGCGGCGGCCGTCGGCGGCCGGGTCCCGGTCCTCCTCGACGGCGGGGTGCGCCGCGGCCGGGATGTGCTGGCGGCGCTCGCGCTCGGCGCCGACGCGGCCCTCATCGGCCGCCCGGTGCTGCACGGCCTCGCCGCCGGCGGGGAGGAGGGCGTGAAGGGCGTCTTCACCGTCCTCCTGGACGAGCTGACCGACGCCATGGCGCTGGCCGGTCTGAAGACCGTCACCGACATCGGGCCCGCGCTCGTCGGCCCGGCCCCGCACCCCCTCCGTCACGGCGGCGGGGCCTTCCCCACCGTCCCCGTCGGCCCTGCCGTCCCGACCGGCGGGACGGGCCGGGGGACCGAGGCGGACCGGCCGTCCGCGACGGTGCCGGACGGCGACCGGCCGCACCGCACCGACCTGCACCTGAGCGACCTGCACGCGAGCGTCGCCGACCCGGTCATGGGCACCATGAACTTCCTCAACGAGGTGACCCTGCGCTACCCCCGGGCGGTGTCCTTCGCCCCCGGGCGGCCCTACGCCGGATTCTTCGAGACCGAGCAGATCTTCGGCTACATACGCCGCTATCTCGACCACCTCGCCGAGCAGGGCAACTCGCCCGAGCAGGTGCGGGAGACGCTGTTCCAGTACGGGCCGTCCGCCGGGCTGATCCGTGGGCTGATCGCCGAATCCCTGCGGGCGGACGAGGGCATCGACGTACCACCGGAGTCGATCGTGGTGACGGTGGGCTGCCAGGAGGCGATGTTCCTGGCGCTGCGCGCGCTCATGGCAGGCCCCCAGGACGTGCTGCTCGTGTCCAGCCCCTGCTACGTGGGGATCACCGGCGCCGCCCGGCTGCTGGACATCGCGGTGACCGCGGTCGACGAGGACGGGACGGGCCTGTCGTGCGCGGCCCTGGAGGCCGCCGTCCTGGCCGAACGGGCGCGCGGCAGACGCCCCAGGGCCGTCTACGTGGTCCCGGACCACTCGAACCCCTCCGGCGTCACCATGCCGCTGGAGACCAGACGGGCCCTGCTCGAACTGGCCGCCCGCCTCGACCTCCTCGTCCTGGAGGACAGCCCCTACCGCCAGGTCAGCCCCGGCCCGCAGGTGACGGCGCTGAAGGCCCTCGACCGGGACCGGCGGGTGATCCACCTGGGCTCGTACGCCAAGACCGTCTTCCCCGGCGCGCGCATCGGGTTCGTGGTCGCCGACCAGCCGGTGCGGGAGCCCGACGGCGGTACGACCCTGCTGGCGGACCACCTGGCCACGATCAAGAGCATGGTGACCGTGAACACCTCGCCGCTCAGCCAGGCGGCGGTGGCGGGCGCCCTGCTGGAGTCCGGTGGCAGGCTCTCCCGGCTGAACGAGGAGACCGCCGCGTACTACGGGGAGGCCATGCGCTTCACCCTGGAGTGCCTGGCGCGGGAGTTCCCCGCCGGGCACAGGGAACGGCTCGGCGTGAGCTGGAACGAGCCCGGCGGCGGCTTCTTCCTGACGCTCCAGGTGCCCTTCCGTGCCGACAACGACGCGCTGGCCCGGTGCGCGAAGGAGTTCGAGGTCATCTGGACCCCGATGTCGTACTTCTATCCGCAGGGCGGCGGCCACCACACCATCAGGCTCTCCACCAGCTATCTCACCCATGCCGACATCGAGAAGGGCATCTCCCGGCTCGCCCGGTTCATCGCGTCGCAAGCGGCGCCGGCGGCCTGAGCCGGCCTGAGCCGGCCTGACGAGAAGGGCCCGGCCGACCGGCCGGGCCCTTCTCGTCATGCCGGGGACGAACCCTGCCGTCAGGCCGGATCCTGCTCCTGCCAGAACATGCTGTCGGGCGACGCCACGAGACCGCCCTCGAAGACGGGGATGTCATCCCCCGCGTACTCGCCCAGCTGGGCCTTTGTCTGGACCTGAGAACCCTCCTGCATCGCCTGCCGCACCACCGCCGACCGGAACAGCGGAGCCATGTTCTCCTCCCCCTGATCCACCAGGGAGTCGATGGCGTCCGCGAACTCCGCCGACCGCTGCTTGAGCCGCAGGGCACCCGACTCGGCGTCGGTCAGATCGAAGTCGGCACTGGACATGCCGGCCACCAGCTCGACGAACGACTCCAGCTCGGCGTGATCGCTCTTGATGACCTTCTTCGCCGACCAGAAGTACGAGTCCTCGTCGACGTGCATGTCGTAGAACGAGGTCAGGAACTCGTAGAAGACGCCGTACTCCCGGCGGTACCGCGCCTCGAACTCGTCGAAGGCCCGCTGCTCGCCGATCTTCCCCGCCAGGACGCTGTTGATCGAACGGGCCGCCAGCAGCGAGCTGTAGGTGGCCAGATGGACACCGGAGGAGAACACCGGGTCGACAAAGCACGCCGCGTCGCCGACGAGCACCATGCCCGGCCGCCAGAAGGTCGTGTGGTGGTAGGAGTAGTCCTTGCGCACCCGCAGCTGCCCGTACTGGCCGCTCGTGACGCGGGTCGCCCCGTCCAGATACTCCTTGATCATCGGGCACTCGTCGATGAGGCCGCGCAGCGCGGCCTCCGGGTCGCCCTGGATCTTCGCCGCGTCCTCCCGGCGGACGACCGCGCCCACACTGGTCAGCGTGGGGCTGAGCGGGATGTACCAGAACCAGCCGCTGCCGAACGCCACACACAGGATGTTGCCGGAGTTCGGCGGATCCAGCCGTTTCCCGTTCTCGAAATACCCGAACAGGGCCAGGCTGCGGAAGAAGTCCGAGTACTTCCGCACACCGCCGACCTGCTTGTGGATCCGGCTGGTGTTGCCCGAGGCGTCGACGACGTACTGGGCGGACACCTCGCGCTCGGTGCCGTCCGGGTCGGTGTAGCGCAGCCCGGACACCCGCCCGTCGCCGTCCTCCACGACCTCGGTCACCGTGCGGTTCTCCCGGACCTCGACGCCCCTGCGGGCCGCGTTGTCCAGCAGGATCTTGTCGAACTTGCTCCGCTCCACCTGATAGGCGAACGAGGTCGGACCCGACACCTTCGACGAGACGGAGAAGGAGAAGTTCCACGGCGTGGAGTTGGCCCCCCACCGGAAGGTCCCGCCGCGCTTGTGGGGAAAGCCCGCCGAGGCCAGCTCGTCGGTGACCCCGAGCAGATGGCAGATGCCGTGAATGGTGGAAGGAAGCAGGGACTCGCCGATCTGGTATCTGGGGAAGGTCTCCTTCTCCAGCAGCAGGACACGGTGCCCCTGCATGGCCACCAGTGTCGCGAGCGTGGAGCCCGATGGGCCACCGCCCACCACCACCACATCGAATTCCTCGTGCTGTGCTGTGCTCATTCGGCCTCCCGGAACGCGCCGCTGTGGTCATTGCACTGGGGATCCTCTGCCAGAGTTCCACAGGCCGCGACGGTTCCCCAGGCTGGACGGCATCCCCTGCCTGGACACCGGGACGGTAGGTGCCGTGCACCGGGACGGAAGGTGCCGTGCGCCCTCGTACGGGACGGTCCCGGGAACGAAAAAACGGGCGCCGCCGGGAAGGTTCCCGGCGGCGCCCAGACGGCGCGGGTCGTACGGGGGATTAACTGACCCGGCGCCGAATCCGCCAGAGGCCGAATCCAGTGAGGATCCCGCTGATCAGAAGATAGATCGCGGTCTCCAGCCACTGGAACGCCCAATAGCGGCTCTTGGGGTGGTAGCTGACATCCACATGAAGGTCCTGCTTGGCGAGGCACACGGCGGCGTCACCGAAGGTGCCGCCCGCACCGGTCTTGGGCGGGGTGTCGAGGCAGCCGTTGAACGTGGCCCCGTCGAGGGTCTTGCCGTCCTTCGTCCGCAGCGGGCTCGTCTCGGCGATCCACGCCTCGGGCTGCCCGGGGATCTTCACCCCGTTGATGACGGGCCCGCCACCGATGCTGCCCAGGCTCTGGGCCTCGTTGATGGACTGGGCCGACATCGCCAGCGTGGTCCTCTCCGGCGAGATGAGGGCCGGCCGCACCACGTTGGGGAAGAAGAACTGGAAGACGAGGAAGCCGACGAGGGTCACGGCCATCGCGGGCAGGGTCTTGCGCAGCAGGAGCCCGAGGATGGTGCCGAGGGTGAACGCCAGTGCCGCATAGCCGATCGGGGTGATGTTGCGTGCCCCGAACACGAAGGTACTGAACTCGTTCCTGATGACCTCGTCGAACGGACTGGCCGCCCAGGTGAGCAGCGCGGCGGCCGCACCCGTCAGGATCATGGAGGCCACACCGACCAGCAGGATCTTGCTGAGGAGCCAGCGCGGGCGGGTGACGCTCTGGTTCCACACCAGCCGGTGGGTGCCGTTCTCCAGCTCCCGGGCGATCAGGGGAGCGCCCCAGAAGGTGCCGATGACGGCGGGGATCAGGCCGAGCCCCGCCGCCAGGAACAGCAGCGTGTTCTCGTGTGCGCCGCGGAACTGGCTCCTGGCCTTGGCGCAGTCGGCCGCGTTCTGACAGTTGGCCTGATAGACCTCGTACCCGTCGCGGACGTCCCCGCCGACGTACAGCAGATAGACGGCGATGAGAGCCAGCGCACCGGCACCGGCGAGTGCCTGCACGCGAAACTGCCGCCAGTTCAACCACATCATCGCGTGCCCTCCCAGGCTGCCGCACCGGCCGGGGCCGCGGACGGGCCGGCCGCCCGGGTCATGTATCCGAGGACGAGTTCCTCCAGCGAGACGGGCTCGACCTGGAACGGCAGGGAGGAGGGGTGTACGGAGGTGCGGACCACCGCGGTGCTGTGCTGCCCGCTGTGCTCCACCGAGATCACATCGATCCCGGCGGGCAGCCGGTCCAGCCCGCCCCGGGGCGCGACCAGCCGGGCGTGCCCGGCCAGCAGGTCCCTGGTGTCGCCGGCGACCTGCACCCGTGCGTCGCACAGCACGATGATGTAGTCGCAGACCTGCTCGATGTCACCGAGCAGATGCGAGGAGAGGATGGCGCTGGCGCCCAGCTCCAGCACGAACTCCATCAGGTTCTGCAGGAACCCCTTGCGGGCCAGGGGGTCCAGCGCCGCGGCCGGCTCATCGAAGATCAGCAGCTCCGGCCGCTTGGCCGCCGCGATCGTCAGCGCCAGCTGCGCCCGCTGGCCGCCGGAGAGCTGTCCCGCCTTCTGCGCGGGGTTCAACCCGACCTGGCTGATGCGCCGCTGGGCGAGGGCGGGATCCCAGGCCGGGTTCATCTTCGAACCGAGCTTCAGGTGCTCGGCGACGCTGAGCGTGCCGTACACCGGTGTGTTCTGGGCGACGAACCCCACTCGGGCCAGGTGCGACGCGTCGGCCGCCGGACGCGCCCCCAGCACGGTCAGCGATCCGGCCGTCGGCTCGGTCAGCCCGCAGGCCAGGTGCAGGAGCGTCGACTTGCCGGCCCCGTTCGGGCCGACCAGACCGATGACCCGGCCGGAGGGGATGTCGAGGTGCACGTCGTTCAGGGCCAGTCTGCCGCGGCGGCCGTACTGCTTGGTCAGTCCGTCCGCGTGGAGAGTCAGAGGGGGGTCTGCGTTTGGCATGACCCCATACTCCGAAATCGGCGGCCCTCCCGGCATCAGCCCAAAGCACGGTTCCCATTTTCGGCGACCGTACTTTTGGCCGGTTCGGCTCCCAGGTCCCGCTGCTGCGCGAACTGGGTCCGGTACAGCTCGGCGTAGAGACCGCCGTTGCTGATCAGCTCGTCGTGGGTGCCCCGTTCCCGGATCCTCCCCTCGTCGATGACGAGGATCTGGTCGGCGTCGTGGATGGTGGAGAGCCGGTGCGCGATGACCAGTGAGGTACGGCCGGCCAGGGCCGTCTTGAGGGCCCGCTGGATGGCGAGTTCGGACTCGGAGTCCAGGTGCGCGGTCGCCTCGTCCAGGACGACGATGGGAGGCGACTTGAGCAGCAGCCTGGCGATGGCGAGCCGCTGCTTCTCCCCGCCGGACAGCCGGTAGCCGCGGTCGCCGACGACGGTGTCGAGGCTGTCGGGCAGCTGGGAGATCGTGGGCCAGATCCGCGCGGCCTCGCACGCCTCGATCAGCTCGGGTTCGGTGGCGTCCGGCCGCGCGTACAGCAGATTGGCCCGGATCGTGTCGTGGAACAGATGCGCGTCCTGGGTGACCACGCCGACCGCGCCGTGCAGCGAGCCCAGCGTCAGGTCACGGACGTCGTGGCCGCCGATCCGTACCGTTCCGGAGGTGGCGTCGTAGAGCCGGGGCACCAGGTGGGTGATGGTGGTCTTGCCCGCGCCGGAGGGGCCGACCAGCGCGGTGAGCCGCCCGGCGGGGGCGTGGAAGCTCACCTCGTGCAGGACGAGCGCGTTCTCGCCCTGTTCGCTCTTGCTCAGCGGCGCCGACTCCAGGGAGGAGAGGGACACCTCCTCGGGCGAGGGGTAGCGGAAGGCGACCCGGTCGAACTCGACCGGGGGCGCGGTGTCGTTCCCCGGTCCGGAGGCCGCCAGCCGCTGGGCGCCGGGCCGCTCGGTGATGATCGGCTCAAGGTCCAGCACCTCGAAGACGCGGTCGAAGCTGACCAGCGCGGTCATGACGTCGACCTGGATGTTCGTCAGCTGGTTGATCGGGTTGTAGAGCATGATCAGCAGGGCGACCAGGGCCACCAGCGTGCCCAGTTGCAACGTACCGTCGATGACGAACCAGCCGCCGAAGCCGTAGACCATGGCGGTCGTGATCGTGGTGAGCAGGCTGAGGAGGATGAACAGCAGGCGCCCGTGCACGGCCATCGAGATGGCGATGTCACGGACCCGGCTCGCCTTGCGGGCGAAGTCGGTGGCCTCCTCGTCGGGGCGGCCGTACAGCTTGACGAGCATCGCGCCGGCCACGTTGAACCGCTCGTTCATCATCGAGCCCAGCTCGGCGTCGGTCTGCATGCCGCTGCGGGCCAGCCGCCCCAGCCGATTGGCGATGATCTTCCCGGGGATGAAGAAGAGCGGGATCAGCACCAGGGCCACGAGGGTGATCGGCCACGACAGGTAGAACATCGCGCCGAGGACCAGGATCAGCGTCAGCACGGTGGACAGCGACTGCGAGAGCAGCGAGGTCAGTGCCTGCTCCGCGCCGACGACATCGGTGTTGAGCCTGCTGACCAGGGATCCGGTCTGGGTACGGGTGAAGAACGCCAGCGGCTGCCGCTGCACATGCGCGAACACCTTGGTCCGCAGATCGAAGATGAGTCCCTGACCGACCCGGCCGGAGAACCAGCTCTGCGCGTAGATCGCCACCACGTTCAGCAGGGCGAGTCCGACGACGATCCCGGCGAGCCCGAACACCACCGACTTCTCACCGGGGATGATGCCCTCGTCGATGATCTCCTTGAAGAGCAGCGGGATCGAGACCGTGATGACGGAGTCGACAACCGTCGCCAGCATCACGACCGCCAGCGACCGGCGATAGCGCATGGCGTAGGGGATGATGCGCTTCACCGTGCCGGGTTTGATCGGCTGCGGCTCGACCAGTCCCTCGACACGTAGTCCTATCGTGCCCAGACTCGGGTCGTCTCCTATGGTCACGGAAGCTCTCCTCAGTGGTTGTCGAGAAACTCGATGATCGCGGCGTTGAACGCGTCCGGCCGTTCGAGATAACCGAGATGGCCGCAGCCGGGGATCTCGACGAGATCGCAGTCGGGGATGGCCCCGGCGACCTCCGCACCCAGGTGCGGCGGGGCGATGAGATCGTCGGCGAAGGTGACGACCCGGCAGGGAGCCTTCACCCGGCGCAGCGCCGGGCGGCGGTCCCCGGTGAGGTCGGCCCAGGCGTGCCGGGCCTGCGCCGCCCCGCCGCCGGACATCTCGAAGACGCCCAGCCAGGCCGCCGCGGCGCTGTCGTCGTCGAGGGTCGCCGGCGAGAACATCTGGAACACCGTCATGGCGGCCTCGTATCCGGCGGGCAGTCGCACACCGCTCTCGACCAGCGCCCTCTCCGCCTCGGAGAGGGCGCGGCGCGCGGTGTCGGTGCGGGCCCGGGTCGCGGCGAGCACCGCGCACCGCACGAGTTCCGGGTGGTTGATCGCCAGTTCCTGCGCGATCATCGAGCCCAGGGAGGTGCCGACGATCCGGCAGGGCCCCAGGTCCAGTGCCTCGATCAGCGCCTTGGTGTCGCCGACCAGGTCCGCGAGCGTGTATCTGCCCGGTGGCGCGGCGGAGGGCGGGACCCCCCGGTGGTCGAAGACGACGGTCGAGTGGCCCGCCGCGTGCAGCGCGGGTGTCTGGTGCGTCGTCCAGACCCGGCCGGACGAACCCGATCCCATGATCATGAGGACCGGTTCGCCCCGGCCCGAACGGTCGTAGGCGAGCCGTATCCCGCCCGCGGTGACGAAATCCGTGGTGTTCCGGCCGGCGGCGTAGCCCATCCAGCTCTCCATCCTCGTCGTCGGAGGTCCAGTCGTCGAAGGCCCGGTCGTCGAAGGCCCGGCGGTCCGCGGCCGTCGGGCCGGGGCCGCCCCGCGGGCCGGGCGCCAAGGCGGCGGGCGGGCCGCCGCCGGACGTCCGTTCCCGCGTCCGGGGCGGGACGCGAGGATCGCGAGCCGGTGCACGGGACACCCCTCGGCGGAGGCGGGGGGTGTCCCGCGCCTCGGGCACGGAAGGAGCGGAACGGCCGGGGCCGCGCCGGTCCCGGCAGGATCGTGAGGGGGATCCGGTGGGTCACTATCGCACGCGTCCGGGCCGTCGGCGCCGTCTGTGGCACCGGCGGCGTGGACACCTCCTGTCACGCCGTCCAACTGCGGTGATGCTGTCGGTTGGACAGCCGCCGGCAGCGTCCATGCCCGCTGTCGGCGATGGTTGATACGCCGTGCGGGCCTCGGTCATATTGAGCTGCCCCGAGCCTCGACACCCATGCGAAATCCCCGTGCTGTTTCCGAACCGGACGCCCGGAGCCCACCGGGCCGAGGGAGGGACCCCGTTGTCAGACTCCGACCTTCCGGCCACCCCGCCGACGCCCGAACAGATCCGTTCCTGGCTCGTCGAACGCGTCGCCTACTACGCCAAACTGCCCGTCGAGGAGATCGACGGAGACGTCCCCCTGCCGGACTACGGACTGGACTCGGTGTACGCCTTCGCCCTGTGCGGAGAGATCGAGGACATCCTCGGCATCCCCATCGAGCCCGTCCTGCTCTGGGACGTCGACACCATTACCGCGCTCACCGCCCATCTCTCCGGACCGGCGGCGGCCTGAGGGATTGTGAGGGAGAGGGCGATGCGTCGACACGACCTCCGCGAGCTGACATCCGGCCAGCTCGGCGTCTGGTACGCGCAGCAACTCGCGCCGGAGAGCCCGGCGTACAACATCGGCGAGTACGTGGAGATCCGCGGCGACGTGGATGTCGGGCTGCTCGTGACGGCGCTGCGGCGTTCGCTCGACGAGGCCGAGACCTTCGCCCTCCGGTTCCGTTCGCGGGCCGGGACGCCCGGGCAGTACATGGACGACGCGCCCGACCACCCCGTCCACGTCGCCGACCTCAGCGCCGTGGACGACCCGCGCGCCGCTGCCAAGGCCTGGATGTCGGCCGACATGGACCGCCCGGGAGACCTCCTCGCCGGGCCGCTGTCGGCCCACGCCGTGTTCCGGCTGGGTCCGGACCACGTCCTCTGGTACCAGCGCGCCCACCACATCGTCCTCGACGGGCTCAGCCTCTCGACCTTCGCCGCCCGGGTGGCGGATCTCTACACGGCGCTCGTGGCCGGCCGGGACCCACTGGCCGCACCGGGGCGGGCGGGGGCCGCCGGCGGCGCACTGAAGCCGCTGTCCGTACTGCTGGACGCGGACCGCTCCTACCTCGGGTCCGGGGAACTCGAACGCGACCGGCTGTTCTGGCGCACCGCCCTCGCGGACCTGCCGGACCCGGACGGCGGACACGGGAACCGGGCCCGCGCCCTGCCCGGGCGCCCGGAGTCGCACACGCACGAGACCGACGCGGCCGCGGCGGCCGACCTGAGAGCGGCCGCGCGCCGGCTGCGCGTCAGCTTCGCCGGACTCGTCCTCTCGGCCGCCGCCCTGTACCGGCAGCGCTCGACCGGAGCACGTGACGTCGTCCTCGGCATCCCCGTCCCCGGGCGTACCACCCGGCGGGAGATCGGGATCCCCGGCATGACGTCCAACGTGGTGCCCCTGCGGCTGGCCGTCCCGAGGGGCGGCACCGTCGGCGACCTTCTGCGGCAGACCTCGAACGCCGTCCGCGACTGCCTGCGCCACCAGCGGTACCCGTACGGGAACATCCTCGCCGACCTGGGGCTCGTCGGCCGTGGCTCGCTGCGCGGCCTGAGCGTCAACGTGATGTCCCTCGGTGTGCCGCTGCGGTTCGCGGACGCCGTCGCCACCCGTACCGGCCTGTCGGGCGGCCCCGTCGACGACCTGGCGATCACCGTCTACGAGAGGGTGGCCGGCGGCGGCTTCCACACCGTGGTCGAGACCAACCCCGACCTGCGTGACCCTCGGGAGGGAGCGGAGATCTCCCGGCGGTTCCGGGGGCTGCTCGGCCGTCTCGCGGCGGCCCCGGCCGACGGACGCACCGACCGGATCGACGTCCTCGACGAGGCCGAGCGGCGGCGGGTGCTCGTGACCTGGAACCGGACCGGGACCGGGACCGGGACTGGGACTGGGACTGGGACTGGGACCGATAGCGGCACCGGCACCGGCGCCGGCACCGGCACCGGCGGTGGGACGGCGCTGGAGCGGTTCGAGGCATGGGCGGCCGGCACCCCGGACGCCGTCGCGGTCGTGTGCGGCGACACGGAGATCACCTACCGGGAGCTGGACGCGCGGGCCGACCGGCTCGCCCGGCTGCTGAGCACGTACGGCGTCGGCCCGGAGTCGGTGGTCGCGGTCCGCCTGCCGCGCGGCCCCGGGATGCTGACCGCGACCCTGGCGGCCTGGAAGACCGGGGCGGCCCATCTGCCGATCGACCCCGAACACCCCGCCGCGCGGGCGGAGTTCGCGATCACCGACAGCCGGGCGGCCGTGCTGATCGGGAACGGCTCCGACCCCGGCGCCCCGGTGGCGGGCGGGATCCCCGTCATCGACCCGGCCGTGGCCGACCCGGAGACGGCCGCCGTCGCCGGGACGACCGGGGAGCACCCCCTGCCGGGACCGGCCGGGGAGCACCCTGCCGTACCGCCGCACCGCACCGACCCGGACCAGCTGGCCTATGTGATGTACACGTCCGGGTCGACGGGTGTCCCGAAGGGCGTCGCCGTCACCCACACCGGCCTCACCAACTACCTCACCTGGGCCGCGGAGTTCTACGGAATGCGCCCCGGGGACAGGGCACCCCTGCACACCTCGCCCGCGTTCGACCTGACGGTGACGAGCGCCCTGGTGCCCCTGATGAGCGGCGGCACCGTGGTGATCAGCCCCGAAGGAGGCGCGGAAGGGCTCGCCACCCTGCTGAGCGCACCCGTGGACGGACCCTACGGCCTGGTGAAACTGGTCCCCGCGCATCTGCCGCTGCTCTCCGCCGCACTGCCCGCGGCCGAACGGGCGGCGGCGGCCCGGCGACTGGTCGTGGGCGGCGAGGCCCTGCCCGGTGCCGACGTACGCGCCTGGCTGGCCGACGCGCCCGACACCGTGATCGTCAACGAGTACGGCCCCACCGAGACGGTCGTCGGCTGCTGCGTGTTCGAGGTGACCGCCGGGCAGCCGACGACCGACGCGGTGCCCATCGGCCGGCCGATCGCGAACACCCGCCTCTACGTCACCGACGACGCGCTCAACCCGGTGCCGCCCGGCGTCGTGGGCGAGCTGTACATCGCGGGAACCGGGCTGGCCCGCGGCTATGCGCGCCGCCCGGCACTGACGGCGGAACGGTTCGTGGCCTGCCCGTTCGGCACCCCGGGCGAACGGATGTACCGCACCGGCGACCTGGCCCGCTGGACCGAGGACGGACAGCTCGTGTTCGCCGGCCGCGCCGACGACCAGGTCAAGATCAATGGATACCGGATCGAACCGGGAGAGATCGAGGCGGTACTCGCGGGACACCCGGCGGTCGCCCGCGCGGTGGTGGTACCCCGGCGGGAACCGGACGGCCACGCACGGCTCGCCGCCTACGTCGTCCCGGCGAACGGGACCGAGGTGGACGTCGCGGAGCTGCGCCGGTTCGCCGCGCGGTCGCTGGCCGCACACATGCTGCCCTCGTCGGTGACGGTACTGGAGACACTGCCGCTCTCCCCCAACGGAAAGGTCGACCGGCGGGAACTGCCCGCACCCGGCGTCACGGTGTCGGACCGCGCGCCCCGCACACCCCGCGAAACGATCCTGTGCCGGCTCTTCGCCGAGGTCCTGGGACTGCCACGGGTCGGCGTCGACGACGACTTCTTCGTCCTGGGCGGCCACTCGCTGCCCGCCACCCGGCTGATCAGCAGGATCCGGGCCACCCTGGGGGCCGAAGTACCGATGAGGGCCCTGTTCGACGCGCCGACCGCCGCCGCCGTCGACGCCTGGCTCGACCACGGCGGCCCGGCCCGGCCGGCGCTGCGGCCCGTGCCGCGCCCGGACACCGTCCCCCTGTCGTCGGCCCAGCGGCGGCTCTGGTTCCTGCACCGCATGGAAGGCCCATCGGCCACGTACAACGTCCCCCTGGGCCTGCGGATCACCGGACCACTGGACCGGGCGGCGCTCCAGGCGGCCCTGGGCGACGTGGTGGGCAGGCACGAGACCCTGCGCACCGTCTTCCCCGAGACGGACGGGGTCGCCCGGCAGCGGATCCTCACCCCCGAGGAGGCCCGCCCCCGGGTCCGGGTACGCGACGCGGCGGACGGGACCCGGCCCGGGCGGCCCGCCCCCGCCGCGCGCCATCCGTTCGACCTGGGCCGGGAGCTGCCCCTGCGGGCCGAACTGGCGGCGCTCGGACCGGATCAGCACCTGCTGGTGCTGGTCGTGCACCACATCGCCGGGGACGCCTGGTCGATGAGCCCCCTGGCACGCGACCTGGCCGCCGCGTACGCCGCCCGCGTGGAGGGCCGGGAGCCGCGGTGGGCGCCGCTGCCGGTGCAGTATGTGGACTACACCCTGTGGCAGCACGAGCTGCTGGGCCAGGAGAGCGACCCGGGAAGCCTGCTCGGGCGCCAGGTCGCCTACTGGCGGGACCAGCTGGCCGGGCTGCCCGTACAGCTGCGCCTGCCCGCCGACCGGCCCCGCCCGGCGGCGGCGACCCACCGCGGCGACCTGCTCCCGTTCCGCCTCTCCCCACGGCTGCACCGGGCGCTGGCGGAACTGGCCCGCGAAGGGGGAGCCACCCTGTTCATGGTGGTCCACGCCGGTCTCGCGGCCCTGCTGACCCGGCTGGGCGCCGGCGACGACATTCCGCTGGGCGCCCCCATCGCCGGGCGCACCGACGACGCCCTGGAAGACCTGGTCGGCTGCTTCGTCAACACGCTGGTGCTGCGCGCCGACACCTCGGGCGACCCGGCCTTCCACGACCTGCTCCGGCGGATCAGGGAGACCGACCTCGCCGCCTACGAACACCAGGACGTCCCCTTCGAGCATCTGGTCGAGGTGATCAACCCCGGTCGGACCCCGGCCCACCACCCCCTCTTCCAGGTCGGCCTCAGCCTCCAGAACGTCTCGCCCCCCGCCTTCGGGCTGCCGGGACTCGACACCCTGCCGGAACGGGTCGGCACCGGCACCGCCCGGTTCGACCTGATGATCAGCCTCACCGACAGCCACGCCGAGGACGGAACGGAGGCAGGCGTGGAGGGGACGATCGAGTACGCGACCGACCTCTTCGACGCGGGAACTGTCCAGGCCCTCGCGGACCGGCTGATCCGGCTGCTCGAACAGGCCGTCGAGGACCCCCGGCGGCGACTGAGCGATCTGGAGCTGCTCACCCCCGACGAGCGGCGTCTCCTCCTCACCGAGGTGAACGCGACCGCCGCGGAGGTGCCCGACGCGACCCTTGTCTCCCTGTTCGAACGGCAGGCCGCCGCCTCCCCGGACGACACCGCCCTGATCCTCGACGGACGGGAACTGACCTACGCGCGGCTGAACGCCCGCGCCAACCAGCTGGCCCGGTACCTCGCCGGCCGGGGCGCCGGGCCGGGCACCTTCGTGGCGCTGGCGCTGCCACGCTCCCTCGAACTGGTCGTCGCGGTGTACGCCGTGCTCAAGACGGGCGCGGCATACCTGCCGGTCGACCCGGAGCACCCCGCCGAGCGGATCGCCCGGATCCTCACCGACTCGGCCGCCCCCCTCCTGATCACCACCGGGGAGGCAGGACTCCCCGAGCCGCCCCCCGGCACCTCCGTCTTCGTCCTCGACAAGCTGAGAACCGGGGACCTCGCGGAGACGGACCTGACGGACGCCGAGCGGACCGGACCGCTGACCCCGGGCCACCCGGCCTACATGATCTTCACATCCGGTTCGACCGGACGGCCGAAGGGCGTCGTCGTGCCCCACGCGGGCGTCGTGAACCGTCTGGCGTGGATGCAGGCCGAGTACCGCCTCACCCCCGCCGACCGGGTCCTCCACAAGACACCGGCCACGTTCGACGTGTCGGTGTGGGAGCTGTTCTGGCCGCTCCAGACCGGCGCCGCCCTGGTGCTGGCCGCCCCCGGCGGACACCGGGACCCCGCCTACCTCACCCGCGCCATCCGCCGGCACGCCGTGACCACCCTCCACTTCGTGCCGTCGATGGCGGCCGCCTTCCTCACCGACCCCGGCGCCCGCGACTGCACCGGACTGCGACGGATCATCTTCAGCGGCGAGGCGCTCCCGCCCGAACTGGCGGAACGATTCCGCGACACCCTGCCCCACGCCGGACTGCACAACCTCTACGGACCGACCGAGGCGTCCATCGACGTGACCCACTGGCATCACCGGTCCGGCTCGGCCGGCGCCACGACCGTCCCGATCGGCCGCCCGGTGTGGAACACCCGCGTCCATGTCCTGGACGAACACCTCAAGCCGGTCCCGCCCGGCACTCCGGGCGAGCTGTACCTCGCCGGAGCGCAGCTGGCCCACGGCTACCTGGGGCGGCCGGCGCTCACCGCCGAACGCTTCGTGGCCTGCCCGTTCGGGCCATCGGCGGAGCGGATGTACCGAACCGGCGACCTGGTGCGATGGACGTCGCGGGGAATCCTCGTGTTCCTCGGCCGCGCCGACGACCAGATCAAGATCCGTGGCCAGCGGGTCGAGCCGGGCGAGATCCGGGCCGCACTGGCCGAACACCCGGCGGTGGCACAGGCCGTGGTGGTCGCACGCGAGGACACCCCCGGTGACCTGCGGCTCGTCGCCTACATCGTTCCCGCAGGGCCGGCCACGGAAGGCTCGTCCACGGATGGTCAGGTCACCGAAGACCCGGCCACGGAAGGCCCGGCCACGGAAGGCCCGTCCCCCGAAGGCCCGGTCACGGAAAGCCTGCCCACGGGAGACCCGGCCGCCGGGATCCGGGCGCACGCCGCCGCACGACTCCCCGACTACCTGCGCCCCTCGGCCGTCATCCTGCTCGACGCACTGCCCCGCACCCCCAACGGAAAGCTGGACCTCGCCGCACTGCCCGCCCCCGACTACCTCGCGGGCCGCAGAGCGAGCCGGGAGCCCGCCGACGAACGGGAGGCGGCCCTGTGCCAGGCGTTCGCCGAGATCCTCGGAGTGCCCGAAGTCGGCGTCGAGGACGACTTCTTCCTCCTCGGCGGACACTCCCTCCTCGCGACCAGACTCATCGCCCGGATCCGCGTCGCGCTGGGTGAGGAACTGCCGATCGAGGAACTGTTCGCGACACCCACACCGGCCGACCTGGCCGCCTGGCTCACCGAGCACGGCAGCACGGCCCCGAGCGCCCGACCCGCACTGCGCCCGATGCGCTAGGGACCGTCGTCGCGACGGCGCCGCCCGCCCGGAGGGGCACGCCGCACAGACGGGACTCCGACGACACCACCCAGGTCCTCAACTCTCCGGTCACAAGGAGGCGTTCCCATGATTCCCGCGTCGTACGCTCAGCGGCGGCTGTGGCTCCAGTGGCGGATCGGCGGACCCGGCGCCACCTACAACAGCCCCATGATCCTGCGGCTGACCGGACCGCTGGACCGCGACGCCCTCACCACCGCACTGCGCGACGTCATCGTCCGGCACGAGGCCCTGCGCACCGTCTTCCCCGAGACCGACGGCGAACCGCACCAGCGGATCGTCACCGTCGACGCCCTGGACTGGGAACTGCCCGTGATACGGGTGACCGGGGGCGACGGCCCCGCCCCGCACGACCGGCTGCGCACCCTCGACGAACTGCGCTGGGACCGGCCGGTGGTGGACCTGCCGACGGTCGCGCCCGCCGGCGACCTGCCCACGGACGTGATCGACGCGGACGACCTCCCCCGAGCCGTTGCCCGCACCGCGGCGTACACCTTCGACCTGTCGGCGGAGATACCCGTGCGGGCCTGGCTGTTCGCCCAGGCCCCGGAGGAGCACGTACTCGTGGTGGTCATCCACCACATCGCGACCGACGGCTGGTCCGACGGCCCCTTCACCCGGGACCTGTCGACCGCGTACGCGGCCCGCGCGGAGGGCCGGGCACCGGAGTGGGCGCCGCTGCCCGTGCAGTACGCCGACTACACGCTCTGGCAACGCGACCTCCTCGGCGACCGGGACGACCCGGACAGCCTGCTGTCACGGCAGGTCGGCCACTGGCGCGAAGCGCTCGCCGGAGCACCCGAGGAACTGACGCTGCCGACCGACCGGCCGCGCCCGGTGCAACCGTCCCACGGCGGGCACGCGACAGGCGTCAGCGTCCCGGCCGAAGTCCACGGCGCGCTGACCGCGCTGGCCCGCGGCCGCCGTGCCACGGTCCCCATGCTGCTCCAGGCCGGGCTGGCGGTGACGCTGTCGCGGCTCGGCGCCGGCCAGGACATCCCCATCGGGACGCCGACCGCGGGGCGCACCGACGAGGCGCTGGACGACCTGGTCGGTTTCTTCGTCAACACCCTGGTGATCCGGGCCGACCTGTCCGGCGACCCCACCTTCACCGAGGCGGTCGACCGGGTGCGCGCCACCGCCGTGCGCGCCTTCGGCCGGCAGGACGTGCCGTTCGACCGGCTGGTCGAGGAGCTGGCCCCCGTACGTTCCCTCGCCCGCCACCCCCTGTTCCAGGTCGTCCTGGCCCCGCTCGGCGACCAGGCCGCGATCGACGTCCACGACCTGCGCGGCGAGGCCCTGTCGATCGGGCGGAGCACCGCCAAGTTCGATCTGGAGGTGACGCTGGGCGAGGTCTTCGACGGCGATGGCGCACCGGCGGGGATACGCGGTGTGGTGACGGGCGCGGCGGACCTGTTCGACGCCGGCACGGTCGAGCGGATCGCCGGCTGCCTGGTCCGGGTGCTCACGGCGGTGGCCGCCGACCCGGAGTCGCGGGTGAGCGCGGTGGACGTCGTGGGCGCGGACGAGCTGTCACGGCTGGTCCACGGGTGGAACGACACCGCGGTCGCGGTGGCGGATGTGTCGGTGCCCGAGGTGTTCGCGGGGCGGGTGGCCGCCGTTCCGGAGGCCGTGGCCCTGGTGTCCGGTGGTACGGAGGTGTCGTACGCGGAGCTGGACGCGCGCTCGGACGCTCTCGCGCGGGTGCTGGTGGCTGCCGGTGTGGGGGCGGAGTCGACCGTCGCGGTGGCGATGGAGCGGTCGGCGGAGCTGGTGGTGGCTCTGCTGGCGGTGCTGAAGGCGGGGGGCGTGTACCTGCCGCTGGACGTGTCCTGGCCGGTGGCGCGGATGCGTGCGGTGGTGAAGGACGCGGACGCCTGCCTGGCGCTGGTGCACGAGGCGACGGACGGGCTGGACATCGGGATCTCCGCGGTATCGGTCCATGCCACATCGGACGCGGCCGTCGGGCTGCCGGGTCCGGTGCCTGCGGGGGCTGCCGCGTATGTGATGTATACGTCGGGGTCGACGGGTGTGCCGAAGGGTGTGGTGGCGACCCATCGTGATGTGGTGCGGCTGGCGGGGGACCGTTGCTGGGGTCCGACTCCCCGGGTGCTGTTCCATGCGCCGCATGCGTTCGATGCCTCCTCGTACGAGCTGTGGGTTCCGCTTCTGTCCGGTGGCACCGTCGTGGTGGCGCCGAACGAAGCAGTGGACGCGCCGGGGCTGCGGCGTCTTGTCGCCGCTCATGACCTGTCGCATGTCCATGTGACGGCGGGGTTGCTGCGGGTGCTGGCGGATGAGGATCCGGGGTGCTTCGCGGGTGTACGGGAGGTGCTGACCGGCGGGGATGTGGTTCCGGCGGAGTCGGTGCGGCGGGTGTTGGCGGAGAACGCCGGGGTCCGCGTGCGGCAGTTGTACGGTCCGACGGAGGTGACGCTGTGCGCGACCCAGCATGAGATCACCGACGCCGCTGAGGTGGATGCGGTGCTGCCGATCGGCCGGCCTCTGGACAACACCCGTGTGTATGTCCTGGACGGTCGTCTGTCTCCCGTTCCGGTCGGTGTGGCCGGTGAGCTGTATGTGGCGGGGGCCGGTGTGGCCCGGGGGTATGTGGGGCGGTCCGCGCTGACGGGTGAGCGGTTCGTGGCCTCTCCGTTCCGGCCCGGTGAGCGGATGTACCGGACCGGTGACCTGGTCCGTTGGACGGCGGACGGCCGGCTGGTGTTCGCGGGTCGTGCGGACGAGCAGGTGAAGATCCGTGGGTTCCGGGTGGAGCCGGGTGAGGTGGAGGCCGTGCTCGCGGCCCATCCGGCGGTCGGACAGGCGGCCGTGGTCGTACGGGAGGACACCCCCGGCGACAAGCGGCTCATCGCCTACCTCGTCCCCGGCGAACACGGGGAGCACGGGGAGCAGGGCGCTTCGATCGCCGAAGCGGTCCGCGCGTACGCGGCCGACCGGCTGCCGTCGTACATGGTCCCGTCCGCGTTTGTGGAGCTGGAGACCCTGCCCCTGACGGTCAACGGCAAGCTGGACCGCAAGGCGCTGCCGGCTCCCCGGTATCTCTCGGGCGCCGGGCGGGCCCCCGCGAATGTGCAGGAAGAACTGGTGTGCGCCGCGTTCGCCGAGGTGCTGGGCCTTGAACACGTCGGTGTGGATGACGACTTCTTCGCGCTGGGCGGGCATTCGCTGCTGGTGGTGTCGCTGGTGGAGCGGCTGCGGCGGCGTGGTGTGTCGGTGTCGGTACGGGCCCTGTTCGTGTCGCCGACGCCTGCGTCACTGGCGGCGGGGGCGGGCCCCGAGCCGGTGGAGGTGCCGCCGAACCTGATCCCCGAAGGTGCTGTCGAGATCACGCCGGAGATGCTGCCCCTGGTCGAGCTGACCGGGGCCGAGATCGCCCGGGTGGTCGAGCAGGTCCCGGGTGGTGCGGCCAATATCCAGGACATCTACCCCCTGGCCCCGCTCCAGGAAGGCATCTTCTTCCACCATCTGATGGGCGACCGCGACGGCGACGACGTGTACGCCATGCCGTTCACCCTGCGGATGGACTCGCGAGCCCGCGTGGACTCCTTCGTCGCGGCATTGCAGGGCGTCATCGACCGGCATGACGTGTACCGCACGGCGATCGTGTGGGAGGGGCTGCCCGAGCCGGTCCAGGTGGTGTGCCGGGACGTGCGGCTGCCGGTGACGGAGGTCGTGCTCGACCCGGAGGGCGGGGACCCGGTCGAGCAGCTGCTCGCGGCCGCCGGTGGACGGATGGACCTGGACCGCGCGCCCCTGCTCAGCGTGCACGCCGCCGCCGAGCCGGATGGTGCCGGCGGGTGGCTGGCGCTCGTACGCATGCATCACCTGGTCCAGGACCACACCGCCCTGGAAGTGGTCATCGGCGAGATCAAGGCGTTCCTGGCGGGGCGGGCCGACGCGCTGCCGGAGCCGGTGCCGTTCCGCGACTTCGTGGCACAGGCCCGGCTGGGCATGTCCGACGACGAGCACCGGGAGTACTTCACCGGGCTCCTCGCCGACGTCACGGAGACCACCGCTCCCTACGGAATGCTGGACATCCACGGCGATGGCAAGGGGGTCGCCCAGGGCCGGCTGGCCGTGGACGACGGTCTTGCCGCGCGCGTCCGCAAGGTCGCGCGGTCGCTCGGGGTGAGCCCTGCGACGGTCTTCCACGTCGCGTGGGCCCGGGTCCTCGCGGCGGTGTCCGGGCGGGACGACGTGGTGTTCGGGACGGTGCTGCTGGGCCGGGCGAGCGTCGGGGCGGAACGCGTTCCGGGGCTGTTCATGAACACCCTGCCGGTCAGGATCAGAGCGGCCGCACAGCAGGCCGGGCAGACCGTGGCGCAGGCGGTGACGGGCATGCGCGACCAGCTCGCCGATCTGCTGGTGCACGAACACGCGCCCCTGACCCTGGCCCAGGCCGCCAGCGGCCTGCCCGGCGGCCGGCCCCTGTTCACCTCGATCTTCAACTATCGGCATATCCAGGTGGACGTCGAGCAGTCCGGCACCGGCATCGAGGGCGTCGACGCCGTGCTGACAAGGGATCCGACGAACTATCCCCTCGACATTTCCATCAACCAGAGCGCATCCGGATTTGAATTCATCGTGGAGGCGAAGAACCCCGTCGACCCGATGTCGGTGTGCAAAATGCTGAACACCGCCGTGGCGAATGTGATCACCGCTCTGGAGGAGACACCGGATATCCGCCTCGGGGCGGTCGAAATCCTTGACCCCGAATATGTCGCATTGCTGCTCGACGCCAATGACACGGGTGTGGTGGTTCCGGGTGGTCTGGTTCCGGGGTTGTTCTCGGAGCGTGCGGTGGGTGTGTGGGATGAGCCGGCGTTGATCGGTGTGGGGGTGGAGTTGAGTTATGGGGAGGTGGAGGAGCGGTCGAACCGGTTGGCGCGCTGGCTGATCGGTGCGGGGGTGGGGCCGGAGTCGGTGGTGGCCCTGGTGTTGGAGCGGTCCCCGGATCTGCTGCTTGCGGTATTGGCGGTGCTGAAGGCAGGCGGAGCCTATGTCGGGGTCGATCCGGGCCTTCCCGCTGAGCGTGTGGCGTTTGTCGTGGAGGACTCGGGCGCGGCGGTGGTGCTGGACGACGCCGGCCTGAGTGCGGCGATGGCCGACCTGGGGGGTTTTTCGGGTTCGGTGGTGTCGGATGGTGATCGGTTGGGTGGGTTGTTGCCGGGTCATCCGGCGTATGTGGTTTATACGTCGGGGTCGACGGGTGTGCCGAAGGGTGTGGTGGTGTCGCATGGGGGGTTTGCGAATCTTTCGTTGAGTCATGGTCGTTTTGGTGTGGGGCGGGGTGCGCGGGTGGCGCAGTTCGCGTCGGCGGGTTTTGACATGTTCTG
This sequence comes from Streptomyces yaizuensis, assembly GCF_034961445.1. Taxonomy (NCBI): domain Bacteria; kingdom Bacillati; phylum Actinomycetota; class Actinomycetes; order Kitasatosporales; family Streptomycetaceae; genus Streptomyces; species Streptomyces yaizuensis. The sequence goes on from NZ_BSBI01000018.1 coordinate 178,799, forward strand.
TGAGGAGTGGTTGCTGGCGTTGTTGTCGGGTGCTGCGTTGGTGGTGGTGCCGGATGGTCGTCGGTTGGGTGGTGAGCTGGCGGGGTTTTTGTCGGAGTTCGGGGTGACGCATGCGACGTTGCCTCCGGCGGTGGTGGCGTCGTTGCCGGTGGGGTCTTTGGGTGTGGGCTTTGTGCTGGATGTGGGTGGGGAGGTGTTGCCGGGGGAGTTGGTGGA
>NZ_BSBI01000019.1:0-173885 GCF_034961445.1 Streptomyces yaizuensis
GCGCCACGCACCCGCACCGACACGGCCCGGGCAGGGCGCGGCCCCGCACGAGCGCCACGCACCCGCACCGACACGGCCCGGGCAGGGCGCGGCCCCGCACGAGCGCCACGCACCCGCACCGACACGGCCCGGGCAGGGCGCGGCCCCGCACGAGCGCCACGCACCCGCACCGACACGGCCCGGGCAGGGCGCGGCCCCGCACGAGCGCCACGCACCCGCACCGACACGGGTCGGACAGCGCGAGGCCGGACTCGTACAGGCGCGGGACCCCGTACCGACGCGGGCCCGGCGGCCCGGGCCCCGGGCGAGCGCATCGCGGCCGTATCGGCGCGGGTGGGCCGGGGGAGCCGAGCCCGTGTGGGTGCGGGTGGGCGGTTCCCCCGGGCCGGGCGCAGGGGGTCAGGCGCGGACGATCGACAGGACCTCGTCGCGGACGGTTGTCAGCGTGGTCTCGTCGCGGGCCTCGACGTTCAGGCGGAGCAGGGGTTCCGTGTTCGACGGGCGGAGGTTGAACCACCAGTCGGCGGACGTGACCGTGAGGCCGTCCAGGTCGTCCAGGGTGACCCCGTCGCGGTCCGTGTACGCCTCGCGGACCGCGGCGAGGCGGTCCGTCTGGTCGGCGACGGTGGAGTTGATCTCGCCGGAGCCCCGGTAGCGGTCGTACTGGGCGACCAGTTCGGAGAGCGTGCCGTCCTGGGAGCCGAGCGCGGCCAGGACGTGGAGGGCGGCGAGCATGCCCGTGTCCGCGTTCCAGAAGTCGCGGAAGTAGTAGTGCGCCGAGTGCTCGCCACCGAAGATGGCGCCGGTCTTGGCCATTTCCTCCTTGATGAAGGAGTGGCCCACGCGGGTGCGGACGGGCGTGCCGCCGTGTTCGCGGACGACCTCCGGGACCGACCAGGAGGTGATCAGGTTGTGGATGACCGTGCCGCCGGGGTGCCGGGCGAGTTCGCGCGCGGCCACCAGGGCGGTGATCGCGGACGGGGAGATGCCCTCGCCGCGCTCGTCCACGACGAAGCAGCGGTCCGCGTCGCCGTCGAAGGCGAGGCCCAGGTCGGCGCCCTCGGCGAGGACGCGGGCCTGGAGGTCGACGATGTTCGCCGGGTCCAGGGGGTTGGCCTCGTGGTTGGGGAAGGTGCCGTCCAGCTCGAAGTACATCGGGACGACGGTCAGGGGCAGCGGGGCGAAGACGGTGGGGACGGTGTGGCCGCCCATGCCGTTGCCGGCGTCCACGACGACCTTCAGCGGCCGCATGGCCGACAGGTCGACGAGGGAGCGCAGATGCTCCGCGTACTCGATCAGCGTGTCACGTTCCGTCACCGTGCCGGGCTTCCCGGTGGGTTCGGGGGCGCCGTCGTCGGACCAGCGCTCGACCAGGGCGCGGATGTCCGCGAGGCCGGTGTTCTGGCCGACGGGGGCGGCGCCCGCGCGGCACAGCTTGATGCCGTTGTACTGGGCGGGGTTGTGCGACGCCGTGAACATGGCGCCGGGCATCCCCAGGTGCCCGGAGGCGAAGTAGAGCTGGTCCGTGGAGCAGAGGCCGATCAGGGTGACGTCGGCGCCCCGGTTCGCCGCGCCGCGCGCGAAGGCGGCGGCGAGCCCCGGCGACGAGGGCCGCATGTCATGGCCGATGACGATCGCCTCGGCCTCCGTGACCTCGACGAAGGCCGCTCCGAACAGCTCCGCCAGTCCCTCGTCCCACTGATCCGGCACCACCCCGCGTACGTCGTACGCCTTCACGATCTGCGACAGATCAGCAGCCACGGGCCCAACCCTCCTGAACAATCTCTGCGGTCACCACAAACTACCGGCACGCCTCAATCCTGGCCGTATCGCGGGTCGACCGACTCCGGAGCGAGTCCGAGCAGCTCCGCGACCTGCTCCACCACGACCTCGTGGACGAGCAGGGCGCGTTCCTCACGGTTCTTCGCCCGGATCTCGACGGGGCGCCGGTAAACCACGATCCGGGCCCGCTCCCCCTTGGCCGCGGGGGCGGAACTGCCCAGCGGGACCGTGTCCTCCGGCACCCGGGGCACGTCCATCACCAGGAAGTCGACGTCGGCGAGCTGTGTCCAGCGGCGCTCCAGGCGTTCCACGGAGTCGTGCACCAGGTCGGTGAACGCGTCGGCCCTGCTCGCCGCCAGCGGTACCTGGGGCGGGGCGACCGGTCCGCGCATACCTCGGCCGTGGCGGTCGCGATGGCGCGGCCGCGGCTCGGGCGGGCGCTGCGGTACGGGACTGTCCATCACTGACGCAGCGTAGCCTCCCGGACCCGTCGTGCTCGCGTTCGCACGCGGTTCGCGCTGCGTCGACCGGCCACGATCGCCGGACGGACAGTGAATGACCTGATTTACACCATGTCATGACCGGATCCACCGGGGTCGGCCGCCGGGTCCGGGGGATTCACCGCAGGTCACGGCGGCCCCCAAAGACCCCTCGGAACAGGGCCGCAGACCACGACACGGTGGGGTGACGTGGTGCAGAGTCGTCGCAGCCCGCTCAAGAGTGCGGTACCGTCCAACGTCGTGAGCCCTGTACGTCGCTGTTCGCGCACCGCGTGCGGTCGGCCTGCCGTCGCGACGCTGACGTACGTCTATGCCGACTCGACCGCGGTCCTCGGTCCGCTCGCCACCTACGCCGAGCCCCACTGCTACGACCTGTGCGCCGAGCACAGCGAGCGCCTCACCGCGCCCCGGGGCTGGGAGGTCGTGCGTCTGACCGACGCGTCGGCCCCGGCCCGGCCCAGTGGTGACGATCTGGAGGCGCTGGCCAACGCCGTACGGGAAGCGGCCCGTCCGCAGGGTCGTGCCGCCGAGGCGCAGAGCGGGCGGCGCACGGCGGACCCCATGGAGGTCGCCCGCCGCGGCCATCTGCGGGTGCTCCGCTCTCCCGACAACTGACCGACATCCGACCAACGACCGACCGGCCACCCGCCGGCCACCCGCCGTCGGTACGTCAGTCGTTCAGCACCGACACATCCTGCTCCGCGTGCGGCACCGCGACCGTTCCCCGGTCGTCCTGGAAGGTCTGCACCGTGAACATCTCGATCCCGTCCTCCGGCAGCGCCAGCATCCGCGACGCATGCACCGGACCGCCGGATTCCGTCTCGATGGTCAGCGCGTACGAGCCCTTGCCCCCGGCCGGTACGGGGGCGGGGGCCGCGAGCGTCGTCCCCGCGCGCACGGTGTAGCTCTTCACCGCCGGTTCGCCGCCGCCGGTGCCGGCCGACGCGGTCACCCGCACCCGGGCCGTGTCCCGGGGCGCGGTGAACGACAGCGTCGTCCCCTTCGCCCGGTTGTCGGCGACGGTGGCCCGCTCGCCCACCGGGACGGTCGCCGGGATGAACGCGATCTCCTGCTCGTCGCCCTTGCCGCGGACGATCAGCAGCGCGGCCGCCACCGGGGTGGCCCGTGCCCCGTCCTCCGGGCTCACGATCAGCGATCCCGGCTCGCCCCGGGTCACGTCGCCCAGGTCGAGACCGGCCGTCATGCCCGCCTTGACGTGCAGTGACTCGGCTCCGGCCGGAACGATCCGGCCGCTGGGCCCGGCCAGCTCGACCTTCAGTTCGGCGTCGTGGTCGCCGGGCGCGTAGGCGATCAGACGGACGGAGGTGGCATCGGCCGGGATGCCCGGCAGCACCGCCGTCGCGGACGGGCCGGCCGCCGCGGTGATCCAGTCGCTGCCGGTCTCCGCGCCGCCCGCGCGCACGGCGGCGCCGATCCGTCCCGAGCGCGTGGCGACGTGCACGGTCACATCGGGGGCCACCTCGGCGGTGAGGGTGGAGAGCAGGATCGGCACACTGGCGCGCGCGGGCACCGGGATGCCCTCGGTCAGGGTGGTCTCCAACTCGCCGTCCTTGCCGTACATCTCGACGTCGACGACGGCCGGGGAGTCGTCGGGGTTGGTGAGGTGGACGTAGTCCTGGCGGTCCTTGGCCGTCGACGCACCCGGAATCCACAGGTCCGTCGCGGGCGGGGTGCAGCCGAGGCCGAGCAGCCCGCGGGTGGCGCCCGCCGCGACGACGGTGGTCTGCTGCGCGGTCCAGCCCGGGGCGAGCGCGCCGGTCGCGGTGCCGACGAGGGCGGGGGCGTCGGCCGCGCCCTCCTCGGCGGAGACCGGGCGGCCGGGGCGGTCGAGGGGGACGACGGGCTTGTTCGCGTCCCGGGCGTCGCCCTTGGGCTCCCCCGGGCTGCGGCGGCGCTCCGACTGGCCCGAGGCGGACGGGACCAGCTCCGCCCGCGCCCCTTCGCCGGGCGCGGCGGCGGGGCTGCCCCGGCCGGGCGGGGTGTAGGCGGTGTACCGGGTCTCCGCCAGCTCGGAGGAGCCGCCCGGCGCGGGGCAGAGCAGGCTGGACCGCTCGATCGGCAGCCGGGCCGGAGCCTTGGCCTCCGTGGCGGTTCCGGCCCCGTCCGGCGCCGTGAGCGAGGCGACGGCGGTGATCGCGGCCAGCGCGGTCGCGGTCGCGAGCAGGGAGATGGTCGTGCGCTTCACGCTCACTCGCCTCGGGGGGTGTGGGGGCCGGTGCCGGGTGTGCCGGGTGTGCCATACGGGTCGTACGGGTCAGGCGTGCCGTGCGTCCGGTACGGGTCGGGGGCGGCGCCGTAGGGGCCGCCGTCCGCGTACGGGGATCTCTGGCCCGGGAACGGTCCGCCGGGGCCGGGCTCTGCGTACGGCGCCGGCTGCGGCGGGAGCGGGGGCGGCGGCATCTCGGCCGCCGCCGCCCGCAGCCTGCGCGCCCGGCGGCCCTCGCCGTCCCCTCCGCCCGGGCCGCCCGGCGCGGGCAGTGCCACCGGGGCTTCGACCAGCGCCTCCTCGGGCAGGTCGTCGTCGTTGTGCGCCCGGCGGCCGGGCAGCGCCAGCACGATCAGCACCAGGACCAGGAGCCCCTGGGCCCAGATCCGGACCGTGTGGCCGGTGGGGTTCTCGTACGTCAGCGTCAGCCGCCCGCCCTTCGCGGGCAGTTCGAAGCCCTGCGCCCAGCCGTCGACGGTGGTACTGCGGAGTTCGGTGCCGTCGAGAGCGGCGTGCCAGCCCTCGTCGGCGCGGTCCGCGATCCGCAGGGTCCGGCCCGATCCGCCGGCGGGGACGGTGGTCGTGGCCCCGACGGCGCCCGTCTCCACGGGCAGCGGGTCCTTGCCCGACTGGACGATCATGGCCCGTGCCACCTGGCGGTCCACCCGCCACAGCGCGCTGCCGTCGAGCTGGCTCTGCCGGCGCAGCCCGGGGGTGGAGTCGAGGATGTCGGTGGTGCGGCGGGGCACCCCGTCCCGTACCAGGACATAGCGGATGGCGTATCCGCTGAGCTGGTTGGCCTGGTCGGCGCCGGATCCGGCGACGAGATTGGCGACCACCTTGTCGAGCCGGGCGTCGGAGCCGCCGGCGGTGGTGAGTTCGGCGTCGCCGAGCCGGGCGCCCGCGCCACGCAGCAGCGTGTACGGGACCTCGCCCGCCGTCGTGCCGCCCAGGACGAGGGTCCGCGGCTGGTCGCCGGTGCCGCTCTCCTCGGCGACGAACGCGGGCACCTGGGCGGGGTCGCGGCGCTCCAGCGGGCCGGCCGCGCCGCCGATCATCCAGGCGGTGGCGGAGGCCAGCGGGCCGAGGACGGCGGCGAGGGCGACGAGGACGGCGGCGGGCTGGCGCCAGCCGAAGTTCTGCGAGCCGACGCGGGTGCGGCCCAGTTCGGCGCCGAGGACGGCGGCGGCCAGCAGGCCCGCGCCGTAGACGAGGGTCGCGGGCCCTGCCCAGGTGGTGCGGTTGGTGACGACGGCGAGGAGCAGACCGGCGAGGGCGACGGCCCAGGCGGTCAGGATCGCGGGCCGGCGCTCCTCGCGCAGCAGCGCGGCGAGCGCCGCCAGCACGATCCCGATGAGCACCAGGCCGCCGACCGTCCGGGGCCCGCCGGGGCTGATCCCGAGGAGGTCGAGCGCGGACGCGCCCCCGCCGCCGATGTCGAGCCCGGCCTCGCGCAGCAGCGCCGACGGGTCGGTCAGCACGGTGAGCGACCAGGGCGCGAGCGCGAGGACCGGGGTGCCGACGGCGGCCAGGAAGCGCGGTGCGTACGCCTTGATCGCGCTGCGGCGCAGTACCAGGACCGCGAGGCCGAGGAGGACCGCGAGGGGCCACACGACCGGGGTGAACGCGGTCGCGACGGTGAGCAGCAGGGCGTACGTCCAGGTCGCGCGCCAGGTGGGGCGGCCGGAGCGGCCGAGGCCGTGGGCGGCGACGGCGGCGCGGGCGATCAGCGGCAGCAGGATCGCGAGGACGGCGGTGCCGATCCGTCCGGTGGCGAGCGCTCCGGTGGTGGCGGGCAGGAAGGCGTACGCGATGCTCGCCCAGGCCCGCGACAGCCGGGAGGTGACCAGCGGGCGGGAGGCGAAGTAGGCGGTGAGTCCGGCGAGCGGGACCGAGCAGACGAGCAGCACGGTGACGGCGAGGCCGGTGGAGCCGAGGAAGAGCGCGGACAGGGCGGCGAGGACGGCGAGGTGCGGGGGCGCGGACTGGGTGCCGCCGGTGCCGACGGGGTGCCAGGCGTCCGCGTACCGCGACCAGAGGCCGGACAGGTCGGCGGGGACGGGGAAGAGCGCGCCGCCCGCGAGGGCACCGGTGCCGAAGAGGCCGCGGCAGGCGACGACGGAGACGACGAGGAGGAGGGCGAAGAGGACGGGCGCGGGCTTGCGCGCGATCTTCTTCAGCCGGGCGAACTGCTCGATCTCCAGATAGTCGGCGTCGTCGCCGCCGGGTCCGGACTCGGTGGCTCCGATGGTGCCGCCGTGGCGGGAGCCGGCCGCGTCGGCGGCGGCTCCGGCGCCGAAGTGGCCGGCGGCGCGTTCGACGGTGACCCGGATCGTGGCCCCGGGCGGCGGGAACAGGGGGCGCAGCTCGCGTGTGTCGGCGGTGCGGGCGGCGGAGCGGCGGCGGCGTCCGGCGAGGATCCGCTCGGGGCGCAGCAGGACGGCGGCCATGCCCATGACCTCGTCGACGGCCTGCACGGGGGCCTTGCCGAGGAGGTAGGCGAGGGTGCGCAGCACGGTGCCGAGGACGATCCGCAGGAGGACGTACGGGAGGGCGGCGGCGCGCGCGTTGGTGAGGAGGGTGTAGACGGCGCCGGACTTGTCGACGCGGTGGGGGTTGACGACGGAGCGTCCGGCGCAGTCGACGGTGCGGCGTTCGCGGGCGGCGGCCTCGGCGTGGCGCAGGACGGCGTCGGGGGCGATGAGGACGCGGTGGCCGGCGGCGTGGGCCCGCCAGCAGAGGTCGACGTCGTCGCGCATGAGGGGCAGCCGGCGGTCGAAGCCGCCGAGTTGTTCGAAGACGTCGCGGCGGACGAGCATGCCGGCGGAGGAGACGGAGAGCACGCCGCGGATCTGGTCGTGCTGGCCCTGGTCCTGTTCGCGGCGGTCGAGTCCGGTCCAGCGGCGGCCGCTGTTGGCGATGGAGACGCCGGCTTCGAGGAGCTGGCGGCGGTCGTACCAGCCGCGCAGCTTGGGGCCGAGGACGGCCGCGTGTTCGTCGGAGTCGGCGACGCGCAGGAGTTCGGTGAGGGCGTCTGGTTCGGGGGCGCTGTCGTCGTGGAGGAGCCAGAGCCAGTGGACCGGTTCGCCGTGGGGCAGGTCGGGCAGGTCGTAGGCGTCGTCCCGCCAGGTGCGGGTGGCGGGGTCCCAGCCGCTGGGGCGCTTGAGGTAGGGCAGTTCGTCGGGGGTGGGGCGGGGCGCGGTGCGCACGGCCTCCTCGATGGCGGCGCCGAAGCCGGTGCGGCGGGCGAGGTGGAGGACGCGGTCGCGGCCGAGGGCCTCGGCGAGCAGCCGTGCGGAGTCGTCGGCGCTGCCGGTGTCGGCGGCGACCGCGTTCTGTACGGGGCGGTCCTGGCCGAGGAGTCCGGCGATGGTGTCGGGGAGCCAGCGTGCGCCGTCGTGCGAGACGAGGACGGCGGTGACGACGTGCCGCGGGAACTCCGGCGGGTGCGCGGGGGAGAACGCGGCGGTGGTGGCGGACATGGGGGTACGGGCCCTCCGGCCGAGGTCGCCCCGTGGTGGGGCGCTGGAGCGTCTGGGACGGGGCCCCACACTAACGCCCGTGCACGGTCGCGGGGCGCGAAGCGGGTGACGGGTGGGGAGGGAGGGGTGCGCCGGGGGCGCCCGGAGGGCGAAGATTCGTCCGGAAAACGCCGCAGGTGTCAACGGGGTTGTCAACGTGGGGGCGCGGCGGTTCCCGTGCGGGCACCGGGGCCCTTCCCGGACCCTTCCCGGGCTCGTTCCTGAGCTTGCTCCCGGGCTTGCTCCCGGGCTTGCTCCCGTTCCTGTTCCCGTTACCTCTGCACGGCCCCCGTCCCGGTCCCGTTCACGGCTGTTCCCGACGGTGGCTCAGGTGGTCCGCCGGCCGGGCGGGGCGGTGGTCCGGGGCCGGTGCTGGTGGGGCCGGCGCGTCCGGTGGCGGTTCGGAGTCGTGCGCGGGCGTCCTCGCCGGGGCGCACCGCGTATCGCGCCGTGGTCACCCCGTCATGACCCTCCGTCGGATTTCCGGCGGCTTTTCAGACGGCCGCCTTCTTGAGCCTGCGGCGTTCCCGCTCGGAGAGCCCGCCCCAGATTCCGAATCTTTCGTCGTTGGCGAGTGCGTACTCAAGGCATTCCGCACGGACTTCGCAGGCGAGGCAGACCTTTTTGGCCTCACGCGTGGATCCGCCCTTTTCCGGGAAGAAGGACTCTGGATCGGTCTGGGCGCACAACGCGCGCTCCTGCCAGCCGATTTCGTCGTCCGCGTCCTCGACCAGCAGTTGTTCGAACAGCTCGGTCATGTGCGCCCCTCGTCTGTCTTTGCGTCCCCGTGATGTTGCCGTGAGCGATTTCGGCCAAACGACACGAGTGAAATTACAAGTACGTGCTTCGCCGCAGTCAAGCGGGGATCTGCTATTGGACCAGGTATTCACTCTGCGGAACCAAGGTCATGCGGAAAGTGTTCAAATCACCAAAAATCTGACACATGCCAGGGGCTCGTTCCGCCACGCCCGCACCGCCACGCCCTCCGCACGAGTGAAGACGACGCCCTGATGGATCTTGTTGCGATCCGGCCACCGAAGCGACCCGGATCACAGTCGGGTCTCCGGGGGCAACCGCGAGCAAACCTTTCTGCGGATTCCGTAACCGTATGAGGTGAATCATTGCCGCCAAACCGGCCATTGAGTTGACATGAAAGAGGCCGACCCGTCACCTTGGACGGCATGCGAGCCATCTCAGCCTCTTACGCGACCCCCGTCCTCGGGTTCCGCTGCGCTGTCCAGGCCCGCTGTTGCTGTTCCAGCTGTTGATGCCGCTGTAGCCGCCCCTGTCGGCACAGCCGCTCCGGCTTTTCGCTCCGCTTTCCCCAGCCCCCGGATCGGTCCGGCCGGCGCCGCCGTGTACGCACGGTGACGCCGCGTACGACCTGTGCGGCCGCCTGTGCGCCCCCGCCGACGGACCGCGCCGATCCGCACGTTCTCCGCCGAGGAACCACCGCATCCATGAACAGCGACAGCGACCTCCAGATCGCCGGCGACATCCTCGCCGTCCAGCACCTCCTCCAGCCCGCCCCCGAACACCCCACCACCGTGGCCGACTTCGCCGGGCTCGCCCGCGCCATCGCCGCCGACCGGTCCGCCTGGGCACCGCTGGTGCGGTACGACGCCACCACCCGCTGGTACCACCGGCTGCGCACCGGACCGGGGTACGAGGTGTGGCTGCTCTCCTGGCTGCCGGGCCAGGGCAGCGGGGCGCACGACCACGGGCGGTCCTCCGGCGTGCTCACCGTCGTCCAGGGGGCCCTCACCGAGCGCACCCGGCGCGGCACCAACCTGCTGACGGCCGGGTCCGAGCGGGTCTTCGCCCCCGGTTATGTCCACGACATGGTCAACGACGCGCTGGAACCGGCCGTCTCCCTGCACGTGTACTTCCCCGGGCTGACCGACATGCCCATGCACGAGGGCCACGGCGCCCACGGCGACCGGGCCGACCACGGCGTTCCCGGCGCCCGCTGCGCGGCGGCGGCCGACGGCGGCGCCCCCTTCGGCCACGCCTCGGTCTGACCCCCGGCCCGGCGCCAGGCGCCGCCTGCGAGACTTGCCCCCATGCGCATTGTGGTTCTGGCCGGCGGCATCGGTGGTGCCCGTTTCCTGCGAGGTCTGAAGCAGGCCGCGCCCGACGCGGACATCACGGTGATCGGCAACACCGGTGACGACATCCATCTGTTCGGGCTCAAGGTCTGCCCCGACCTCGACACCGTGATGTACACGCTCGGCGGCGGCATCAACGAGGAGCAGGGCTGGGGGCGTACGGACGAGAGCTTCACCGTCAAGGAGGAGCTGGCGGCGTACGGCGTCGGCCCGGAGTGGTTCGGTCTCGGCGACCGCGACTTCGCCACGCACATCGTCCGCACCCAGATGATCGCGGCGGGGTATCCGCTCAGCGCGGTCACCGAGGCCCTGTGCTCCCGCTGGAAGCCGGGCGTGCGGCTGCTGCCGATGTCCGACGACCGGGTCGAGACCCATGTCGCCGTGGAGCTGGACGGCGAACGGAAGGTCATCCACTTCCAGGAGTACTGGGTGAAGCTGCGGGCCTCCGTGCCCGCCGACGCCGTCGTCCCCGTCGGCGCGGACCAGGCCAAGCCCGCGCCGGGCGTGCTGGAGGCCATCGCCGCCGCCGACGTCGTGCTCTTCCCGCCGTCCAACCCGATCGTCAGCGTGGGCACCGTCCTGGCGGTCCCCGGCATCCGGGAGGCCATCGCGGAGGCGGGCGTACCGGTGGTGGGCCTCTCCCCCATCGTCGGGAACGCGCCCGTGCGCGGCATGGCCGACAAGGTGCTGGCGGCGGTCGGCGTGGAGGCGACGGCGGCGGCCGTGGCCCTCCACTACGGCTCCGGCCTGCTGGACGGCTGGCTGGTGGACACCGTGGACGCGGCGGCCGTGGCCGAGGTCGAGACGGCGGGCATCCGCTGCCGGGCCGTGCCGCTGATGATGACGGACACCGCCGCCACGGCGGAGATGGCGCGGCAGGCGCTCGCGCTGGCCGAGGAGGTGCGGGCGTGACGACGGTCGACGACCCGGCGGGGCCGGCGGCCGGGACCCCGTCCGTGAGCAACGGAACGGTGAGCAACGGAGCCGTGGAAACCGAAGCCGTGGAAACCGGGGCTGTGAGCACCCCGCACGTGGGTACGGGGGACGCCGTGACCGACTCCGTGGCCGGCTCCGTGGCCGCCGACGCCCCCGAGGCCGCCCGCGCCGACGGCGGTGCCCCGGCCGCGTTCTCCGTCCGGGGCCTCGCGGGACTGCCCGAGGTGCGGCCCGGCGACGACCTCGCCGCGCTGATCGCCGCCGCCCGCCCCCGCCTCGCCGACGGCGACATCCTGGTCGTCACCTCCAAGATCGTGAGCAAGGCCGAGGGCCGGGTGCTCGCGGCGGACGACCGCGAGGCCGCCATCGACGCGGAGACCGTCCGCGTGGTGGCCCGGCGCGGCACCCTGCGGATCGTGGAGAACCGGCTCGGCCTGGTGATGGCCGCCGCCGGCGTCGACGCGTCGAACACCCCCGGCGGGACGGTGCTGCTGCTCCCCGCCGACCCCGACGCCTCCGCGCGGGCCCTGCGCGCCGGGCTGCGGGCGGCGCTCGGTGTGGATGTCGGCGTGGTCGTGTCCGACACCTCCGGCCGCCCCTGGCGGGCGGGCCTCACCGACATCGCGATCGGCGCGGCGGGCGTGCGGGTCCTGGACGATCTGCGCGGCGGGAGAGACACGTACGGCAATCCGCTCAACGTCACCGTCGTCGCCACCGCCGACGAGCTGGCCGGCGCCGGTGACCTGGTCAAGGGCAAGGCCACCGGGGTGCCGGTGGCCGTGGTGCGGGGCCTGGCCCACCTCGTCGGCGACGACGGACCCGACGACGGACCGGACGACGGCGTCCCGGCGGGCGCCCGGGCGCTGGTCCGGCCCGCCGCGCTCGACATGTTCCGCCTCGGCACCTCGGAAGCGGTACGGGAGGCGGTCACGCAGCGCCGTACCGTACGGGAGTTCACCGGCGACCCGGTCGACCCCGGCGCGGTCCGCCGCGCGGTGGCCGCCGCCGTGACGGCGCCCGCGCCCCACCACACCACGCCGTGGCGGTTCGTGCTCCTGGAGTCCGCGTCCTCGCGTACGGAGCTGCTGGACGCCATGCGGGACGCGTGGATCGCGGACCTGCGGCGGGACGGCAGGTCCGAGGAGTCGATCGCCCGGCGGGTGCGGCGCGGCGAGGTGCTGCGCCGGGCCCCCTACCTCGTCGTCCCCTGTCTGGTGACGGACGGCTCGCACCACTACGGGCACGCCCGGCGGGATGCCGCCGAGCGGGAGATGTTCGTGGTGGCGATGGGCGCCGGTGTGCAGAACCTCCTGGTCGCGCTGGCGGGCGAGGGCCTGGGCTCCGCGTGGGTGTCGTCCACGATGTTCTGCCGTGACGTGGTCCGCGACGTCCTCGGGCTGCCCGGCGACTGGGATCCGATGGGGGCGGTGGCCGTCGGCCACGCGGCGGCCCCGCCGCGCGAGCGGCCCGCCCGTACCCCGGAGGCCTTCATCGAGGTCCGCTGACCCGGCCCCCGCCGGCCATCGGGGGGGACGGGTCAGAGCCGGCCGATGTCGACGCGCCGCATCTTGGGGGCGCGGCGCGGCGGCACCCGCCCGCTGAGCATGATCAGCCGGGCGGCCCGGTGGCGCTGGCCCGCGTAGGGGGCGAGCAGGTCGAGCATGGCCGCGTCGTCGGCGTCGCGGTCGCCCGCGAGGGCGTACCCCACGATGCCGGGGAGGTGCAGATCGCCGACGGTCACGGCGTCCGGGGCGCCGTGGCTGCGCTGGACGGTCTCGGTGGCGGTCCACGGCCCGATGCCGGGGATCAGCTCCAGGCGGGCCATCGCGGGCCCGGGTTCCATGGCGGCCGCCTCCTCCAGCCGGCGGGCGGCCCGCACGGCGCGCAGGATCGTCGCGGCGCGCTTGTCGTCGACCCCGGCCCGGTGCCACTCCCAGGACGGGACGAGGGCCCAGGTGCGGGCGTCGGGCATCACCCGGAGCCCGGGGGTGGGCCCCGGGGCCGCCTCGCCGTACGTGCGGACCAGGCGCCGCCAGGCGCGGTACGCCTCGTCGGTGGTGACCTTCTGTTCCAGGATCGTCGGGATCAGCGTCTCCAGGACCAGACCGGTGCGGGTGAGGCGCAGCCCGGGGCGGCGGTGGCGGGCGAGGGCGACGATCCGGTGGCGGGGGACGAACGCGTCGGGGTCGTCCGCCGCCCCGAGCAGCGCGGGCAGCCCTTCCAGCAGCCAGGCGGCGCCCGGGCCCCACGCCTGTGCCTCGACGGCGCCCGGGCCGCCGGTGATCCGCAGGGTGCCGGGGCCCTCGGGGGTGCGGCTGGCCCGCCAGTGGGCGCCGTCGGCGGTGGCCCGGTAGGTGGGGTCGGCGGGGCCCCGCCGCAGCGGGGTGAGGACCAGGGAGAGGTCGATCGGGGCGGGTGGCGTCCACAGGCGGGTCAGGGCGGGCGTCGCGGGCCCCCCGCTGGGCGCGGGGCTCGGACGGGGTGCGAAACGGCCTGACACGGACTTCCTCACGCTTCCTCGTGACGGGGACGGCTGCCGAGCGGTCGGGGACGGCTGTCTACGAGGGTAGGCACGCCGGGCGCCCGGACGCGCCGCCTCCGCGCAGAACCGGTTCGCCGCCGCGGTCGGACGCGCCGCCTCCGCGGAACCGGATCGCCGCTACTGGCCGGACGCGCCGCTACTGGTCGGAGGAGAACCGCACCGACCCCGCCGGGAGCACCGCGTCGCACCAGACCCGGGCGCCGTCCCGCAGCTCGTTGTCCGCGCCGACCGTGGCGCCGTCGCCGATGACGCTGGCCGTCAGCGTGGTCCGGGCGCCGACCCGCGCGCCCGCGCCGACCAGCGAGGACGAGATCACCGCGCCCTCCTCGACCACCGCGCCCGCCAGGACCACGCTGCCGTCGACCCGTGCGCCCGGGGCGACGGTCGCGCCCTCGCAGACGACGGTGCCGCCGGTGAGCCGGGCGTCGGGGGCGACCCGGGCGGACGGCAGGACCAGGCGGTCGCCGCAGTCGCCGGGGACCGCCGGGGACGGCGCCCGCCCCAGGACGAGGTCGGCGGAGCCCTTGACAAACGCCTGCGGCGTGCCCAGGTCCAGCCAGTAGGTGGAGTCGACCATGCCCTGGAGGTGGGCGCCCGCCGCGAGCAGCCCGGGGAAGGTCTCGCGTTCCACGGAGACCGGCCGGCCCGCCGGGATGCTGTCGACCACCGAGCGGCGGAAGACGTACGCGCCCGCGTTGATCTGGTCGGTGACGATCTCCTCGGGTGTCTGCGGCTTCTCCAGGAAGGCGGTGACGCGGCCGGTGTCGTCCGTCGGCACCAGGCCGAAGGCGCGCGGGTCCGGCACCCGGGTCAGATGGAGCGAGACATCGGCCCCGCTGTCCTGGTGGGTGTCGACCAGGGCGCGGATGTCGAGGCCGGTGAGGATGTCCCCGTTGAAGATCAGTACGGGGTCGTCGGGCCCGGAGTGGAGCCGGTCGGCCACATTGCGGATGGCCCCGCCGGTGCCGAGCGGCTCCACCTCCGTGACGTACTCCAGGCTGAGGCCGAGGGCCGACCCGTCGCCGAAGTACGGCTCGAAGACCTCCGCCAGGTACGAGGTGGCCAGCACGATGTGCTCGACCCCCGCCGCCTTCGCCCGCGCCAGCTGGTGGGTGAGGAAGGGGACGCCGGCCGCCGGGACCATCGGCTTGGGCGTGTTGACGGTGAGCGGGCGCAGCCTGGTGCCCTTGCCGCCGACCAGGAGGATCGCTTCTGTCACCTTGTCGTCTCTGCTTCCTGTTTCCGGGCCGGAGGGGGTCACCCGCGAGGAGGTCACCCGCGAGGGGTCATTCGTTCAACATCGATCGGGGTTGGTCTGGGATCCGTCAGTTTATGCAGCGGGGGGTGGCGCCGGGGCCCGGTTCCGGCGCCCGGTGTCAACGCCCCTGGTATCCGGCGGCCGCCGAGCGGGCGGCGGAGAGCTTGTTGTAGAGCCGGGTGCCCGGACAGTCGGTGCGGAAGCCGTCCCGGTGGCCGGAGATCACGTTGAACCTGATCTTCCGTCCCTTGGCGTACTTTCCGCTGCCGCCGGAGGTCAGGGTGACCTTGCCCTTCGGGTTGCCCTGGAACAGCCCCAGCTTCCACGCCGTCAGTCTGGCGATCGCGGTCACGGCGGCCGGGGGCGGGGTGGAGCGGCTGTAGGACCCGAGCACGGCGATGCCCATGCTGTCGGTGTTGAAGCCCAGGGTGTGGGCGCCGCGTACCGCCTTGGTCACGCCTCCCGCCCGGCCTTCGTAGATGTTTCCGCACTTGTCGACGGCGAAGTTGTAGCCGATGTCGCGCCAGCCACTGCTCACGACGTGGTAGCGGTAGATACCGCGCAGGACGGAGGGCGACTGCTTGCAGGTGTAGTTGTTGCCGGTGGCGCTGTGGTGGACGAAGGCCGCCTTGACCTTCTTGGTGTAGACGAAGCCGGTCTCGCGCAGGGACTCGCTGGCGCCCCAGCCCTTGCGGGTGACGATGCGCGGCCGGGGGCCGATGAAGGGCTTGGCGGCGGGCGCGGCCGGGAGGGCGGCGGGCTGTCCGGGGGCGCGGGCGGGTTCGGCTTCCGGGCGGGCGGCGGTGCCCGGCCGGCCGGGGTCGACCAGTTCGAGCCGGAGGCCCTGGGGCAGCGGCGGCGTCGGGAACGGTTCGGCGGCCCGGGGCCGTACCCGTACCTCCACGCCCCGGGACGGGCCCGTCCAGAGCGGCACGGTGGCGCCCCGGGCCGCGCGGTGCTCGGCGGTGCCGGGGTCGGCGCCGTGGTCGTGCTGGTGGGTCTGGACCCGCTGCCAGCGGGTCCAGCGGCCGGTGCCGGTGCGCCGGGTGCGGACCTCGACGGTGCCGTCGAGTTCGGCGGCCGGGTCCGCCCAGACGACGCCGACCAGCGAGAAGGCGGCGACCTGGGGCCGCAGCAGCGAGTGTTCGAGGGTGGGCGCGGCGGCACGGCTGGCGGGGGCGGGCGGGGACAGGGCGATGGAGTGGGTGGAGCCGGGGATTCCGGCGGTGGGCCCGGGGGGTTCCCCGGGCGGCCCCGGGAGCCCGGAGGGCCCCGGTCCGGCGGCTGGGGCGGCGGGTCTCGCACCGCCGGCCGGTGCGGCCGTCGCCGGCGTGCCGGACGACAGCGAGAGCGGGAGCGCGAGCGCGGCCGAGACCGCGACGCCGATCGGGTTGACCAGGTATCCACGCATGCAGAAGATCCTGGGCGCTGCGGGCGGGACTCGCCCGCCGGGAAACCGACGGCGTGTCGGGCCGACCGGGGACGGAATTCACCGGTACGGCGGCCCCCGCGCGCGGCGTGGCGCGTACCCTATCGCTGATGAACGCCAGCGACCGTACCCCTGCCGACCTGCTGCGATCCGCGCTCGCCGCGGACCCCGCGCGGCCCTTGGTCACGTTTTACGACGACGCCACCGGTGAGCGCGTCGAACTGTCCGTCGCCACCTTCGCCAATTGGGTGGCCAAGACGGCCAATCTGCTCCAGGGCGAGCTGGCGGCGGAGCCGGGCGACCGGCTCGCGCTGCTGCTGCCCGCGCACTGGCAGAGCGCCGTGTGGCTGATCGCCGCCGCGTCGGCCGGTGTGACGGTGGAGATCGGCGGTGCTCCGGCCGACGCGGACCTGGTGGTCAGCGGGCCGGACACGCTGGAGGAGGCGCGGGCGTGTCGCGGCGAGCGGGTGGCGCTGGCGCTGCGGCCGCTGGGCGGGCGCTTCCCCGCGGCCCCGGCCGGATTCGCGGACTACGCGGTGGAGGTGCCGTCCCAGGGTGACCGTTTCGCGCCGTACGCACCGATCGACCCGGACGCTCCCGCGCTGGTGGTCGGGGGTACGGAGCTGAGCGGCGCCGCCCTGGTGGAGCGGGCCCGCGCGGACGCCGCCGCGGCCGGGCTCACGGCCGGGTCCCGGGTCCTGACCGGGCGCGGCTACGGCGACTGGGCGGGGCTGTCCACGGGGCTGTACGCGCCGCTGGCGGCGGGCGGCTCGGTGGTGCTCTGCCGCCATCTGGACCGGCTGCCCGAGGACGGGCTGCGCCGGCGGGTGGAGAGCGAGCAGGTCACGCACACCCTCTGAGGACTCCCGCGCCGGGCGGGCGGCCCGACCCGGCGCACGGGGCCGCACAGGCGGGCCGGGTACGGTGATCCGGCCGCCCGCGTACGGTACTTGGCGGCCCCGCGTCCGCCGTACCCGTACCCATACCCGTATCCGCATCCGCGCCCGTGCCTGTATCGCCGCGTACGTACCGCCTTGCACGTAACACCTCGTACGCAACGAATCGCCGCGCATCCACCGACCCGTCCGTTTCACACCTCGTCACCCCCTTCCCGCTCCCCCGACCCCCGTCACTGACGGCGCTGTCAGCGTCGACAGCGCCCACGGCGCATCCACCCGGGCCCGCCCGCGTGTCGCGTACCCCGCGTACCGGCTGCCGCGGCCCCGCCGACCACCTCGTGAGTCCCGGCCGCCCCCAGGGCCCCAACTCCGGTGTACGGCCGGTGGAACGCCCGCTTTGAGGCACAACCAAGTACCAGATTCAGCCGTCTACCCCTGCGACCGGTGGTCCAGCACGCCCACCGCAGCCGCAGAGGCCGTAAAGGATGGACACAGACGTGACCGACAGTGCCGGCACCCTGGCCGAGCCCGAGGCCCGGGCCGGGGACGAGGGCGCGGGCGACAGCGGCCCGCCCGCGGACGGCGGTGGCCCCGCGCGGCCCCGCCGCCGCTGGCGCTGGCTGCGCTGGGCCGCCCTCGCCACCGCACTCGTCCTGCTGGCCGCCGCGGGCACGGCCTGGTGGTTCTACCGCCAGCTCGACGCGGAGATCACCACTGACACGACCACCGCCGTGGAGCTGCGGACGTACGAGCGGGAGCGGCCCAGGCCGGTGGTCCACGACGCGCGGAACATCCTGGTGCTGGGCTCCGACACCCGGTCCGGGGAGAACGGCAAGTACGGCCGCGACGACGGCACCCGGCGCGCCGACACCACCATCCTGCTGCACATAGCCGCCGACCGGCGCAGCGCCACCGCGATGTCCCTGCCGCGCGACCTGATGGCGGAGATACCGAGCTGCCGCCGGGACGACGGCTCCCGGACGACGGCGCAGTTCGCGCAGTTCAACTCGGCGTTCGCGATCGGCGGCGCGGCCTGCACCATCCGTACGGTCGAGAAGATGACCGGGATACGGATCGACCATCACGTCATCGTGGACTTCCTGGGCTTCGAGAAGATGGTCGACGCGGTGGACGGGGTCGAGGTCTGTCTGCCCCGGCCGGTGGACGACCGGGAGGCCCGGCTCCGGCTGGACGAGGGCAAGCAGACGCTGAACGGCGAGGAGGCGCTCGGGTACGTACGGGCGCGGAAGTCCCTCGGGGACGGCAGCGACACCGAGCGGATGGAGCGGCAGCAGCAGTTCCTGGGGTCGCTGGTGAAAAAGGTGCAGAGCAACGGCGTACTGCTCAATCCGACCCGGCTGTATCCGGTGCTGAAGGCGGCGACGTCGTCGCTGACGACGGATCCGGGGCTGGACTCGCTCAAGGACCTCTACGACCTCACCCGCTCGCTCCAGGGCATTCCCACGGAGAAGGTGCAGTTCCTGACGGTGCCGCGGCAGCCGTGGGTCGCCGATATCAACCGGGACGAACTGGTGCAGCCGGATGCCGGGCGGCTCTTCCGGCAGCTGCGGGATGACAAGCCGGTCACGGTGGTCCCGCGCGGCGCCGGGGACGCGACCGGCCCCGGGACCGGCGGGGACGGACAGAACGCGCCGGGCACACCGGGCGCGCCCTCGGCCGCACCGGGCGCACCGTCCGCCGCACCGGGCGGTCCCGGGACGCCGGGCCCCGTGGACCGGGCGGACCCCGCCGGCGGGGAGGGCGAGCAGAACGCGGGGAGTGCCGGCAAGGCGGAATCGGGCCGCGGCGGCGAGCGGAATCCGGGGGCTTCCCCGGCGCCTTCCGCCTCGGCCGAATCCTCCCCCACGTTCACCGGAACCAACGCGGCGGTGGGCGTGTGCGAGTAAAACGCAGACCAAACCCCGGCACGCACCATGCGGAATGGGCGTATTGCCCGCTTGTAAGCGACGTGGAATTTGTCACTGTCGTCGCCCGGCTGTGAACTGGGCGGATAGTGTGACGCGATCCGGTTTACCGGTCCGCGCGAGAACATTGTTGGACCGAGAGAACCGCACGCCGAGGGGGGCGGCGATTCGCGTGGCAGCGACGGAGGATTCAGAAAACCGTGGATGCGCAGAGCCGTGGGCGGGCGGACGACGTCGATCCCGCCGACCAGTGGGTTTTCAACCCGCAGACCGGCAACTACGAGCTGCGACTGGATCACTCCGCACCGCAGCAGACACCGTCCGTTCCCTCGCAGGGCCCCGGTCCGGCCGACGCGCCGGTGGACCCGCCGACGCCCCGGCCTCCCGCGCCCCGCTCCGGCGGTCGGGCGGCCGGCCGGCAGCAGCAGCAGCAGGCCGCCGAGGTGCCCGCCCAGCGCGGCCACCGCTCGGGCGGCCGGGCGGCGAACCGCTCCGCAGGCCGTGACAGCGGGCGTGACAGCGGCCGGGACGGCGGGCGGGACGGCGGTGGCACCCCGCCGCCGCCCCCGAGCCGCCGCAAGCGCAAGCAGCCCCCGTCCGGCAAGAAGAAGGCCCTCAAGTGGACCGGCGGAGTGCTCGGCTTCGTCCTGATCGCGGGCTCGGGCGGCGCGTACTACCTCTACGACCGCCTGAACTCCAACCTCCACACGGTGGACGTCAAGGGCGGGGGCACCGGCGGCTTCAGCAAGGACCGGGCCATCAACATCCTGGTCCTCGGCACCGACAAGCGCACCGGCACGGGCAACACGGCCTACGGGGACCGCGACAGCGCCGGGCACGCCGACACCACGATCCTCTTCCATGTCTCCGAGGACCGGACGAACGCGACCGCGCTGTCGATCCCGCGCGATCTGATCACCGACATCCCGGACTGCGAGAACGCCGACGGCACGATGATCCCCGGCAGTTCGGACACCCGCTTCAACGAGAGCCTGGGCCAGGAGGGGCGCGACCCGGGGTGCGCCATGCGCACGGTCACCGAGATGACCGGCATCCCCATCGACCACTTCATGATGGCCGACTTCAACGCGGTCAAGACGATGTCGACGGCGGTCGGCGGGGTCGAGGTCTGCCTCGGCAAGGCCATCAACGACAAGGACTCCAAGCTCGACCTCCCCGCGGGCACGCACAACCTCAAGGGTGAGGACGCGCTCGCGTTCGTCCGTACCCGGCACTCGGTGGGCCACGGCGGCGATCTGAGCCGCATCGAGATCCAGCAGCAGTTCCTCAGCTCGATGATGCGCAAGACGCTGTCCGGGGACACGCTCACCAACCCGGCGAAGATGTTCAACCTGGCGGAGGCGGCGACCAAGGCACTCACGGTCGACTCCAGGATAGGAAGCATCAAGCGGCTCCAGGAACTGGCCATGGAGCTGAAGGGGGTCAACCCCAAGAACATCACCTTCACGACCGTGCCCGTCGTCGACAACAGCGACGGCGCGACCGTGCTCCTCAGCGAGGCCGAGGCGCCGCCGCTGTTCCGGATGATCCGCGAGGACGTCTCGCTGACCGAGGTGAAGAAGAAGGAGAAGGACGCCAAGAAGAAGCAGGCCGGCCTCCTCAAGGGGCCGCGTGCCGAGGCGTCCGACGTCCGGGTCAGCGTCTTCAACGGCAGCTCCACCAACGGGGCCGCCGGGGAGACCCTGACCTGGCTCCAGACCACGCAGAACATCACCAAGTCCAGCAACGAGGGCAACGCTCCCAAGAAGCTGGCCAAGACGCGGCTCGAATTCGCGCCGAACCAGGTGGAGCAGGCCCGCACGCTGGCGGATCTGATGGGGCTGCCGGCGGCGGCCCTGAAGCAGGGCACCGAGGACGCCCAGGGACTGGAAGCGATGACGCTCACCCTCGGCGACGACTTCACGGAGGCGGGGGTACCCATCGCCGCGCCGACGAAGGCGCCGAAGGGCGTGAAGAAGGCCACGGCCGACAAGACGGTGTGCGCCAAGTGATACGGCCGCGGCCTGCCGCCCGGCGGATCTGACAGGGGGATTCACGGGTGGGACAGCGCAGTGTGCACGGGGAGGGGATACCCGACGGCCTCCCCGGCTCCCCGGGACCCGGCCACCACGGGGAGAGGGGTCCGGCGGAGGGTCCGGCGGAGTCCGCTCCCCTGCCGGGGCCGCGCGCCGGCCGCCGGGCCGACCGCGGCCGGCCCCCGGGCCGGGGCCGGGGACGCCAGGACCCCCCGGGCGCGGGCGGCAGCCGGCGGGCGAAGGGCCGGGGAGCCCCCCGGGGCGGCGCCCGGCGCGGCCGCAAGGGCAGGAGCCGGGTCCTGCGCTGGATCGCCCTCGCCCTGTCGGTGGCCGTCCTGGCCACCGGCGCGGCCGGCTACCTCTACTACGAACACCTCAACAGCAAGATCAAGAAGGACCGGCTGAACCTCGGCCAGAAGATGCCGGGGCACCAGGCGAACGCCGCGGGCCAGACCCCGCTGAACATCCTGGTCATCGGTTCCGACGCGCGGGACAACAAGGAGAACCAGAAGCTGGGCGGGGCGAAGGAGACCTTCGACAAAGCACCGCTCGCGGATGTCCAGATGCTCGTGCACCTGTCGGCGGACCGCTCCAACATCTCCGTGGTCACCATGCCCCGCGACACGATGCTGACCATCCCCGAGTGCACGGACCCGAAGACCGGCCGGACCCACCCCGCGAACGCGTGGATCCAGACCAACGAGTCCCTGGGCCGGGGTGGCGCCGGCTGCACGGTCGCCACCTGGTTCGAGCTGACCGGCATCACCATCGACCACTTCATGATGCTCGACTTCACGGGCGTGGTCTCCATGGCGGACGCCATCGGCGGCGTCGAGGTCTGCGTCCAGGACAGCATCCACTCCCGCACCAGGACCGGCGAGGGCTCCGGCCTCAAGCTGCCCAAGGGCGACAACATCGTCAAGGGCGAGGACGCGCTCAAGTGGCTGCGCACCCGCTACGGCTTCGGCGACGGCACCGACCTCTACCGCGCCCGCGCCCAGCACATGTACATGGGCTCGATGGTCCGGCAGCTGCGCAAGGAAGCGAAGCTCACCGACCCCAACAAGCTGCGCAAGCTGGCCGAGGCCGCCATCGGGGCGCTCACCGTGGACGACAGGATCGACACGGTGACCGATCTGCTGAAGATCGGCGACGCGCTGAAGGGCGTACCGCCGGAGCGGATGACGATGCTCACGATGCCCAACGAGTACTCGACGCGGCCGGGCTTCACCGGCAAGGTCATCCCCAAGCCGGGGGAGGCGGAGCAGCTGTTCCGGATGATCCGTGAGGACATCCCGCTGGACGGCAAGGGCGTCAAGAAGAAAAAGAAGCCCGCCGAGACCGTCTCCCGGGACCCCGCCGCCGCGCCCGCCGAGATCGCGGTGTCGGTGCGCAACGGGACCGACGGCGACGGCATGCTCCGGCAGAAGGGCCGGGCCGCCGAGGTCAGCGGGCTGCTCCAGGCCAAGGGCTACACCCGCGCGGCCGCGGACGCCACGGCCGACCCCCGGAAGACGACCGCCGTCCTGTACTCCAACGCGGAACTGGAGGGCGACGCGCAGGCGGTGGCCAGGGCGCTCGGCATCCCGCTGAAGTCCGTGAAGAAGTCGGCCGAGGTCACCGGGGTCCAGCTCACCGTGGGCGCGGACTGGCGGCTGGGCACGGCCTTCCCGAAGCCCGTCGCCGACGACGCGCCGCCGAAGTCCTCGACGCTGGTACGGGCCGACAAGAAGGACTGCATGCCCATCCAGCCGGGCTTCACCTGGTGACCGTTGCCGCCTCCTGGCGACCCCCTGGCAGCCTCCTGACGGCCACGGGAACAGGCGGCCCGGGTCCTGATCACGTGATCCGGGGAACCCGCGGCGGCCGGGCGGACAATCCCCGGCCGTAGGGTGCGCCCGGCTCCGTGCGCTCCGGACACGGTCCGGCTCGCGGTCCGGCTCGCGGTCCGGCTCGCCCTGCCGACGGAACCGACCGAGCCGGAAGGCACGCAGTGAGCGATGTCCGTACCAGCAGCCGCACCCGTATCCCCCGAACCGCGCTCGTCGCGGTGGTCGCGCTCGCGACCGCCGCGACCACGACCTCTGCCTCCGGGTCCGCCGCCCCCTCGACCCCACCGGGGAAAGGACCCGGCCCCGCCTGGAGCGCCTCGCCGGTGCTCCCGGACGACTCGGTGATGACGGACTCCGTCCGCCCCGGCGGCCACACCGTATGGGCGGCGGGCATGACGGCCGTCCGCGACGCGAACGGCGGGCTCGTCGGCTTCGCCCCGGCGATGTGGGAGCGGAACGAACGGAAGGACACCGGACGGAAGGGCGCGGGAAGGAAGGGCGCGGGAAGGAACAACACCGGCTGGAACGGCACCGGCTGGTACGACACCGGCTGGAAGAGGCTGGCGACTGCGCCGGTACCGGCCGGGGACCATGTGCGGTTCAACGCCGTCGACGCCTCCTCGCCACGGGACGGGCTCGTCGTCGGCGACTACGCCGAGAGCCTCGGGGGCATCGTCACCCAGCACTGGAACGGCAGGAAGTGGCGGACCGCGCTGGTCCCCGTCCCGGAGGGCACCCGCAACGCCGGATTCCTCTCCGTCGACCACCTGGACTCCCACAACGCGTGGGCCACCGGCTGGACGGCGGCCCCGCCCTCCGCCGGCCTGCCCGACCGGCCGCTCCTCCAGCACTGGAACGGGACGAAGTGGCGGCAGGCGGACCTCCCGGACCTGGGCGAGGGCCCCGGGGGCGGCTTCGAGGTGAACGGCGTGTCGGCGGGCGGCCGCAGGGATGTGTGGGCCGTCGGCGGCATCTCCACCGCCAAGGAGACGAAGCCGCTGGCGCTGCGCTTCGACGGTTCCCGCTGGAAGAAGGCCGCCCTCCCCCCGGTCGGTGACGCACCGGCCTGGCTGGAGGCGGTCGTCACCGCGCCCGACGGCACGGCGTGGGCGGTGGGGCAGACCCGTCCGCCGGGCGGCGGCCGCTTCGGGTTCGTCCTGCGGTACGACGGGAAGCGGTGGAGCGAGGTGGCGCTGCCCGAGGGGACCCCCGTGCTGAGTTCGGTGGCTCTCAGCGAGGGTGAACCGGTGGTCTTCGCCGGAGCGGGGCGGAGCGGGTTCTCGGTCCTCCGGCGCACGGGGGGCCGCTGGACGTCGATGGACCTTCCCGCGACCCTCGGCGGCGCGCCGCTGCGGACGTGGAACGTCGCCGCTCGCGGGAACGCAGTCGATGTCCTGGCCACGCTCCCGCAGGTGGACGACCGGCTCCTGGCTCCCCAGGTGGTGCTGACGGCACGGCGCTGACGGCGTGACGCGGTACGGGGGCGGTACGGGAGGCGGGCGGGCCCCCGGCCCCGTACCGCGCGTCTCCGTCGAACCGCCCGGGAGCGGTGCTCCAGGGAAACCGTCAGGCGGCGGAACCGGTCACCGCCGGGCGGCGGCTCGCGATCACCTTGCGCGCCAGCGCGCGCGGGCTGGTCAGGAAGCCGAAGCCCCAGGACATATGCATGGTCGCCAGCGCCACCGGAATCCGGAGCCGGGCCTTCGGCGAGAGCCCCCGGCCCGCCGGGACCGAGCCCGCGACGATCGCCGCCAGATACCCGCCGGGGATCACCAGCCCCAGCGGCGTGAGGACCACGCCGACGACCGTGCCCAGCGCGATGGCGCAGAGCGCGACCGGCGGGGCGAGATAGCGCAGGTTGATCGAGCCCTGGTGGTAGCGGGCGACCACATGCCGCCAGCGGCCGTAGTCCTTGTACTGCTTCGCCAGCGCCCGCACCGAGGGCCGGGGCCGGTAGCTCACCCTCAGCTCAGGCGAGAACCAGATCAGCCCGCCCGCCTCACGGATCCGGAAGTTCAGCTCCCAGTCCTGGGCGCGGATGAACTCCTCGTTGTAGCCGCCCTGCCGCTCCAGCGCCTCCCGGCGGAAGACACCGAGATACACGGTCTCGGCCGGACCGGCCGCTCCCCCGGTGTGGAAGGCGGCGTTCCCGACGCCGATCTTCGACGTCATCGCGGCGGCGACGGCGCGCTCCCAGTCGTTCTCGCCCTCGGCGTGCATGATGCCGCCGACGTTCTGCGCGCCGGTCTCCTCCAGGAGCCGCACGGCGGTGGCGATGTAGTCGGGTGAGAGCATCCCGTGGCCGTCGACGCGTACCACGATCGGGTGACGCGAGGCGTTGAGCGCGGCGTTGAGCGCGGCCGGGGTACGGCCCGTGGGATTGGGCACGGTGTGGACCCGGGGATCCTCCCGGACCAGCTCGGCGGCGATCTCGTCGGTGCGGTCCGTGGACGGCCCGAGCGCGATCACCACCTCCATCTCTCCGTCGTACTCCTGCTCAAGGATGTGACGGACCGAGTTGCGCAGATGCCGCTCCTCATTGAGGACCGGCATGATCACGGAGACAGCGGGCGTGGCGTTCATCGTTCGCCACGTTACCGCGAACGGGGGACACGGACGCGCGGCGGCCGGTGCGATGGGGCGGGCAGCAGATCGTATGGGCCTACGGTGTGCGGGTTCCCCCGTTCGCCACCACCTTCTGTCGCCGTTCCCCCGTACCCGACCCGTGTCCCCGTACATCTGTGTCCCGTCGCCCTGCCCGCGAGGTGCCCCTCTTGCCCATGCCGCCCCCGCCCAGGTCCCCGCGCCGCCGTCCGACCGGGCCCGCCCCCCGGCCCCGGCCCCGGCCGAACCCGGGGCCGAGGACGCCGGTGGTCATCCGCCCCCGCTGGGGCCTGCGGGTGGCCACCGCGCTGTCCATGCTGGTCCTGGGCGCGGGAGCGATCGGGCACGCGGCGCTGACCAGCCTGGACACGGGGATCAGCCGGGTGGACCCGTTCCGCGACATGAAGAACCGCCCCGAGGCCGGGCACGGCATGAATCTGCTGATCGTCGGCACGGACGGCCGGGACCGGATCGGCAGGGAGGAGAAGGAGAAGTACCGCCTCGGCGGCGCCCCCTGCCACTGCACCGACACGATCATGCTGGTGCACCTCTCCGCCGACCACCGCCGGGCGAGCGTGGTGAGCCTGCCGCGCGACAGCTACGCCGAGGTCCCCGGCCACACCGACCAGAACACCGGACGGCACCACAAGGCCCATCCGGTGAAGCTGAACGCCGCGTACGCCGAGGGCGGGCCCGCGCTGACCGTCCGCACCGTCGAGCACATGACCAAGGTGAAGATCGACCACTATCTCGAAGTCGACTTCACCAGCTTCATGCGGACCGTGGACGCGGCCGGCGGGGTGGAGATCTGCACCGCCCGGCCGATGAAGGACCGGTACACCGGCCTCGACCTGCCGGCCGGCACCCATCGGCTGAGCGGCGGCGAGGCCCTCCAGTACGTACGCTCCCGGCATGTCGACGGGGCCGCCGACCTCGGCCGGATGCGGCGCCAGCAGCAGTTCGTCGCCGCCCTCATCGAGCAGGCCACCAGCAGCGGGGTGCTCCTGAACCCGGTGCGGTTCGGCGACGTGGCCGGGGCCGTGCTCGGTTCGGTCCGGGCCGACAAGGGCTTCGGATCCGACGAGATGCTGGCGCTCGGGCGGGCGATGCGCGGCTTCTCGGCGGCGTCGTCGGAGTTCACCTCCGTACCGATCGGCGCGCTGGAGACCGTCCCCGGCATCGGCGCGACGGTGAAGTGGGACACGGCGAAGGCCGAGCGGCTCTTCCGGACGATCCGCGAGGACAAGCCGCTGGCGCCGCTCGGGAAGGGGAAGAAGCGGGCGCGGCTGGTGGAGGTCTCACCGCAGCGGATCCGGGTGCAGGTCTACAACGGCACCGGCCGGGCCGGGCTCGGCCGCACGGCCGACGCGGCGCTGCGCGCGACCGGGTTCGCCACCACCCGCTCCCCGCTCAACGCGGCCGGCACCGGTGTCGAGGAGACCCATGTGACGTACGACCCCCGGTGGGACCGGTCGGCGCGGGCCCTGTCGACGGCGCTGCACGGCTGCCCGGTCCGGGCGGTGCCGGGGCAGGGGCCGATGCTGCGGGTGATCGCCGGGGCGGACTGGCCGGGGGTGGTGCCGGTGCGGGCGCGGGACGCGTACCAGGGGGAGTTCGGCGCGGTGACGGGCGACGAGGTGATCTGCCCCCGGTGACTTCTGTGAAGGCGGTCAGTCCTCGATGCCCTCGGCGGCGCGCTGCTCGCGCAGCTCCTTGATGGCACGGCGGCGGGCCAGCCGGTGCGTACGCCGGATCTGGGCCTCCTGGTAGCGCCGCTTGTCGCGCTCGCTCTCGGGGACCACGGGCGGTACGGTCCGGGGCCGGCCCTCCTCGTCGACGGCGGCGAAGACCAGATAGGCGGAGCCGACCTGCTGGGCGGGGGTGGACTCGTTCCAGCGCTCGGCGAGGACCCGGACGCCGATCTCCATCGAACTGCGCCCGGTCCAGTTGCATTGAGCACGCACATGGACGAGGTCGCCGACCCGGACCGGCTCCAGGAAGACCATCTCGTCCATGGAGGCGGTGACGGCGGGCCCGCCGGAGTGCCGGCCCGCGACCGCGCCCGCCGCGTCGTCCACCAGTTTCATGATCACGCCACCGTGCACCGTCCCGAGGAGGTTGGTGTCGCTGCCGGTCATGATGGTGCTGAGCGTGGTGCGGGAGGCGGACGTGGGCTTGCCCTCGATCGCCGGCTCCGGCCGCCGGTCCTGATCAGTCATGCCCTCCACTGTAGGTGGGTGGCGAATGCACCCATGCCGGTCCGGGGCGCCCGTGCCGGTCCGGGGCCCATGACCTGGCCCATGACCGGGGCATTGCATCAGCTTCGCTACAGGGCGGGCCCGATTTCCCACCCGCCCTGTCGGGGACATGCTGTGACCCGGCACACTGAGCGTCATGAACGAGTGGCCCAATGGATACGGACGCGGCGGCCAGGCCCCTGAGCCGGAGGGTCCCCGCGCGATGCCGCACGTGCGGCGGCCGGTGCCGGGACAGCGCCCGTACCCGCCGCAGGGGCAGCCTCCGTACCCGCCGCAGGGACCGCCCCCCTACGGGCAGCACCCGGGGGGCGAGACCTCCGAGTTCCCGGAGTACTTCGACGACGGGGACCAGGGCGGTTACGAGGGGTACGACGCCCGGGGCGGCCACCAGGGCCGGCCCGGCCAGGGCAGCGGTTACGAGCCTCCGTACGACAGCGGCTACAACACGGGCCAGGTCTACGGCGCCCCCGCCGACCGGGGCGGCCATCAGGGACAGCAGCCGCCTCGCGGCCCGGGCGGCGGCGGACGGTCCCCCTCGGGCCCCGCGCGCCCGCCGGGCCCGGCCCCGGACTGGCGCCGCCGGATCAAGATCGGTTCGATCGTCCTGGCCTCCACGATCTTCGTGGTCTCGGTCGCGACGTACTTCTGGGCGGACGGGAAGGTCCGCCGCGAGGTCGATCTCTCCAAGGTCATCGAGCGCCCGCGCGAGGACGACTGCACCACGTATCTGATCGTCGGCTCCGACAGCCGCAAGGGCATGTCCGCCGAGGAGAAGAAGCGGCTGCGCACCGGTTCGGCCGGGGGCAAGCGCACCGACTCGATGATGATCCTCGCGGACTGCGGCGGCGGGGCCACGATGATCTCCCTGCCGCGCGACTCGGACGTGGAGATCCCCTCGTTCAAGGGCTCGGAGTCCGGCAAGCTCTTTCCGGCCCAGGGCCGCCGGGTCAAGTTGAACGCCGCGTATGCGGAGGACGGCCCCGAGCTGCTGGTGCGCACGGTCGAGCACAACACCCATCTGCGGATCGACCACTACGCCGAGATCGGCTTCGCCGGCTTCGCGAGCGTCGTGGACGCGATCGGCGGGGTGGAGATGGACATCCCGAAGGCGTTCAAGGACAAGAAGTCCGGCGCGGACTTCCAGGCGGGCAAGCAGACGCTGGACGGCGAACAGGCGCTGGCGTTCGTCCGGACCCGGTACGCCTTCGCCGAGTCGGACCTGGCGCGGACGAAGAACCAGCAGAAGTTCCTGTCGGCCCTCGCGAACCAGACGGCGACGCCGGGGACGATCCTCAACCCGTTCAAGCTGTATCCGGTGATGGGCGCGGGGCTGGACACGCTGGTCGTGGACAAGGACATGTCGCTGTGGGACCTGAGCCAGATGTTCTTCGCGATGAAGGGCATCACCGGCGGTGACGGAAAGTCCATGAACATACCGATCTCGGGCAGCCGGGGCGGGAACCTGGTCTGGGACAAGGCGAAGGTGGCCGAGATCGTGAAGCAGATCCAGAACGACGAGAAGGTGACGGTCGAGAGCAACTGACCGGCCGCAGGTCTGCTGTACGGGCCCGTACCCGATCCAGGGGGTACGGGCCCGGTCGCGTCACGCCGCCCGGCGCAGGAAGTCCCGCACCAGGGCGGCGATCTCGGCCCCGTGGGTCTCCAGAGCGAAGTGCCCGGCGTCGAGCAGATGGATCTCCGCGTCCGGCAGGTCCCGGGCGAACGCCTCGGCGCCGGCGGGCCCGAAGATCTCGTCGTTCCGCCCCCAGACGGCGAGCAGCGGCGGCCGGTGGGCACGGAAGTACGCGTGGAACGCCGGGTAGGCGTCCAGGTTGAACTGGTAGTCCCAGAAAAGCTGGAGCTGGATCGCGTCATTGCCCGGCCGTTCAAGTCCGGCCTGGTCCAGCAGCCAGGTCTCGGGCGCGATCAGCTCCAGCCGGTCGGCGGGCACGCCGTGGGTGTACTGCCAGCGGGTGGCGGCCGGGGTCAGCAGCTCCCGTACCGCGCTCTCGTGGGCCGCGCGGTCCTTGGCGTGGGCGAAGAGCAGGTCCCAGAAGGGGGTGAAGCCCTCGGTGTAGGCGTTGCCGCTCTGGGTGACGATCCCGGTGACGCGCTCCGGGTGGCGGGCGGCGATCCGCAGCCCGATCGGCGCCCCGTAGTCCTGCACGTAGAGCGCGAACCGGTCGACGCCGATCCGGTCGAGCAGCTTGAGGGTGATCTCGGTGAGCTTCTCGAAGCCGTACGGGAAGGTGTCGGCGGGCGGGGCGGCGGAGGCGCCGAATCCGATGTGGTCGGGGGCGATCAGGTGGTACTCGTCGGCGAGGTCGGCGATCAGCCCCCGGTACATGTGGCTGCTGGTCGGGAAGCCGTGCAGCAGGACGAGCGTGGGCCGCTCCGGGTCACCGGCCTCGCGGTAGAAGACGTCGAGGCCGTCGATGTTCGCGGTGCGGAACCGGGTGGGGACGGTGGTGTCGGTGGACATGGGACCCCCTTGAGCCAGCGGAGAACGCTCGTTCTCCTCTTGCCCTGTACAGTACAAGAACGCTGGTTCTCCAGCAAGGCGAGAGTGGGAGTGAGCGTCATGGACACGGAAACGGCCGAGCTGCGCGTGCTGGAGGCGGCGCAGTCGCTGTTCAACGAGCGCGGGGTCCAGGCGGTGGGCATGGACGCGATCCGCACCGCGTCCGGCGTCTCCCTCAAGCGGCTCTACCAGGTCTTCCCGTCCAAGGACGCCCTCCTCGAAGCGGTCCTGCGCCGCCGCGACGCCGAGGTCCGCGCCGCGATCACGTCCTACGCCGCCGCACACGCGACGACCCCGTACGAGCGGGTCCTCGCGGTCTTCGACTACCTCGGCGAGTGGTTCGCCGAGCCGGACTTCCGGGGCTGCGCCTTCATCAACGCGTACGGCGAGATCGGCGGCGTCTCGGCGGCCGTCGCGGACATCGCCCGCACCCACAAGACGGCGGTACGGGACCACTTCGCCGCGCTCGTCGCCGAACTGGGCGCGCCGGCGGTCCTGGCCGACCAGCTGGCCATCCTGGCGAACGGCGCGATGGCGACGGCGGGCATCAACGGCACCCCGGAACCGGCCGCCCAGGCGAAGGCGGCGGCCCGCGTCCTGCTGGACGCCGCCTGACGCGTGAGGGGTGCCCCGGCCGGGGAGGCGTGGGCCCGGCCGGGGCGGGAGCCCGGTCCGCTGTGCGGGGGTCGATCGCGGACCGGGGGCTTTCAGAGCGCCTGCGCGAGGGAGTCGTACAGGCGGGGCCGCACCACGCTGGTGAGCAGCAGCGCGACGGAGCCGAGGTAGACGAGCACGTAGAGCGTGGCGGTGCAGCGCCGGAGCCGGCGTCTTGCGCTCACTCCTGCTCTCCGCCCCGGTCCTCGGCCTGGTTCCGGCGGAACGCGCGCGGCTTGCGCCTCTCGTTCGCGGCACGCAGGGCGGCGATCAGCTCGGCGGCGAGGACTTCGGCCTCGTAGGGGGCGAGGTAGAGGCCGGTCGCCCGGCCCATGCTGCCGTCGGAGACGGTGAGCGGGACGTAGACCTGGGCGGCCTCGCCGTCATGGAAGTCGACCAGATCGACCCGGCCACCGAGCGTTCGGTTCACGGTCCAGGCGGCCTCGGACTCGTGCCGCAGCGGCTGCGGCTGCGGATCGGTCTCGTGCGTACGGTAGTTCGGGGGAATCACGAAACTTCACCTCCTTCGGGTTACGTGATTGCTGTCGACGCCCAGATGACCACAACTCGGCCTATGCTCGCAGCACTTGAATCGGCTTGTTCAGATTCAGGGCGCTGCATCTTCCCTGCTCAAAGGGATGTCCCCGGAGGTCAAGCACATGAGCGGCGAGGCATTTCCCGAGGGTTTGAATCCCCTCGAACGCTTCGGTCGAGAGGTTCGCGAGGTACGCAAGGGCCGCAAGATCACTCAGCGGCAGCTCGGTAAGGCGGTCCAGTACTCGGACGGATACGTGAGCAAGGTGGAAGCCGGCACACTGATGCCGAGCGAGAAATTCGCCCGGGGCTGCGACCTGGCCTTCGGAACGCACGGGCTCTTCCTGCGCCTGCTCCGCCGTGTCGAGGAGGGGGATCACCCCTCGTGGTTCCTTCCGTACCTTGAGCTGGAGCGGAAGGCGGCTAGCATCCTGGACTTCTCCACGACGAGCATCATGGGGATGTTGCAGACCGAGGACTACGCGCGCGCCGTCTTCCGCGCAGGGCACCCCAGGGAAGCAGCCGACCTGATCACCGGCAGAGTGGCAGCGAGGGTCAGACGGCGTCAGATCCTGGAGCAGGAGGACCCGCCGACACTCTGGGTGGTGCTGCACGAGTCCTGCCTGCGGACGCTGGTGGGTGGGCGGTCTGTCATGGCCGATCAGCTCGAACACTTGCTGCACATGTCGGAAACACCCGGCGTCGACATCCAGGTGATCCCTTTCGCAGCCGGTGCCGCCGGTTCGCACACGCTGGCATTCACTCTCCTCGCCTTCGCCGATGAGTCAACAGCGCTGTATGTCGACGACGTTCCGCACGGTGGACGGCTCTACCGATCCGAGTCGAGTGTGAGGATCGCGCTCGAAAACTATGACCGGTTGCGGGCACACGCTCTCCCCCCCGATGATTCAAGGGCCCTGATCACGTCGGTGCACAAGGAGTTCAGACCATGACTGCGGAACAGGCCCACCGCGACACCTTGTGGATCAAGTCCTCGTACAGCGGGTCGTCCGGCGGACAGTGCGTCGAGTGGGCACCCGCATACGCAGTGCACGGCACCGTCCCCGTACGTGACAGCAAGACCGCCGACGGCCCGGCGATGACCTTCCGGACCGGCGCCTGGTCCGCCTTCGTCTCCGCCGTCAAGGACAACCGACTGCCCGGAGCCTGACCCGGGCCCACGCGGCCCCCGCCCGGCCGGATCCCCTCCGGCCGGGCACCCCTCGCACAACGCCAGCGCCCCTACGCGGTGAGCGTGCGACGTGCCACGGTGATCAGGCGCTGGGCGTCGACGCCGAAGACGGCGGACTCGTACAGCGTGTCCCACACGCGGCGGTACAGGGCGACCGTATCGGCGTCGTCCAGCCAGAGTTCGGCGTGCCAATCCTCGGTGATCACCAGGCGGTCATCGAAGATCCAGAACGCGTTGGCAGGGGGAACCCGCAGAGCGGCGTTCAGGGGCACGATCCCGAGTCGGACGGTGTCCATGCCCACCGCGCCTGTCAAGCGATCCAGCTGCGCCGCCAGAACGTCCGGGGAACACACCTGTGCTCGCAGTACTCCCTCCCACAACAGGAGGTGCAGACGGTTGCCCGAGCGGTACAGCCACTCCTGCCGTTTCATCCGGGCCCGTACCGCGTCCTCGGTGTCTCGGGGTGAGTTCTGGAGGGTGGAGTAGTGCTCGAAGACGGCGCGGGCGTAGTCCGGGGTCTGTAGGAGGCCGTTCACGAGGAACGAATCCCACACGTGCAGTTCCCGGGCCCCGTCGGTGACCGTGCTCCACGTCTCCTGCACGGGACGGTGGCCCTTCGCCAGCTGTCGGCGCCAGGACCTGATGTGGGATTCAAAGCCCTGCAATCGGCCGTGGAGTTCCTCGTACGCCTCTGGATGTCCCGTGGCGTCGACCCACGCCCGGAGGTCTTCCGCAGTGGGGGTCTGGCGACCGTTCTCCAGTTTGCTGATCTTCGACTGGGGCCAGCCGAGCTGGCGCGCCAAAGAAATACCGGTGAGACGGCCGTTCGGGCTCTCGGAGCGCAGCTCTCGCAGCCTCCGCCCCAGATCCTCACGCGCCCTCTGGTAGTCCGTGCTCACCGGTACCCGATCTGTCTACTCGTTCAGCTCTGCTGCGAACTCTTGGAACGGCACGGCCTGATGCCACGCCGCGTCACGGACCATGGCGTACCGGACGACCTCGGAAGGTTCGGTGATCAGCTCCACGTCCACGAGGTCGTCGTCGCCGTCAAACCGCAGCAGCGCCACGAGCCGACTGTCGAACAGCCAGAAGTCCTCCGAGGGGAGCTGAAGAGCTTCGGCGTGCGTACGCGACAGGTTCCGAATGTCCTCCCCGAGGGCTTGGTTCTTCTCCGCGTGCGCCGTGAGGTAACGCTGTCCGTCAGTGGGCGGTGTGTCAACGATCCGGACCCGGCCGACACTCGCTCCGCCTGCGGTCTTCGCCTTGATGCTTCGCGCCCATGACGTGTCCAGGTCCCACAGCGGGCGCTCGCCACGGAGGAACTGGTCATACGTATCGCTGTTCTCGTCGGACGCGTACCTGCGCCGGGTCTCCAGCCGCCATGCCGTGTGCTCGAAGTTCTCGAAGAGCTTGCCGAACGCGTCGAGATCGACAACGCGTACTTGCCGGGTCCTGTCCTTCGGGGTCCAGTCCACCAACAAGTCTCGCGGTACGACGACGGCGACTTCGCCCTCACTCAGGTGACGAAGCCGGCCCACGTCCTCCGGATCCGTCAGAGGCTGACCGTGCACGATCACCTCGCCTGAGTCCAGGTCTTCGTGGACCGCCGGACACCCTCCTTCCCCTGACCCCGTGCCGTTGAAGCGGAGTCTGCGCGCCATGCTCGATCACCTCTCCCGAGTCGAACAACGAGAGACAGGGTGTCGGGAGCCACTGGTGAATGTCGAGGCATCTCCAAGCGAATCGTGAGAATAATCGAGAATATTCACTTTCTGTCTGGCTCCTGGTTTCTAAAGTCCCGTTCATGGCGGGAACGGCCGCACCTGTGGCCGTCAAGAGATCAGGAAGGCGTGCCGATGCAGAACGGAACCGACCTGTACACGCTCGACATCGAGGGCGTGGTGTTCACGAAGGCGTGCGGGGGAAACACCCACCCGGACGGCGAATCCTGCGCGATGCTCGCCAGGATCGGCCCGAACGCCTGGGCCATCGGTGACAGCAAGCGGCCCGACGGCGAGCCGCTGAGGTTCACCACCGCCGAACTGGAGGCAGCCGGTATCGACCCGGCGCGTTTCGGCCTGTCCGCCTGACACCCATTCCCTGTGTTCTTCCGGCTCCGGCCCGATTTCCTGAAGGCGGGGGCCGGTAGGACGCTCATCCATTCCTTCTGCGGCGAACGGGATGACAATTGCACCACCATGGGTATGTGTGGACCGGCCCGAAGCAGCGGTTCGATGATGAGGCACTGCGGCGGCCTCCGTACCCCAGTCCACCTCCCGCCGACGGCAGGACGGATCTGGTCCAGCGCTACAAGGAGGTGAAGGCGGAGTTCCCCGTCGTGGACCTGCCGCCACTCGAAACGGCGTACTGGCTCATCAAGCCGAGGGAGCTGGTGCGCGACACCTGGGACGAGCCGAAGGAAGCAGCGCAATGGCTCGGGGAACAGCTCATCGGGTACGCGCCTCGGTTCGCCTCCGTGTCGGATCGTGACAGCACCCGGCTGGCGATGCTGGTCGGCTCCGCCGCTGAACGGCTGGGGTGGGGCGGGGACGTGGCCCACGGCTTCTACCTCGAACGGCCCTCGTTCCTGTCCCTGGCACTGGTGGGATGCTCCCCGAATCGAGCCCTGCCGGAGGTGGACTGTCCACTCCGGTAGTCCACTCGGCAAGGAGCCTTGGCCCATCTGCCGCCCGGCCCCGAGCCGGGCGGCTGTCCGCACCAGCAAAAGGATCGAGACGTGTCGGAGACGGAAAGTGCCGCATGGGATGTGTACTCCGCGACGAAGGAGCAGCGACGGCGGACGAACAGTCGCGGCGAGACGACGTGGTTCAACTGGACCCAGTACGCCGACCACGGGCCCGGCGCTGAAGTGCTCTCCCTCAAGCCCGGGGAATCAGCACTGGACCTCGGGTGCGGCTCCGGCGGAAACCTGGCTCATCTCGCCGCGCTGGGCATGAAGCCGGTGGGGGTGGACCTGTCGTCCCAGCAGCTCCGGAAGGCCCGCGACCGGTGGGGCGATGCACCCGGCATGGAACTGCACCAGGGCGGTGCCCTCGACTTCATGACGGTGGCGGGCACCACCTTCGACGCCGTCTACAGCGTGTTCGGCGCGGCCTGGTTCTGCGATCCGGGTCTGTTGCTCCCCGCCGTGCACGCGAGTCTTCGGCCCGGTGGTGTGTTCGCCCTGTCCCAGCGTCCTCCGGTCCAGGGCTGCTACGGCTGTCAGGCGTCCTACATCCCGCGCGGCCCGGACGAGGACCCGGCGATCGTCAAGCGCTGGGACTACGAGCCCGGCGTCTGGGCGGCCCTTCTCGGGGAGTACGGCTTCACCGCCGTGACGACGGCGGTCCTGCCGGCCCCGGTTCGGGACAAGCGCACGATCGGCACGCTTCTGATCAGGGCCGTACGCGACAATGCAGGGGCCTGAACGGGCCCGGTGAGGATCCCCGAGCATCTTCCGACATCTGAAGGAGGTCGTCCGTGGTCTTGGACGGCGAGGACTGGCGCAGGTTCTTCGATGCCTTCGAGCGGGAAGCGTGGCGGTTCGAGGCGCAGCCCACCTACACGATGCCCAGGGAACAGGAGAACGTCGCCCGTTTCCTGCGGGGCGAGGACAAGCCCGCAGGGCACAATGCCCGCTGGCATGAGCGGGTACGCGGGTATGTCGCATCCGGCAGGCGCGTCGGCCGGGTCCGGGTCGTGCGCCGGCCGCTCACCGACTATCAGCGGTACCAGTTCGCGTGGGGCATCCCCGGCAACATCGCGGCCGGGGAGGACATCCGCGTACTGGACGTGACCGAGGAGGACCACGGGCTGCCGCTCTCCGGGCGGGACTGGTGGCTGTTCGACGGTGTCCGTGTCGCCCATCTGAACTTCCGGCCGGACGGCACCCAGATCAACCGCGAGGCCCATGAGGGCGATCCTGCCCCCTACCTGGAGTGGCAGCGGAGCGCGCTGGCGCATGCCGTACCCTTCCCGGACTATGTGCGGAGCCTGGGCGTCTGACCCCGGGCAGCAGGGTGCTGCCGGGCCCGTGCAGCCCCCGCCCGGCCGGCCATCTCTCGTTGAGAATGCTGCCCGGCCTCTTGACGCTGCTTGCTGTCAGTACGACGCTCGTGCAAGTCGGCGCAAGCACCTCGACACCGGAGGCAGCCATGGCACTACGGTTCATCGGGATTGATCCGGACACGGGGCAGCAGGGATCCCCCACCGTCTGGGTGGACGAGGAGAAGCAGGAACTGCTGCTTCAGGGCTGGAAGCCGGACGCGAAGCTGGACGCCGAGTGCGCGGCGTTCGAGTTCCCCGGGCATGCTCCGGGAATCCCGCCGCACGAGGCCGTGATCCGGATTCCGGCACGCATGGTGCCGGTACTGGGGAAGGCGTGCGATGTCGCAGAAGGAACCGAGCTTTGACGAACTGCTGGCGGCGGCCCGGCACTCAGCGGTCCACCTGGAAATGCGCGACTCCTACGGCGTGGGTGACGAGGCCGAGGACTTCGAGAACTGGAAGCGCACCGGGCAGCGGGACGTGACCCCCACCTCCGCCTACTGGGCACCGTGGGTCGATCTGATTCGTGCCACCGTGGCGCGGGGGGTGGTCGTCCGCCGTGCGCGTGTGGTGTCCGAGCCGGTCACGGACTACATCCGCTACGAGCACGCGGGCACCGTGGTCAACATTCACGCCGGGGAGCAGGTCCGCTGGCTTCCGCGCCGCCGGGCCTCGGACATCGCGCTTCCTGGGAACGACTGCTGGATCTTCGACGGAGAGATCGTGCTCTTCAATCACTTCACCGGGGAGGGCGACTGGTCCGAGCCCGGCTGGGAGGTCCGGTCCGAGCCGGCGGTGGCCCGCCTGGCGTCCGCTGCCTTCGAGACGGTTTGGGACCGAGGCGTCCCGCACGACAAGTACTCGGTCTGACCTGAGGAATCACGAAGAGCCCACTCATGTCCGCGTCACCCTCGTCCAGCGCCCAGGCAGCCCGTGAAGCCATCGCCACCCGTCTCGGGCTCCTCCGCAGGGAAGCCGAGCTGACCGGGCATGAGCTGGCTCTTCGCTGCGGCTGGAGCCCGTCCAAGTCCTCACGCATCGAGCGGGCCAAAACTCCCGCGTCCGACGCCGATATCCGTGCGTGGTGCACAGCCTGCGGCGCCGAGGACCAGACGGACGATCTGATCGCGGCGAACCGCCAGGCCGAGCACATGTACGTCCACTGGCAGAAGCTCCACCGGCACGGGATGCGCCGGGCTCAGGAGGAAGTCGTCCCCCTGTACGAGCGAACCCGTCACTTCCGCGTGTACTGCTCGAACGTCATACCCGGAATGCTTCAGACCGAGGCGTACGCGACCGCCCTGCTCTCCAGCATCGCGGCGTTCCAGGGAACGCCGGACGACTCGGTGACGGCGGCCGCGTCCCGGATCGAGCGTTCTCACGTTCTCCATGAGGGTGACCACCGGTTCGCTCTGCTCCTGGAGGAAACCGTGCTCCGTTACCGCGTCGGGGACGACGCGACCATGGCGGGACAGCTCGGGTATCTCCTGGCGGTCATGGCCTTGCCGAATGTGAGCCTCGGGGTGATTCCCTTCACGGCTCGGCGTCATATCTGGCCCTTGGAGGCGTTCTACCTGTTCGACAGCAGCCAGGCGAGCGTCGAACTGCTCACTGCCGCTGTGAACGTGACAGCCCCGAGCGAAATCGCCACGTATGCGCAAGCGTTCTCCGAGCTGTCCGGGATCGCGGTCCACGGTGCCGCCGCCCGAGCCCTGATCTCGGACGCGATCACCTTCCTCGGCTAGCTCGTGTGCAAGCTCATGCAAGAGCGTGGCGGTACGGCCACACCACTTCCTACAGTCCTTCCATGACCGCTCGACCGCAGCAGGAGGAGACACCTGATGAGCGCAGCCGTCGAGACGCGGATCCGCGATCCGCGCATCATCCTCAACGCGTTACAGGAACGCGTCCCGCACTTGGTCAGTGACGTCGGTGTCAAGGATCTGTGGGAGCGGGAAGTGCGGCTCCTGCTGCGGGACAGCGTGGCCGTCCCCAGCCTCGCCGAGCGCGTGCTCGGGCAGGGCATCGCGTATCTGATCACCGCCATGGAGAGCCCCGGCGTGGACATGGGTGTCGGCAGGACCGTGGACATCGGAGTCCATCAGCTGATCCTCGACACGCCGCTGTACTTCGCGTTCTGCGAGGAATACAACGGCGGCCGCTACAAGCACCACGCGCCGCTGATCGAGCGCCGCAAGGACGGAACCGTGATGCGCACTGCCGAACTGCTGCGCCGAAACGGGTTCACCGTCGATGAGGAGCTGTGGGCGGCGGACGAGTCCGACTGCTCACCGTGCGACGACAAGGTCCCCGACAGCCACTGACACAGCACCGGGCGCCCCGCCCCGGCGGCGGGGCGCTCTCGTACCCGTACCGACGCGAAGGAAGCACGTTGCCCGCACGCCACAACATCGAGGACGAGCGCGAACTCTGGGACGCCTTCGCGGAGAGCACCAAGGAGAAGGCCGTGGACGGCGACCCCGTGTTCTGCTGGACGCAGTACGCGGGGCACGGGCCCGGACCGGAGTTGCTCGGAGGGCCGGAACCGGCTCTGGAGATCGGCTGCGGGACCGGGCGGGCGCTGGCGTTTCTGCTCCGGTCCGGGGTCAAGGTCACCGGTGTGGATCTGTCAACGGTGGCGGTGCGGCGGCTGGCCGAACGCTGGGGACCTCTGGGCGGGGAGTTCGTCTGCGCGGAGGTGCTGGAGCATCTGGCGGAGAACACCGCGACGTACGACGCGATCTATTCGGTCTTCGGTGCGGCGTGGTTCACCGACCCGGAGAAGCTGCTGCCGCTGGTCGCCCGGCGGCTCAACCCCGGTGGGGTGTTCGCCTTCTCCCACCCACCGGCGATTCCGGGGGCGTATGGGCCGCAGGGCATGTACAAAGGGGGCTTCGCGGGGAAGGCGTGCTACGTCTACCGCTATTCCTACACGCCACGCAGGTGGGCCGGGCTGCTGGCGCGGAACGGGTTCCGGGATGTCGAGGCCGAGGTTCTGGCGGCACCCGAGGCAGGGCACATCGGAACGCTGGTGGTGCGGGCGGTGGTGGCCGGCTGAAGGCACGAGGGCCCACTCGGCAACGAGCCCCCGCCCAGACGAACGGCCCCCGGCGTCATTCCGAGGGCCGTGGTGTCTATGCGACCTGCGGAAACCCCGCTACGGCAGGTTCCGCGCCATCACGATGCGCTGGATCTGGTTCGTGCCCTCGTAGATCTGCGTGATCTTCGCGTCGCGCATCATGCGCTCCAGCGGGTAGTCGCGGGTGTACCCGTAGCCGCCCAGGAGCTGCACCGCGTCCGTCGTGATCTCCATGGCCGCGTCGGAGGCGAAGCACTTCGCGGCGGCGCCGAAGAAGGTCAGGTCGCCCTCGACGCGCTCGGACTTCGCGGCCGCCGCGTACGTGAGCTGGCGGGCGGCCTCCAGCTTCA
Source organism: Streptomyces yaizuensis (assembly GCF_034961445.1). Classification (NCBI taxonomy): domain Bacteria; kingdom Bacillati; phylum Actinomycetota; class Actinomycetes; order Kitasatosporales; family Streptomycetaceae; genus Streptomyces; species Streptomyces yaizuensis. Next base: position 40,235 of record NZ_BSBI01000019.1, read on the forward strand.
TCGCCATGTCGGCCAGCATGAACTGGACGCCCTGGAAGTCCCCGATCGGCTTGCCGAACTGCTTGCGCTCCTGGACGTACCCCTTGGCGTAGTCCAGGGCGCCCTGCGCGATGCCGAGGGCCTGGGCCGCGATCGTGACGCGGGTGTGGTCCAGGGTCTTCATCGCGGTGGCGAAGCCGGTGCCCTCCTCGCCGATCATGCGGTCGGCGGGGATGCGGACGTTGTCGAGGTAGACCTCGCGGGTCGGAGAGCCCTTGATGCCGAGCTTCTTCTCGGGGGCGCCGAAGGAGACGCCCTCGTCGGACTTCTCGACCACGAAGGCCGAGATCCCCTTCGAGCGCTTCTCCGGGTCGGTGACGGCCATCACCGTGTAGTACTCGGAGACGCCGGCGTTGGTGATCCACCGCTTCACGCCGTTGAGGATCCAGTGGTCGCCGTCGCGCACCGCCCGGGTCTTCATGCCGGCCGCGTCCGAGCCCGCGTCCGGCTCGGAGAGGCAGTACGAGAACATCGCGTCGCCCTTGGCGAGCGGTCCCAGGTACTTCTTCTTCAGGTCGGCGGAGCCGGAGAGGATCACGGGGAGCGAGCCCAGCTTGTTCACGGCGGGGATCAGCGAGGAGGACGCGCAGACCCGGGCGACCTCCTCGATCACGATCACCGTGGCGAGGGCGTCGGCGCCGGCGCCGCCGAACTCCTCCGGGACGTGGACCGCGTGCAGGTCGCTCGCGACCAGGGCGTCCAGCGCCTCCTGGGGGAAGCGGGCCTCCTCGTCCACGGCGGCGGCGAACGGGGCGATCTTCGCCTCGGACAGGGACCGGATCACGTCCCGGAGCGCGTCGTGCTCCTCGGACGTGCGGTACAGGTCAAAATCCGGGTTACCGGTCGATCCAGCCACGTCACTCACTCCCCAGAAGCGCTAACTACCGTTAAGTAACCAAGTTTAGGGCTCGGGGCCCCGGCGGGCATAGGTGACCTTGGCGACAGCCCGGCGCGGTGTCGCGCGCCCGCGCGACTATGCTCGGGGCCGCGCCCCCCGCACCCCCTACCCCAGGCGCGCAGCGCCACTGTCTGGAGCACGTCATGGCCCTCAGGATCACAGTGATCGGCACCGGCTACCTCGGCGCCACGCACGCGGCGGCCATGGCGGAGCTGGGCTTCGAGGTACTGGGACTCGATGTGGTGCCCGAGAAGATCGCACTGCTCTCCACGGGCCGGGTGCCGATGTACGAACCCGGTCTCGAAGAGCTGCTGACCCGGCACGTCGCCGGTCTCGAAGGCTCCACCGGCCGGCTCCGCTTCACCACGTCGTGGGAGGAGATCGCCGAGTTCGGCGACGTCCACTTCGTCTGTGTGAACACGCCGCAGAAGCACGGCGAGTACGCCTGCGACATGTCCTACGTGGACGCCGCCTTCTCCTCGCTCGCCCCGCTGCTGACCCGGCCCGCGCTCGTCGTCGGCAAGTCGACCGTGCCGGTCGGCAGCGCGGCCCGGCTGGCGCGGCTGGTGGCGGAGCTGGCGCCCGGCGAGGTGGAGCTGGCCTGGAACCCGGAGTTCCTGCGGGAGGGCTTCGCCGTCGAGGACACCCTGCACCCGGACCGGATCGTGGTCGGCGTGGCCAGCGAGCGGGCGGAGAAGCTGCTGCGGGAGGTGTACGCGACCCCGGTCGGCGAGGGCACCCCGTTCGTCGTCACCGACTACCCGACCGCCGAGCTGGTGAAGACCTCCGCCAACTCCTTCCTCGCCACCAAGATCTCCTTCATCAACGCGATGGCCGAGGTCTGCGAGGCCGCCGGCGGCGATGTGCAGAAGCTGGCCGAGGCCATCGGGTACGACGAGCGCATCGGCGCCAAGTTCCTGCGCGCCGGGATCGGCTTCGGCGGCGGCTGTCTGCCGAAGGACATCCGCGCCTTCATGGCCCGCGCCGGGGAGCTGGGCGTCGACCAGGCCCTGACCTTCCTGCGGGAGGTCGACTCGATCAACATGCGGCGCCGGGGCCACATGGTCGAGCTGGCCCGCGAGGCCCTCGGCGGCGCCTTCCTCGGCAAGCGGGTCGCCGTCCTCGGCGCGGCCTTCAAGCCCGACTCGGACGACGTCCGCGACTCCCCCGCGCTCAACGTCGCCGGCCAGATCCACCTCCAGGGCGGCCAGGTGACGGTGTACGACCCGAAGGCCATGGCCAACGCCCGGCGGCTCTTCCCCACCCTCGGCTACGCGGACTCGGCGCGGGACGCCGTACGCGGCGCCGATGTGGTGCTGCACCTGACCGAGTGGCGCGAGTTCCGCGACCTCGACCCGGCGGAGCTGGGCCGGGAGACCGCCGCCCGGATCATGCTGGACGGGCGGAACGCCCTGGACCCGGTCAAGTGGCGCGAGGCCGGCTGGACCTACCGCGCGATGGGCCGGCCCGCCGCCTGAGCGGTCCTCACCCCGGATTCCGGGCGGCGCGCTCCGCCCGGAACCCGCGCGGATCCGTCACACCCCGGCCGTGTGCTCCGCTGTGTGCGCCAGGATCGCGGCGGCCAGCGGGGCATGCACCTCGCGCGGGAGCGCGTGCCCCATGCCGGGGATCTCGACCAGACGGGCGCCCCTGACCGCCTGCGCGAGGTGCTGGGGGTGCGGCGGCGGGGAGACCGGTTCCGCCGGGGCCACGGTGACCAGGGTGGGCACCTCCGTACGGGCCAGCGCCTCCGTACGGTCCATGCCGGAGGAGTCCGCGCGGCCGTGCGCGTCACCGGACCGGTGGTGCCCGGTGTGCTCGACGACCCGCCGCTCCAGTTCGCGCGCGTACGCGGCGTCGAAGGGCAGCTGGTCCCCGCCGAGCATCCGCCAGTGCTCGACCCGGTGATCCAGCTCGTCCTCCAGATTCCGTTCCACCACGGGCCGGGACCACAGCTCCAGCAGCTCCGGGGCGATCCCGGGCAGCTCCTGGGGCGGGACGCGGGTGCCGTCCGGGGCGGTGTACGGGACGGTGCTGAGCGCGTTCGTCCCGATCACGGTGGCACTCAGCAGCCGGTCGGGGTGGTCCGCGATCAGCAGCTGGGTCAGCATCCCGCCCAGGGACATGCCCACCACATGGGCACGCTCGACTCCGAACCCGTCCAGGACGGCGACGGCGTCCTCGGCGAGCGCGGTGACCGGGTAGGGCCGTTCCTCGAAGGCCCAGGTGGAGCGCCCGGTGTCCCGGTGGTCGTAGCGGATCACCCGGTGCCGCTCCACGAGCAGGTCCACCAACTCGTCCGGCCAGCCGATCCCGGACGCCTGCGCTCCCATGACCAGCAGCAGGACGGGGGCGTCGGCGGGGCCGCGCTCCTCGGCCCACAGCCGCACACCGGGGGCCGCGTCGATCCATCGTTCCCGTTCCATGGGGTCCTCCTGAGATCCGCCAGTTCCGTTCACTTAACGAGCCGAGACGTATCGTATCGTCAAGACTCGTGGATGCGCTCTCGATTTCCCCGCCCCCCTCAGCTCCCGTCGGCGGGATCCCTCCAGTGGGCAGGCAGCTCGGGTGGCTCCCAGCCCTGGTCGTCACCGGTGCGCTCCAGCACGGGGGGCTCACAGGGCTCCGGCACGGGACGCCCGTCGATGACCGCCTCCAGAGTGAACTGGACATACCGCAGATACCCGCGCATGTCCTTGACCTGACGGACGCGGTTGCCCTGGCCGGCACACCGCCATCCGATGTCGAAGCCCAGGCGTACCAGAGTCCGGTAGCGGTCGCGGACCTCTTGGTCGCCGATGGAGAGGAGATCCGTCTGCATGCCGTGCCGGAGGGCGTCGCCTTCGGCTTTCGCCGGCACCCAGGCTTCACGCCCCCTGGCCACCCGGAGCCGTGCAGAAGTCGTCGGGCGAGGGTTCCCTGTCCCGTACCCCCCGCACCATGGCGGTGAGGACCGGCCCGTCCGGTGAAGGCTGCTGGGTACTGACCTCCCAGTAGCCCCACGCGTCGTACACCGCCCTGACCTTGCCGTCCCCCGCCAGCGGGTTGACGAGCAGCGAGACCTGCGCCTCGGCACGGCCGGCGAGGAGTTCGTCGTGGATCCGCCGGGCGGTGCCTGTGCCGCGCCACGGCACGCGCAGCATGATCTCTTTCAGAGCCACCGTGGGCAGTTCGGCGCAGCCGGGCGGCAGAGCCGTGGTCATCCGCTGCCACCAGCGGTCACCTGGCAGAAGGGTGTTGACGTAGGCGTAGCCCACGGGCTCGGTACCGTCGAAGCCGATGACGGCCTCCCATCCGGGTTCCGAAGCATGCCGGGCCAGGCGTTCGCCGTACCGCTCCACCGAGTAGTGCGGCAGGTGCAGCTGGTCCGCGCGGACTTCGGCGTATACCTCGATGAGGGTGTCCCAGACCTCGTCGATGGCGGTGGCGTGGCGCAGCACGATGCTGTCGGGGGTCACAGGATGTTCCTTCGGCTGTCGTGGGTGTACTGGTTCCAGGTTCGGGCGGCGCTGCTGGAGGGAGCGGTGATCCGGAGTGTGCTGCCGAAGCCGTCCAGCAGCCGGGCGACGCGCGGGTGCCGGTCCGCCGGCTCGTTGGGGATGGACATGGCGGTGGTCACGGCGGGTTCCAGGTCGCCCTGGCCGAGCTGGGCGTGGGCGAGGCGGGCGGTGGTGATGGCCCGGGTGCGCAGCATGTCGGGGCGGAGGAGGGCGAGGCTGCGGTGGGCATGGGCCTCGGCGTCCTCGTAGTTCCCCAGCGCGAGGCAGGCGGCCAGAGCGAGATTGTCCAGTTCGGCCTGGTCATAGAAGGCGTTCAGCCACAGGGGGCGCTGTTCACCCGGCCGGGACTGGTCCAGCGCGGTCTGTGCGTGCCGGAGGGCTTGGCGGACCGCTCGGCCGTCGCCGGTGAGGCCGAGGATGGCGGCGTGGCGGGCGTGGCCGAGTGAGGCGAACAGGGGGTCGCGACGGGTGATCGACAGGCTGCGGGCGACATCGTTGGCGGCCAGGGCGTCCGAGGGCCGTGCCAGGTGCCGGTAGAGGCTGCCGGCATGGGACCAGATACGGAACTGGATGGTCGGGTCGCCGGACATGGCTGCCAGGCTGGCGGCCCGGTGGAAGTGGCGCTGCGCGGCGTCGAAGCGGCGGCCGTCGGTGGCGGCCCACATGGCGCTGGACGTGAAGGAGGCGGCGCACCCGTACAGGGCCGCCCGCACGCGTTGGCCCGCGGTGCCCCGTGCCTGGAGCGCGAGGGCTTCACCGGCGAGCGCGGATGCCTGGGTCTCGATGGTCAGCTTTCCGCCGTACCGGTGATCGCCGGCGATCAGCACGGCGAATTTGCTCCGCAGCCGTTCCACGTCGCTCGCCCCCACCCGGCGTACCGCGAAGTGGGCGGGGGTGCCGGCGGACAGGGCCATGCCGGTCGAAGCACTGATGAGAAGGCGGCGAAGCACAGGGTCCTCCGGTGAGGCCGGACAAGCGGCGGCGGGCTCTTGTCTCGATGTGAAGCCCAGTTCGGCGACCGGGCAGTCGAACACCGCTTCCAACGCCGCGCGCTGGCGGCGGTGCGGCCACCGGGAATGGCCCGTCAGCCAGGTACGGACCGTGCGGTCACTGACGGTGCCCTCGTAGCCGGCCGATCTCAGATCCGCGTTGACCGCCTCGGCCAACCCGGTCTGGGTGAAGCCCGCCTCGGCCATCCTCTTCCTGAGGATCTCGTTGCCCTCCACGCCCTCACGGTAGCCAGCCCCACAGGCCGCGCAGAACCGAACACCCCGGAAATTACCGGTCCACCGCGCCCCACACGGAAGCCGCATTTCCGCTCGCTGGAAGACGCCTCCTCGTTGACTGTTCGGGCAGACCGCATGCGGACGGCCGAATCGCTCCCACCACCCGGCGGAGTGGCGAAGAGCTGACTACACTGCGGCATTTCTCCCCTGCCTCCCAAGCCCTCCGCCCTCAGAGCAGCGTCGGGAAGGATTCCCTCCGTTCATGCCCGAGAAGACTGAAGAGACCCGTGCCGCAGAACTGCGTGACCAGGTCGTCAATGAGCTGATCGCCGACGGTGCGATCACCTCGGATGCCGTAGCGGACGTCCTGCGTACCGTCCCGAGGCACCTGTTCACTCCCGAAGCCTCCCTGGAGGACGCCTACAGCGCCTACAACGCGGTGATCACCAAACGGGACGGATCCGGCTCAGCCGTGAGTTCGGTATCCGCTCCCCAGATCCAGGCGTTCATGCTGGAGCAGGCCGGGATCCGGCCCGGGATGCGGGTCCTGGAGATCGGTTCGGGCGGTCTGAACGCCGCCTATCTCGCCACGCTGGCCGGCGGGGCGGGCGAGGTCACCACGGTGGACATCGACCCCGAGGTCACCGACCGCGCGAGCCGCCTGCTCAAGGAGAACGGATACCCGCAGGTCCGGGTCGTCACGGCCGATGCCCACCAGGGGGTTCCGGACCACGCTCCCTACGACCGGATCATCGTCACGGTCGGAGCCTGGGACATTCCGCCCGCCTGGACCAACCAGCTCACCGAGCACGGCCGGATCGTCGTACCCCTGCGGATGCGCGGTCTGATGCGCTCGGTCGCCCTCCAGAGGGTCGGCGATCATCTGTTCAGCACATCGGCACGTATCTGTGGCTTCGTCCCCATGCAGGGCGCCGGAGCCCGTGAGTCGCGCGTACTGCTGCCCACCGGCACCGATGAGATCGCCCTGCGGTTCGACGACGGACTCCCGACCGATCCAAGCCTTCTCGACAACGCCGTACGGACGCCACGGGTCGAGATCTGGACGGGAGTGAGAGTCAAACGCGGAGTACCCGTGGACTCCCTCCAGTTGTACCTGGCCACCGTGCTGCCGGGTTTCTGCACCATGGCCCTGGAACCGGCCCTCGACACCGGTCTGGTGGCCCCCTACAACAAGCGGTTCTCCCTGGCCGCTGTATCCGGGGACGGACGTGACTTCGCGTACGTCACTCCACGCCCTGCCATCGGCGACGACACACATTTCGAGTACGGGGTTCACGCCCTGGGGCCTGGAGCGACCGGGTTCGCCGAAGAGGTCGCCGAACACCTCCGTGACTGGGACCGGGACCACCGGGACGGGCCCGGCCCGCGCATCACCGTCCACCCGGCGGGCACTCCCGATGACCGGATGTCCGCTCCGGCCGACGCTCGGATCATCGAGAAGGAGCACAGCCGGATCGCCCTCTCCTGGTCCACCGTCCCGGCGGCGGACCAGGACATCCCGCACCACACCACCGAAGAAGAGGGAGAGTGATCGACATGCCGGATCCCGGCTTCTCGCACGGTGCCACGGCGCTGGCCGAACCTCCGATGGCGGAGGAATTCGACGACTTCACGCTGGACGTACGTGTCGTCGTGACGACCCGCCCCCACGGCGCTGTCGGCGACTGTCCGACCGACGACGGATGCGGCAACACCTGTCAGAACGGCGCCAGCGCCTGTGACTCGTTCATCGACGACCCGGCCTGACCGGCACTGACAGCAGTGTGGGTGCCGGGCGGGCCTTCCCGCCGGGCACCTCGTCGGATGTCGGCGAAGGGAGATGTCGTGACCGCAGGGATGCCGATCGGCCACCGGCCAAGGATCAGTGCACTGCTGCGCGTCTCCACCGATCCGGGCGGGCTGGACCTGCCCCGCGACCTCGGCCTGAGCGATACGGATGGTTCAGCGCGGGGACGCGAGTGGCTGGCGGCCGTCTGGCAGCGCCCTGAGGTCCGCGTCGCGGTGAGCACGGCCAGCCCCGCCCTGAGCGACCGGATCGGCGAGATCCTGAGCGGGCGGCGGTGCGACGCACGGCGGACACAGCGGGCAGTCCTGTCCCTCGCGTCCTATCTGCTGCGGTGGCAGGGACGGCCCACACCGTTCGGCCTGTTCGCCGGAGTCGCACCGGCGCGGATCGGTGGCGTACCGCAGGCCGCTTCGGGCAGGAAGCACCGCACGACCGTACGCGCGGACTCGGCCTGGCTGGCAGGGATCATCACCCGCCTCCACCACTGTCCTCAACTGCTGGAACAGCTGCCCGTGATGGCCGCGAACACCGGGTGCGTACGAGGAAACCGATGGGTCGCTCCCGGCCTGCCGACGGACGACCGCGCCCAGTCCCTCGCTCCGGTCGAGGTATCCGTACGGCACACCGGCCCCGTTGCCGCCGCGCTCGTGTGTGCTGCCTCCCCTGTTCGGTACGGCGAGCTGCGTGCCCTGCTCACCGAGCGGTTCCCGGCTGCTCCCAGGGACCGGATCGACACCATGCTCCGCGGGCTGGTCACCGAGAACATCCTCATCACCAGCCTGTGGGCACCCATGACCTGCATCGACTCTCTCGGGCACCTGTGCGCCGAGCTGGCAGCCGTCGGTGCCCGGCGTATGCCTGGCATCGAGGCCCTGGTGGGCGGACTGTTCTCGATACGGGACGAGATCACGGCGGGCGGTGCGGAAGAGAATGGACTGGCGGAGCGGATGCGGTCGCTCTGCGACACCACCCCGGTACCACTGATCGTCGATACCGTGGTGGACTGCGAGGTCCGGATCCCCGAGGCCGTGGTGGGGGAGGTACGGAGCGCGGTCGAGGTGCTGTGCAGGCTCTCGCCGTATCCGTTCGGGTACCCGGCGTGGCGCGACTACCACGGGCGGTTCCGGGCACGGTACGGAACCGGAGCGGTGGTTCCCGTCCTGGATCTGGTGGCCGACAGCGGGCTCGGCTACCCGGCCGGGTTTCTCGGTTCCCCGTACACGAACCCGGGGCGCCGGCTGACCGAGCGCGACGAGAAGCTGTTACGCCTGGTGCAGCAGGCCACACTGGACGGCAGTGGAGAGATCGTCCTGACCGAGCCGATCATCGCGGACCTGGCGGCCGACGCCACCGACCTGGTGCCGGTGCCCCGGGTGGAGGTGGCCGTCGAGATCCACGCCGCCACCGTGGCCGCGCTCGGCCGTGGCGAGTTCCGACTGCTGATGACCGGGACGCCGAGGCCGGGCAGCAGCATGGCAGGACGGTTCGCGCACCTTCTGCCCGAACCGGACCGGGACCGGCTCAGCGCCACCTGCCAGTCAGCGTCCCCCGGCGGCCTGGCCGCCCAGCTCTCCTTCGTACCGCGTCGCCGCCGCAACGAGAACATCGCCCGCACCATGCGGCTCCTCCCGCACGTGATCCCGCTCTCCGAGCACCGGCCGAAGGACGGGGCCGTGATCGAGCCGGCGGACCTCGCGGTCACGGCGGATTCCCAGAGCTTCCACCTCGTCCAGCTCTCCACCGGCCGACTCGTCGAGCCGCGCGTCCTGCACGCCCTGGAAGCCGGTGTGCACACGCCCCCACTGGCACGCTTCCTCGCCGAGATCGGCACAGCCCGCTGTGCCGTCTACAAGTCGTTCGACTTCGGAGCTGCGGCCCAGCTGCCGTTTCTGCCCCGCATCCGCTACCGGCGCACGGTCCTCGCTCAGGCCCGCTGGCTGCTCGACGCGGAGGATCTGCCTGGCCGCGCCTCGTCGGCGTCCGCATGGGAGACCGCGTTCTCCGCATGGCGGGCAGGGCTGCGTGTGCCCGAGCGCATCACCATGGTGGAGCGCGACCAACGGTTGCCCCTGGACCTCACCCATCCCGTTCACCGACTGCTTCTGCGTACGCGCCTGGACAGGTCCCGACGCATCGAACTGCGCGAAGCACCTGGTCCGCAGGATCTCGACTGGCTCGGCCGCGCCCATGAACTCCTCCTTTCCCTGGCGCTGCCCGAGCCGGACCGCCGCAGGACGCCGAACCCGATCCGCGCCGTCGAACCCGACGCATCCCACCTTCCGGGCCACTCGGCCGTCCTTCAGGCACGGATCCACGCCCACCCGGACCGCTTCGACGAGATCCTTGCCGAGCATCTGGCCGCCCTCGTCGACTCCTTCGGGACCCATCAGCAGTGGTGGTTCAGCCGTCATCGCGTCACACCCCGCCCGGACGCGGATCAGCATCTGGCACTGTGTCTGACCCTTCCGGATCCGGACACGTACGGGAGCGCGGCCGAGCGGGTCCACGACTGGTCGGAGGGACTGCGTCGACGACGCCTGCTGGCGCAGCTCACGCTCGCCACCTACCAACCTCAAGCAGGCCGGTACGGGCACGGCACGGCGATGCAGGCCGCCCACTCGGTGTTCGCCGCCGACTCGGCGGCAGCCGTCGCCCAGATCCACACCGCCCTCGGCGGTACGGATGGTCAGGCACTCGCAGCGGCCAGCCTGGTCGATCTCGCGGTCCGGTTCGCACCCACCGCCGAGGAAGGGCTTCACTGGCTGGTCCGGGATCTGCGGCGGCAGAAGGGGCCACTGGACCGGTCGCTGCGTGACCGGGCCCTCGACCTCGCCGACCCCTGCGGCAACGCCTTCCCGTCCCTGCCCGGTGCGAAAGCCGTCGCCGCAGCGTGGCAACGGAGGGCAACCGCACTGGCCGCCTATCGGGACGAGTTGTCGGCCCAGCGCGCCCCGCTCGCCGCGCTCGGCTCGCTTCTGCACCTGCACCATGTACGTGCCCTTGGTATCGGCCCCGATCGGGAACGGGTCACCGACCGTCTGGTCCGCGCTTGCGCGCTCCGCCGCACCGCCGGGGGAGCCGGGTGAATCCGCGCCTCGCCGCCACCGATCTGATCGAGCACCTGACCGAGCGTCTGGCCGCGCCCGAGCCTCCACCGCCGGACAAGCCCTGGGCAGCGCAGTCCCTGTCCCACGGCGCGGCCGGAACAGCTCTGCTGCACATCGAACGCGCCCACTCCGGGACCGGAACCTGGCGACAGGCCCATCGGTGGATTGCCAACGCCACCGCCGGAGAAGTGAGCGCCACGGAAACCAGTGGCCTGTACTGGGGCGTACCAGCCGTCGCCTTCATGCTGCACGCCGCCGCCGGCTCCTCCGAACGTTACGGCCACGCCCTCGCCGCGATCGACCGGAGTGTCACCGCCCTCGCACACCGCCGTACCGCTGCCGCGCTGGATCGGATCCGGCGCGGCGGTCTTCCGGCCTTCCGCGAGTACGACCTCTTCTCCGGCCTGACCGGAATCGGTGCCTACTTGCTCCGCCGAAACCCTGGCGGCACCGCTGTGGAAGGTGTGCTGACCTACCTGGTCTCTCTCACCCGCCCTCTGCTCCACGAAGGGCAGGCCGTGCCCGGCTGGTGGGTCGGCCACGATCAGTACACCCGTACCTCCGCCCGGTTTCCCCACGGCCACAGCAATCAAGGTGTCGCGCACGGCATCACCGGACCACTCCTGCTCCTCGCCCAGGCGACCCGGCGTGGCATCACGGTCGACGACCAGCCCGAAGCAATCGCCTCGATCCAGGCCTGGTGCGACCGGTGGCGGCAGACCGGTGGCACCGGGGCATGGTGGCCCGAGTGCGTCTCCCTCGCCGACCTGCGAGCCGGTCGGCCCAGCCAGCCCGGTCCCGCCCGGCCGAGCTGGTGTTACGGCACACCGGGCATAGCCCGCGCGCTCCAGCTCGCCGCTGTCGCCACGCACGACATCGATCTCCAGAGCAGAGCCGAGCAACATCTCATCGACTGTCTGTCCGACCCCACCCAACTCACGCGACTCAACGACGCCGGACTGTGTCACGGCTGGGCCGGCATCCACCAGACCGTCTGGCGAGCCGCCCAGGACGCGACGACTCCGGCACTGCGAGAGGCCCTTCCACCTCTCACCGCCGCCCTTGTCCGAGCCGCCGGCACCAGGACGACGCCCGACCCCGGCTTCCTCAACGGAGAAGCCGGTACAGCCCTCGCCCTGACCACTGGCGCCCGTGATACGGCTCCGCTCTGCGGATGGGACGCATGTCTGCTGATCGACTGAACGCCCACCACCAAGCCCGGAAGACGGTGACCGTCGCCGTCCTCGACGTCCTCGCGGGAACACCGCTCGCCCAGGCCGCCGACGGGGCGGGGCTGGAGCCGGCGGATCTGGCCCTGGCGGTCGACGTCTTCTGCCAGGCGGGCAGCCGTGCCCTGGAACAGCAGACCGTCGCTCCCGGCTGGTGGCAGATCTACGCCGAGTTCCCCGACTGGACCACTGCCGAGACCACGGCGGCCACCCATCTCGCCCCGCTCCTGGGCCGAGCCGCCACCGAGTGGTGGTTCATCCGGAAACACCCCTGCTGGAGAATCCGCCTGCGCACCACCGGTCACCCTGACGGCACGAAGACCACCGTGAGCACGGCATTGAACAGACTCGCCGCCGCAGGCCACATCCGGCGCTGGTGGACCGGCAGCTACGAAGCGGAGTCCGCAGCCTTTGGCGGCACCGAGGGCATGACCGCCGCGCACAGCTTGTTCCACGCCGACAGCCAGGCCATCCTCACCCAGCTCCACGGCCGCCGGAACAGCCTCGGCCGTCGCGAAATCTCCGTCCTGCTGTGCACCTCGCTGATGCGCGGCGCCGGTCTGGAGTGGTACGAGCAGGGAGATATCTGGCACCAGGTCTCCACCGAACGCCCTCTTCCACCGGATGCCACCCTCGACCGGCTCCGGCCGATGGCCGCAGACCTGAACGCCCTGCTGCTGGCCGACCTCCGCCTTGACGGTCCGCTCTTCGGTGAGGGCGGTCCCGCGAAGTGGGCTGCTGAATGGGCAGCCGGCTTCCGTGACGCAGGCCGGGCCCTCGGGGTTGCCGCCCGCGCGGGAAGACTGGAACGAGGTCTGCGCCAGGTCATCGCCTACCACGTGATCTTTCACTGGAACCGGCTGGGACTGCCCGCCCGGGCACAGAGCATCCTCGCCTCGGCCGCTCGCACCGCCGTACTGGGCGAATGAGCTGACGCAGAAGCCCAAGCGGGTCGGAACTAGAGTGGTGACCGCATCCCGCCCCGAACCCCAGGAAGCACCGCCATGACCGCCCGGAAGGACCCCCTGGACAACCCCGCGATCCTCGCGCTCTTCCTCGCCTTCTTCGTCTGGAACGCGCTGAGCACCGGCGGGCCGGCGTATCTGCGGATCGGGGCCGGGGCGCTCGCGCTGCTGACGGGGGCGCTCCTCGTACGGCATCGGGTACGGCGCCTCGCACGGCGGCGCGCGGCCGGCTGACCGGCGGGGGAGGCCCCGGCCGCGCCTCCCGGAGTCCCATGGGGCAGCATGCGGGGAGTTCATCACCGGGTGAAGCCGTCGACCGGTGACCACTGCGACGCATAGGGGTTATTCAATGGCCATCGCCGAACTGACAGCCGTCACGCTGGACTGTCCCGACGCCCGGCGGCTGGCCGCCTTCTATCAGGGGCTGCTCGGGGGCGAGGTCCGCACCGAATCGGACAACTGGATCGAGCTGGTGATCGACGGGGCCCCGTCGCTGGGGTTCCAGCAGGTCGCCGCGTACACCCCGCCGACCTGGCCCGTCGGGGACGTACCGACGCAGGTCCACCTGGATCTCCAGGTGGGCGATCTGGACGCGGCCGAGGCCGGGGCGCTCGCGCTGGGGGCGAGCGTGCTGGACGCCGGGGACACGACGAGGAGTTGGCGGGTGTACGCGGACCCCGCCGGGCATCCGTTCTGCCTCGTCGCCCACCACTGAGCAGGCATCCGTGCTGCCTCGTAACCACCACTGAGGCGGTGCGGGCCCCGCCCTGAAAGGCGGGGCCCGGCGGGCTCAGCCGTCCAGGTCTGTCAGGGTCGCGTTCGACGGGCCCCTGCGGGCGCTCTCGTCCCGGGCCACCGACTCCGCGTCGCGCAGCACCCGTACCGCGTTCTGCCAGGTCAGCTTGGCCAGATCGGTGTCCGACCAGCCGCGGCGGAGGAGTTCCGCGATCAGGTTGGGGTAGCCGGAGACATCGTCCAGGCCGTCCGGGACGAACGCGGTCCCGTCGAAGTCGCCGCCGATGCCGATGTGGTCGACGCCCGCGACCTCGCGCATGTGGTCCAGGTGGTCGGCGACCGTGGACGCCGTCGCGATCGGGCGCGGGTTCGCCTCCTCGAAGGCCGCGTGGAGCTTCATCGCCTCCGGCGTGGTGTCCAGCGGGTGGTGGCCGTTGGCCCGCAGATGCGCGTCCGCCGAACGGGTCCACTCGATCGCCGCCGGCAGGATGAACTTCGGTACGAACGTGGCCATCGCGATGCCGCCGTTGTCCGCGAGCCGGGCGAGGACGTCGTCGGGGACGTTCCGTACGTGGTCGCAGACCGCGCGCGCCGAGGAGTGCGAGAAGATCACCGGCGCGGTGGAGGCGTCCAGCGCGTCCCGCATGGTCGTGGCCGCGACATGGGAGAGGTCGACCAGCATCCCCAGCCGGTTCATCTCCGCGACGACCGCGCGGCCGAAGGCGGAGAGCCCGCCGACGCCGGGTTCGTCCGTCGCCGAGTCCGCCCACGGCACGTTGTCGTTGTGCGTGAGGGTCAGATAGCGGACGCCCAGCGCGTACAGGGCGCGCAGGGTGGCCAGGGAGCTGTTGATGGAGTGGCCGCCCTCGGCGCCCATCAGGGAGGCGATCCGGCCCTCGGCGCGGGCGCGCTCCATGTCGTCGGCGGTCAGCGCCGGGGCCAGCACCGCCGGGAAGCGGTCGAGCAGCTGGCGTACGCCGTCGATCTGTTCCAGCGTCGCGCTCACCGCGTCGTCCCCGGACATGTCGCTGCGGACGTACACCGACCAGAACTGGGCGCCGACACCCCCGGCACGGAGCCGGGGGATGTCGGTGTGGAGCGTGCCCGTCTGGTCGGCGCCCAGGTCGAGCCGGTCCAGGTCGTAGCGGACCCGCTCGCGCAGCGCCCACGGCAGGTCGTTGTGGCCGTCGACCACGGGATGGGCCGCCAGCAGTTCGTGCGCCCGCTGCTCGAAGAGGGGTTCCTTGGATTTGGATTCCATACGGACGTCACTTCCCGGGAGAGCCCCGTGCCTCCCGGCCCGGGACGGCTGGACGGACGGGGTTACTTGGCGAAGCCGAACGAGCCGTTGCCCTCGACCTTCGCCCGCAGCCGCTTGCCCTTCTCGGTGGCCTGCTCGTTCAGCTGGTGCTGGAAGTCCTTCATCCGCGCCAGCACGTCCGCGTCCTGGGTGGCGAGGATCCGCGCGGCCAGCAGGCCCGCGTTGCGCGCCCCGGCGACGGAGACCGTCGCGACCGGGACCCCGGCCGGCATCTGCACGATGGACAGCAGCGAGTCCATGCCGTCCAGGTACTTCAGCGGCACGGGCACGCCGATGACCGGCAGCGGGGTGACGGAGGCGAGCATGCCGGGCAGATGGGCCGCCCCGCCCGCGCCGGCGATCAGGACCTTCAGGCCGCGGGCGTCGGCCGCCTCGCCGTACGCGACCATCTCGTGCGGCATGCGGTGCGCGGAGAGGACGTTCACCTCGTACGGGATCTCGAACTCGGCCAGCGCCTGGGCGGCGGCCTCCATGACGGTCCAGTCGGAGTCGGAGCCCATCGCGATGCCCACGAGCGGGGTGGTGCTGCTCATTCGGTGATCGTCCCTCTGAGGTAGTCGGCCGCGTGGCGGGCGCGCTCGCGGACTTCCGCGAGGTCGTCGCCGTAGGTGTTGACGTGCCCCACCTTGCGGCCCGGCTTGACGTCCTTGCCATACATATGGATCTTCAGCTGCGGATCCCGTGCCATGCAATGGAGATACGCCGCGTACATGTCCGGGTAGTCGCCGCCCAGCACATTGCACATCACGGTCCAGGGCGCGCGCGGGTGGGGGTCGCCCAGCGGAAGGTCGAGCACCGCCCGGACGTGGTTGGCGAACTGGGAGGTCATGGACCCGTCCTGGGTCCAGTGGCCCGAGTTGTGCGGGCGCATCGCCAGTTCGTTGACGAGGATGCGGCCGTCGGCGGTCTCGAACAGCTCGACCGCGAGATGGCCGACGACGCCGAGTTCGGCGGCGATCGTCAGCGCCAGCCGCTGGGCCTCGCCCGCCCGCTCCTCCGGCAGGCCGGGGGCGGGCGCTATCACCGTGTCGCAGACGCCGTCCACCTGCTGGGACTCGACCACCGGGTACGCGACGGCCTGGCCGTGCGGGGAGCGGACGACATTCGCCGCCAGCTCGCGGGTGAAGTCGACCTTCTCCTCCGCGAGGACGGGCACCCCGGCGCGGAACGGCTCCGCGGCCTGTTCCTCCGTACGCACCACCCACACGCCCTTGCCGTCGTAGCCGCCGCGCACGGTCTTGAGGACGACGGGGTAGCCGTCGCCCTCCGCCGCGAACGCGCTCACATCGGCCGGGTCGCTCACGATGCGGTGGCGGGGGCAGGGCACCCCCAGTTCGCTGAGCCTGGCCCGCATCCGGCCCTTGTCCTGCGCGTACAGCAGGGCGTCCGGGCCGGGACGGACGGCGACACCGTCCGCCTCCAGGGCGCGCAGATGCTCGATCGGAACGTGTTCGTGGTCAAAGGTGATCACATCGCAGCCGCGGGCGAACGCGCGCAGCGTCTCCAGGTCGCGGTGGTCGCCCACGACGACCTCACCGGCGACCAGGGCCGCGGAATCCTCCGGGGTGTCGCTGAGGAGCTTGAAACGGATGCCGAGGGGGATGCCCGCCTCGTGCGTCATACGGGCGAGCTGACCGCCGCCGACCATACCGACTACCGGGAACGTCACCCCCTTAGAGTATCCGTCGGCCCCCGGACGGCTCCGGGCCGTCCGCGCGTCGCCGAGTGTCACGGCTCCGCCACACCATCGTTCAGGTGATCGGGCGGGGGTCCTGGCGGCTGGTTAGCATTGCGGGGTTGGCGGTGTCGAGGTGATGGGGCTGGACTCTCACGATGAGTGAACTTGGCGGAGCGCTGCGCATGCGGTTCGACCGGCTCGTGCGCGAATTCGCCAGGTTCGGGGCGGTCGGCGGCGCCGGGGTCGTGGTCAATCTCGCGGTCTTCAACCTGGTCCGGGCGACCACCGAGCTGCCCGTCGTCCGGGCCTCGCTGATCGCCAACGCCGTCGCCATCCTCTTCAACTACCTGGGGTACCGGTACTTCACCTACCGTGACCGGGACAAGAGCGGGCGCACCCGCGAGCTGTCGCTCTTCCTGCTCTTCAGCGTCATCGGCAGCGTGATCGAGAACGGGATCCTCTATCTGGCGACGTACGGCTTCGGCTGGGACGGTCCGCTCCAGAGCAACGTGTTCAAGTTCATCGGCATCGGGGTCGCGACGCTCTTCCGCTTCTGGTCCTACCGGACGTGGGTGTTCCGGGCGCTGCCCGCACGGGAGGCCGTGCAGACGGCCGAATCGTTCCTGGAGCAGGGGCAGGCGCAGGGGCAGGGGCAGGCGCAGCAGGGCCATGGGCCGGGGCCGGAGCAGGAGCGGCTGCCCGCGACTCCGCCGGCTCCCGCCACCCCCTCGGACCCGCTGACCGCGCCCAACCACTGACCCGGCGCCCACGCACGGCACCCGCACCCCCACCCGCTTGCGGGGTCAGCGGACGGTCGGCGGGTCGTCCGGCCGCTTGCGCGCCACCCTGCTGAGGAAGAGCGCGAACACCGGCGGATGCTGCTGGAGCATCTCCAGCCGGCCGCCGTCCGCCTCCGCGAGATCCCGGGCGACCGCGAGCCCGATGCCCGTCGAGTTCCGTCCGCTGATCGCCCGCTCGAAGATCCGCGCGCCCAGTTCGGCGGGGACGCCGGGGCCGTCGTCGGTCACCTCGATCACCGCCTGGTTCCCGGTGACCCGCGTCCGCACCGCGACCGTGCCGCCGCCGTGCATCAGCGAGTTCTCGATCAGCGCGGCCAGTACCTGCGCCACGGCGCCCGGGGTGCCGATCGCGCTCAGCCCCTGCTTGCCGGAGCAGACCAGCGCCCGGCCCGCGCTGCGGTACGCGGAGCGCCACTCGGCCAGCTGCTGCTGCACCACCTCGTCCAGGTCGAAGACGATCGCGGAGCCGGTGCGGGGGTCGCGGGAGTTGGTCAGCAGCCGCTCCACCACGTCCGTCAGCCGCTCGACCTGGGTGAGAGCGATGCTCGCCTCCTCCTTCACGGTCGCCGGGTCGTCGGTGGCGGAGATCTCCTCCAGCCGCATGGAGAGCGCGGTGAGCGGGGTGCGGAGCTGGTGCGAGGCGTCCGCCGCGAGCCGGCGTTCGGCGGTGAGCATCCGGGCGATCCGCTCGGCGCTCGAATCGAGGACGTCGGCGACCCGGTCCAGCTCGGGGACGCCGTAGCGGCGGTGGCGGGGGCGCGGGTCGCCGGAGCCGAGGCGTTCGGCGGTCTCCGCGAGGTCGGTGAGGGGCGCGGCGAGCTTGTTGCCCTGGCGCACGGCGAGCAGGATGGCGGCGGCGATGGCGATGACGGCGATCCCGCTGATGATCAGCAGGCTCTGGCCGACCTCGTGGGTGATGGTGGAGCGGGGCGCCTCCACGGTGACGGTCTCGCCCTTGGCGCCGGTCTCGTCGGCGGTGATGACCCCGCCCTCGGGGCGTTCGCCGATCTCTATCGGGGGCCGGCCGGGGATCTCGATCAGCGCGTAGTACTGGGTGCCGCTCTGCTCGGTGAGGATGGCGGGGTTGACGGGCTCGCCGCCGATGAGCCGGCCGTCCACGATGGCGGCGAGGCGGACGGCCTCGGCCTCCACCGTCTCCTTGGCGCTGCTGCTGATCGTGCGGGTCTCGACGATGACCAGGGAGACGCCGAAGACGGCGATGACGACGAGCACGACGGCGAGCGTGGATTGGATGAGTCGTCGGCGCACGGGCCCTCCGGGCGGGGTGGGATGTCTCCGGGGTCTCCGGGGTCTCCAGGTTCTCCGGGGAGCCTACGCGCGCGGGCGCCTGACAAACGGGTCCGGGCCGGTCCGGCCGGAGTACGGCGGGACCGGGAAGGTGTCAGCTCTCCTCGAAAAGGTGTCAGCTCTTCTCGAAGCGGAAGCCGACGCCCCGCACCGTGGCGATGTAGCGCGGGTTCGCCGCGTCGTCCCCGAGCTTCTTGCGCAGCCACGAGATGTGCATGTCGAGCGTCTTCGTGGACGACCACCAGGTGGTGTCCCAGACCTCGCGCATCAGCTGATCGCGGGTGACGACCCGGCCCGCGTCCCGCACCAGGACCCGCAGCAGGTCGAACTCCTTCGCCGTGAGCTGCAACTCCTCCTCGCCCATCCAGGCGCGGTGGGACTCCACGTCGATCCGTACGCCGTGGGTCGCCGGGGCCGGGGTCGGCTCGGTCGCGCCGCGCCGGAGCAGGGCCCGGACCCGGGCCAGCAGCTCGGCCAGGCGGAAGGGCTTGGTGACGTAGTCGTCGGCGCCCGCGTCCAGGCCCACGACCGTGTCCACCTCGTCCGCGCGCGCGGTGAGGACCAGGATCGGCACGGTGTGGCCGTCCGCGCGCAGCCGCCGGGCGACCTCCAGACCGTCCATGCCGGGCAGCCCCAGGTCGAGCACGACGAGATCGATCCCGCCGGCGAGCCCGGCGTCGAGCGCGGCCGGTCCGTCCTCCCGCACCTCGACCTCGTACCCCTCGCGCCGCAGTGCGCGCGCCAGCGGCTCGGAGATGGATGCGTCGTCCTCGGCGAGCAGTACTCGGGTCATGGCAGTGATGGTAGTCCGCGGGAGGGACCCGTCGGGGCGTGATCCACAAGCCCTGCGGGTCTCAGGTCGATCATGACTACGACCTTGGATTCAGGGCATACGGTTCCGAGTCGCCCTGTGATCCATGTCTCAAGTCCTTCCATATCCGACACTGTCGTGTCGTATGGTGTCGAGTACGCCTGTAGCACTACACGGAGACCTTTGGCCTGCCGCCCAAGCAGCTAGTAGGAGCGAGCCGCAGCGGCAGATATGCCAGGGGTCTCTTCTGTGCGCGGGCCCGGTGAACCCGGGTCCGATGACAGTGAATGACCTGTGGGCCGGGCCCCGGGCGCAATGACGCTCCCGGGGTGTGGATCCCGGTACGAGATGTCCTTCCGTCCCCGTTCGACGTCGAGCGGGGACGAGCCCCCGGGGCGTGGGGTTGGACAGTTCGCGTACCGGTGCCGGTCACCCCCACCGGGCGCGTCCCGCCGACCGAGCGGCGCGTCCCGACAGCAAGGAACGACCATGGCGTCAACCCTGACGAAGGATTCCGCGGCTCCGGCCGAGAAGACCTTCCTCGGCCACCCGCGCGGCCTGGCCAACCTCTTCCTCACCGAGATGTGGGAGCGGTACAGCTACTACGGTATGCGTGCCCTCCTCGTCCTCTACCTGGTCGCCAACGTGGCCGACGGTGGACTCGGGATGAAGGACGCGACCGCTGTCGCGATCTACTCCGTGTACAACGCCATGGTGTACCTGCTCGCCCTCCCGGGCGGCTGGCTCGGCGACCGCGTGTGGGGCGCCCGCAAGGCGACCGCCATCGCCGGCGTGATCATCATGATCGGCCACTTCCTGCTGGCCATCCCGGTGGACGGGCTCTTCTTCGTCGGCCTCGGCTTCATCGCGGTCGGTTCCGGTCTGCTGAAGTCCAACATCTCCACGATGGTGGGCCAGCTCTACACGGACAAGAACGACCCGCGCCGTGACGGTGGCTTCACGATCTTCTACATGGGCATCAACCTCGGTGCCTTCGTCGCCCCGCTGACCATCGGCTGGGTCGGCCAGAAGGTCGACTGGCACCTGGGCTTCGCCCTCGCCGGCGTCGGCATGGCGATCGGTCTGCTCTTCTACTTCCTGGGCTTCCGCCACCTGGCGGAGGAGTCCTCCAAGGTCCCGGCCCCGCTGTCGGCCGAGGAGCGCTCGTCGCTGATCCGCAAGGCCCTGATCTGGCTGGGCATCGCCGCCGGCGGTTACGCGATCGTCGGCCTGGCCGGTGTCTTCAACGAGGACTGGGTCCTGTGGCCGCTGACCATCATCGGTCTCGTGCTGCCGATCTGGTACCTGTTCAAGATCAAGCGGGACAAGGACCTCTCGGAGCTGGAGCGCTCCCGGATGTCCGGCTTCATCTGGTTCTTCGCCGCCGCCACCGCGTTCTGGACCATCTACGACCAGGGCGGCTCGGTCCTCTCGCTCTTCGGCAAGAACGACACCCAGGACTCGCTGTTCGGCTTCGAGTTCCCGACCACCTGGTTCCAGTCGCTGAACCCGCTGTTCGTGATGGCGCTCGCGCCGGTCTTCGCGATGCTGTGGGTCGCGCTCTTCAAGCGGAACCGGGAGCCGAGCACGATCTCCAAGTTCGCGATCGCGCTCGTCATCATCGGTGGCTCCTTCGGCGTCATGACCGTGGCCCAGATGATGGCCTCGGGCGACACCAAGGTCTCCCCGATGTGGCTGGTCTCCGTCTACTTCCTGATGACCGTCGGTGAGCTGTGCCTCTCCCCGGTCGGCCTGTCGCTGACGACGAAGCTGGCGCCGCAGAAGTACGCCTCGCAGATGATGGGCGTCTGGTTCCTCGCGATCACCACCGGCAGCTCCATCGTCTCCCTGCTCCAGCTGGTGGGCGCGCCGACCACCCACCCGGTCTGGTTCGCCGGCCTGGGCGTGATCGCCGCTCTCGGCGGTGCCGCGATCTTCGCCTCGCGCGACAAGGTCAAGGCGCTCATGGGCGGCGTCAACTGACACCGGTGCCGGGCTGACCGGCCGGGCCGGATCCACCGGATCCACCGGATCCACCGGACTCACCACCGCATCGACAGGGCCGCTGCCCCGGTACACCACCGGGGCGGCGGTCCTTCGCCTTTCCGGCGGCTGTTGTTTCGGCAGGTCCGGCGGGCCGCAGGTGGTCGACCACCGCCATCCCCACCCGGAAGACGGCGGCGGGCGCCACGAGCGCCAGCAGCACCCAGAAGGCCGTCACCCCCCAGGGCCGGCCGACGTCCCAGGGCCGGTCGGCGATGGTCCGCCCGGCGTACCGGACGGCGATCCCGTAGTCGCCGTGGGCGCCCGCCGCCAGTTCCACGTCCAGCGTGATCCTGGCCTTGGCGCCGGGGGCGATGGTGCCCCGCCAGCGGCGCTCCTCCCAGCGCGGGGCGTAGACGCCGTGCGAGACGCCGAGCCGGAAGACGGGGTTCTCGACGGGGGTGGTGCCCAGGTTGCCCACGGTGAGGGAGAGCCGCCGGGACGGCGGGGCGCCGAAGAGGACGAGCAGCCCCGAATCGCCCTCCAGCCGGGCGGTGGTCAGCGCGGCGAGCTTCCCGGGGCCCCGGGGGCGGGGCAGCGGGGCGGTCGGATGGCCCGCGACGGCGAGCACCGCGTTCTCCGCGTGCCGCTCGCCCGTCACGGTGGCGACATGGACCACGCAGGGGCAGGGCCTCGGCGGCGCGACCACGGGGAGCCCCGCGCTGAAGGAGCCGGAGGCGTCGGTGGTGACGGCCCGGCCGTCGGCGTTGGCGCAGGCGTTGGTGCCGCCGATCATGTTCTGGCCGCAGATCAGCAGGGTGAGCAGGGTGCCGGGGCGCCAGCCCGCGCCGCTGACGGTGAGGGTGGCGCCGGGGGCGGCCCGCTGGGCGGAGAGCAGAACGCCGGGCCCCTGGCGGGCGGCGGCCGGCCCGGCGGGACCGGCCACGAGCACGGCGGCGACGGCGAGCACGGCGAGGGCCGCGAGGGCGGCGGCGGTGACCCGCCGGCGGGCGGGGGTGCCCCCGGGCCCGTACCGCCGTAAGTGCTCCGGCGCGGCCCGCCGGTCCGTCCACGTCCGCACAGGCACGGCCCCTCTCCTCCGTACTCCTTCGTACGTACTCCTTCGTGCTCCTTCGACTCTTCGGGCCCCGGGGATACGACGGTGGGGGCTCAGCCCGTGGTCCGCCGGCCGCGCCGGGTCAGCCAGAGCACACCCGCCGCCCCGGTGAGCAGCACCGTGCCGCCGAGGGTGCCGAGCGCGGTGGCCGAGTCGAGCGGTCCGGTACGGGGCAGCTCGCCCCCGCCGGAGGCCGCGCCGCCGGACGCGCTCCCCCCGGACGCGCCGGAGCCGTTCGTACCGCTCGATCCGTTCGATCCGTTCGTACCGCCGGATCCGTTGGCGCCGCTGGAACCGTTGGCGCCGCCCGGGGAGCCCGATCCCGTGACGTCCAGTTCCAGCGAGGGCCGCGGGTTGTTCTTCGGCGTACAGGTCGTGGTCGTCCCCAGGGCCTTGATCGTCAGTACCCCGGCGGTGAAGGTGACCTTCCCGGCCGCCCGTGGCGTGTACGTGCCGGAGAGATCGCTTATCTTGATCGGCGTATTGGCGGGGACGGCCTCCGCGTTGGCCGGGCCGGTCACCGCGACGCTGCCGGTCTCCGCCCCGCCCACCACGATGCTGGCGCTGGGCTTCATCGCGCCCCGGCCCAGCTCCACCGGGCTGGACGAGACGCCCTTGCGGAACGACATCGTCAGCCGGTAGCCGCTCCCGCTCCGCACGGACACGATGTCGATCGGCGACACCGCGGACCGGGGTCCGATCGGGGTCACGCACTGGTAGTCGACGTCCACGACGGCGGCGTGCGCGGCCGGCGCGGCGACCAGCGCCGTCCCGGCCGTCGCCGCCGCGAGTGCGAGAGCCGTCCGATTCCGGTACCTCACCTCACATCACCTCACGTTCCTGCGTACCCGGTACCTGGGTGCCCGCGTCCCTGGGTCCCTGTCGCACCGATTCTGCTGACGTGCCATCAGATCGGGGCTCAAGGTACGCCGGGGGGCCCGGGGAGGGAAGACACATCACGCCCCTCGCCGAATGCTCCACAAGAGATTCGTACGCGCGGGCAGAAGGGGGCCTCGGGCGTGCGCGGGCGCGTCCCGGCACGCCCGGGCGCGCGGGGACGGTGAGGAGAGAAGAGGAAGAGGAGAGAAGAGGAGGAAGGGAGGAAAGGGAAAGGAGACGGGGGCGGGCGGCGGGCTACTCGGGGGCCGCCAGCTCCGCCCAGACCGTCTTCCCGGGCGCCCCCGGGACCCGGACGACCCCCCAGTCCAGGCAGAGCCGCTGGACGATGAACATGCCGTGGCCGCCGGGCCGGCCGGCCCGGTGCGGGGTGCGGGGCGCGGGCTGCCCGGCGCCCCGGTCGGTGACCTCCAGCCGGAGCACCTTGCCGTCGCAGCCGACCCTCAGCTCCTCGGGGCCCTCCGCGTGCAGACACGCGTTGGTGACCAGCTCGGAGACGACCAGCAGGACGTCCTCGGCGGCGGCCCGGCGGTCGGCGGTGGCGGCGGGCAGCCAGCCCCAGTCGTACAGCGCCTGCCGGGTGAAGTCGCGGGCGAGCGGGACGATGCCGCTGGCGCTGCCCAGGGCGATCCGGCGCACCGGGCCCCCGCCCGACGGCGCGCCGGAGGCCTCGGAAGGCCCGGAAGTCTCCGATGTGCCCTCGGTCTCGGGCACGGGCACGGGCACGGAAGGGGCGACGGACGCCGGAGGGGCACCGGACACGGACGTGACGGCGGGCGCGGCCGGGGGCGCGGGCCGTTCGGGCACCGTCCGCCCGGCCACGGACCGCTCGGACACGGGCCGCTCGGACACGGGCCGCTCGGACACGGGCCGCTGTGGTGCGGATGGCGGCAGGGGCCTCCCGGCCCGCACGGCGGGCACGCCGTCAGCGGCCCGCGGTTCGGGACCGCGGTCGCCCGGCTGCTGCGGCCGGGTGGTCATCAGCGCTTCACCTCACCGAATCACCAGTACACCTGTCTGTTCTCTGTCTGTCACCGCGCGGGCCGCCGGACGGTTCCGTGACGGTCGCCACAACCCCGGCATCGGAGTGCCGGAGCGTGCGGGCCCGCGAGGGCCGTGCGGTGGTTCTCCTGCCCGGACGCGAGGTGACAACACTCACGGGGCACCGATCGAACCGGAGCGGCACTGAAGGCCGGTCCGCCGAGCGGGGGGATACGGGTCAGCCGGAGAGGGCTTCGTCGAGGGAGGGGTGGACGGTGAAGACCGCCTCCGCCCCGGTGATCTCCAGCACGCGTGCCACGACGGGCCTCAACCCGGCCAAATGGACCCCTCCCCCGGCCGCGTCCGCCTTCAGCCGGGCGGCGAGCAGCACATTGAGCCCGGTGGAGTCGCAGAACTCCAGCCGCGAACAGTCGATGACCAGACGGGAACGCCCCTGCGCGAGCGCCGCGTCGAGAGGCGTACTGAGCACGTCGGCGGTGTGGTGGTCCAACTCCCCCGCCGGGGTGACGACTTCGCTGTCACCCACGGTCCGCACCTCGACCTGGAGCCGGCCCCGATGTGCGCTGCCGGCCGTCGCGCGGTCCATGTCCGTCCCTCTTCGCCATGTCGTCGTACGCCTGGTGTGACGTTTCTGGTCCATCGCACACTACGCCCCTCCGACACGGACGGGCCAGCGAACTCCCTTATCAAAGCCTTATTCCGGTCAAATGCCACTTGCCAGGGGGCAGGGGGAACAGGTAGCCCTGATAGGGAACGAAACGAGACAGCCACCCCTCAACCGGCTTGGAGGCGCCGCTCACCGCAGCGCAGGCACGGCTTCGGCGGCCCTACGCCGAGCACGATGGAGGAGACCCATGTCACCCCGGCTGGACACCGCCACCACCGACATCCGTACGGACCCCCAGCGGACGGCGTCCGCCGGATCGCCCGCCCCCGATCTCCACTCCCGTCCCGGCCCCGGCACCGGTCCCGACACCGCGCTCGGCACCGGCCTCGGGCCCCTGCCCGGGATCCCGCCCCTGGGCACGATCGGCGCGGTCGACGCGCGGGCCCTCTCCCGGACCCTCTTCGAGCGGCTGGCCCGCCTGGAGGAGGGCACCCATGAGCACGCCTACGTCCGTAACACCCTGGTCGAACTGAACCTGTCGCTGGTCCGGTTCGCCGCGTCCCGCTTCCGCTCCCGCAGTGAGCCGATGGACGACATCGTGCAGGTCGGCACGATCGGCCTGATCAAGGCGATCGACCGGTTCGAGCTGAGCCGGGGGGTGGAGTTCCCCACCTTCGCCATGCCGACCGTGATCGGCGAGATCAAGCGCTTCTTCCGGGACACGAGTTGGTCGGTACGGGTGCCGCGCCGGCTCCAGGAACTGCGGCTCGACCTGGCGCGCGCCGGTGACGAACTGGCGCAGCGGCTGGACCGGGCCCCCACCGTCGCCGAACTCGCCCGCCATCTCGGCATCGGCGAGGACGAGGTGGTCGAGGGGATGGCCGCCAGCAACGCGTACACGACCAGTTCACTGGACGCCCGCCAGGAGAACGGGACCATGGACGGCGCGGACGGCACCCTCGCCGACCGGATCGGGTACGAGGACAGCGGCCTCGAAGGGATCGAGTACATCGAGTCCCTGAAGCCGCTGATCGCCCGGCTGACCGCGCGGGAACGCCGGATTCTCTCGCTCCGCTTCGTTGCCAACATGACGCAGTCGGACATCGGCGAGGAGCTGGGCATCTCCCAGATGCAGGTCTCCCGGCTGCTCTCGCGGACCCTGGACCGGTTGCGCCGGGGACTCACCGCGGACAGCTGAGCGCGCCCCCCGGAACGACCCCTTCCACCCGTCGCCCTGCCCCGCCGCCGGCCATCTTTAGCACGAACGGCGAACGAACGCAGTGACATTCTGATGTGACGTGCCCAACTCATATTCGAACACGGTCCGTTGATCGTAGGATTCGGACTGCTCTCGACACGTCCACGGGAGTCCGGCGCGGGGCCCGCTCCCCAGGGGCCCGGACGCCGTGCAAGCCCTCGTGAAAGGCTCGGTCCTCGTGCTCCTGGTTCACGTCGTGGTCACCCCGGGCGGCGCGGCGCTCCGTGGGCGGCGGTTCCCGTGGTGAGCCCGGACGACGGGAGCCCCGCACCGTCCGGCCCGTCCGGGCTCGCCCTGTGGTGGCCGCCGCTGACGGGCCTCGCGGCCGTCGCCGGCGGAGCGGTCCTCGCCGACCAGTACACCGCCGCGAGCTGGCGCCGGATCCTCGCCTGGGCGTGCGCCGCCCTGGTCCTGATCACCCTGGTCTGGGCGCTCGCCCTGCTGCGGCTGCTGCGCGTCGAGCGCCGGCTGCGCGCCGCCGACCGGCGCACCGCCCGCGCGCGGGGCGCCGAGGTGGAACGGCTCGTGACGCTGCGGCTGCCCGCCATCGCCGACCGGTTGCGCTCCGGCGGGCGGCTGGACACCGTACCGGGACCGCTGGCCCCGGCCGCCGACACCGGGGACGGCTTCGCCCGCGCGCTCGCCACCGTCGTGGACGCCCTCGGCTCCGAGGACGCGGTCCGCAGGGAACGGGCGCTCCGGGACGCCGTCCAGGCCGCGTTCGAGTCCGTCGCCCGCAATATGCACGCCATGGCGACCGTGCAGCAGCAGGTCCTGGACCGGGTCGAGCGCTCCATCGAGGACCCGGCGCTGATGGCGGAGGTGATGAAGGCCGACCACGCCGCCGCGCAGATGACGCGCAAGGCGCAGACGCTGCTGGTGATGTGCGGGGTCTGGCCGGCCCGCCGGGAGACCCGGCCGGTCTCGCTGTACGACTGTGTACGGGGCGCCCAGTCCCGGATCGTCGAGTTCAACCGGATCGAGGTGCACGGCGGTCAGAATCTGTACGCGGTGCCACCGGCCGTCGAGGGCCTGATGCACGCCATCGCCGAACTCCTGGAGAACGCGACCGTGTTCTCCCCGTCCAGTACGCGGGTCATGGTGACCGTGCGGGAGGTCGGCGCGGGCGCGGTGGTCGAGATCGACGACGCGGGCCTGGGCATGCCCCCGGACGTGCTGAGCCAGTCCACGGCCCGGCTGCGCAACGGGCTCGACCTGGCCGAACTGGGCGCGGTGCCCCGGCTCGGGCTGGCCTGCGTGGGCCGCTGGACGCGGGAGCTGGGATTCAGCGTGGAGCTGTCGGGGGCGTCCGCGTACGGCGGCACCCGGGCGGTGGCGTTCGTACCGCACCGGCTGCTGACCGAGCCGCTGCCGCCGCTCCCGGGCCGGGGGCTGCCCCGGCGGGACCAGCGGCGGGAGCCGCACCCGGAGCAGGCGCCGCGGCGGCACCGGGATCCGCGCCCGGCGCACGGCGGTACGGAGCGGCCGGGACCGCCCGCCGCCGCGCGGGAGCGGACGGTGCCCGGCTACCCGTACGACCGGCCTGCTGTCCCGGGCCCGTCCCCGGAACCGGGCCCGGCACCGGCACCGGTCCCGTCGCCCGCGTGGGCCGACCTGCCGGCCCCGGCGCCCGCACCGGATGCGCCGAACGCTCCGTACGCCTCGGGCACCCCACACACCCCGTACACCTCGCACACCTCGGACGCGCCGCAGCACTCGACCGCGTACCAGGAGCCCCACCACCGGCCCCCCGGCGCCGGGCCGTCCCAGCACCCCTCGCCCCAGCACCCCTCGCCCCAGCACGCCTCGCCCCAGCACGCCTCGCCACCGCCCCTCTCGCCCCGCCAGCCGCTGCCGCCCGAGCAGCCGGGGCCGGGGCAAGGTCTGGGTCCGGGGCCGGGGCCGGCGGGGCCCGCCGGCCGGAGCGGGGGCGCCCTGCCGCGCCGCCAGAGCCGCCGGGGTGCCGCCGTCGAGGCCGCCGCCCGGACCGCGCTCCAGCCCGAACCCCCCGCCGCGCCCCCGCTCCCCGTCGACCGGACCGCCTGGACACCCGAGGCGGCACGGGCGTCCATCACCAGCGTGGTGTCCGGCTCCCGGCGCGGCCGGGCCGCCGTCGCGGGCCCCACCGCCCCCGACAGCCCCTTCCGTCCCACCCCAGCCGATTCCCCCGAACCCGACGCGCACCATGGAGGCCGGTCATGACCGGGACCATCACCCGACTCCCCGACCTGGGCTGGATGCTCCGCCCCCTGACCGAGATCCCGGGCGTGCGGCACGCGGTCGTGGTCTCCGAGGACGGTCTGCGCCTCGGCCACGCCTCCGCCGTGAACCTCGGCGGCCCGGTGGCCTCGCTCAGCGTCGCGGAGGCCGAGGCGCTCTCCGCCGCCTGCGCCGCGATGAACATGACGGGCCGCTCCACCGCCGCGCTGCTCTTCGGCCGGGGCGCGGGCGTCCGCCAGCTGATGCTCGAATCCGAACACGGCTTTGTGCTCTTCACCCATGCGGGTGTCGGGGCGCATCTGGGGGTGGCCACCGATACCGAGGCCGACGTGGGGCTGGTCGCACAGCAGATGCAGCTGCTGGTGGCGAAGATCGGCGCTCACCTGTCCACGCAGCCCCGGGATCCGGTCACCGGATCCTCATGACGGACCGTCCGGAGGACCGGACGCCGTCGGCGGTACGTCCGTATGTGATCACCAGGGGACGCGCCGGGGCGGGCGGTGAGCCGCTGGCCTGGGAGACCCTGGTGATGGCGACCGACGCCGCGTTCCCGCCGTCCCTCCAGCCGGAACACCATCAGATCCTGACCCACTGCCAGGGTCTGTTGTCGGTCGCGGAGGTCGCGGCCCACCTGGGCCACCCGCCGTCGGTGGTCCAGGTGTTGCTCGCCGACCTCGTCGAGTGGGGTCTCGTGGTGACCCGCCCGCCCATTCCGCCGGCCGAACGCACCGATGTGACCATGCTCAGAAAGGTCCTCCATGGCCTCGAAAGCCGTCTCTGACGCCCACGAAGGGGCGTCGGGACCACCGGGTCCGCACATAGCGCGGGGCGGCCCGGCCCTCCGGCCGGCCCCGGTCGGACAGCTGCCGGATCCCGGCCCCGGCCCCGTACGCGCGACGGCCCCCGCACACGCGACGGCCCCCGGCCCCGAGCGCGCAGCGGGCCCCGGCACGGCCCCCGTGCCGGGCAAGTACGTCAGCTCCAGCGTGGCAGGCGCGGCGAAGATCCTGGTCGTCGGCCCGCTCGGGGTCGGCAAGACCACCCTGATCGGCACCGTTTCGGAGATCAAACCGCTGTCCACCGAGGCGATGATGACCCAGGCGGGCGCCCGGTTCGACGCCCTCGTGGACAGCGGGAAGACCACCACGACCGTCGCGCTCGACTTCGGCCGGATCACCATCGACGGCGCGCTGGTGCTCTATCTCTTCGGCACCCCGGGCCAGCAGCGGTTCCTGCCCGCGTGGCGGGACCTGGCCCGGGGCGCCCTGGGCGCGCTGGCCCTGGTCGACACCCGTGACCTCGCCTCCTCCTTCGACGCACTGGGCAATCTGGAGGAACTGGGGCTGCCGTTCGCCGTCGCGGTGAACGTCTTCCCCGGCAGCCCCCGCTACCCGGAGGACGAGCTGCGCTCCGCGCTCGACCTGCTGCCGGGGACCCCGCTGGTCGAGTGCGACGCGCGGGACCTGCGTTCCTCGGTACGGGCGCTGATCGCCCTGCTCGGCCATCTGATCGACACCGCGCCCTCCCCTTCGGACGGCGCCGCGCTGACGGAGCGGGCATGAGCGCCCGCCGCTGCCCGATGGGGACAGTGGGTACGGCGAGTACGGCGAGTACGGCCGGGACAGCGGGGGCGACAGGGGTGGCGCTGCACGGCCCCGGGCCCGGCGGGGACGGCCTGGCCGCCTTCCAGGAACGGCTGCGCCGCGACCACGGCCCCGTGGTCCCGGTGACGATCGCCCCCGGCATCGGCGCCTGGCTGGTGATCGGCCACCGGGAACTCCTCCGGCTCACCCGCGAGGAAGGCGACTTCTCGCACGACCCGCGCCGCTGGTCGCTGCTGCGCGAGGGCCGGGTGCCGCCCGACTCGCCGATCCTGCCCATGGTGGGCTGGCGGCCCGCACTGCTCTACGCGGACGGACAGCGCCACCGCCGGATGCGGGCGGCCGTGACCGACGCGCTCGACCGGATCGACGGGCACGAGCTGCGGCGCGGGGTACGGGCCGCGGCGGAACGGCTGATCGCCTCCTTCGCGGGCCGCCGCAAGGCCGACCTGGTCGCCCACTACGCCCGGCTGCTCCCCGCACAGGTGATCACCGAGCTGCTGGGCCTGGACACGGCCACGGGCCAGCGGCTGGAACAGGCGATCGCGGGGCTCACCGCCGTCAACGCGGACTCCGCCGGATCCAGCGCCCGCATGGACGCCATCCTGCGCGAGGTGATCGTCGCCAAGCGGCGGCGGCCCGGCTCCGACCTCACCTCCGCGCTGCTGCTCCACCCGGCGGGGCTCACCGACGAGGAAGTCCTGCACAACCTGGCCGTCGTCTTCGTCATGGGCCGCCAGACCACCGTGAACTGGATCGCCACCACCCTGCGGATCCTGCTGTGCGACCCGGCCTTCCGCTCCTCCCTCGCGGTGGGGCACCTCAGCGTCGACGACGCCCTCGACCTCGTGCTGTGGCGGCATCCGCCCGCGCAGAACGTGCCCGCCCGGTACGCCACCCGCGATCTGGAGCTGGGCGGCCGGCGGATCACCGCCGGGGACATGCTCCTCCTCGGCCTCGCCGGGGCCAACCAGGACCCGGCCGTCCTCCCCGACGACGGCACCCCCGTGGTCGGCAACCGCTCCCACCTCGCCTTCGGGGCCGGACCCCACACCTGCCCGGCACAGGACCCGGCCCGGCTGATCACCCGTACCGCCGTGGACACGGTCCGCCACCGGCTGCCGGATCTGGAACTCGCCGTCCCCGAATCGGAACTGACGTGGGTCTCCACCCCGTGGAGCACCCGGCTGGCGGCCCTGCCCGTACGGTTCACCGAACCCCAGCTGCCGCACGCCGACCTCCTCTGAACGGTCGGGACCGGGGCCCGTGCCGGTGGCGCCGGTTACGCTGAACGGGTCCCGCACAGCATCCCGGTCGTCATGCCGGCCAGCGTCGAAAGAGCCCGGCATGCCCCAGCTCCTCCTGAGCGCCGTCCGGCACGCCCGCGCCGCGCTGCTCCTCTACGCCGGGATCCGCGCCCTCGGCCTCGCCGCCCTCTTCCTCTGGGCGCACCTCGCCGACCGGGATGCCCTGGTGCTGCTCTCGGGGCGGTGGGACTCGCTCTGGTACGTCCGCGTCGTGGAGCACGGCTACGACTTCACCCTCACGGCGCCCGACGGCCGCGTCCTGTCCGACCTGGCCTTCTTCCCGCTGCTGCCCTGGCTGGAGGAGGGCGTCTCGGCGCTCACCCCGCTCTCCCCCGGGCACGCGGGCGTGGTGATCAGCGCGCTGGCGGGGCTCGCGGCGGCCTGGGGGATCTTCCTCCTCGTGACCGAGGTCGCCGGGGAGCGCACGGCCCTGTTCACGGTGGGGCTGTGGGCGGCGCTGCCGGTGGGGATCGTGCAGTCCATGGCGTACAGCGAGGCCCTGTTCACGGCGCTGGCCGCGTGGGCGCTGTACGCGACCGTACGCGGGTCCTGGCCGCTCGCCGGGGCGCTCGCGGCACTCGCCGGGCTGACCCGGCCGGTGGGCATGGCCGTCGCGGCGGCGGTGTGGGCGGGCGCGTATCTCGCCCTGCGCCACGGCACCGGCCGGCGGGCACCGGTGCTGTGGGGCGCGGCCCTGGCACCGCTGGGCGCGGCGGGCTACGTGCTGTGGGTGGGCCACCGCACCGGGAACCTGATCACCGGCTACCTCGATGTCCAGGGCGCGTGGGGCAACGGCTTCGACGGCGGTCTTGCCTTCGGCCGCTTCATCGCGGACCTGCTGCTGGGCCCGGCCTTCCCCGCGGGGCTCGCGCTGCTCGCCGGGGTGGTGCTCCTGGGCCGGCTGTACTGGGCGGGCGTCCGCCAGGGCCAGCCGCCGCCGCTGCTCGTCTACACCGGGATCGTGCTGCTCCTGGCGCTCTGCTCGTCCGCCTACTTCGGCTCCAAGCCCCGGCTGCTGATGCCCGCGTTCCCGCTGCTGATCCCCCTGGCGGCGGCCCTGGCCCGGACAACGGCGGCGCGCGCCCGCGCGGTGCTGGCGGGGATGGCGGCGGGGGCGGCGGTGTACGGGGCGTTCTGGCTGCACGGGTCGGGTCCGCCGTAGATGTCTTCGGGGGAGCAGTCCCCGGGCCCCTGCGCCTCAAGCGTCGGCGAGGCTGGATTTGCTCGGGTTGCCGGTGCCCCCAGGGGTGGGGGTGCGGCTGTTGTGTCGGTCACCCCGGGCGGGGTGGGGGGTCCGTCCTCAAACGCCGGACGGGCTTGATTTGTGCGGGTGATCGTCGGGGACCAGTCCCCGAGCCCCTGCGCCTCAATCGCCGGCGGGGCTTGTTTTGTGCGGGTTGCCGGTGCCCCCAGGGGCTGGTTTGTGCGGGTGATCGTCGGGGGCCAGCCCCCGAGGCCCCCGCGCCTCAATCGCCGGCGAGGCTTGTTTTTGTGCGGGTTGCCGGTGCCCCCGGGGGTGGGGTGCGGGTGGTTGTCCGGTGGCGGGTTGGCGGTGGCCTCCGGGCTCACCTCCTCGGGGTCGGCGGACCGAAGGCCATCCGTCAGCGCGAGCCGGACTTCCCGCCGATCCCCTGCGGGGGCGACCCTGCACCCCCCACCCACAGACCCCAGGAACACTCACCAGCTCACCGCACACAGTGTCATCGGCCCGAACGGGGGGAAAGAACACGGCCAGGCCCTCGTCCGAAGCCCGCCCGGGACGACCCGGGACGAAACCGGGACCCGCACCCCTTTTCCCCCCAGCTGGGGTACCGGCCGCCCTCCGGCTGGTCCGTGGGCGGGGGTGCAGGGTCGCCCCCGCAGGGGATCGGCGGAGACCCACCCGCACAGGACTTGGTGAGTACGCTCGCCGACCCCGAGGAGGTGAGCCCGGAGGCCCCGCCAACCCGCACCACACCCGGACCCGGAACCACCCGCACAAAACCGCCCCGCCACCGTCGACCCGCACACAACCCGCCTCGCCGACGATCACCCGGCAAAATCCAGCCCCGCCGGCGATTGAGGCGCAGGGGTTCGGGGACTGGTCCCCGACAACGGACCCGCACCCCCCGGGTGCACAGACGAACAACCCGCACAGCCCGGCAAAAGGACGGTCAGACCTCCTTGCGCCCCCCGCGCCAGACGTCCGTGACGAGCGGAACCCCCGGCCGGTACGCCAGGTGCACGGTGCTGGGCGCGTCCAGGAGCACCAGGTCGGCGCGGGCGCCCGGGGTGACGCGGCCGATGTCGGTGCGCCGCAGGGCGGCGGCGCCGCCCGCCGTGGCCGACCACACCGCCTCGTCCGGGGTCATGCCCATGTCGCGGACGGCCAGGGCGATGCAGAACGGCACGGACGACGTGAACGACGAGCCCGGGTTGCAGTCCGTGGACAGGGCGAGAACGACCCCCGCGTCCAGCAGCCGCCGGGCGTCGGGCCAGGGCGCCCGGGTGGAGAACTCGGCGCCCGGCAGCAGCGTGGCCACCGTCGAACCGCTCGCGAGCGCGTCGATGTCGGCGTCGGTCAGATGCGTGCAGTGGTCGGCACTGGCCGCGCCCAGCTCCACGGCGAGCCGCACCCCCGGCCCGTGACCCAGCTGGTTGGCGTGGACGCGGGGGGTCAGCCCCCGCTCCATCCCGGCCGTGAGCACCGCACGGGCCTGGTCGCCGTCGAAGGCGCCGCGCTCG
The DNA here is from genome assembly GCF_034961445.1 of Streptomyces yaizuensis. NCBI lineage: Bacteria > Bacillati > Actinomycetota > Actinomycetes > Kitasatosporales > Streptomycetaceae > Streptomyces > Streptomyces yaizuensis. The sequence continues at coordinate 74,375 of NZ_BSBI01000019.1, forward strand.
CAGAAGACGTCCACCCAGCGGGCGTGCGGGGCGCAGGCGTCGAGCATGGGGCCGGTGACCAGGTCGACATAGCCCGCCGGGTCGTCGGCGTACTCGGGGGCGACGATGTGCGCCCCGAGATAGGTGACCTCGTCGGTGTGACGGGCGGCGATCTCCAGTGCGCGGGCCTCGTCGTGGACGGTGAGCCCGTACCCGGACTTGGTCTCGACGGTGGTGGTGCCCTGGCGCAGCGCCTCGGCGAGATAGCGGGTGAGCCCGGCTTCCAGCTGGGTGTCGGAGGCGGCCCGGGTGGCGGCGACGGTGGTGCGGATGCCGCCGGCCCGGTAGGGCTGTCCGGACATCCGGGCGTCGAACTCGGCGGTGCGGTCGCCGGCGAAGACCAGATGGGAGTGGGAGTCGACGAAACCGGGGAGGGCGGCGCGGCCGCCGGCGTCGTGGACGGCGTCGGCGGCGGGGGCGTCCCGGGCGGGGCCCGCCCACACGAAGCGGTCGCCGTCGATGACGACGGCGGCGTCCGGGACGGGGGCGAGGGGGCCGGGCCCGCAGCCGGGGACGCCGGGGTCGTTGGTGACCAGTACGCCGATGTTGGTGATGAGGGTGGTGCTCATGTGGTCCTCTCGCCGGCCGGTTCCCCACCGGGCCGCCGTGGTCCGGCGGGCCCGTCCAAAGTCACGTCGTCTTCGCCCTCGCCCAGGATCAGGCGCCGGTGCGCCTCCTGGAGCCCGTCGGGGAGTTCGTCCGGGCGGCACCAGCGGGCCTCCAGGATCTCCATCGGATCGATCCGCAGTTCGCCGCCGACGAGCCAGGCCTCGTAGGCGACTTCCGCCCGCAGCCGGTACCCGCTGGTCAGCCGGAGCAGCCGGCCCGTACGCACATCGAGCCCCGTCTCCTCCTTGACCTCCCGTACGACCGTGTCGTGGAACTGCTCGCCCTTGACCGCGTACCCGGTCGGCAGCCCCCAGGGGCGGGACGCGGACCACAGCCGGTGGCGCAGCAGCAGCACCCGCCCCTCGTCGTCCCGGACCAGACCGGTCACGCCGACCATGAACTTCGCGTGGGCCAGCCACATGATCCGCCACTGCGCCGGGCCTCTGATGCCCCGCCACATCCGGGCGATGAGCCGTTTCACTCCGCCGCCGCCTCTCCGCCGGTCGTCACCGCCGCCGTCGTCACCGTCGTCACCTTGTGCGCCCAGCATCACCGCAGGGAGCGGTACGGGTCCAACCGGGGGAACGGGATCAGTCCTTCCGCAGGGCGGCGACGGCCGCGACGAGGGCGCCCGCCGGATCCGGGACGGTGGTGTGCGCTCCGGAGCGGACGACCCTGCGGCCCGCGACCACCACATCCGTCACGTCGGCCGCCGTCGCCGCGAAGACCACCGCCTCGGCCGCGAGCCGGGGGACGGGACCCGCGGTACGGACGGAGTCCAGCGCGACGGCGGCGAAGTCGGCGGCGGCCCCTGGTTCCAGCCGGCCCGCCTCGGGCCAGCCGATGGCGGTGTGCCCGGCCCCGGTCGCGGCCCGCAGCAGGGCGGCGGCGGTCCAGTGGCCCCGTACCCGCGTCCGCAGCCGCTCGTCCAGTTCCAGCGCGCGGGCCTCCTCCAGCAGGTCGATCACGGCGTGGCTGTCGCTGCCGAGCGAGAGCGGACAGCCCGCACGGGCCAGGTCGGCGGCGCGGCCGATGCCGTCGGCGAGGTCGCGTTCGGTGGTGGGGCACATGCACACGCCGGTGCCCGCGTCCCCCAGCAGCCGGATGTCGTCGTCGGTGAGATGGGTGGCGTGGACGGCGGTCACCGTGGGCTTCCAGAAACCGGAGTCGGCGAGCAGCCGGGTGGGGGTGCGGCCGTGGACCGCCCGGCACGCCTCGTTCTCGGCGGGCTGCTCGGAGAGGTGGACGTGGACGGGGACGCCGTCGGTGCGTTCGGCGAAGCGGGCGTAGTCGTCGGCGGCGGAGAACGCGCGTACCGAGTGGACGGCCGCGCCGATCCGCGCGTGCCCGCCGGGCGCGGGCCTCAGCCGGGACCAGCGCTCGTACCAGGCGTCCGCGTCGCCGTCGCCGAAACGGAGCTGCGGGCCCGCGAGCGGGGTGTGGCCGCCCGGTCCGAGACCGCCGTGGAGATAGACCGTGTCGAGGAGGGTGATCCGGACGCCCGCGTCGGCGGCGGCCGCGATCAGGGCCTCGCCCATCGCGTTGGGGTCGGCGTACGGGACGCCGCCGGGGCCGTGGTGGAGATAGTGGAACTCGCCGACGGCGGTGATCCCCGCGAGCGCCATCTCCGCGTACACCGCCCGTGCGAGGGCGTGGTACGCGTCGGGGGTGAGCCGCCCCGCCACCTCGTACATCACCTCCCGCCAGGTCCAGAAGGTGCCGGAGCCGACCTGCACGGTGCCGCGCAGGGCCCGGTGGAAGGCGTGCGAATGGGTGTTGGCGAGGCCGGGGACGGTCAGTCCGCGCAGGATCTCCGCACCGGGCGGAGGCGCCTCGGCCCCGGTCCGTACCGCCTCGATCCGCCCGTCGCGGACATCGAACGCCACACCCGGCTCGACATGGGTGCCGAGCCAGGCGTGTTCGGCCCAGTACGTCGTCAGCGGCACGCCAGTCCCTCCAGTACGTCGGTGAGCGCCGCCACCCCGGCCAGGCAGTCGTCCTCCGTCGCGGACTCGGCCGGGGAGTGCGAGACACCCGTGGGGTTGCGGACGAAGAGCATCGCCGTGGGGACGGAACCGGACAGGATGCCCGCATCATGCCCCGCGCCGGTGCCGAGGACGGGGACCGCGCCGCCCAGGATGCGGTTCAGCTCGTCCCTCAGGGTGTGGGCGAACTCGACCACGGGGGTGAACGACTCCCGTACGACCGCGAGGTCCACGCCCTCGCGCCGGGCGCTCTCCTCGGCGGCCTCCCGCACGGCGGCGACGAGGGCGTCCAGCGTGTCCTGGTCGGCGGCGCGCGCGTCGAGCCAGCCCCGCACGAGGGACGGGATCGCGTTGACGCCGTTGGGTTCGACGGCGACCTTCCCGAAGGTCGCGACCGCGCCCGCCAGCTCCGCCCGGCTGCGGGCCGCCAGCACGGTGGCGGCATAGCCCAGCATCGGGTCGCGGCGGTCGGCGAGACGGGTGGTGCCCGCGTGGTTCGCCTCGCCCGCGAAGTCGAACCGCCAGCGGCCGTGGGGCCAGATCGCGGACGCGATCCCGACGGCGTCACCCGTCAGCGCCAGGGCACGGCCCTGCTCGACGTGCAGCTCCACGAACGCGCCGATCCGGGAGAGCCGCTCCGGGTCGGGTCCGATGGCGTCCGGGTCCTGCCCCGCCGCCTCCATCGCCCGGGCGAGCGTGACCCCGTCCGCATCCGTGAGCGCGTGCGCCGCCTTGCGCGTGAGCCGCCCGGCACTGAGCCGGGAACCCACGCAGGCGAGCCCGAAGCGGGCCCCCTCCTCATCGGTGAAGTTCACGATCCCCAGCGGGCGCACGGGCCGCGCCCGCAGCCCGTCCACCGCCGCGAACGCCGAGACGACACCGAGGGGCCCGTCGAAGGCACCGCCGTCGGGCACGGAATCCAGGTGCGACCCCGTCGCCACGGCATCCCCGTCGGCCGGGTCCCCGAGCCAGGCCCACTGATTGCCGTTCCGGTCGACCTCGTACCGCAGGCCCCGGGCCAGCGCCTGGTCCCGGAACCAGGCGCGGCAGTCGGCGTCTGCGCCCGTCCAGGCGTGGCGGCGGTAACCGCCGCGGGGGTGGCGGCCGAGGGGGGCGAGGTCGCGCCACATCTCGACGAATGTTTTCATGCGGGCTCCTTGTGGTGCGGGTCCCTGGCGGGCGGCGGTGCGGATGCGGTGCGGGTCGGTTGTGCCGGTCACCCCGGGCGGGGTGGGGGTCCGTCCTCAATCGCCGGACGGGCTGAATTTGCTCGGGTTGTCGTCGGGGACCAGTCCCCGAGCCCCTGCGCCTCAATCGCCGGCGGGGCTTGTTTTGTGCGGGTTGCCGGTGCCCCCCGGGGGCGGGGGGCGGGTGGTTGTCCGGTGGCGGGTTGGCGGTGGCCTCCGGGCTCACCTCCTCGGGGTCGGCGGACTACGGGTCATCCGTCCAGCGCAAGCAGGACTTCCCGCCGATCCCCTGCGGGGGCGACCCTGCACCCCCCACCCACACACCCCAGGAACACCCACCAGCTCACCGCACACAGTGTCATCGGCCCGAACGGGGGAAAGAACACGGCCAGGCCCGACGCCTCGTCCAGAGCCCACTCGGGACAACCCGAGACGAAACGCGAGCCCCGGCCCCTTCTTCCCCCAGCGGGGGTACCGGCCACCTCCGCTGGCTGCGTGGGCGGGGGTGCAGGGTCGCCCCCGCAGGGGATCGGCGGAGACCCACCCGCACACAACCCCGTGAACACGCTCGCCGACCCCGAGGAGGTGAGCCCGGAGGCCCCGCCAACCCGCACCACCACCCGCGCCAGGGACAGACCCGCACAAAACCAGCCCCGCCGGCGTTTGAGGCGCGGGGGCCTCGGGGGCTGGCCCCCGACCACCACCCGCACAAAACAAGCCCCCCGTCACGCCCCCCGCCCGGCCACCCCCGGCGCAGGCCCGTCCCCTTCCGCCATGGGGATGCGAACCCCCAACGCCGACGCCACCCCCTCCGCCGCCTCATACCCCGCGTCCACATGCCGCACCACCCCCATCCCCGGATCGTTCGTCAGCACCCGCCGGATCTTCTCCCCGGCCAGCTTCGTGCCGTCCGCGACGGTGACCTGTCCCGCGTGGATGGAGCGGCCCATGCCGACGCCGCCGCCGTGGTGGATGGAGACCCAGGACGCGCCGGAGGCGACGTTCACCATGGCGTTCAGGAGGGGCCAGTCGGCGATGGCGTCGGAGCCGTCGCGCATGGCCTCGGTCTCGCGGTAGGGGGAGGCGACGGAGCCGCAGTCGAGGTGGTCGCGGCCGATGGCGAGGGGGGCCGTGAGTTCGCCGCTGGCGACCATGTCGTTGAAGCGTTCGCCGGCGCGGTCGCGTTCGCCGTAGCCGAGCCAGCAGATCCGGGCGGGGAGTCCCTGGAAGTGGACGCGTTCCCCGGCGAGGCGGATCCAGCGGTGCAGGGATTCGTTCTCGGGGAAGAGGTCGAGGACGGCCCGGTCGGTCCTGGCGATGTCGGCGGGGTCGCCGGAGAGGGCCGCCCAGCGGAAGGGGCCCCTGCCTTCGCAGAAGAGGGGGCGGATGTAGGCGGGGACGAAGCCGGGGAAGTCGAAGGCGCGGGCGTATCCGGCGAGTTTCGCCTCGCCGCGGATGGAGTTGCCGTAGTCGAAGACTTCCGCGCCGGCGTCCTGGAAGCCGACCATGGCTTCGACATGGCGGGCCATGGACTCGCGGGCCCGCAGGGTGAAGTCGGCGGGCTTCCCGGCCGCGTAGGCCGCCATCTCTTCGAACGGAATGCCTACGGGCAGGTAGGCGAGCGGGTCGTGGGCGGAGGTCTGGTCGGTGACGATGTCGACGGGCGCGCCCAGTTCCAGGGCGCGCGGCAGGAGTTCGGCGGCGTTGCCGAGGACGCCGATGGAGAGGGGCCGGCGGGCGTCGCGGGCCTCGGTGGCGAGGGTCAGGGCGTGTTCGAGGGAGTCGGCGCGGACGTCGAGGTAGCGGTGCTCGATGCGGCGTTCGATGGCGCGCGGGTCGCAGTCGATGCAGATGGCGACGCCGTCGTTCATGGTGACGGCGAGCGGCTGGGCGCCGCCCATGCCGCCGAGGCCGGCGGTGAGGGTGATCGTCCCGGCGAGGGTGCCGCCGAAGCGTTTGGCGGCGACGGCGGCGAAGGTCTCGTAGGTGCCCTGGAGGATGCCCTGGGTGCCGATGTAGATCCAGGATCCGGCGGTCATCTGGCCGTACATGGTGAGTCCGAGGGCTTCGAGCCGCCGGAACTCCTCCCAGGTGGCCCAGTCGCCCACCAGGTTGCTGTTGGCGATGAGGACGCGCGGGGCCCATTCGTGGGTCTGCATGACGCCCACCGGGCGGCCGGACTGGACGAGCATGGTCTCGTCCTGTTTCAGCGTGGTGAGGGTGCGGACCATCGCGTCGAAGGAGCGCCAGTCGCGGGCGGCCTTGCCGGTGCCGCCGTAGACGACGAGCTGGTCGGGGTGTTCGGCGACCTCGGGGTCCAGGTTGTTCTGGAGCATCCGCAGGGCGGCTTCCTGCTGCCAGCCCAGGGCGGTCAGTTCCGTGCCGCGCGGGGCCCGTACCGGGCGGGGTCCTGACATGGGCGGTGCCTCCTGGTGACGGTGACGACGACCGTGATGTTGAGGTATCCATTCACATCCTTATTGAGTGAATACTTCTAGTCAACAGCTGCGCCGGGGCCACCGGCCGTGTTTGGCTGGCGATATGAGCACAGAGCACGCAGAACGCCGGAACCATGCCGTACGAGCCGCAGTCGAGCAGGGCCTCCTCGGCGAGGAGGAACCCGTCGTCGCCCTGCTGGACATCGACGGGATCAGGGAGTCCGCCGCAGCGCTGCGGGAGGCGTTCGCGAGTGTCACGGACGCGCCCGTGCTGCACGCCTTCGCCGTGAAGGCCGCACCGCTGGTGCCGGTCCTGGCCCTGCTGAACGCCGAGGGCATCGGCGCCGAGGTGGCCAGCCCCGGCGAGCTGGCCCTCGCCCGCGCCGCCGGCGTCCCGCTGGAGCGGACCGTCCTCGACTCCCCCGCCAAGACCCCCGGCGAGCTGCGCGACGCCATCGGCCTCGGCATCGCCCTCAACGCCGACAACCCGCAGGAACTCACACGTATCGATGAGCTGGCCGGCGGCGCGGACCGGCTGCCCCCGCTCGGCATACGGGTCAATCCGCAGACCGGCGCCGGTTCGATCGGCGCGCTGTCGACGGCGACCGCGACCTCGAAGTTCGGTGTGGCCCTGCGCGATCCGGGCGCGCGCGCCGCCGTCGTCCGGATGTACCGGGACCGCCCCTGGCTGACCCGTCTCCATCTGCACTCCGGCTCGCAGGGCGTCGCGCTCACCCGGATGATCGAAGGCGTACGGGAGGTGTACGCCCTCGCCGAGGAGATCAACTCCGCCGTCGGCCGCCGACAGGTCGACACGATCGACATCGGCGGCGGACTCCCCGTCAACTTCTCGTCCGACGAGGTACGGCCGACCTTCGCCGAGTACGCGGCCCTGCTCAAGCGCGAGGTCCCGGGGCTGATGGACGGACGGTACGGGCTGGTCACCGAGTACGGGCGGGCCCTGCTCGCCAAGCACGGCACGATCCTCGCCCGGGTCGAGTACGCGAAGACCGCCGGCGGCCGCCGGATCGCCGTCACCCACGCGGGCGTCCAGGTCGCCACCCGGACCGTGTACGACCCTGCCTCCTGGCCGCTGCGGATCGCCGCGTACGACGCCACGGGCCGGCCCAGGGACGGCGCCCCGGTCGTCCAGGACATCGCGGGCCCCGCGTGCTTCGCGGGCGACCTGCTGGCGGAGGGCCGGGAGCTGCCGCCGCTGGACCAGGGCGACGTGGTGGCCGCGCTGGACACCGGCGCGTACTACTTCTCCAACCACTACGGCTACAACACCCTGCCCAGGCCCGCCGTGCACGGCTTCACCGCCGACGGCGAGCAGGTCGCGTTCCGGCTGGTACGGGCCGCGCAGACCACGGCGGAGCTGGTGACCGAGGCGGGCGGGGACCTGGCGGACGCGCTGCTGTAGCGCCGCACCGGCCCGGCCGTCGAAGGCTCAGCGGCGGCGGGCGCCGCCCGGCGCCGCGTCCCCCGCCGCGATCCCGGTGGTGCGGAACTCGGTCACCGCCCCGCCGACGGCCCCCGCCGCCGCGGCCCGGTCCGCGCGCACCCAGTACAGCGTCTCCCGTTCGCTCTCCCGGTGCCCGATCCACAGCGCCTTGGCCCACAGGCCCGCGCCGACCCCCGCGAGCAGCAGACCGCCCGCGCCGGGCAGGGCGAAGGAGGAGCCGACGGCCGCGAGGAAGGCGAGCGGATAGACCCAGCGGCGGGCCCGACGGCGGGCGCGCAGGGTCACCCGGCGGTCCTGGAGGATGTCGGTACGCCCGGCGCGGACGGCCCCGTCCGCGAGCCGGGTGTACCGGCCCCGGCGCGCCAGGGCGGTGACGGCGGCGGCGACCAGCAGCAGCGCGGCCCCCGACAGCAGCCCGATCCGGCGGCCCGTCAGCCCCGGCAGCAGCGCGCCGACCCCGGCGGCGAGCAGCCCCAGCCACCACAGGGGCGCCGCCCCGGCCCGTACCACCACCGCGACCCTCGCCAGCGACTGCGCCCCGCGTCCCACGTCCGTACGCTCCCGTCTCTTCCGGCCTGTCGGCCCGTCGACCTGTCGACCTGCCGACCTGCCGACCTGCCGACCTGCCGACCTGCCGACCTGCCGTCGGGCCGGGAGGTTAGTCCCGGTTTCTGAGTGCCGTCTGAGAGAACGTGCCCACGCCGGCGGAGGTCACTCCGGACGGGTACGCGCACACGGGCCCGGGGGCGGTCAGCCGGCGAAGAGGCCGCGTTCCGCCGCCCGCGCGTCGAACTCCTCCAGCCGGGCCTGCGCGTCGGGCAGTTCGTCGCACATCGCCTCCAGGAGCACCCGCCCCAGCAGCATCGGCGCGCACACGGTGTCGAAGGAGAGCCCGGTGCCCACGGCCGCCGGGAGCAGCAGATCGCTGTGCGCGGCGACCGGCGCGAACGGGGAGTCGGCGACCGTGACGACGCTCAGCCCCGCGGCGCGCGCGTACTCCAGCGCCTCCACGACCTCCTTGGGGTGGCGGGGCAGCGCGAAGCAGAGCAGGGCCCCGGCGCCCGCGCGGCGGGCCGCGTCGATCCGGTCCGCGAGCAGGGTCCCGCCCTCGTCCAGGACCCGGACGTCGGGGTGGACCTTGGCGGCGAAGTAGGCGAAGCCGCGCGCCTGGGCGGCGGCGGCCCGCAGGCCGAGGACGGGCAGCGGGCGGGAGGCGGCGAGGAGCCGGCCCGCGCGTTCGACGGGCGCGGGGTCGGCGAGCACGTCCGCGAGCCGGCGCAGGTTCTCGATCTCGGCGTGCACGGCCTGCTGGTACTCGTTGGGCACGTCCTCGGCGGGCGCGTTCCCGGGCGGCGCGATCTCGCGCAGATGACGGCGGAGGGCGGGGTAGCCGTCGAAGCCCAGGGCGACGGCGAAGCGTGTGACGGACGGCTGGCTGACCCCGGCGACCTCGGCCAGTTCCACGCTGGACAGAAACGGCGCCTCGGCCGCCCGCCGGACCATGCTGTGGGCGATCCTGCGCTGGGTGGGGGTGAGCCGGTGCCCCTCGAAGAGCTGTTGCAGTCGTGCGGCAGGGCTGTCGCTCATGCCTTCCCTCTCGTCGCGTCACCAACCGGCCGGGCCGGCCGGGCAGCGTCGCCGCCGCTGTCACATCATCCGTCAGCGGACGGGCCCGGTGGCCCGAAAGGGGGGCTAACCCCACTGACGCGGGCCCGGCGGTTCCGTAGCGTTGGGGACCATGGAAGCCCGTGACCCAGAGCTCAAGAAGGAACTGGACGCCACCCTGCACGCCCGCCGCGAGCTGGGCGAGGAGTACGAGCCGGCGCTCGTCGAATCCTTCCTGGAGAAGGTCGAGCGGCGGATCGACAGCACGGTGGACCAGCGGGTGCGCCGGCAGCTCGCCGAGCAGCAGATGGTGGTGGCACGGGGTGCCCGCTCGCCCCAGCGGCCCGGTGACGGGAATTTCGGCGACCGCTTCGGCTTCGGGGTCGTCTCGCTGATCCTGGCGGTGCCGCTGTCCGCGATCGGAGTCGTCAACGCGGGCCTGCCGGGCCTGATCACGGCCTGGCTGGGGATCGTGGGGGTGAACGCGGTGCACGGGTCGGGGGTGCTGGACCACCTGTGGGTACGGGGCAGGGAGCGGAAGTCGTCCGCGTCCGGCTGGGAGAGCTGAGCCCACGGGCCCACGGGCCCACCAGCCCACCAGCCCACCGGTCCGGGATCCCGGGCGGCGGCGGTACGGGCTGACGCGGGGGCCGCCGCTTCCCCGGCCGCCTGCCGGGGAGCGGGACGACGGCGGGCCCCCGCGTGGGACACGGTCCCGGGTCAGGGCCGGTCTCCGCGTCCGTGGCGTCCGCGGGGTCCGGGAGCCGCTCCGGAGCCCCAGGACACCGCCCGTGGCGCCGACGGCGCCCCTGCACGGGGTCCGTCGGCACCTTCCACTGTGCCCGCCTTGTGTTAAGGCGGTGCTGCGGCGACATGACACGCGCGTACCGATTGCGCGAAGCGGCCCGCGCCGGGGGCCCGGGACCCCGGCGCGGCACCTGGCCGGAAAGGGCCGCCCCCGCAGGCCGGGGCGCCGGGTGCTAGGGTCTTTCGTTTGGATCAGGCTGGGTGAGGGAGCGGGGTCTGGTGCCGTGCATCGCAAGGCGGAGGAATGAGTCCATGCGGAGCATCGGCGATTGACGACAACGCGGCGAGGTGCGGTGCCAGGGCACGCGAGCCCCAGCAAGATCCAAACGAGAGGCCCTAGTTCCCGCTGTCGGCCAGGAACGCCAGCAGGTCCTGCCGGCTCACGACGCCCTTCGGCTTCCCCTCGACCAGGACGATCGCGGCGTCCGCGTGCGCGGCCGTACCGAGGACGGTCATCAGGTCGGCCACCGGCTCGCCCGAGCCGACCTGCGGCAGCGGCGCGCTCATGTGCTTCTCCAGCGGGTCGCCGAGGTGCGCGCGCTGCGTGAAGAGCGCGTCCAGCAGCTCCCGCTCCACCACGGAGCCGATGACCTCGGCGGCCATCACGTCCGGGTGGCCCGCGCCCGGCTTGACGATCGGCATCTGCGAGACGCCGTACTCGCGCAGGACGTCGATGGCCTCGCCGACGGTCTCCTCCGGGTGCATGTGCACCAGGCTGGGGATCTGGCCGTGCGCCTTGTGGCGCAGCACGTCGCCGACGGACGCGGACGGGCCCGGGTCCTCCAGGAAGCCATAGTCGGCCATCCACTCGTCGTTGAAGATCTTGGAGAGATAGCCGCGGCCGCTGTCGGGGAGCAGGACGACGACCACGTCGTCGGGGCCGAGCCCTTCCGCGACCCGCAGCGCGGCGACCACGGCCATGCCGCAGGAGCCGCCGACGAGCAGCCCTTCCTCGCGCGCCAGCCGGCGGGTCATCTGGAAGGAGTCCTTGTCGGACACGGCGACGATCTCGTCCGTGACGTTCCGGTCGTACGCGGTCGGCCAGAAGTCCTCGCCGACGCCCTCGACCAGGTAGGGGCGGCCGGAGCCGCCGCTGTATACAGAGCCCTCCGGGTCCGCGCCGACGACCCTGACCGCGCCGTCGCTGATCTCCTTGAGATAGCGCCCGGTGCCGCTGATGGTGCCGCCGGTGCCGACGCCCGCGACAAAGTGGGTGATCTTCCCCTCGGTCTGCTCCCACAGCTCGGGACCGGTGGTCTCGTAGTGCGAACGGGGGTTGTTCTGGTTCGAGTACTGGTCGGGCTTCCAGGCCCCGGGGATCTCGCGGACCAGCCGGTCGGAGACGTTGTAGTACGAGTCGGGGTGCTCGGGGTCGACGGCCGTGGGGCAGACGACGACCTCGGCCCCGTACGCCCGGAGTACGTTGATCTTGTCGGTGGACACCTTGTCCGGGCAGACGAAGACGCACTTGTAGCCCTTGCGCTGGGCCACGATCGCCAGGCCGACACCGGTGTTTCCGCTGGTCGGCTCCACGATCGTGCCGCCGGGGAGGAGCTGGCCGCTCTCCTCGGCCGCCTCGATCATGCGGACCGCGATGCGGTCCTTGACCGAGCCACCGGGGTTGAAGTACTCCACCTTCGCCAGGACGGTGGCCTGGATGCCCTGCGTGACGCTGTTCAGCCGCACGAGCGGGGTGTTGCCGACAAGATCGATCATCGAGTCGTGGATGCGCACAATGAATCTCCGGGGTCTCCGTAGTGAATGCGGTCAGCGTAAGCGGACCGGGACGGGATTGGGCTACGGCGCCTTCGGGGCAGTCAGCTGATGACCGACCGGTCAGTCGCCGCGGGCGGCGGGCCGGGCACGGGGAGAGGAGGCGGGCGGTGTCGAGGGCGAGGGTGGCACGGCGGATCGCGGCGGGCGCGGCCTACGGCGGCGGGGGCATCGGCCTGCTGGGCGCGGCGACCGTGGGCGTGGTGCTCGCGGAGGTGCAACTGGCGAAACGCTCGGTGGGCGGCGGCATCGCGCCGGTCCCGCCCCGGGGCGAGGGGCTGTACGGGCTGGCCTTCGGCCGGAGGGATCCGCTGCTGCTGGGGATCCTCGGGGACTCGACGGCGGCGGGCCAGGGGGTGCGCCGGGCCGGGCAGACCCCGGGCGCGCTGCTGGCCTCCGGTCTCGCGGCGGTGGTCGAGCGGCCGGTGGAGGTCCGCAATGTGGCCCTGCCGGGGGCGCGCTCGGACGATCTGGAGCGCCAGGTGGGGCTGCTGCTCGGGGACCCGTCCCGCCGGCCGGACGTCTGTGTGGTGATGATCGGCGCGAACGACGTCACCCATCGGATGCCGCCGACGCAGTCGGTTCGCCATCTGGCGTCGGCGGTGCGGCAGCTGCGGGCGGCCGGGGCGGAGGTCGTCGTCGGCACCTGCCCCGACCTGGGCACGATCGAACCGGTCTACCAGCCGCTGCGGTGGCTCGCGCGCCGGGTCTCCCGGCAGCTGGCGGCCGCCCAGACGATCGTGGTGGTGGAGCAGGGCGGGCGGACCGTATCACTGGGCGATCTGCTGGGCCCGGAGTTCGCGGCGAACCCCCGGGAGATGTTCGGGGTGGACAACTACCACCCGTCGGCGGAGGGGTACGCGACGGCCGCCATGGCGATGCTGCCGACGGTCTGCGCGGCGCTGGGGGTCTGGCCGGAGTCGGACCGTCCGGAGGCGGCCCGCGACGAGGGCGTCCTGCCGGTGGCGCAGGCGGCGGCGGAGGCGGCACAGGAGGCGGGGACGGAGGTCACGGGCGTACGGGCGCCGTGGGCCCTGCTCAAGCGGAGACGGCGGCGGAGGCTCCCGGCGGACACGGAAGGGGCAGTGGAAGGGGCAACGGAAGAGGCAGCGGGCCCGGAACCGGCGGAACCGGCACCCGGCACGGAGGACCGGCCCGGGTCGGCGGACGGCGGCGCTCCGGGGAAGGGGAATACGGACGGCGCACGACTCCCACAGAACTGAGCGCTCGCTTAGAATTGAGTCCCGCATCACACCCGGCACCCCGTGACCCCGCCACTACCAACAGGTAACTTCCCAGCGAGCCCACCCCATCCCACCTCCTCGCCCCCTTGGAGCCGTGATGCCCGAAGCCGTCATCGTCTCGACCGCCCGCTCCCCCATCGGACGGGCCTTCAAGGGCTCCCTGAAGGATCTGCGGGCGGACGATCTGACCGCGACCGTCGTCCGGGCCGCGCTGGACAAGATCCCCGGTCTCGACCCCCGGGACATCGACGACCTGATGCTCGGCTGCGGCCTGCCCGGCGGGGAGCAGGGCTACAACCTGGGCCGGATCGTCGCGGTGCGGCTCGGCATGGACCATCTGCCCGGCTGCACGATCACCCGGTACTGCTCGTCCTCGCTCCAGACCTCGCGCATGGCCTTCCACGCCATCAAGGCCGGCGAGGGCGACGTCTTCATCTCGGCGGGCGTGGAGATGGTGTCCCGCTTCACCAAGGGGTCGTCCGACGCGCTGCCGGACACGCAGAACCCGGTCTTCGCCGACGCCCAGGCCCGTACCGCGAAGGTCGCGGAGGGCGGCGTCGACTCCTGGCACGACCCCCGCGAGGACGGGCTGCTGCCGGACGCGTACATCGCGATGGGCCAGACCGCGGAGAACCTGGCCCGGCTCAAGGGGATCACCCGGCGGGAGATGGACGAGTTCGGCGTGCGCTCGCAGAACCTGGCGGAGCGGGCCCTGGCGAACGGCTTCTGGGAGCGGGAGATCACCCCGGTCACCACCCCCGACGGCACGGTCGTCAGCACGGACGACGGCCCCAGGGCCGGGGTCACGCTGGAGGGCGTCGAGGGCCTGAAGCCGGTCTTCCGCCCCGATGGCCTGGTCACCGCCGGCAACTGCTGTCCGCTGAACGACGGTGCCGCCGCGCTCGTCGTCATGAGCGACACGAAGGCGCGGGAGCTGGGGCTGACCCCGCTGGCCCGGATCGTCTCCACCGGGGTCTCGGCCCTCTCCCCGGAGATCATGGGGCTCGGCCCGGTTGAGGCGAGCAGGCAGGCGCTGGCACGGGCGGGGCTGACCGTCGGGGACATCGACCTGGTGGAGATCAACGAGGCGTTCGCCGCGCAGGTGATCCCCTCCTACCGGGAGCTGGGCATCGACCTGGACCGGCTGAACGTGAACGGCGGCGCGATCGCCGTGGGCCACCCGTACGGCATGACCGGCGCCCGCATCACGGGCACCCTGATCAACAGCCTCCAGTTCCACGACAAGCAGTTCGGCCTGGAGACGATGTGCGTGGGCGGCGGCCAGGGCATGGCGATGGTGATCGAGCGGCTGAGCTGAGCGGAGGCGGAGGGTAGGGGTCGCCCGAGGTACGAGGGCGGGACCTGCCCGCCGCCGAGGCGAAGCTCAGCGCGACCACCAACACGAGCGGCTGAGCTGAAGCCCTCCGGCCCAGCGGATCACCACGCGCCCATCACCCGCCCGCCATCGGTCCATCACCTGTCCATCACGTCGTGACAAAAAATCCCCCAGGCTGTGACCTCACACCTGGGGGATCATCATTTCCCCAGGTCAAACCCGCGATTTAGTAAAGCGCGGGCCAAAAGTCCTGTCCACTTGGTGACGTATTGCACTGACCGCGGGGTCCCCACACGGCTCAAGCTGAGGTAGGAAGTCGGGGTGTCGATCGAACCGGGAGTACGTCAGTGAGCGCTCTGCCTCTTGCCCTGCTGCTGACCACCGCCGCCGCGACAGTTGCCGGCGTCGCCGCCGTCCGTTCCGTCCGCGGGCTCCGCGAGCAGCTCGCGGCGCTCCGCTCCGAACTCGCGCGCGCCACCGGTTCGGGGGCCCTGCCCCTCGTACCGCACGCGCGTGCGACCCCCGCCGCCGAGATACGCGCGGCCGTCGCCGAGGCGCTGGCCGAGGAACGCGAACGCGAGCTGGCCGAGGCCCGTGCCTTCTGGGCCGCGCAGGAGGCCCGTGACGCCGCCGAGACGCCCGTGGCCCCCGTGCCCCTGCTGGGCGGCGGCGCCGGGACCGAGGTGCCCCTCGACGACCTGGCCGTCTATGTGCCCCGGCAGACCGATTTCGTCGGCTTCGACTCCCTGGACCTGGAGCCGGTCGACGCGCTGGACGCCCTGGACTCCCTGGACGAGCTGGACGGGCCGGACCGGCGGGACGACGCCGCCGGTCCCGCCACCGCCCTGCCGGAGGCCGACGGGGAGTCGCCCGAGCTGGCCGCCGCCCGCCGCCGGCACCCCTCGCACCCCGATTTCGTCCCCGGCCCTTCGCCGGTGATCAGCGATCACGAGCGGACCGTCACCCGGCTGGAGGCCCTCGCCGAGGCCCGGACCGAGCTGGCCGACGTCCGGCCGGGGCCGCTGGGCACCCTCGATGTCTATGTCTTCGCCGACGGCACGACGCTCTGTATGACCCCGGGCCACCGGGAGACCGCCGAGCGGCTGGCCGAGTCGCTGCGCCGGGGTGAGACGCCGGTGCTGCTGGGCGGCTCGTCGATCTCCGGGGCCTACGCCCTGACCTTCGTCTGCGGCGAGGAGGCCGTCTACATCCTCGCGGACCGGGTCGTCGTCTCTCTCTGAGCCCCGCCCCGGCTCTCCCCCGATACGCCCGATACGCCGGTACGTCTGCTACGTCCGATACGCCGGTACGTCACATTCCGGCGCGCTCCGCCGCCGCCCGGACCAGGGCGACGGCCTCCGCCAGCCCCTCCACGGCACCCGGCGGGGCCGTCCTGAGGGCCTCGGCCAGATCCGTTCCGGCCACAGTCACCTGATCCGCCGCGGCGAAGATCCCCGCGTCGGGCATGATCAGCGGGGCGGAGTCCGGGTTCTCGATGATCTGGGCACGGCGTGCCAATTCCCTGGCCAGCTCCAGTGCCTCCGCGGCCGCCCCCCGCTGGAGGCGGCTCTGCGGGGCGACCCGCAGCCGGTCGGCGAAGCGTTCCACGGCGGTGGTCAGATCGGTCGTATCAAGCACAGCGCGACCCTACGCGCAGGCCCTGGAGTGTTGCCAATACGCGCAGCCTCGGGCACGGTGGCGGGAAGGAGCACACGCGCAACGCGTCCGGAGGCGCCGATGTCCCAAGTCTTCTCCGAAGAGACCCACCGCAACCTCCTCGCCCGTATCCCCCACTGCACCGGTCGTGCGATCTCCGACTGGCTGCGCACCGTCGAGGACGGACCCTCTCTCGTCCGCTTCGAAGAGAAGGTCAGCTGGCTCCGCAGCGAACACGAGCTGTCGCACGGATACGCCAAGGCGATCATCCACGAGTACGACCTGCGGCGGGCCGCCCGCAAGCTGCTGTAGCCGGGCTCGCCCCCCGACCGGGTTCCGGAGATGGCGGAGGGCCCGCAGGCGGCTGCCTGCGGGCCCTCCCGTCCTTCGGCCGGACGGTGTGTGCCGTCCGTGCCTCCCCGCGGATCAGTCGTCGCCCGAGAGGATGGAGACCAGACGCAGCATCTCCAGGTAGATCCAGACGAGGGTCAGGGTGAGGCCGAAGGCCGCCAGCCAGGACTCCTCGCGCGGAGCGCCGTAGGTGAGACCGTCCTCGACCTGCTTGAAGTCCAGGGCGAGGAAGCAGGCGCCGAGGATGACGCCGATGACACCGAAGAGGATGCCGAGGGCACCGCTGCGCAGGCCGAGCCCGTCACCGCCGCCGAAGACGGCGAAGAGCAGGTTGACCGCCATGAGCAGCACGAAGCCGATCGCGGCGGCGCCGACGAAGCCGGCGAAGCGGCGGTTCACCCGGATCCAGCGCATCTTGTAGGCGATGAGCACGCCGGCGAAGACCGCCATCGTGCCGAGGACCGCCTGCGAGACCGCGCCGTCCGCGATGTAGGTGGACACCGCGCTGGAGATCACGCCGAGGAAGACCCCCTCGAAGGCCGCGTAGGCCAGGATCAGCGCGGGGACGGGCTTGTTCTTGAACGACTGGACGAGGGCCAGCACCATCGCGACGAGCGCGGCGCCGATCGCGATGCCGTAGGAACGGCCGAGGTTGCCCTCGTCGACCGGAAGCAGGAACCACGAGAACATCGCGGTGAGGACGACGGTGCCGAGCGTGATCGCGGTGCGCGTCACGACGTCGTCGATCGTCATCACATTGCCGCGGACGGCCGCCTCGGCACCCGGCTGGGTGTCGGCGGGCGCGTACGGGTTGGTGGCGTAGGGGTTGGTGGTGCCCTGCGCGTAGGGGTTACCGGCGACGGGGCTCCCGGCCTGCGGCTGCGCGTTGAAGCCCGCATAGCCGTTGTCGCGGCTGAACCCCCGTCGCGAGAAGACCGGGTTGCTGCTCCTCATCTCACTCCTCCATGGCCGCCGTGCGCGGCCTTGCGTCAAGAGTAATAGGGGCGCAAAGCGCGGACCCTAGTGCTGAGGGAGGATCTTTCCCGATTGTGACCTGTCAGACGCCTCCGGTGTGCTCCGGCGGAGGGGTCCGGCCCGGCCCGGCGGGCGGATCGGCCGGGGCCCGGCGGGCGGGTGCGACCGGCGCCGGCGAGGGCCGGAGGGGGCGCGGACACGGGTCCGGGCGCGGGCCGGGAGGAGGGCCCGGACGGGGGTGCCGACGGGGGTGCCGACGCGGCCCCGGGGGGCGCCGCCGTCCGTGGTCCGGGCGCGTCCCCGGCCGCCCGCCCGCGCCCCCGGGGACGGATCCGCCGGCGCCGGGGGTGGTACAGGATCGGAACAGGGGAGTCCGCTGTCACACCGGGACCGCCCCGGGGGGTGGTGCGGCGGCGTCAGGAGTGCAACTATGTGTCACCTGAAGCAGTCAAGCTTTCAACTACCCATGGCATATATTCGGTCACGCAGAGTGCCCGGAGCCGGACTCGAACCGGCACGGCCATGAAGGCCAGCGAGGTTTAAGCTCGCCGTGTCTGCATTCCACCATCCGGGCCAGACGCGTGGCTCCGCGTAAGCACATGAGCCTATCCGGGTAGATCGATACGCCCGGGCGGCCCGTGGCCCGATGTTGTCTTATTTTATTGCCGCTTGAGGGTGCGTCAGCCCAGGTGGCGATGGATCGTGAGGGGTGCGGCGGCAGAGGCCGGGCGGGACGGGTGCCGCGTGCGATTGACGGAAACTCATCGCAACCGCGAGGGCCGAAGTGGCGTCCGGTGCCCTCCCGGCCCCTCTGCCCCTCTCCTCGCCCTCCCTGCCGCCCGCCTCCACGAGCCCCGCACCCCGGCTCCACCGAACAGTCACGCGTCGCTCACCGGATCGGCCCCGCCGGGCCCTCCCCCGTACAGACGGACGAGGAGCGGTCACCCTCCGCAGTCACCCCCGGGGCGGGCGCACGCCCCCGCCCGCCGATCGCTCCCCCCGGCGCGCCCCGGCGGCTCGGGGGCGCCGTCATACCAAAGGAGGATGAGCGCTTCCCGCGGTGCGACCAAAGGGTGTCCCGGGAACGGGCACCGGGGCTGACGATCCGCGGCCGAACGGGCGACAGGATGGAGTCGTCCCCTTGAGAGACGGTCCCGCAGTGACCGTCCCCCCGGGAACGTCTCTCACGCTCGAACCGCCCCGAACAGGAGTCCCTCCGTGACCACCACGCCCATCGCATACCGTGCCACCGCCGTGGCCGCCCGCGCCACGGATCTGTCCAAGGTGTACGGGGAGGGCGAGACCCAGGTGGTCGCCCTGGACCATGTGACCGTCGACTTCCGGCAGGCCGAGTTCACCGCGATCATGGGCCCCTCCGGTTCGGGCAAGTCGACGCTGATGCACTGCGTCGCCGGCCTCGACACCTTCAGCTCCGGCTCGGTGCGGATCGGCGAGACGGAGCTGGGCTCCCTCAAGGACAAGCAGCTCACCCAGTTGCGCCGGGACAAGATCGGCTTCATCTTCCAGGCGTTCAACCTGCTCCCGACGCTGACCGCGCTGGAGAACATCACGCTGCCGATGGACATCGCGGGCCGCAAGCCCGACCAGCAGTGGCTGGACTCCGTCATCGACATGGTCGGGCTCTCCGGCCGGCTGAGCCACCGCCCCACCCAGCTCTCCGGCGGCCAGCAGCAGCGCGTGGCCGTCGCCCGCGCCCTCGCCTCCCGCCCCGAGATCATCTTCGGTGACGAGCCCACCGGAAACCTGGACTCCCGCTCCGGCGCCGAGGTGCTGGGCTTCCTGCGGAACTCCGTGCGCGAGCTGGGCCAGACCGTGGTGATGGTGACCCACGACCCGGTGGCCGCCTCCTATGCCGACCGGGTCGTCTTCCTGGCGGACGGCCGGATCGTCAACGAGATGGCGAACCCCACCGCCGACATGGTGCTCGACCAGATGAAGGCGTTCGACGCCAAGGGCCGGACCAGCTGAGCCGTACCGCCCCCGCCCAGCACACCCCCGGCCCTTCAGGACCCGCCCGCCCGGCGGGCCCGCTACCCAGGACTTGACTATGTTCCGTACCGCCCTGCGCAATGTGCTCGCGCACAAGGCCAGACTGCTGATGACCGTCCTCGCCGTGATGCTCGGCGTGGCCTTCGTCTCCGGCACCCTGGTCTTCACCGACACCCTCGGCAACGCCTTCAGCAAGCAGTCCGCCAAGAGCTTCGACGACACCGCCGTCGTGGTGGAGAGCCCCACCCGGGACAACGGCTTCGAGTCCAAGGACCTGGGCCTCTCCACCGCCACCCTGAAGAAGATCAGCGCCGTCGACGGCGTCACCGACGCGACCGGACGTGTGTCCGGCTTCGCGGGCGTCGCCGACCAGAAGGGCAAGCTGATCGGCAGCGGCTGGGCCAACCGGGGCGGCAACCACTTCCCCGGCGGGGACGGCAAGGACGCCGCCTACGACTTCGTCCAGGGCTCCGGCCCCAGGACCGGCCAGATCGCCCTCGACCAGGACACCGCGGAGAAGGGCGAGTACAAGGTCGGCGACACCGTGCGGGTCGCGACCAACGGCCCCGTCACCGAGTACCGGCTCTCCGGCGTCTTCACCACCGAGGACGGCGCCGTGAACGCCGGCGGCAGCCTCGTCCTCTTCGACACCGCCACCGCCCAGAAGCTCTACCTCAAGCCCGGTCACTTCAGCCAGATCACCGTGACCGGCGCGGCCGGCGCCGCCGAGGACAAGATCCTGGCCGACGTCAGGAAGGTGCTGCCCAAGGGCGCCGACGCCGAGACCGGCCAGACCCTCGCCGACGACCAGGCCGAGATGATCAAGCGCGAGATGAACGGCCTCAACACGATGCTGCTCGCCTTCGCCGGCATCGCGCTCTTCGTCGGCATCTTCCTGATCGCCAACACCTTCAGCATGCTGGTCGCCCAGCGCACCAAGGAACTGGCCCTGCTGCGCGCCGTCGGCGCCTCCCGCGGCCAGGTGCGGCGCTCGGTGATCCTGGAGGCCGCGGTGGTCGGCCTGCTCGCCTCCGCCATCGGCTTCGTCCTCGGTCTCGGCCTCGCCACCGGGCTCCGCTCCGGCATGGGCTCCATCGGCGCGCAGATCCCCGACGGCCCGCTGATCATCTCCACCACCGCGGTGCTCGCCGCGTTCGGTGTCGGTGTGCTGATCACCGTGCTGGCCGCCTATCTGCCCGCCCGCCGCGCCGCCCGGATCGCCCCCGTGGCCGCCATGGGCAGCGCGCACCTCCCCGCGAGCAACAAGTCGCTGCTGGTCCGGAACATCATCGGCGCGGTCCTCACCTCGATCGGCCTGGTCCTCGTCTTCGCCGGCGCCTCCGCCAAGGGCAGTGAGGGGCGGATGCTCATCGGCGGCGGTGTCTTCCTCGCCCTGATCGGCGTGATCGTCCTGATCCCGCTGCTCTCCCGCCCGGTGATCGGGATGGTGCGTCCGATCCTGGACAAGGGCTTCGGCGTGGCCGGCAAGCTGGCCCGGCAGAACGCCCTGCGCAACCCCCGCCGTACCGGGGCCACCGCCTCCGCGCTCGCCATCGGCCTCACCCTGGTCACCGGCCTCACCGTCATCGGTGTCACCCTCGGCACGGCCATCGACAAGGCGACCACGGAGAACGTCCGCGCCAACTACATGGTCATGATGGCCAACCAGAGCCCGCTGGACCGCTCGGCGCTGACCGCCCTGGAGAAGGCCGACGGCGTCACGGCGGTCTCCCCGATGCAGCTGCTCAGCGCGGAGATCAAGAACTCCGACCGGGACATCACCGCCGTCACCCCCGGCGACATCGAGAAGGTCGCCACCATGAAGGTGGCCTCCGGCTCCCTGGACACCCTCGCCGACGGGCAGATCGCCATCGCCGAGAAGACGGCCGACAAGAACGGCTGGAAGCCCGGCGACACCATCCCGGTGACCTTCACCAAGGGCGGTGACACCGTCTCGAAGGAGACGAAGAAGCTCACCGTCGGCGCGGTGTTCACGGAGAACGAGCTGGTCTCCTCCTACCTCGTCTCCACCGACCTGGTCGCCTCCTACGACCCGAACCCGTACATCAAGGAGATCTGGGTCGCCATGGACGGCGGCGAGTCCTCCGCCAACGAGCAGGCCCTGATCGACGCGCTCGGCGACAACCCCAGCGTGAACATCATGGGCAAGCAGGACATCCGCAATATGTTCGGCGGCATCATCAACACGATGCTGAACATCATGTACGGCCTGCTGGGCATGGCCCTGATCATCGCGGTCCTCGGTGTCATCAACACCATGGCGATGTCGGTCTTCGAGCGTCAGCGCGAGATCGGCATGCTGCGGGCGATCGGCCTGGACCGGGGCCGGGTCAAGCGCATGATCCGCCTGGAGGCCGTGGTCATCTCGCTCTTCGGCGCGGTGGTCGGCATCGTCCT
Organism: Streptomyces yaizuensis; assembly: GCF_034961445.1. Lineage (NCBI taxonomy): Bacteria > Bacillati > Actinomycetota > Actinomycetes > Kitasatosporales > Streptomycetaceae > Streptomyces > Streptomyces yaizuensis. The sequence continues at coordinate 96,273 of NZ_BSBI01000019.1, forward strand.
CGGCACCTACATCGCCTGGGCGGTCGGCGAGACCTTCAAGGCCAGCATCCCCGGGTACGTCCTGGTGCTGCCGTGGGGCCGGATCGCGATCTTCCTGCTGCTCGCCGGTGTGGTCGGTGTCCTGGCCTCGCTCTGGCCGGCCCGCAGCGCCGCGCGGCTGAACATGCTGACGGCGATCAAGACCGAGTAGGTCCGAAAGGCCCGTCCCCACGGCGGAGCCCCGTGGCCCGGAGCGGAAGCTCGCGGGCCACGGGGCTTTCTCCATCCCCGGGTACGAGCGTCAGTTCCAGGTACGGGTGCGCAGCGGCAGCCCGGAGGCCCCGTCCGGCCCGGTCCGTACCGCGAGGACCTGGTTGACGCCGATCCGGTTGGCCTCGAATGCCAGCGCCGACGCGGCCATGTAGAGCCGCCAGACCCGGGCCCGCCCCGGCGAGGTGAGCGCGACCGCCCGCTCCCACTCCGCTTCGAGCCGCCCCACCCAGCGGCGCAGGGTCAGCCCGTAGTGCTCGCGGATGGACTCGACGTCCCGGACTTCCAGGCCCGCCTCCTCCAGCGCGGCGACGGTGGTGCCGAGCGGGGACAGCTCCCCGTCGGGGAAGACATAGCGGTCGATGAAGGCGTCCACGTGGTAGCTGGTGCCGGGCTCGGGGCGGCGGGCGATCTGGTGGTTGAGCAGCCGCCCGCCGGGCCGCAGCAGCCGGTGCAGGCGCAGCGCGTACTCCCCGTACCGGACCTCGCCGACGTGCTCGGCCATCCCGACCGACGCGATCGCGTCGTACGGCTCGTCCCGTACGTCCCGGTAGTCCTGGACGCGGATGTCGATCCGGTCGGTGAGCCCGGCTTCGGCGATGCGTTTGCGGGCGTACGCGGCCTGCTCCCGGGAGAGGGTGATCCCGGTGACGCGGGCGCCGTACTCCCGGGCCGCGTGGATGGCCAGGGAGCCCCAGCCGCAGCCGACGTCGAGGAGCCGGGTGTCTTCCGTAAGTGCCAGTTTGCGGCAGACGAGGTCGAGTTTGGCCCGCTGGGCGTCCTCCAGACTCTCCCGCCCGTCCGGCTCTCCCCAGTAGGCGCAGGAGTAGACCATGGACGGGCCGAGGACCAGCTCGTAGAAGTCGTTGCCCACGTCGTAGTGGTGGCTGATGGCGGCCCGGTCGCGGCGCCGGGTGTGGGAGAGCCCGCCCCGGCGGCGGGCCTCCTCGGCGGGCGGGGCCGGCGGGGGCAGTGCCCCGGCCAGGCCGGTCAGGGCCCGCAGTCCCGCGCGGACCTTCGGGTCCCGGGGCGTCAGGCTGCCGGGCATGCCGGCGCCGTAGGCGACGAGCCGCTCCATCGCCGTGTAAAGATCCCCCTCGACGTCCAGCTCCCCGGCGACCCAGCCCCGGGCGAGCCCGAGTTCGCCCGGCCGCCAGAGCAGCCGGCGCAGGGCCCGGCGGTGGCGTACGACGAGGACGGGGCCCTCCGGCGGGCCGGACTCGGAGCCGTCCCAGGTGCGGACCCGGAGCGGAAAAGGACTGCCGAACAGCTCTTCGACAAGGCTCGTCAACCGCAGTGCGGTGTCGGCCATGGCGCACACCTCCGTGGTGGGGTCGATGCGGGTGTCCCGGCGTAGGCCCCCTCCTTCCACGGAACACGTCGCGCACTGTGCGTGCTTCCCGGCGACGGGCCCTCCCCCACGGTTTGTGCCACGGTCCCCCTCGCACGGCGGTGCGCGCGGCGGCCGAGGGGGTGTCCGGGTACGCCGAAGGGCCGCCCGCACCACGGATGGCGGGCGGCCCTTCGGTGTGAAGCGGGGTGCGGCGGAGGTCAGCCGGCCTTGGCCTTCTCCGGCGCCGGGGCGGCGGCGGCCGGGGCGGGCTTGGCGGCCTCGTAGAACTCCTCGCGCGGCGACTGGATCGCGCCGAGCGAGACGACCTCGCGCTTGAGGAACATGCCGAGCGTCCAGTCCGCGAAGACCCGGATCTTCCGGTTGAAGGTCGGCATGGCCATGCCGTGGTAGCCACGGTGCATGTACCAGGCGAGACGGCCACGGAGCTTGATCTTCATCTTGCCCATGACGATCATCGCGACGCCCTTGTGCAGGCCGAGGCCGGCGACGGCGCCCTTGTTCGCGTGGCTGTACTCCGACTGCGGGAAGCCGCGCATACCGGAGATGACGTTGTCGCCGAGGACCTTGGCCTGGCGCAGCGCGTGCTGGGCGTTCGGCGGGCACCAGGCGTTCTCGACGCCGGCCTTGCGGGCGGCGACGTCGGGGATCTGGGCGTTGTCGCCGGCGGCCCAGATGTAGTCGCTGCCCTGCACCTGGAGGGTGGTCTGGGTGTCGACGTGGCCGCGCGGGCCGAGCGGCAGACCGAAGCGGGCGAGCGCCGGGTTCGGCTTCACACCGGCGGTCCACACGATGGTGCTGGCGTCGACCTCCAGGCCGTTCTTGAGCACCACGTGCCCGTCGACGCAGGAGTCCATCGAGGTCTGGAGGTAGATCTCCACCCCGCGGCCCTCAAGGTGCTCCTTGCCGTACTGGCCCAGCTTGGGGCCGACCTCGGGAAGGATCTTGTCGGCGGCGTCGACGAGGATGAAGCGCATGTCCTCGCGCTTGACGTTGCGGTAGTACGTGGCGGCGTCGCGCGCCAGGTCCTCCACCTCGCCGATGGTCTCCGCGCCGGCGAAGCCGCCGCCCACGAAGACGAAGGTCAGCGCCTTGCGGCGGACTTCCTCGTCCGTGGTGGAGTCGGCCTTGTCCAGCTGCTCCAGGACGTGGTTGCGCAGCCCGATGGCCTCCTCGATGCCCTTCATGCCGATGCCCTGCTCGGCGAGGCCGGGGATCGGGAAGGTGCGGGAGACGGCGCCGAGCGCGATGACCAGGTAGTCGAAGGGCAGCTCGTACGCCTCGCCGACCAGCGGCGCGACGGTGGCGACCTTGCGGTCCTGATCGATGGTGGTGACGCGGCCCGTGAGCACCTCGGCCTTGGGCAGCACGCGCCGCAGCGGGACGACGACATGCCGCGGCGAGATGCTGCCGGCGGCTGCTTCGGGGAGGAAGGGCTGGTACGTCATGTACGACCGCGGGTCGACGACCGTGACGGTCGCCTCGCCGTACCGCATCTTCTTGAGGATGCGGCGTGCCGCGTACAGGCCTACGTACCCACCGCCTACAACGAGGATCCTGGGACGCTCCGTGGTGCTCATGCCATCGAGTATCCACCCCCCTGTCGGGGGGTGCTCGTGAGCCCCTTCACAAGAACTACCACACCCCGTGCTACACTACGCGGCCCTTCAAGCCCGGCGGGGTGTCCGAAAACCGGACCATTGACTCTACCGGGCCGGTCACACCCCCTGTGAGCTGGCCTTTAACCGTTCCTTACAACTGGACCACAGGGGCTGTTCACACCCCTGACATATGCCGGGAACGACCCCGACCCGCCACCGCAGGGTCGAATGGCCCAGCGGGACGGGCCTTTTGGCCTTGCGGGGCGCCCATCAGGGGCCTTTTCCTTGTGAAGAACTTCACGAACTTCTTCGCGGGAGGGTGTATCACGTGCGTGAGGGGGCGCGGCCGACGCTTTCGCCCACACTGCGCACCCGGCGGTGTGTACCTTCCTTCCATGGCTCAGCACGAGGTGTCCGTACGGGAGGAAGCGGCCGACGCGCTGCTGGCCCGCGAGGCGGAAGCGGTACTCGCCGAGGGTGGTCCCACCGTGACCATGGCCGAGTTGGTGGCGGACCTGTTCGCCGAGGGCGCCGACGGCGAGGGGTGAGGGGCGGCCGCCGGAGCCCGAAGGCCCCGGCGCCGCGTACGCTGATGGTCACCCGTCGGTGGTGGCCACACTCCACCCGATCCCGTCGGGCAGCGCCGGCCAAGTGCTACTGAAGGTCCTCAGCCACCTTGTAGGCGATCCCGTCCAGGATGTCGTGCTCGCTCACGACCACCTCCCGGGCCCCGGTCCGGTCCATGATCGCGAGGAGGACGAGGGCGCCGGAGACGATGACGTCGACCCGGCCCGGGTGCATCACGGGGATGGCCGCGCGCTGCTCGTGGGTGGACTCCTGGAGGGCGCGGGTGATCTCCGCGACCCGCTCGTAGGGGATCCGGGCGTGGTGGATGGCCGCCGAGTCGTACGCGTCCAGGCCGAGCGCGATCGCGGCGACCGTGGTGACGGAGCCGGCGAGGCCCACCAGGGTGCGGGCCTCGCGTATCGGCACCGTCTTCTCGGCGAGGTCGAGGGCGGCCTCGATGTCGGCGCGGACCGCCGCCAGCTCCGCCGGGGCGGGCGGGTCGCTGCGCAGATGGCGTTCGGTCAGCCGGACGCAGCCGATGTCGACCGAGCGGGCCGCCTCGACGTGCGCGCGGCCGGTGACGAACTCGGTGGAGCCGCCGCCGATGTCCACGACGAGGCGTTCCTCGTCGCCCGGCAGTTCCTTCGTGGCGCCGGTGAAGGAGAACTCGGCCTCCTCCTCGCCGCTGATCACCTCCGGCTCGACCCCGAGGATGTCGAGCACGCCCCGGACGAAGTCGTCGCGGTTCTCGGCGTCGCGGGAGGCCGAGGTGGCGACGAAGCGCACCTTCCCGGCCCCGTGCTCCTCGATGACCGCCGCGTACTCGCGGCACGCGGCGAAGGTGCGCTCCAGCGCCTCGGGGGCGAGCCGGCCGGTGCGGTCGACGCCCTGGCCGAGCCGGACGATGGTCATCCGGCGGTCCAGCTCGGTCAGCGTCCCGGTGACGGGGTCCGCGTCGGCGACCAGCAGGCGGATGGAGTTTGTACCGCAGTCGACGGCGGCGACCCGGGTCATGCGTGGCTCCTCGAAGACGGGGACGGGAGGGTGGTCAGTGGGCGGCGGGCTCCGCGCAGGGCGTGACGCACGGCCCCTTGGCCCACCACTCGGGCAGCATCGCGATGGCCTCGTCGCCCAGCGGGTTGACCCCGGGGCCCGCCGCCAGCGAGTGGCCGACCAGGACGTGCAGGCACTTCACCCGGTCCGGCATGCCACCGGCGCTGGGGAAGCCCGCCAGCACCTCGATGGCGTCGCGGCGCGCGATGTAGTCCTCGTGCGCGGCCCGGTAGGCGTCCGCCAGCTCCGGGTCGGTGGCCAGCCGCGCCTGCATCTCCTTCATCACCCCGTTGGCCTCCAGGGTGCCGATGGCCGACGCCGCCCGGGGGCAGGTCAGGTAGTACAGGGTCGGGAAGGGGGTGCCGTCGGGCAGCCGGGGCGCGGTCTCGACGACGTCCGGCTGACCGCAGGGGCAGCGGTGCGCGATCGCGCGGAGCCCGCGCGGCGGGCGGCCGAGCTGCTGCTCGAAGGCGGCGATGTCCGCGTCGGTCGGCTCGGTCGGTTCGGTGTGGGGAGGAGGGGTTTCCATGCCTGCCTTGGCTCTGCTGTCTCGGTGGTTCTGCGCTCGGTGGTTCTGCTGGTACGGAGGGCGTACCCGGGCACAGAGGGGTACGTGGGCGGCCGGCCCGGTCGGTCAGGGGCGGTCCGCGCGGTCCACGCCGTCCCAGACGTTCGAGTACCAGGGGCGGCCCTCCGCGTCGTCCCCGTCACGGGGCCGTTCGGACGCCCTGGGGTCGATCATGGTGTATCCGGCCTCGCCCGGCAGCACATAGTGCAGATGCTCCCGGGCCAGGCGCCGGATGTACGTGTCGTCCTGGAGCCGGGCCTTCTCGTCCCGCAGGCGTTCGACCTCGCGCTCCGCCTCGGCCATTCTCTCCCGCTGCTCGGCCATGTCGCCGCGCTGGGCCACGTACTGCCGCATGGGGTAGGCGAGCGCCACCACCAGCGAGCAGACGACCAGGGCGAGGAAGGCCGCACGGCCGGTGAGCCGGGAGCGGCGGGCCTGCCGGCGGCTCTGCGAGCGGTGGACGCGGGCGGCGGTCTGCTCCCCGAGCAGTCGCAGCCTGGTCGCGGTGGAGAACCGGTCGCGGTCCTTCCCGGCCATGTCGTGTCCGCCTCCCCTGTACTCCGCCGTCGCACTCCGCCGTGCTCTCCGGCACGCACGCCGACGTGGCGGCGTCCCCGGACACGGTACGGGACCGAGGCCGGGGACGCCGGTACGACGGGGCTGTACTGCCCGGGGGTGCCGCCCCGCGGGGGCTTTGTCAGCCCTTGAAGCGGGGGAACGCGCTGCGGCCCGCGTAGACCGCCGCGTCGTCCAGGATCTCCTCGATGCGCAGGAGCTGGTTGTACTTGGCGACGCGGTCCGAGCGGGCCGGGGCGCCGGTCTTGATCTGGCCGCAGTTCACCGCGACCGCGAGGTCGGCGATGGTGACGTCCTCGGTCTCGCCGGAACGGTGGCTCATCATGCACTTGAAGCCGTTGCGCTGGGCCAGCTCGACGGCGTCCAGCGTCTCGGTGAGCGAGCCGATCTGGTTGACCTTGACGAGGAGCGCGTTGGCCGAGCCCTCCTCGATGCCGCGGGCGAGGCGCTCCGGGTTGGTGACGAAGAGGTCGTCGCCGACGATCTGGACCTTGGAGCCCAGCTTGTCGGTGAGGACCTTCCAGCCCGCCCAGTCGTCCTCGAACAGCGGGTCCTCGATGGAGACCATCGGGTACGCGGAGACCAGCTCCTCGTAGTACTCGGTCATCTCGGCGGCCGAGCGGGACTTGCCCTCGAACTCGTACTTGCCGTCCTTGTAGAACTCGGAGGCGGCGACATCGAGCGCGAGCGCGATCTGCTCGCCGGGGATGTAACCGGCCTGCGTGATGGCCTCGACGATGAGGTCGAGCGCGGCGCGGTTGGACTCCAGGTTCGGGGCGAAGCCGCCCTCGTCGCCGAGACCGGTGGACAGGCCCTTGGTCTTCAGCACCTTCTTGAGGGTGTGGTAGACCTCGGCGCCCCAGCGAAGGGCCTCGGAGAAGGACTCCGCGCCGATCGGGGCGATCATGAACTCCTGGATGTCGACGTTGGAGTCGGCGTGCGACCCACCGTTGAGGATGTTCATCATCGGAACGGGCAGCAGGTGCGCGTTCGGGCCGCCCAGGTAGCGGAAGAGCGGCAGGTCGGACGCCTCGGAGGCGGCGTGGGCCACGGCGAGGGAGACGCCGAGGATGGCGTTGGCGCCGAGGGACGACTTGTCCGGGGTGGCGTCCAGGTCGAACATGGCCTGGTCGATCAGGCGCTGCTCGGTGGCGTCGTAGCCGACCAGCTCGGGGCCGATCTGCTCGATGACCGCGAGGACGGCCTTCTCGACGCCCTTGCCGAGGTAGCGGTTGGGGTCGCCGTCACGAAGCTCGATGGCTTCGAAGGCACCGGTCGAGGCGCCGGACGGAACGGCAGCACGACCGGTGCTGCCGTCGTCGAGGCCGACCTCGACCTCGACCGTGGGGTTGCCTCGGGAGTCCAGGATTTCCCGGGCTACGACGACGTCGATGGACGGCACGAGCATCTCCTTCTGGGATGTGACGCATGGAGTGCAGGGCCGCGATCGGCCTTGCGACAAGAGCCTAACCGGCGGGCGGGGTCCGTCCCCTCGGATGCCCGACCGCTGGGACGAAAAAGATAAAGAAATACAGCAGGGCGGGGCAAAACGCCGCAAAGCTACCGCTCAGTAGCGGTTGGTACGAGGGATCGGGCCCGGGAAAGGCCGGAGCCCCGGTCCGGCGCGAACGGGGGGAAGCGCGCCGGACCGGGGCGGTCCGTGGCCCGGGAAGCACCCGGGGGGCGGGTCAGCGCAGGTGGAGCTGCTGACCCACGTAGATGACGTCGGCGTTGTCGACGATGTCCTCGTTCAGCTGGAACAGCTTCTGCCAGCCGCCCTTGACGCCCTTGGCCTCGGCGATGGAGCTGAGCGTGTCGCCGGCCTGCACCGCGTACTCGCCGTCGCCCTTGAGGAAGCCCTTGGCCGGGGCCTGGGACGGGGCGGACTGCTGCTGCACCGGGGCGGCGGCGGGGGCGCGCTCGGCGGAGCGGGTCACCGGGGCCTCGGCGCGCTGCTGCGGGGCGGCCTGCTGCTGGGGCGCCTGCTGCTGCGGGGCCGGCTTGGTGGCCTGCTTCGGGGCCTGCTGCACCGGGGCGGTGGTGGAGCCGCCGCCGTACGGGGTGCTGGAGAGGCCCACGCCGCACTTCGGCCAGGCACCCTTGCCCTGACCCGCGAGGGTCTTCTCGGCGATGGCGATCTGCTGCGACTTGCTGGCCTTGTCGGCGGTCGGGGCGTAGGCGGTGCCGCCGTACGCGGCCCAGGTGGAGGCCGAGAACTGGAGGCCGCCGTAGTAGCCGTTGCCGGTGTTGATGGACCAGTTGCCGCCGGACTCGCACTGGGCGACCTTGTCCCACTCGGCGGCCGTGGCGGCGGTGGCGGTGCTCGCGCCCATCAGCGGGGCGGCGACAGCGGCGCCGGTGACACCGGCGAAGGTCACGACGCGGACGGCCTTGGACGGACGGCGGTGCTTGCCCTTGCCGGAAAACAGCATGGAGATCTCCCTCACCGACGCCTGCGAAGTGAGCTGTCGGGTTCGGGCCAAGTGAGTTGCCCGGCCGTGCGACTGGCGCACGGCTTCACCCCCAGCCGGTTCGACTGCTGGGCGAACGGTTCACGAACCGTTCGTCAGCGGCCGGGACCGGCGCAAACCTTGGGTCCCCCGCTCCTGCCTCCGGCGCTGTGAGCGTCGTGTTTCCCCCCGACCGACGGCAGGATTCGGCGTGACGGTCGACGGTGCCCGCTGTGGCGAGCGGTCAGACCGTACGCACAGCCCTCCCCGATGTTCAAAGATGAACATCGGGGAGAAATCGCCCATCTCACCACTCCGGATCTTGACGTTTCCGCAGGTGAGGCCTGGAATTCAATATTCCGGATCGAGCCGGGGCAGAGATTTCGCAAAGAGACCCTTGTCTCATTTCTGCAAACCAGGACAAACCCCGGCGCAACTACTGCTGCGCGGCGCTGAGATCCAGGCTCTGACCAGGGTGGATCAGGTCGGGGTCGGCGCCGACCTCCTTCTTGTTGCGCTCATAGAGGGAGTTCCACCCGCCCTCGACCTTCTCGGCCTCGGCGATGGCGGAGAGGCTGTCGCCCGGCTGGACGGTGTACGCGGACGGCGAGGTGCCCGCCGCGCCGGTCCCGACCGTGACACCGGCCTTCTGTGCCGCACCGGACAACGCCGCGCCGTCGCGGGCCGCGTCGCCGCCGCGCGAGGTCTGCGGGGTGTCGGCCGCCCGGTCCCGGACCTCGTCCGAGGCGGCCGTACCGGCCGGTGAGGAGGCGTCGGCCGCCGGGGTGGTGCCGTCGGCCGCCTCGTCGGCGGGTGCGCCCCGGTGCTTGCCGCCGCCCGCCGGGGCCTCGGTACCGGAGCCGGTGGTGCGGTCGGGGCCGTTGCCGACGCCCTGGGTACGGGCCGGCGCGGGGTCGGTCCCCTCGGTGGCGCCCTCCGTGCCCTTGCCGCCGCCCCCGCCCGACGCCTTCGCGTCCGGGGTGGCGGTGTCGCGGGCGGTGCCGCTGTCGGCCGACTTCCCGGCCTCCTGCCCGGCCGCCTTCCCGGCCTTCTCCGGCGCCGTGGCGGACCTCTTGGCCGGCTTCCCGGCCGCGGGGGCCTCCGAGGTGGTCTTCCCGGCCGCGCCCGTGCCCGTACCGGCGTCCGTGCCTGTACCGGTGCCGGAGGCGGTCAGACCGGCCATCTCGGCGCACGTGGCCCACGCCTTGGCGCCCTGGGCCGCGAGAACCTTCTCGGCCACGGCTATCTGCTGGGCGCGGCTGGCGAGATCGGGGCGGTCGGCGATGTCCAGACCGCCGAAGTTCTCCCAGGTCTGCTGCGACAGCTGGAGACCGCCGTAATAACCGTTGCCGGTGTCGGCGCTCCAGGCGCCACCGCTCTCGCATTCGGCCACGCGGTCCCATGTGGCGGACTCGGCGGCGGTCGCCGAGCCGGCGCCCAGGAGCGGGATCGCGATGGCCGATCCTGTCACTCCCGCCGCGACGACGAGTGCCGGAGCCTGACGGGGTCGGCGATGTCGACCATTCCCGGTGAGCATGCGGTTGCCTTTCGCGAGACTGCTGAGACGGGGTGAACGTAGCCGCAGTCGAACATCAGTCACAAGTCGATGCAGCGGAGATCACGCGAACATCACGACCCTGACGGCTCGTCAATTCCCTGCGCTCTCCCGCCGAAATCGAACTCAACGGGCAGGGTGCGCAATCCCCGCATAATCAGGCCACCGCGCCACCGCAAATCGGACGGATCCGCCGCGAGTCGGAGGTCCGGCAACCGGGTGAAAAGGGTCGCCAGCGCGGTCTGCGCCTCCAGCCGCGCGAGCGGCGCCCCGAGGCAGTAATGGATGCCGTGCCCGTACCCCAGATGCTGGCTGTCCCGCCGCGACAGATCCAGCACGTCCGGCCCCTCGAACCGCTCGGGATCCCGGTTCGCCGCGGCCAGCACCACCAGCACCGGATCACCCACCGCGATCGCCTGACCACCGATCACCAGCGGCTCCGTGGCAAACCGCCACGTCGCCATCTCCACCGGCCCGTCGTACCGCAGCAACTCCTCCACCCCGGTCTCCAGCAGACCCCGCTCACCCGCCGCCAGGGACTCCTGGAGCCGGCCCCGCTGCACCGGGTCGCGCAGCAGCGCGAAGGTCCCGTTGCCGATGAGATTGACCGTGGTCTCGAAACCGGCGAAAAGCAGGATGAAGGCCATCGCCGCGGCCTCGTTCTCCGTCAGATGCTCCCCGTGGTCGCTCGCCCGGATCAGACCCGAGATCAGATCGTCCCCGAGATCGCCGCGCTTGCGGTGGATCAGCTCCAGCAGATACCCCCGCATCTTCTTCACCGACCGCGCGACCCCACCGCGCGGCCCGCCCCCGTGCCGGATCATCATCCCGGCCCAGTCCCGGAAGTCGTCCTGGTCCTCCGGCGGGACACCCAGCAGATCGCAGATGGCGTAGATGGGGAGCGGGAACGCGAACTCGTGGATCAGGTCCGCCTCCCCCTTCTGCGCGAACCCGTCGATCAGCCGGTCCGTCAGCTCCTGCACCCGGGGCGCGAACTCCGCCACCCGGCGCGGAGTGAACGCCTTGGAGACCAGCCGGCGCAGCCGTGTGTGATCCGGCGGGTCGATATTGAGCAGGTGCGTCATCAGCTCGGCCTTGCGCTCCCCCGGGATGCCCGTCTTCCCCTTGGCGTGCGCGGGCTCCGCGTGATGCGCCGGATTCTTCGACAGCCGCTGATCGGCCAGCGCCTGCCGGGCATCCGCGTACCGGGTCACGAGCCACGCCTCGACGCCACTGGGCAGCCGGGTCCGGTGCACCGGGGCGTGCTCGCGGAGCCAGGCGTAGGCGGGGTACGGGTCGGTCGCGAACTCCCAGGTGAAGAGTTCGGGGGCGGGGGGAGGGGTTTCGCTCACCCTTCGACGGTATCCGGCCATGGTGGAGAACGGCTGCGGTAGGGGTGTGCGGTGCGGTGGGCCCGCGCCGCCTTCTCCCGGGTACGGGTACGGGGGCGCCCGGCCGCTCCGGCAGCGGTTCACGCGGAGACGGTCATCAACCTGGCCGACCGGTCGAACTCCGGATTCATCGGCAGGAAGCTGGACGGGCTTCGGGAGAGTCTTGCCCCGCTCCTGTCCGATGCCCGAGCCTCGGACCTGGATCACCGAATCGCGGCGCTGTCGCGTACCGCATGACGAGAGGGACACGTGCATGAGTGACGGTCGGATCTTCCGCGAGGCGTGGATTGCCGGTGTGACCAAGCACTACCCCGGCGAGCCGAAGCCCGGTTACGTCACGCCGTGGGACCAGACGCCCGAGTGGGAGCGCGCAGCCGCCGCAGCCGTCTACGGGCAGGTGCGCGACTTCATCACGACCAGCGACGGTCACGCCGCACGGCTCACCCGCGAGCAGAAGGGCCGCTTCGTCGCGATCTGCTGGACCGCGCAGATGTTCAAGCACTTCGAGGACCCGAAGCCCGGGTACGTCGCCGACTGGGCCGACCTGCCCGCGTGGCAGCAGCAGACGGACGCGGACATCTTTGAAGCCATCGAGCGGGCCGTCTGACCCCGGGAATGGCAAGGCCCTGCCCGGCCCGTGTCGGTACGAAGGGCTGCACCCCCTTCCCTGGCACGGGGTACCGGCCGCCCGCGCCCTGCGCGAGGGTGGCCTCGCGCTGCGGGGCCCGTGTCGGTACGGGGTCCCGCACCCCCTTCCCCGGCACGGGGTACCGGCCGCCCGCACCCTGCGCGAGGGTGGCCTCGCGCTGCGGGGCCCGTGTCGGTACGGGGGCCCGCACCCCCTTCCCCGGCACGGGGTACCGGCCGCCCGCACCCTGCACGAGGGTGGCCTCGCGCTGCGGGGCCCGTGTCGGTACGGGGGCCCGCACCTGTCTTCCCCCCGCCTGGGGTACCGGTCCGCCTGTGCCGGCTGTGTGGGTGGGGGGTGCAGGGTCGCCCCCGCAGGGGATCGGCGGAGGCCGACCCGCACAAAACTTGGTGAGTACGCTCGCCGACCCCGAGGAGGTGAGCCCGGAGGCCCCGCCAACCCGCACCACACCCGGTCCCGGGCCGACCCGCACAAACCCGCCTCGCCGTCGACCCGAGCAAAAACCAGCCCCGCCGGCGATTGAGGCGCAGGGGTTCGGGGACTGGTCCCCGACGATGGCCCGCACACTGCGGGACGTTCGCCTGTGCGGCTGGGCAGGGTGCTGGTCCGTCCTCAATCGCCGGACGGGCTGGATTTGTTCGGGTGGTCCCGGGGCCGGGTGTGGTGCGGGTTGGCGGGGGCCTCCGGGCTCACCTCCTCGGGGTCGGCGGACCGAAGGCCCACGGTCAGCGCGAGCAGGACTTCCCGCCGATCCCCTGCGGGGGCGACCCTGCACCCCCCACCCACACAGCCGGCACAGGCGGACCGGTACCCCGAGCCGGGGAAGAAGGGGTACGGGCCACCCCGTCGACGCGGGCGGGCAGGGCCCCGGATTGCGCGTTCCCCCGCCGTCCGGGATGGGCATCTTGGATGGGAAGGGAGACTTCCATGGACTTGACCCCTTTCCGACCGTCACCGGGCCGCCGGTGTGAACACTGTCTCGCAGGCGTCTACTTCTTCGGCCGGTGCGGCCGGTGCGGCAACACCTGGCAGCGCGTCCGCATGATCGGCGCCGTGGTCGAGCTGACCGAGCCGTGCGCCGACCCCGAGTGCCACGGCTCCGTGAAGGTGACGACGGTGTACGACGACGCGGGCCACCCGATGTCCATCGAGCGCGGCCCGTGCTCGTCCGGACTCCACTGACCTGAGGCCGGTGGCGGCCCGTTCCCGCAGGCGATCAGCGGTGGCCCTCAGGCACGGGAGATGCGGATCACTCTGTAGTTCGGGTAGTGGACGGTCTTGTACGGGACGCTGGACCGGTCCCCGAGGTTGTTTCCCAGCTCGGCGGTCCCGCCCTCCCGCAGCTCCGGATCCGTCACGGTGTAGGTCAGAGGTATGTAGTCCGGTGTGTCGGCGTTGGCGTTGTTGAGCGCGTCGATTCTGGCGGTGAGGGTTTGCGCGAACCCCTGAGTGGGCTCGTTGTCGGTCAGCACGGAGGCGTGGCTCGACGGCCCCAGCACATGCTCCAGGCAGGTGGCCAGATCGTTGGGTGCTGCCAAATGGATCCACGGTCCCGGGTGCGGCACGAAAATGTCGGTGTGCGGCACATGGTGGCCGAACTCGGCAATGGACGCCCTGTTCGCCACCACCGAATTCTCGGGGAGCCCCGCAGCGCGGAGGGCCCTGCCGATAAGGGTCTGCGCCATCGGCATCATGTCCGGGTCGTAGGCCGACACCTGCTCACGGTCATTCGCGAGAGCGGCCAGGAAGTTGATCTCGCCAGGAGTGATGCCGTTGATCGCGCCGGTGACGGTGTTACGCACCCTCGCCATCGCCTCGGCTTGCGTGTACATCTCATCTTCATCCGCGGCCATCTCCCCGAGCCGGTTCAGCATGTTCTCGGTAAAGCCACGGTTCGCGAAGTGCGCGAGGGCGTCTCCCCGACTCTCCAGAAACAGCTCTTCGGTCCCGCCGTTCTCCACCGTGTCGTAGATGATCCGCTGGATCGCCGGCTGCCCGGCAACGCGCCCGCCCGTACCCCCGGCCTGCTGCTCCGAGGAGGAGACTGCCGACGGGGGCGACACGGACATCGCCCGTCTCGCGTTGGCCTCGGCCTCGCGTTCGAACCGGTCGGACGGGTCGGAGACGCTGAGGCCGGAGCCGTTGTCCGTCCCCGAGACGGGGCCCTGGCGCTGCTGGATCACGTGGGTGAGTTCGTGCGCCAGGGTGTGTTTGTCCGCGCCGCCGTCGCCGATCACGACATGGGTGCCGGAGGTGTAGGCGCGGGCGCCCACCTCGGCGGCGGAGGCACGGGCGGCACTGTCGTTGTGAATGCGGACATCCGAGAAGTCCGCGCCGAGACGGGCTTCCATGTCGCTGCGCGTCGCCTCGTCCAGGGCCCGGCCGGGGGTCCGCAGCACATCGTGCACGGCGGAACGCTGCACAGCGGGCCCGTTGCCCTGATGCCCGCAGCCGGCGTTGTGCTGATGCTGATCGGGCTGCGCCCCCGGGTGGCCGGCCCTGCGGAGCATCTGCACGACGGCGGCATTGCCCGCCGTCGCCTGGAGACCGGCCAGACCGCCCCATCGCGCGGGCTGCGGCACGGAGGACGGCACACGGGGAGAGGGGCGCCTCTTGTCGGCCCCGGCGGCTTTCACGTTCTCGTGGTCGTGCAAGGCAGTCCCTCATCCGGCGTGGGTTCGTCGACCCTTCCTGGATACAAGGAAGAAGACGCTCGTACCAGGTACGGACGGGCAGCGACGCGTACGACCGGACGGGCAACCATCCGGTCGACTCCGCCTAGAGGATGGGTGTGCCGTGGTGGAGGAGGGGGAGGGATTCGCGGCGTTGTTGGGCGTGGAGGGCGGCTCGGATGCGGCGTTCCTGGTAGGGGCGGGCGTATTCGCCGAGTTGGCCGAGGGGGATCCAGTGGAGGTCTTCGAGTTCGGTGCGGGCGGGTTCGGGGATGGTGGCGGTGGCTGCGTGGGAGCGGGTGAGGGTGCCGCCGTCGCAGACGATGTTGAATCCTTCGGCGGTGCCGGTGGTGGGGTTGGCGGGGATCTGGTCGAGGGCGAGGAAGTGGCTGATCCTCAGCCGGAGGCCGGTTTCCTGGGCGAGTTCGCGTTCGGCGGCCTCGGCGACCGGTTCGCCGGCGTGGGCTCCGCCTCCGGGGAGCTGCCAGCCGGGCTTGTACGTGGGCTTCACGAGCAGGATCCGGCCGGCCGGGTCCTGGACGAGGACCACGGCTCCGATCCGGCGGCGGGGCGGGGCGGTGGGGTCGATGTCGGCGTGTGCCATGAGTGTCTCCTTCGGACACAAGGGGATGAAGGGGGTGGGGCCCCGGCCGGCCCCGGTGCGGGGGAGGGACGGCCGGGGCCCCGGGGCCGCTCACACGCGGGGCAGGCGCGTGAGCGGCGTCTGAGGGAGGTGGGGTCACAGGGCGGGCGGCCTCAGGACCGGGAGCGCCGCCGTGAGCAGCAGGCCGACCGTGCCCAGGTAGAGCGTCACGGCGACCGCCACCCGTACGCGGCGGGATATGAGCCGCCGCAAACGCCGGGCCACCGTCACACCAGCTGCCGGTCGCGCACCGACGCCGGGCGGATCTCCTCCCGCGACGCCTCCCACTCCCGCCCGCCATTCACCGGCCGCAGGAAGTACACCGACCCGTACACCGCCATAACCCTTCCCAACATCTTCGCCACGATGTCGAACGCGAGATCGCCGACCGTCAGTTCACCCTTGAGCACAGCCATTCCTCTCCGTAGCGTGGCCATCGCTGAGTGAAATCAGCGTGGCCCAGGCTCTGGATCGCCGCAAATAGACGGCGCTGCACGAAAAGTTGGTGCCCATGTGGTGAACATCAAGGAACTGAATCCCAACGCCTCGCCGCAAGCAGCGTTTGGAGCACGCATCCGCCGTTTGCGGGAGGAGAGGGGGTGGAACCAGGAAGAGTTGGGGGTACGGATGCAGTACTCCGGCACCCAGATCTCGCACGTTGAAACTGGCCGCAGGATGCCGACTTTGCAGTTCGCGCGCCACGCCGACGAAGCTTTCGGTACTGGTTACAGGTTCAACTCCTTCGAACGCCAGTACCGCGAGATCAAGAATGGGAGCCTGATCGAAGGGTTCCCGGAATACATCGGACTCGAAGGCCGGGCAGCGGAGATCCGGCTGTTCGACACCGGCCTGATCCCGGGGCCGCTTCAGACGCACGCGTACGCGGCATCCCTCGAAGCGGCCAACGTCCGGCGAGGCTCCATCACGGGTGAACAAGCCGCTGAACGAGTCGAGTTCGTGATAGATCGGCAAGCCGCGCTGGTACGGGCCGTGCCACCGCTCATGATCGTGGTCCTGGACGAGAGCTGCATCCGCCGCCCGATCGGTGGGCCCGGCGTCATGAAAGAGCAGTTGGGGCGGCTGATCGAGTTTGCCCAGCAGCCGAACACCTCGCTCCAGGTCGCTCCGTTCACCATGGGGGAACTGCGCCCCTTCAACCGATTGGTGAACCTGCTGACGCTCGCGGACCGATCCATGGTCGCGTATGTCGAATCCCAGACCCAGGGCTACCTGGAGCGCGGCATCACTTCTGTACTGCCGCTGATGAGGGCCTACCATCAACTACAGACAGAAGCGCCCTCCCAAGCGGAGTCTGTCGCCATGATCAGTCAGATACGGAAGGGCACCCCGTGACGACCGAATCCCTCAACTGGATCAAGTCCTCCTACAGCGGCAACGGCGGTTCCTGCGTTGAGTGGGCACCGGATCACGCCTCCACGACCGGCATCGTCCCCGTCCGCGACAGCAAGCGTCCGGGCGGACCGGTCCTCATGGTCTCCACCGACGCCTTCACCGGACTCGTGACCCTCGCCAGGCACGCAACGGTCTAACCTCCGGAAGGGCAGGCCGTGATGAACTGGATCAAGTCTTCCTACAGCGGCAGCGGCGGCACCTGCGTCGAATGGGCCCCCGCACACGCCACCACCACCGGCATCGTCCCCCTCCGCGACAGCAAGCGTCCCGACGGCCCGGTCCTCACCGTCTCCACCCGCGCCTTCACCGGCCTGGTGACCCTCGCCAGGACCGCGACCGTCTAAAGGCACAGCGCCCAGCGTCCCGCGCCCACCGGCCCGTCAGAGCCGGTGGGCGCGGGCACGTCACACCGCCACCGTCACTTCCCCCGGTACGCGTTGTGGATCGTCATCGACCCCTTGTTGCCCTGCCTGTCGGCGACCGTCGCCCGCAGCGCGATCCCCTTCCCCTTCGCCGGGCTCTTCACCGTCACCCGGCCGTCCTTCACCACGGCCTTCCGCCAGCTCTTCCCGCCGTCGTACGACACCGACACACTCAGCGACTTGAGGCTCTTCCCGGCCGCCGGGCCCTGCACCGTCACCGGGTACGTCTGGACGCGGCCCGCCGGAGCCGTGGAGTCCAGGCCCACCGACGGGGTGAACCGGGCGATCGACAGCGGCAGTTGGCTGAACTCGGACGTGCGCTGCGAGCGGAACGTCCATGACGCGTCCACCCGCGTCGCCACCCTGGTGACACTCGTGGGCCGGGTGACCGACGTCGCCAGGGTGTAGGTCGCCTTCTTCGGCGGCAGTGCGGTGAACAGCTCGCCCGCGTCCGTCGGCCGGTCGGCCCGGCCGACCAGGCTCGTACCCCGGTGGAGCGTGGTCCGGGCCGTGGCGTACGTGGAGTCGGCCGCGTTGCCCCGGCCGTCGGCGAACAGCGGCAGATGGGCCTGGAGCGCGTCGCCCTCGCGGAACACGCCGAACGTCCCGTTGACCAGCGGGCCGTGGACGGCGGTGTTGAGGTCGACGCGGTACTTCTTCCCGGCCCGGAACTTCTCCGGCGCGGCCGACCAGTGTGCCGACTCGGGGTTCCGCCAGTCGTCGGGCGTGCTCAGCTGGTCGTGTTCCAGGGTCCACCGGATGCCCTGGGCCGTGGTCAGGTAGCTGGTCCGGCGGGACTGCGCACGCTGGTGCACCAGCGTGCTGGAACCCAGGCCGGGGGCGAACTCGCCGTACGCCATGTACTGGCTGGACTTGCCGGGGACGGAGGCGCCGAGGCCGACGTCCACCCGGGCGAAGTCCGAGGGGCGGTAGTGCTTGCTGAGGCCGGCCGGGAAGCGGGTGCCGCTGCCCTTGTGGGCGGTGGTGTAGTCGGTTCCGGGCTTCTGCCAGCTGCTGAAGGCGTGGTGGGTCACGGTGCCGCCGCCGGTCAGGGCGGGGCCGACGTGCGCGCTCCGTACGCTGTTGAGGGAGTGGAACCCGGACTGCCACTCGTACGTCGACGCCCCCTGGCGCACCACGTACGAGAGGTCCGTGATCCCCTCTCGGACCTCGGGGTCGGGCACGGTGACCCGGAACGGCCTGGTGGTGCGGGCGTCGAGGACGACGGTGGTGTCGCCCTTCAGGTCCAGCAGGGGCCGGACCATCAGGTCGGTGTCGTCGGTCACCGGGTCGTACGACTGGCCGGTGAGGGCGTAGCGCCCCTTGGGGAGCCGTACGGTCCCCTCCCCGGTGGCGGGGTCGACCGCCACGGCCCTGTCGGGGGATTCCCCGGCGGGGAAACCGATTCCGGCGGTCGCGTTCGGGTCGGGCCTGCCGTCGCGGCCGATGGCCTTGATGGTGAGGTCGTACGACTCGGGTTCGCGGTTCACGGTGGTGGCCGTGCGCACCACCGTCCGGCCGTCGGCGCCCTTGGCCACGACAATGGCCTGATACCGACCGTCGGCGGCGGCCCGGATGTCGGCGGTCACGTCGAGGGACGCGGTCCCGCCTGCGGGGACGGTCAGCCGGGGCGTGCTGAGGGTGAAGAGGCCGTCAGGGCCGGTCGCGGCGGCGAGGGACACGTCCAGGGTGAGGTCCGTCGTACCCGTGTTGCGGTAGGTGATCTTCTCGGTGACGGGCACGGCGTCGTCGTGGGGCCACCGCTGGTCGCCGAGGGAGATCGACGCGGGTTCGGCGACGACGTTCTGGGTGGTGGCCCGGTCGATGTCGATCCGGCCGGTGCCCTGTTCCCAGACGCCGTACGGGCCGGGGTCGGCGGATCCGGTGAGGGCCGCTTTGATCCGGGAGCCGGTCCAGTCGGGGTGCTGCTGCTTGAGGATCGCCGCCGCGCCCGCCGCGTGCGGGGCGGCCATGGAGGTGCCGTCCTTGTTCGTGTAGCCGGGCGGCGGGTTCCCGGTGGCGGAGCCGGTACCGGTGGCGGCGGCCGCGGTGACGGCCACTCCGGGGGCGGTGACGTCCGGCTTGACGCCGCCGCCGTCGAAGCGGGGGCCGCGGCTGGAGAAGTCGGCGATGGCGTTGTCGTCATCGACCGCGCCGACGGTGAGCGCCCCGGCGGCAGAGCCGGGGGAGTCGACGGTCGAGGGGCCCGATCCGGAGTTGCCCGCGGCGATCGCGAAGAGGATGCCCTTCTCGGCCGTGTACTTGTTGACCAGGGCTTCCATCGGGTCGATGCCCGGGGAGTCGTCGCCGCCGAGGCTCATGTTGATGACGTCGGCGCCCTGGGCGACGGCCCAGTCGATGCCCGCGAGGATCCCGGACGTGCTGCCGGAGCCGTGGTCGTTGAGGACCTTGCCGTTGAGGAGGGTCGCGCCGGGTGCGACGCCCTGGTGGGTGCCGCCGGACGCGGCGCCCGTGCCGGCGGCCGCCGACGCGACATGGGTGCCGTGGCCCCGGCGGTCGCCGGTGCCGGGGGCGCTGGAGAAGTTCCGTTCGGCGACGACGCGGCCCGCGAGGTCGGGGTGGCTCGTGTCGATGCCGGTGTCGAGGACGGCGATCTTCACCCCGGTGCCGTCGTACGAGCGCGACCAGGCCTTCGGAGCGCCGATCTGGCGGGTGGTGCGGTCGAGGCTGGCCTTCACGACGGCGTCGAGCCAGACCTTCTCGATGCCGGCGGTGGTCGTGAGCGCTCCGCCGCGGGTGGTGCGGGTGAGCGCGTCCCACAGGTCGCCCGCCCCGGTGGGGGATTCGGCGGCGACGGCCTCGGCGCCGACGGCCGGCAGGGTCCGGTGGACCGTGGTCGCCCGTGCCCCGCGTACGTCCTTCTTCGCGGATCCCGCCGCCGGGCCCGCGTAGCTGACGATGGCCTTCACGCCGTCGCCGTGGAGCCGGCGCCCCTCGGGGCTCGCCAGTTCGGTGACGTCGAACAGCCGCCGGTCGAGCTTCCCGGCCGCGATCAGGCGCTGTGCGTCGTACGGGACGACGTAGGTGCGTCCCCCGGCGCGTTCGGTCCGGACGGGTATCCTCTCGCGGCCCTCGCCGGGCCGGACCTGCGTGATCCGTCCCCCGGCGCCGACGACCACCCGGTCCCCGGTGATCAGCGTGACCGTCGTCCCGCCCTTCGTGCTCTGACGGGCCGCCCCGCCGTCCCGGTGCTCCCCCGGTGACGCGGCGGCTCCGGCGGTCAGTGCCGTCCCCAGCGTGACCGCGAGGGCCACTCTCAGCGATCTCTTCGTGCGTCCGCGCACACGTCCTCCAGTGTCTTCCCCCGGGCCCGGATGGGTTCCGTTCCTTGTGGATCCGGTGAGCGCCGGTGGAGGTGGTGGGTTCACTGAGCGCGATCGGTTGGCCGTGATTCGGACGATCTTCACTGCGTACCGGGCGCCGGGCCGCAGGTACCGGGCGCACCAAAATGCCGGAGGGACCCCGACCGGCTGTCGGGATCGCCTCCGGCATCCTGCGTGCCCGCCGTCGCGCCACCGGGGGTCGCCTCGGGCCCCGGTGTGCGCGCCGGCCGGCCGTACCCCCGGGCGGTCCCAGGTCCGCCCACGCAGGAGGGTCCGTCCGGCCGGGAGGGCAGCAGGCTTTCAGGGGGAGCGGGCCTAGGGGCGCGCGCCGGTTCCGGCGAAGAGGACGCCGGTGCCCTCCTCGCCGCCGATCCGCCTGCCCTCCGGGCCGCCGGTCGGGCGCAGCGGGTTCAGCCGCAGGCGCAGCGCCGTCACTTCCCGTTCCGCGAGATAGGACTTCATCTCGGGGTGGTCGCCGACGACGACGGGGATGCCGACGCAGTTCATCATCGGGATGTCGGAGGTGTGGTCGCCGTAGGCGTAGCACTGGGACGGGTCGACGCCGGGGTGGGCGGCGAGGAGGGTGCGTACCGCATCGGCCTTCGCCTCGCCGATCACGGGGACCTCGACCTCTCCGGTGTAGCGGCCCTCGTGTTCCAGGGGGCGGGTGCACAGCAGGTGGGCCGCGCCGACCCGGTCGGCGACGGGGGCGAGGAGCGCCGGGAAGGAGCCCGACACCAGGACGATGGTGGCGCCCCGCGCGCGGTGGTCGCGCAGGGCGGCTTCCGTGCTCTCGATGAAGAGGCCGGCCGCGTCGCGTTCGGCGAACCAGCGGGCCGCCAGTTCGGCGACTCTGTCGACGGGTTCGCCCGCGTAGAGGGAGTAGTAGGAGCGGTTGATCTCCTCCCGTGGCACGCCCGCGTCGGCCTTGGCCTGGACGTCGGCGCGGATGCGGAGGTATTCGGCGCCGCCCCGGATGCCCTGCTCGGCGATCATGCGGAACTGAAGGAAGTCGAACATGCTCTTGCAGTTGATCAGGGTCTCGTCGACGTCGGCGAAGACCAGGTAGGAGGGGGTGGGCATGGCTCGGGCTCCTTCGTGCGATGCGCGGTCGTGGCCGGTCCGGGAGGGGGGAGGGTGGGGCGACGGGGAGGCGGTACGGGTGGGGGGACCGAAATCCGGACGGGGGGTTTCCGGAATGCGGCTCTGTGGGGGGTCCGTACCGCCTGTTCACCGTCTGTGGGGGGAGTTCCGGGTCCAGGTCAGCCCCGCAGCAGGGCCGCCCCGGTCGCCATGCCGCCGCCGAAGGCGAGCAGCAGTGTCAGCCCGTCGCCGGTCAGGGCGTCCCGGCGGTGCGCGTCGTCCAGCGTGATGGGGACGGAGGCGGACGCGGTGTTGCCGTACCGGTCGATGGTGCGGTGCACGGTGACGTCCTCGGCGAGCCCCAGGGTCGGCACCAGCGCGTCGAGGATCACGCCGTTGGCCTGGTGGGCGACCAGATGGCGGATCTGCCGGCCGTCGACGCCCTGTTCGGCCAGGAAGTCCTTCACGGCCAGCGGGACCTCGGCGAGGACGAAGTCGCGCACGCCCGCCCCGTCCATGCGGAAGTGGTCGCCGGGTTCCATGTGGATCAGCCGGCCGAGGTGTCCGTGGCTGCGGAGCCGGGTGGCGATGATCTCCCCACGTCCCGGTTCGCTCTCCGGGCCGATGACGACCGCGCCCGCTCCGTCGCCGAAGAGCACGACCGTGCGGTGGTCGGTGGGGTCGAGAATCCGCGAGTAGAGGTCGGCACCGATGACCAGCGCGTACCGTCCCTGGTCTCCGCTGGAGAGCATGCCGCGCGCGGTGGCCAGGGCGTACATGAAGCCGGTGCAGACGCCGTTGATGTCGAGGGCGGCGGCGCCGCTCGCGCCCAGGGCGGCCTGGACGGCGGTGGCGGTGGGCGGCTGGGGCCGGTCGGGTGTGGAGGTGGCCAGCGCGATCACGCCGACCTGCTCCGGCTCGATGCCGGCCCGTTCCATCGCGGCGCGCGCGGCGCGGGTGGCGGCGTACGCGGTGGTGGTCTCCGGGGCGGCCCAGCGGCGTTCGACGATCCCGGTCTTGCGGGTGATCCAGCCGCTGGGGCCGCCGGTGTGGGCGACGGCCTCCTCGTTGGTCACCACCCGTTCGGGCACCCAGGATCCGGTCCCTATGACGGCGGTGGTCATCGGGACACCTCCCGCTCCAGGGCGCGCGAGGCCACGGGGACGAGGTTGGTGAGCAGGGCCACCAGGGCGCCGATGATCAGCAGGGTGAAGTGGACCATCTGGACCGGGCCGAGGTGGAGCCAGTAGCCGAAGTAGAGGCCGCTGATGAGGAAGCCCGCGAAGAGGAGCAGGAAGAGGACGAGGGAGTGGTTGACCCGGCTGATGTACTCCAGCAGGCCGGGCGAGTCCGATCTCAACACCCGGATGCCGGTGGCGACGGCACGCCACATCAGGGCGACGGTGGCGAGCTGGTAGACGATGACGGCGATCAGGGCGGGTGCGGCGAGTTCGTTGGGCAGGGCCCGCCATTCCAGGCCGTTGCCGCGCACCGGATCGTCGATCAGGGCCTCCATGTTCATGGTGGCCTGAAGCAGGGCCTTGTTGGTGCCGAAGTCGTTGATGTTGTTGATCGCGATCAGGGTGAGCCAGGCCGTGACGCCGGCGAGCAGGACCACCGAGAGCAGCAGCAGGCCGCTGCGGGTGTGGACTGGCTTGTTCTTGGCGGGTCGGGTCTCGCTTGGGCTGAGGACAGCGGTCACAGGAACTCCATTCGTGCGGTCCGGCGCGCGGACCGTGGAAGAGGGGACGGGAGAGGAAGGGAAGGAACGGGGAGGTGCGAGGGGTGTACGGGGTGGTCAGGCGACGGCGACGGGTGCCTCGGCGCCGCCGCCCAGGGCCTTCGCCACCGCGGCGGCGGCCAGGCGGTGTTCCTTGGGCGCCAGGCGGGCCGCGTCGAACGCGGTGAACGTGGTCCGCGCGTGCGCCGCGCGGGTGCCGGTCTGGTGGAGTTCCTGTTCGACGGTGAACTTCAGCTTCGCCGGGTCGCTGGTGTCGGACTCGGTCACGACGCAGGTGATGTCCGCGTCGAGCGGGAAGAGGAAGTTGTCGAAGCTGATCTCCATCGAGTGCCAGATGTAGTAGTACTTCCGCTGCGGCCACTGGGACGCGACGAACTTCTCGCAGAACGCGATGAACATCTGCCGGAACGCCTCGATGGCGACCATGCCCTGGACGTGCTCACCGGTCTGGTGGTCGAGCAGCAGCTCGTTGTCGGAGTGCAGCCGCAGCCCGGCGCGGTAGGTGCGGTCGTCCTGCCGCTGCAAGCCCGCGACCAGGACGTTCGCCTCGCGGTACTTGTGTGCCTCGGCCCGTGCGGCGATGACCGGGTTGTTGGGCTGCATCAGGATCTTGCGGCTCAGGCCGGCGCGCTCCAGGGCGGCGCGGATGTAGCCGCGGTCGAACTCGTCGATGCCCTGCCCCTCCCACAGCAGCATGGGTCCGGCGAGGTCGTCGTAGGTTCCCGAACCGACCGCGGATACGAAGCTGCTGACGGTGCGCACGGATTCGTGTCTGGCGAAGGACGCGAAGCGGTCCCCGACCAAGCAGACGCTCTTGAGGGTGTGTTCGGACATGGCTCCTCCGATAAATCGGGTGGTGACGGCCTTGGAAACCAGATGGCAGGCCGCGGAAACATGGCGATCCGCAGGCGAAGACGGCACGTTTCGCCAGAAAGTCGAGAGGGTCGATTACCAGCCAACCGGCACCACGATGTGCCCGGGCGGCTACGGTTCGGCGGCGTGGGGGGCCCGCCTCGCGGAGTGGGTCAGACTCGCGGGGCCGGGCGCCGCGACCTGCCACGGGACGTGTGGTTCTCCCCTGTCCCATGGAGGCGGGTGGCGTCCTGATTCGAGCCGCGGTGGGCAAGGTTCGGCAGTCCGCACAGAAAAGCGGAGCCTCACCATCCGCGGAAATCACGGAGCATGGAAATAACGGAGCGTGAAAGGCATTCGGGGCAGGCAGGCTCGTCGACTCGGGAACCCGAGAGCGCAGGCCTCGCGAACGGAAGCCGGAGAACTCGCGAACCGAGCGTCACGGGATGCCGGGACCCCGGAGAGTCCGCACGGACACATGGCGCATGAACATGTCAGTGCGTGAACATGGGCTTGCAGGCGTCGCAGCGCGCACACACAAAACAATAAGGAATCGTTAAATCCGCATCAGGCACGCCGAGTTGGCCGCACCGGAGCCGAAAGTGTACGCTTGAGAAAGCTTCACCCATTCGGCATGGAGACAGCCCAGGGTGACAGCGGTCAATTCAGCGAAAACAAGCCAGTTGGCCAGTACACCTGGTCAGGGCGTACAGGCCAGACAGTCGACGGTCTCCCAAGTTGGGTCGCTGACCTGGCTGTTTACAAGAGCGGCCGGGCTACTTGATACACAGAACATAGATCCCCCCACAGGTCTATCCGCACGTTCCCCTGTCGCAGGAGTACTTCCCTTTACTCCTCGCGACAGGTGAAACCTTGCCAAACATCCAGTTGGTTGGCAAGCCCGAGTGACACGCTTAACGTAATTCACACGGGCCGCCCGGCCACCCCACCTCCGCTACTCGGGCGCGTCGGCCCCGCGAATTCCATTCACCAGACCCGCCGCCAGGTCCACCACGGCACCACGGACGACCTCGGGTGAATCCGCCTCCTCCACACGGGAGCCGACGATCAGCCGGGTGAGCTGAGGAACCGCGTTCGGCCAGGCCGCGAGGCCGATGAGGGACAGCAGCACGACGGCCGCGCGGGGGCCGGAGCCGATACCGAGCCGGCTCGCGAGGGCGTCCACCTTCAGGGCGTAGCCGTCGGCCCGCCGCTGCTCGCCGGGCAGCTCGCTCCCGCCATGGCTCAACGCCTCCCACAGCAGCAGCCGCAGCAGCTCGGGCCGCTCCCGGTGGAAGTCGTACACCGACCCCACCCAGGCCGCGACGTCGTCGCCCGGCTTGCCCACCGCCTCGGTGAGTTCGTCCATCGCGGCGCTCACCGTCGCCGCGAACAACCCCTCCTTGCTGCCGAAGTGGCCATAGACCCGCTCCTTGTTGACCCCGGCCCGCTCCGCGATGCGGTCGACCCGGGCGCCCGCCACCCCCAGGGCGGCGAACTCCTGCCGGGCGGCCCCCAGGAGCTTCTGCCTCGTAACGGCTGTATCTCTTGCCATGCTCACACCTTACCCAACCAAACAGTTGGAACTACCTTGACACCCAACTAGTTGGTTGGTCTCATGTGAGGCATGACAACCGACTCGAACGTCACGCCACAGTCGGCTCTTCGGGTCGGCGCGCCGACCCCCGCGCCAGGCGTGCCACACGCCGGCGGCGCCTCCCCCTCCCCCCACACCACCCCGGTTCCGGCCCCGACCTCCTCCGGGGCCGGGACCGGGGCGGCGGCCGGGGAAGGGAACGCCTCCTTCGGCACCTCCGTGCCGGCCCTGTGCGCGGTGGGCATCCTGATCGTCGGACAGCTCTACACCGTGCTCCCGGTCCTGGACGACCTCGCCGGCTCCTGGTCCACGAGCACCTCGGCGGCCGGCTGGGCCACCACCGCCTTCGGCTTCGGGTACGCCGCCGGATTCCTGTTCTCCGGGCCCCTCTCGGACCGCTTCGGCCGGCGCCGGCTCATCGTCACCGGGCTGCTGATCACCGCGCTCGCCACGGTCGCCGTCACCCTGGCGCCCAACCTCGTGGTGGGCTGCGCCATCCGCGCCGTGCAGGGCCTGGCGGCGGCCACCTTCGCGCCCGCCGCCTTCGCCTATATCGCCGAACGGGTCGAACCGGCCCGGCGGGTCGCCGCCATGACCTGGCTGACCAGCTCGTTCCTCTCAGCCGGCGTGCTGGGCCAGGTCTTCTCGCAGTCCGTGGCCGAAGCCTGGAACTGGCAGACCGTCTTTCTGATCTGCGCCGCGGCCATGGTCGGCGGCGCGGTGCTGCTGCGCACCGTGCTCCTGCCCGACCGCGACACCGCCACCACCTCGGCCCTGGACGCCTACCGGGCCATGGGCCGGCTGCTCACCAAGCCGTCGCTGGTGCTGTTCCTGCTGGCCACACTCACCCTGCTGTGCGGCTTCGTCGCCGCCTACACCGCACTCCAGCTCATGGGCCCCGGCTCGCTGAGCGAGAGGCCCGACGCGATGCTGCTCCTGCGGGCCAGCTCGCTGCCCGCCATGGTGCTGGTCCCGCTGGTCACGCCCTTCCTCGTCCGGCTGCCCGCCGCGCGCCGGGTGGTGGGGGCCCTGCTCCTGGCGGGCGCGGTGAGCGGGGCGACGGCCCTGTTGGCCGCCGGTGACGGCCTCGGTCTCGTGACCCTCGGCGCGCTGATGTTCGTCTTCGTCTTCGGTATCGCGGTCACCGCGCCGGCCCTGGTCGAGGCCATCGGATCCCAGGCGGGAGCGGCCCGCGGCGCGGCCGTCGCGCTCTACACCTTCACCCTCTTCGTCGGCGCGAGCCTCGGCCCTCTGCTGGCGACGTCCGCCGGCGACAGCTTCGCGACCGTCTCCGCCGTGATCGCCGGGGTCCTGTGCGCCGGTGCGGCGCTGGCGGCCGCGGGGCAGCAACTGCGCCGCTGAACACCCGCGGGCACACCGGGCGCAGCCGCCCGGTCCGCTCCGATCCCCCACGAGGGGACCGGCCGTGTCCGCGGCAGGGCGCGCAACCGCCGCCATCACGCGGAAGGCCCACACCGCAAGGAAGGAACGACACACCCATGCGATCCCGCATCATCATCCCGGCCCTCGCCCTCGGCGGAGCCGTCGTGCTGGGCACGACGCTGCTGGTCAACGCCGACGACAGCGACGCCTCCCCCACCGCCACCGCGACCAGCACGCAGACCCGTCCGCCCGGGGCACCGGTGGACGACGCCGCGCAGAGCGCGCGGGAGAAGAAGCAGGAGAAGAAGAACGTGACAGCAGCGACCCAGGGCAGCGCCCAGGAGAACTCCGCCGCCGCCCGCCAGTCCCAGCAGTCCCTGGCCGACGCGGGGCTCTCCATCCCGGACGGCTGGCGGCCCGTGCAGGTCCGCGAGGAGAAGCACGAGGACCGCGCGGTCACCGTCGTCCGCTACGAACAGGGCACCGAGCGCACGATCGGCGGCGAGCACATCACCTCCGTCGTGGACGGCGAGGGCACCCTGCTCGGCTACACCCGGATGACCCTGGACGCCGCAGGCTCGTCCGTGCCCTCCAGCTCGACGGCGGAGAAGGCGGCCTTCGACTGGATGGAGCGCTTCGTCCCGGAGCACTCCGCGGGCCTGTCCGTGCAGTGGGTGGACCAGCACGACGAGGAAGTGCGCGACGAGTCCGGGGCCAAGCACACCATCTCCGGCGCCAAGGTCAAGAGCCACCACGAGAACGGCCTCTACACCTGGGTGATCGTGGACGACGAGGGCGAGGTCATCAGCTACGAGCGGGACATCCGCTGGGACGGCTCCGCGGGCCGGCGGGCCACGCAGATGTGGCTGCACGACAAGTGGATCGCCGCCCGCGAGGGCAGCGGCCCCCAGCCCGAATCGCCGTACGCGAGGGCCTGAGCCCTCCGCCCTCCCCCTGTCCCGACCCACCCAGCGCCGAGAAAGGCGACGACCGTGAACAGCGTCACCCTGCCCCCCACCCGCACCACCGCACCGGGGTCGGCCGCCGGTACGGGAGACCCGGCCCGGGACCGGGCCCTCCCCGACTCGGCCTTCTGCACCTGCGGCTGCGCGGTGGCCACCTGGTCCATGCCGGACGCCCCCACCGTCCACCGGGCCGCGCCGGCCCTCCCGGGCCACACCCGCGGGTAGAACCACCCGTCCCGGGCACCGCCTGAGCACCGGCGGTCCCGCAGCCCGGTCCCGGCGGCGCCACCCGTCCCCCGCGGGCGGCTGCCGGGGCCGGAGCCCCGGACACCGGTCCCGGCAGAGCGCTCCCGTCCCCCGTGAGCCTCTGCCGGGACCGGCCCTTTTCCCCGCCGGTTACGTGTTCTCGTGGGACTCCGCGTCCCCGTGCGGGTCCCGGGTGCCCGCCCCGGTCTCCCCGGCCGATTCGGCCGCGCGGATGGCGGCGCGATAGGCGCGGCCCGCCGCACGCAGTTCCGCCTCCGGGTCCGTGCCCGCCGCGTCCGCCCGGACGGCGAGGGCCAGCAGCTCCGCGCCCGTACCGCCGGTGTCCGGGAGCGGCACGTCCAGACCCGCCGTCCGCACCCGGGACGCCAGCTTCGCGACCAGCGCGAGCGCGGGCTGCCCCGGCGGAATGCCGTCGGTGACCGACTCCCGGTCCTTCTCCTCGGCCTTCGCCCGCAGCCAGTGCGCGCGGACCTCGTCCGGGGTGTCCGCGTGCTCCTCGCCGAAGACATGCGGATGCCGGTGGATCAGCTTCTCCACGATGGTGGCGGCGACATCGTCCACGGAGAACGGCTCCTCGGCGTCCTCCTCGGCGATCCTGGCGTGGAAGACGACCTGGAGGAGGACGTCCCCCAGCTCCTCGCGCAGTTCGTCGCGGTCGCCGTCCTCGATCGCCTCGACCAGCTCGTACGCCTCCTCGATGGCGTACTTCGCGAGCCCCTCGTGGGTCTTCGCCGCCGACCAGGGGCACTCGGCCCGGATCCGGTCCATGACCTGGACGAGGTCGAGCAGCCGGCTGCCGGGCAGGTCGTACGAGCCGGGCAGCAGCTCAAGATCCGGCATGGCCTCGCGGCCCGAGCCCGCCAGCCGGGCGAGCCCGTCGGTCAGCGGCCCCTCGCCCTCGCCGGTGGCGACGACCACCACGGTCGCCCCCGTGGCGCACTGGTCGACCAGCTCGCGGGCGGTGGGCGCGGCGATCTCCACGGTGACGCCCGCCTCGCGCAGATAGGGCAGCTGGGGGTGGCCGGGATCGGCGCAGAGCACCCGGTCGGCCGCGTGCAGCAGCTGCCACGCGGGCCAGGACAGCAGCCCGGGGGCCACCCGGTGGCTGGCGGTGAGCAGGACGATTCGGCCGGTGGCGGGGGTGGTGGTCACCCCCCGAACCTACCGGTGTCACGCGCCGCCGGGCTGGGCGGGCTGCGGCTGCGGCTGCGGCTGCGGCTGCTTGGTGATCTGCTTGATCCACGGGGCCTTGTAGTCGCCCAGCTCCAGCTGCTGGTCCTTCCACTGCCCGAAGCGCGGATTCACGTCGATGTCGAGGGCCTTCGCGGCGGCGACGAAGGCACGGTTCAGCTTCTCCTGCCCGTCGGGGGCCCCGGAGGCGCCCACGGACTCGGCCAGCTTGCTGATCTGGATCTCGCGCCGGATGGCGTCGTCGATCCGGTCGGGGGCGACCCCGCGCTCCTGGAGATAGGCGGCTTCGAGCTGCTGCTCGCCGCCGGACTGCTGGACCAGACCGCCGCGGGTCTGCTGGATCTCCTTGCGGCTCACGCGCACGCCCGCGTCCTGGGCGGCGCGGTCCACCACCCGGTCCACGATGATGTCGTAGAGCTTGGCCCGGCTCAGCTGCCCGCTGTCCTTGATCAGCTGGGCGGCCTGGGGCGAGCGGGCCTGGGCGGCGCGGACGTCCTTCGCGGCGGCCTGCACGGTGGACACCTCGACCCGTTGCCCGCCGATGAGGGCCGCGGCGCCGGGGCGGGCCTCCTCACCGCAGGCGGCGAGCAGGGGCGTGGCGATGAGCAGCGCGGTGGACGCGGTGATCGCGGTGCGACGGCGGCGGTGCAAAGGATCCTCCCGACATTGTTTGTGCGGTGGTTCACAAGGCCCTGCGGTGATGATGTTAGGCAGTCGGACGCGGCCTCGGCCACCACTTCGCCCGCACTGATTGCGATCAGTCGCCGATCGGATCCCGATCGGTCCGCCCGCGCCGGCGCCGATCAGAGGGAGCGGACGGATATCGCCCCGGTGTCCGGCTCCGGCTCGGCCTCCGTGCGCGCGGGGGCCTGCGCCGCCTGTCCCGGGCCGCCGGCGTCCCGGCCCGCCTTCTCCGGCCGGAGCATGATCGTGCGGGAGAGGACGAAGGTGACCGGGATGGCGGCCGCCGCCGCGATCAGGGGCGCGTACCGGCTCCCGAACTCCAGGACGTCCACCAGGAGGTAGACACCGGCCGTGGTGATCACGAAGTTGGCCGCGTTGGTGAGCGGGAAGAGGAGGAACTTCCGCCAGGTGGGCCGGGTGCGGTAGGTGAAGTACGAGGTGAGGAAGAAGGAGCCGACCATGCTCAGCGCGAAGGCGGCCACATGGGCGGCGACGTACGGCAGCCTCAGCAGGAGGAGGAGATAGAGGCCGTAGTACGTGCCCGTGTTCACCGCTCCGACCAGGGCGAAGCGGAACAGCTGCCCCCGTACTGTCATCGTGGCGAACTCCCCCGTGCGGGTCCTGCGGCTGTGCGGTCCCCCTTAGCGTGACACACGCCCCGGCCCACTCCCGTGACCCTCCCGCGTCCCGCCGTCGCGGTCGCCGGACACCTCGCCGCCGCCCTCGCCGGACGCGGGCACAACCCTTTGGCCCGCTCGCAGGTCACACGTGTCGCACCGGCGGAATCCGCCGGATACGCGGGCGACTTGACCGAGCGCCCGCGCAGCCGTACGCACGAAAGGCTGATCATGAATTCCCATCGACTCGCCCGGGGCCCGGTGCTCGCCGCCGCCGTCATGGCCGCCGCCGCCCTGACCGCTCCCCTGGCGATCGCCGCGCCCGCCGCCGCGCCCGCCCCGCCGAAGAAGGCGGCCGCGAAGCCGAACGACTTCAACGGCGACGGCATCCGCGACCTCGCCGTCGGTGCGCCCGGCGGCACCGCGGGCAAGGTCGCGAAGGCCGGGCACGTCTCCGTTCTGTACGGGTCGAAGAGCAAGCCGCTGACCGCGCAGAAGCAGCTGTTCCACCAGGACTCGCCGGGGGTGTCCGGCACCGCGGCCGCCGGCGACCGGTACGGGGACAGCCTGGCCGGCGCCGACCTCGACCGGGACGGCTACGCCGACCTGGTGGTGGGCGCCCCCGGGGACACCATCGGCGGCCACGGCCCGAACCGGGGCTCGGTCTCCGTGCTCTGGGGCTCTCCGAAGGGGCTCACCGCCGGACCGACTCTGGCGACGGGCGGGGCGGACACCGATCTCGTCGGCCTGCGCCTGGCGGTGGGCGACTTCGACGGCGACGGGGACCAGGATCTGGCCCTCACCGAGAGCCAGGCCAACCTGCGGATACTGTCCGGCCCGTTGAAGCGGGACGGCTCGGCCACCGGCGTCCGGGCGATCACCGACCAGGACAATCTGCACCGGATCACCGACCTGGCCGCCGGGGACGTCAACAAGGACGGCCGCACCGACCTCGTCGCCTCGCGCTACAACAGCGACATGTACGAGTACCCGGACACCGCCGTGTGGCAGGGGACGGCCCAGGGTCCGGCGGCGACGCCGAAGGTCGTCAAGACCAAGCGCATGGACATCCAGGGCGGCGACAACCTGGACGTCGGCGATGTCAACAAGGACGGGTACGCGGACATCGTCGTCGGGAAGGACGACTTCCGCGAGTTCGACATGGACGGCGGCAAGGGCGGCCGGATCCTCTTCTACCCGGGCTCCGCGAAGGGCGCCGACGGGTCGAAGGCGGTCGTGTGGACCCAGGACACCCAGGGGGTGCCCGGCACCGCCGCCTACCGTGACTACTTCGGCTCCGGTGTGACCGTGGCCGACGTGGACGGCGACGGCTACGGGGACATCGCCTCGGGCCTGCCGGGCAAGACCGTCGACAAGGCGAAGAAGGCCGGTTCGGTGCTGGTGCTGCGCGGCTCCGCGAAGGGCCCGACCACCACCGGCGCGAAGGTCTTCACCCAGAGCACCGCCGGGGTGCCGGGCGCGTCCGAGGCGAACGACACCTTCGGCGCGAGCGTCGGCGTCACCGACCTGAACGGCGACAACCGTCCCGAGCTGGTCGTCGGCGGCACCGGCGAGGACAAGGGCGCGGGCGCGGTCTGGGTCCTGAAGGGCACGAAGACCGGCCCGGCCACCACCGGCGCGATCACCTTCGGCAACGGCACGGTGGGCGCTCCGGCCGCCGTGAACAGCGGGTTCGGTTCGGCGTTCGCCAACTTCACCACCTACTGGCACTGAAACGACAGCGGCCGTCCGGCGGGGGCCCCCGCCGGGCGGCCGTGTCATATCGTCCGGCGCGTCACGGCGTACGGAACCGCTGCTGGTGGTCGAGCGCGCGGCGCAGTTCGCCCGCGAGCGGGTGGTAGGGGCCGTAGCCGCGTTCCGCGTCGTACAGCAGGGCCTGGAGCTGGGCCCGGCCGCCGGTGTGGTCGCCGAGGGCCAGCAGCAGGTTCCCGATCCGGTGCCGGATGTCGAAGGCGCGCGCCCGGTCGGCGACGCCCTGGTGGTACGGGAGCAGCGCGCGGTACTCGGCGAGGGCGGCGGCCGGTTCGCCGAGCTGTTCCAGGCACTGGGCGGCGTCATAGCGGTACTGGAGGGCCTGCGGGTCGGCGGCGCCCGCCTCGGTGGCGCGTTCCTCGGCGAGGCGGCGCAGTTCGGGCAGGGCCCGGCGGTACTGGCCGTCGTCCATGAGGGTGCTGGCGTACTGCTTGCGCAGGATGCGGACGACGGGTGAGTGCTCGCCGTGCTCGGCGGCGGCCGCCGGGAGGATGGAGCCGAGGACGTCGACGGCCTGGGTGATGCCGCCCTCGCCGAGGAGGCGTTTGACCTCGTCCACGGCGGCGGCCACGTCGACGCGCGGAGCGACGGGTTCCACCGCAACCGCCGGGACGGACGGGGTGACCGGGGCGGCCGGGGCAGGGGGTGCCTGGGGTGCGGGCCGGTCGGGCCAGGGGGCCCAGGGCCGCAGGAAGGGCCGCGCCGGGTCGAGCGGGCGGCCGGGGGGCACCGTGCCGACGGGGGCGCGCGGGTCGCCGACGGGGGTGCCGCGCGCGGGCAGCAGCGGCGCCAGTGCCTCGTACACCTCCTGCGCGCCGGAGGGCCGGTGCTGCGGGTCCTTGGCGAGCAGCCGCAGGACGAGCGCTTCCAGTGCCCCGGGGATCGCGGGCCGCTCCCGGCGGACCGGCGGCGGCGGGTCGTAGAGGTGC
This sequence comes from Streptomyces yaizuensis, assembly GCF_034961445.1. Lineage (NCBI taxonomy): Bacteria > Bacillati > Actinomycetota > Actinomycetes > Kitasatosporales > Streptomycetaceae > Streptomyces > Streptomyces yaizuensis. The sequence continues at coordinate 129,859 of NZ_BSBI01000019.1, forward strand.
CGGTGGAGCACGCCGAGGGCGGTGGACCCGGCGAAGGGGACGGACCCGGTGAGGAGTTCGTGGAGCAGCACCCCGAGGGCGTACAGATCGGTGTACGGGCCGACCGCGCCGCCCATGGCCTGTTCGGGGGCCATGTATGCGGGGCTGCCGATGGGGGAGCCGGTGTGGGTGAGGCGGGTGGTGTCGGTGTCGATGACGGAGGCGACGCCGAGGTCGAGCACGGTGACGGTGCCGTCGGGTTTGATCATCACATTGCGGGGTTTGAGGTCGCGGTGGACGATCGGCACCGCGTGGACGGCGGCGAGGACGGCGCACAGCTGCGCGGCCACGCAGACGGCCCACTGCCAGGGGTAGGGCTCGTGCTCGGCGAGGTGGTCGGCGAGGTCGGCGCCCTCGACGTACTGCATGACGAGGTAGAGGTCGTCGTCGTCGCCGCCCGCGTCGTGGACGGTGACGAGGCCGGGGTGGGTGACCTGGGCGGTGACCCGGCATTCGCGGAGGAAGCGGCGGCGCATCTCGTCGGCGGCGGTGGCGGCGGCCATCCGGTCGGGCCGCAGCAGCTTGACGGCGACGCGGCGGTCGAGCCGGCCGTCGTACGCGGTCCACACCTGGCCCATGCCGCCCTGGCCGATGACGGTGGAGAGTTCGTAGCGGCCGGCGATGACGCGCCCGTTCACCGGTCCCGCTCTCTGCGGAGGTAGTCGCTCAGCTCGTCGAGTTCGGCGCGGACCTGCTCGATCCGGGGCGCGGGTACGGGCCGGGGCGGTGTCGGTGCCGGCGGCGGTGTCGGTGTCGGTGTCGCGGTGTACGGGGAGGGCTGTACGGGCGGCGGCGGCTGCTGGGCGGGGTACCCGTAGCCGGGCGCGGTCCGCCGGGGCTGTGCCGGGGCCTGGGGGTATCCGTAGCCGGGGGCCGGGGGCGGGCCGAAGGCGGCGGGTGCGGTGGTCCCGTACGCCGGGTGCGCGGTCCCGGGGGCGGCGGCGGTCCGCGTACCGAGCTGCTGGAAGTAGCGCAGCTCCACGACGAGGTAGTGCACCGGGACTCCGATGCCCATGGCCACCATGGCGAGCAGGGCGACGACTTCGGGGCCGGAGGCGGTGTCCGGTTCCTTCTTCGCGGTCTCGTCGGTCGCGCCGAAGTCGGCCACGAAGACGAAGAGGGCCACGGCGAGGGCGAGGCACGCCCAGAACAGCACCCAGTCCAGGGGGCGTCGGCGGAGCACCGCGAGCCGCAGCATCGGGGCCCAGGACAGCAGGCCGAGGCTGAGGAGGGAGATCACGACGAAGAAGCCGCGCAGCGCGAAGAGCGTCGCGGTCGCCGGACGGCGTCCGGGGGACGGCGGGGCGTGGCCGTGCATGTCCGCTCCTGATGGCCTGGGGACGAGGCTGACAACCTGAACAGGGGATGAGCGTATACACCGACCGGCGCGAGGGCCGCCGGGTTGTGGCACGACGGCGAGCGGCGGGCCTGTCCCGGGGTCCGTCGGGCAGCGGCGGGCCGGCTCAGCCCGGCGGTACGGTCCCGTCCGTCAGCCCGTCGAACAGTCCCCGCACGAGCCGTTCGCCGAGCCGGCCCGCGAGCCTGAGCGCGTCCTCGAAGGCGGCGAGGGCGCGGAAGCGTTCGCCGTAGCGGCGCTGGTCGGCCAGGGGCAGCCGGGGCAGCTGGAGCCGGCGGACGTCGAGCCGGGTGGCGGTGGAGGCGTGGCTGCTGGCCTGGCGGGTGTTGGCGGTGCCGCGCAGGAAACCGGCGAGGAACCAGGGGTCGAGCGCGTCGGGCGCGGGCCGCAGCAGATGGAGGTTGCGGCCGAGGACGGCCCCGGCGGTGGCCTCGTCCACGACCCGGACGACGGAGCCGCCGCCGAGGACGGGGACGACGACGTCACCGGCCTGGACGCGGACGGCGTCGGCGGCGGCGCTGTCGGTGTCGGCTTCGGGCAGCGGCCCGGACGGGGGCGCCCCGGTGAGCACGTCCTGTTCGGTGAGGACGGCGGCGGTGGTGCCGGCGGGCGGCGCGGCTCCGGCGCCGGGGTGGGTGGTCCCGGCGCGGAGCAGCAGGGCCCCGGCGCGGGCCAGTTCGCCGACGGTGGTCAGCGGCCAGGGCGCGGGCGTCGCGGGCGGCGCGGGCCGCGGTGTCAGTTCGGCGGTGAGCCGCAGGGTGTCGGCGAGCCGTTCCCGTACGCGCAGCAGTTCACCGGCGTCGGCCCCGGTGGCGGGCGGGGGGACATGGCGGGCGGGGGCCAGGTCCACGTCGTCGTCGAGGAGTTCGATGACGGGGACGCGCCGGGCGGCGGCCGGGGTGTCGTCCGGCGCGCCGGGGGTGCCGGCGGCGAAGGGCCGCCAGGCGCCGAGGACGGCGTCGTGGACGGCGGGCCAGTCGATGCGGTCGCGGCCGCCGGTGGCGCCGGGCAGTTCGGCGGTGTCCACGAGGAGCAGTTCGGGGGCGGGTGCCTCGCCGGCGGCGGGCTTGCGCAGCACCCACAGGTGGAGCGGGATGCCGTAGGGGGGCGCGGCGCCGGCGGGCAGGGCGACGACGGCCCGCAGCGCGCCCCGGCGGAGCAGTCCGGCGCGGATGCGGCGGCCGGAGCGGCGGGAGGCGGCGGCGGGCGGCATCAGGACGACGGCGGTGCCGCCGGGCCGCAGCCGGGCCAGCGCGTGCTGGACCCAGGCGAGTTCGGACTCGGTGCGGGCGGGCAGGCCGTACTCCCAGCGCGGGTCGTAGGCCAGTTCGTCGTGGCCCCAGTTGCGTTCGTTGAACGGGGGGTGGACGAGGACGGTGTCGGCGCGGGCGTCGGGGAAGGCGTCGGCGCGCAGGCTGTCGGCGGCGCGGGCGCGGACGGCGGCGTCGGAGCCGAGGGCGAGCCGCAGCGCCGCAAGCGCGGTCGGGCCGGGGTCGGTGTCCTGGGCGAGGAGGGTCCCGGGGCGCGGGACGGCGGCGAGCAGCGCGCCGCTTCCGGCGGCGGGGTCGAGCACGGTCGAGCCCGGGGCGGGGTCGGCGACGGCGGCCATCAGGGCGGCGGCGGCTTCGGGGGTGGGGGTGTACTGCCGGGAGCCGGCGTCGAGGAAGCGGCCGTGGAGGAAGGCGAAGGCGTCGCGGGGCCCGAGTTCGGCGGCGAGCGCGGCGGCGGAGCGGAGCAGGGGCATCGATCCGGGGGCGGGCTGTCCGGGGGCGGGGAGCGCGGCCCGGAAGAGGTCGGCGCGGTCGGCACCGAAGCGGGCGGTGAGGACCTGTTCCAGCGCGGTGGGCAGGAGTTCGGCCATCCGCTCGTCGGCGGCCGCGGGGTCGGCAGCGGAGCCGGCAGCGGAGTCGGCAGCGGAGTCGGAGGAGTCGGCGAGTTCCCGCCAGAGGGCCGGGCGGTCCTGGACGAGGAGCAGGGCGCAGCCGGCGCGGACGAGGGCCGCGGTCAGGGACTCGGGGTCGTCGGCGAGCTGCTGCCAGAGCCGTTCCCGGAGCGGCACTTCGGCGAGTTTGCCCTGCTCGCGGAGCCAGCGTTCGACATCGGCGAGGGCGAACGAGGGGCTGCTGTCGGTGCCGCCGACGGGCCGGGGGAAGTCGGCGTGGCGGCGGCGCCAGTTGCTGACGGCGGCCCGTCCGACGCCGGCCAGCCGGGCGATCCCGGCCGCGGTCACCTCGCTTGCGTGCTCCGGCACCTGCCCGCCTCCGTCATCCGTCGCCGCTGGTCAGAACCCCGTGTGTGCGGTCGAGCATAGCGCGGCACCCGGAGGAATCCCTTCACAGCGACCCGAAATCCTTTCCCGTGAACTCTTGTTGACTCGGTTCACAGCTCATGCTCTTATTGACCCGTCACCACGGGGGGCTCCCAGCGGGTCCCGATCACACCGCATGTCCGGGAGGGCACGACTCATGTCCCACTCCACGCACCAGGACCCCTATGGCCAGGGGCAGCAGCAGCCGTACGGGAACCAGCCGGGGTACGGGACCCCGGGCGGGCCGCAGACCACCGCCGGACACGGCGACGGATACGGCGACGGATACGGGCAGCAGCAGGCCCCGGCCGGATTCGGACAGCAGCCCCCGCCGCCGCAGCGGCGGATGCGCAACGGACTGGGCACGGCGGCGCTGATCCTCGGCATCATCGGCACGATCACCGGACTGATCCCGCTGCTCTTCTGGCTCGGCGGCACCCTGGGCCTGATCGCCCTGATCCTGGGGCTGAGCGGCCGGGGCCGGGTCAAGCGCGGCGAGGCCGGCAACAAGAAGACGGCCACCTTCGGCGCCCTGCTCGGCCTGGTGGCCATGGTCGTCGGGGTGATCGGCGCGGTGATCACCTTCAAGGCGGTGGACGACGCCGTGGACGAGATCGACAAGGCGGCCACCGGGGTCACCGCGACCAAGGAGCCCGGCTCCGACGACGGCTCGAAGAGCGGAACGAGCAAGAACAAGGGGAACAAGGGGAAGAAGGGGAAGGGAAAGGGCGCGGGCGGCGGCTCCGGCGACAGTGGCGGTGCCTCGGCGCTCGCGGCCGGCGACACCGCCTCGTACCCCGACGGGCTGAAGATCACGACCGCCGCGCCCCAGCCGTACACGCCCGACGAGTACGCGGCCGGCCACACCCGGGGCAACAAGGCGTACCTGGTGAAGGTCACCGTCGAGAACACCGGCGCCGAGAAGTTCGATTCGGCGCTGCTGATGGCCCAGGCCCGCGCCGGTGCCGAGGGGGTCACGGCCGAGGAGATCTTCGACGACACGGTCGGCGGGGGCATGACCGGCACCCTGATGCCCGGTAAGAAGGCCACCGTCAGCTACGCCTTCGACACCCCGCCCACCGCGAAGGACCTCACCGTGGAGATCACCCCCGGCTTCGAGCACGACGCCTCCCAGTGGGAGCTGGCGCTCTAACGAAAGGGAGTGCGGCCCGCCCACCGTCTCCGGTGGACGGGCCGCACTCCGCGCGTATCAGCGGGAGGCCGTCAGGACCCCAGGACCGTCGTCAGGAACTCGCCGGTCCAGGCCAGCAGCTCCCGCCCCACCACCGGCTTCCCGCCGATCTTCCCCGTGGTGGGGCGGGGCACCAGTACCTGCCCGGCCGCCGCCTTCACCACCGTGCGCGGGTACAGCCGCTTCAGCCGCAGCTCCTGCGACTCCCGCAGCTCCACCGGAGCGAAGCGGATATTGCTCCCCTGGAGCACGATCTCGCCGACCCCGCAGGCCCGCGCCAGCATCCGCAGCCCCGCCACCAGCAGCAGGTTCTCCACCGGCTCCGGCAGCTTGCCGTAACGGTCGGTCAGCTCCTCCCGGACCGCCCGCACGTCCTCCTCGGTGTTGGCCGAGGCGATCGAGCGGTACGCCTGGAGCCGCAGCCGCTCCCCGGGCGCGTAGTCGTGCGGCACATGGGCGTCCACCGGCAGCTCGATCTTGACCTCCAGCGGCGGCTCCTCCTCCACCCCGCCCTCCAGGGAGGCCCGGTAGTCGGCGACGGCCTCCCCCACCATCCGTACATACAGATCGAAGCCGACGCCCGCGATGTGCCCGGACTGCTCGCCGCCGAGGAGATTGCCCGCGCCCCGGATCTCCAGGTCCTTCATCGCGACATACATGCCCGCGCCCATCTCGGTGTGCTGCGCGATCGTCGCGAGCCGCTCGTGCGCGGTCTCCGTCAGCGGCTTCTCCGGCGGGTAGAGGAAGTACGCGTAACCCCGCTCCCGGCCCCGGCCCACCCGCCCGCGCAGCTGGTGCAGCTGCGAGAGGCCGAAGTTGTCGCCGCGCTCCACGATCAGGGTGTTGGCGTTGGAGATGTCGATCCCGGACTCCACGATCGTCGTGGAGACCAGCACGTCGAACTTCTTCTCCCAGAAGTCCACGACGACCTGTTCGAGGGCGGTCTCCGACATCTGGCCGTGGGCCGTCGCGATCCGCGCCTCCGGGACGATCTCCCGCAGCCGGGCCGCCGCCCGGTCGATGGACTCGACCCGGTTGTGGATGTAGAAGACCTGGCCCTCGCGGAGCAGTTCGCGCCGGATGGCCGCGCCGATCTGCTTCTCCTCGTACGGGCCGACGAAGGTGAGCACCGGGTGGCGCTCCTCCGGCGGGGTGGTGATGGTCGACATCTCCCGGATGCCGGTCACCGCCATCTCCAGGGTGCGCGGGATCGGCGTCGCGGACATCGTCAGCACATCGACGTTGGCGCGCAGCTTCTTCAGCTGCTCCTTGTGCTCGACGCCGAAGCGCTGCTCCTCGTCGACGATGACCAGGCCCAGGTCCTTGAACTTCGTCTCGGACGAGAAGAGGCGGTGGGTGCCGATGACGATGTCGACGGCGCCGTCCTTCAGTCCCTCCAGGGTCGCCTTCGCCTCGGTGTCGCTCTGGAAGCGGGAGAGCGCCCGCACATTCACCGGGAACTGGCCGTACCGCTCGGAGAAGGTGCCGTAGTGCTGCTGCACCAGCAGGGTGGTGGGGACGAGGACCGCGACCTGCTTGCCGTCCTGGACCGCCTTGAACGCGGCCCGCACCGCGATCTCCGTCTTGCCGTAGCCGACGTCGCCGCAGATCAGCCGGTCCATGGGGACGGTCTTCTCCATGTCCTCCTTGACCTCGGCGATGGTGGAGAGCTGATCGGGGGTCTCCGCGTACGGGAAGGCGTCCTCCAGCTCCCGCTGCCAGGGGGTGTCCGGGCCGAAGGCGTGCCCCGGCGCCGCCATCCGCGCCGAGTACAGCTTGATCAGGTCGGCGGCGATCTCCTTGACGGCCTTCTTCGCGCGGGCCTTGGTCTTGGTCCAGTCCGCGCCGCCGAGGCGGTGCAGGGTGGGGGCCTCGCCGCCGACGTACTTGGTGATCTGCTCCAGCTGGTCGGTGGGGATGTAGAGCCGGTCGCCGGGCTGGCCGCGCTTGGCCGGGGCGTACTCGACCACCAGGTACTCGCGGGTGGCGCCCTGGACCGTACGCTGCACCATCTCGATGTAGCGGCCCACGCCGTGCTGCTCGTGGACGATGTAGTCGCCGGTCTCCAGGGTGAGCGGGTCGATCGTCTTGCGGCGGCGGGTCGGCATCCGCTGGCCGTCCTTGCCGGCCGCCTTCTGGCCGGAGAGGTCGGTCTCGGTGAGGACGGCGAGCCGCAGCCCGGGGGCGGTGAAGCCGTAGTCGATCGAGCCGCAGACCACCTGGACGACGGCGGCCGGGATCTCGCCGGTGCCGCTGTCCAGCCGGGCGGGGACGCCCTCGCCGCTCAGCACCTCGACGGTACGGGCGGCCGGGCCGTGGGCCTCGGTGACGAAGACGACCCGCCAGCCGTCGGCCAGCCAGCCCTTGGTGTCGGCGAGGGCCCGCGCGGTGTCGCCCCGGTAGGACTCGGGGGCGCTCAGCCCCAGGGTGAGGGTGTCGCCGCTCAGCTCCTCGTCGGCGGCGAACGGGGACACCGACCACCACATCATGCCCAGCTCACGGGCGTGGTCCCGGACGTCGGCGATCCCCCACAGCGAGGCGGCGCCGACATCGATGGGGGCCTGGCCGTCGGCGGCCATGGCGATCGCCGCCCAGGACGCCTGGAGGAACTCCTGGCTGGTGGCGACGAGGTCGGCGGCCCGGGTACGGACCCGCTCCGGGTCGCAGACGACGGCCATGGACCCCTTCGGCAGCACGTCGAGCAGCAGCTCCATGTCGTCCACGAGGACCGGCGCCAGGGACTCCATGCCCTCGACGGCGATCCCCTCGGCGATCTTGCCGAGGAGTTCACGCAGCTCGGGGTGGGCCTCGGCAAGATCGGCGGCCCGGCTCCTGACATCGTCGGTGAGCAGCAGCTCACGGCAGGGCGGGGCCCACAGACCGTGCTCCGCGACCTCCAGCGACCGCTGGTCGGCGATCTTGAAGTAGCGGATCTCCTCGATGTCGTCGCCCCAGAACTCCACCCGCAGGGGGTGCTCCTCGGTGGGCGGGAAGACATCCAGGATGCCGCCGCGCACGGCGAACTCGCCGCGCTTCTCGACCAGCTCGACCCGGGAGTACGCGGCGGCCGCGAGCGCTTCGGTGATCTCGCCCAGATCGGCCTGCTGCCCGGTGCGCAGGGCCACGGGCTCCAGGTCGCCCAGGCCCTGGACCTGCGGTTGCAGTACGGAACGGATGGGCGCGACGACGACGGAGACGGGGCCGGCGGCCGGGTCGTCCGCCGACGGGTGGGCCAGCCGGCGCAGCACGGCGAGCCGCCGGCCCACGGTGTCGGAGCGGGGGGAGAGCCGCTCGTGCGGCAGGGTCTCCCACGCCGGGTACTCGACCACGCCCTCCTCGGGGAGCAGCGTGCGCAGGGCGGCCGCGAGGTCCTCGGCCTCCCTGCCGGTCGCGGTGACGGCGAGCACGGTGCGGCCGGAGTCCCGGGCGAGCGCGGCGAGCGCGAAGGGGCGGGCGGCGGGCGGTCCCACCAGGTCGACCTGGGTGCGGCTGCCGGCCCTGGCCGCCTTCACCGCCTCGGTGAGCGCGGGGTCGGGTACGACGGCATCGAGCAGACCGTGCAGGCTCATGAAAGGCTTTCCGTCCCGGGAAGTGGGTGAGAGGAGTGGGTGGGGCAGGGCTGGGCAACGCGAAGGGCCCGACACGTGTGACGGGCCGGGGGTTTCCAGCGTACGCCCGCCCACCGCGCCCCCGCCTCCGCGACCGGACACGCCGTCCGGGCCCGGGAAGAGCCCCCGGTGGGGGTGCCCGCCGCAGGACCGCCGTGACCAGCCAGGAGCCGTATGACCGACGAGGAGTTCGAGGAGTTCTACACGCACTCCGTGAAACACCTGGTCGGACAGGTGTATCTGATGACCGGGGATCTTCATGAGGCCCAGGACGTGGTGCAGGAGGCGTTCGTCCGGGGCTGGGCGCGGCGGGCCCGGCTGGAGCGGGACGCGGGCCCCGAGGCGTGGATCCGTACGGTCGCGTGGCGGCTCGCGGTGAGCCGCTGGCGGCGGCGGGGGCGGACCCTGGCGGCGTGGCGGCTGCGCGACGGCCATCTGCCGGGCACGGCGCCCGCGCCGGACCCGGAGACGGTGACGCTGGTGGCGGCGTTGCGGCGGCTGCCGGAGGGGCAGCGGCGGGTGGCCGTCCTCCACTATGTCTGCGATCTCAGTGTCGAGCAGGTGGCCGCCGAGACGGGGCTCGCGGCGGGCACGGTCAAGACCCATCTCTTCCGTGCGCGGGCCGCGCTGCGGCCCCACCTCGTATCCGAGGAGGAGCACTGTGTCTGAACGATCCGGAACCGCGGGGCCCGGGGCGGCGGTGGACCCGGCGCTGGCGCGGGCGTTGAAGCGGGCCGCCGTGGCCGGGGGCTCGGGGGTGGTGCCGGAGGTGGCGGGGCGGGTGATCGCCCGGGGGGCGCGGCGGCGCCGGATGCGGGCGGCCGGGGCGGCGGCGGTGGTCGGGGCGCTCGCCGTGTCGGGGGCGCTGACGGCGCTGTCGCTGCGGGGCCCGGAGCCCGGTGTCCCGGCGGTGGTGCCGGCCGCGACTCCGGCGGTGTCCCCGCCGCGCCCGCTGCCGACGGCCTCGGCGACGCGTCCGGCGGCGGAGCGGGCCACCGGGGCACCTAAGTGGTCGTCGCCTTCGGCCGCGACCGGGATGCCCGCGGGCGGGACCCCGCCGCCGGCGACGCCGACCAGGCCGCCGGCCCCCTCGCCCTGAACGGGATACGGAGACGGGAACGGCCCCGGGCGTCCGCGCGGGGCGGGCGTCCGGGACCGGGTCTCCCCCGTACCCCCGTGACGGGGGCGGTCCGGTTCCGGTGGGCGGAGTCCGCCCACCGGAGCCGGTTGCCCGGTTCCATCGATCTCGGTCAGCCGTCGGTGGCGATGGCGTTCAGGACGTTCATCCGACCGGCCCGGAAGGCGGGCACCAGGGCCGCAAACAGGCCCACCAGCGCCGACGCGAGGAAGACCAGGATGATCGTCGTCCACGGGATCTCCAGGATCTTCATCCCCTCCAGGGCGAGCAGCTTCTGCGCGGCGGCGCCCCAGCCCATCCCGAGCCCCAGTCCGAGCAGCGCTCCGAAGAGGGCGATGACCACCGACTCCAGGCGGATCATCCGGCGCAGCTGGCGGCGGGAGAGCCCGATCGCCCGCAGCAGCCCGATCTCGCGGGTGCGCTCCACCACCGACAGGGCCAGGGTGTTCACGACGCCGAGGACGGCGACGACGATGGCGAGGCCGAGCAGCCCGTAGATGATGTTGAGCAGGGAGTCGATCTCGGACTTCAGCTCGTTCTTGTAATCCGTCTGGTCGCGGACCTTGTACTGGGGGTAGTCCGCGAGCGCGCTCTCCAGGGCGGCCCGGGCCTGCTTCTCCTGCCCGTCGGCGGCGGTGGCCAGGACCATGTAGCTCAGCGGGAAATCGGCCGCGGGGATGTACTCGCGGGCGGTCTCGGTGCTGAGGTACTTGGCGCCCTGGTCCATGGCGTTGTCGTCGGAGGTGATCGCCGTGACCTTGAGTTCGGCGGTCTTCCCGGCGGTGAAGTCGACGGTGAGGGTGTCCCCGATCCTCACGCCGTGCTTCTCGGCGTACTCGCTGCCGACGGAGATGGCGTTCTTGCGGTACGCGTCGGCCTGCTCGCCCTCGGCCATGTCGCGGCGCAGGTCCTTGGCGTAGGCCGGGTCGGCGACGACCAGCTCCTCCTTGGCGGTCTTGCCGTCGGGGGCGGTGATCCTGGCCATGACGAGCCGGTAGTCGGTGATCCGCTCCAGGCCCCCGACCTGCTCCAGCGCCGTACGGGCCTGCGGTACGACGGGCTGTCCATTGCTGGACTGGACGATGTAGTCGGCGCCGACGCTGCGGTCCAGTTCCTCGGTGGCCGAGGCCACCATGGAGGAGCCGACGACCGAGAGGCAGGCCACCAGGGCGAGGCCGATCATCAGGGCCGCTCCGGTGGCGCCGGTGCGGCGCGGGTTGCGCAGGGCGTTGCGCTCGGCCATCCGGCCGACGGGGCCGAAGGCCCGCAGGACGACGGTGCCCAGCGCCTTCACCACCACTCCGGCGAGGAGGGGGCCGATGACGACGAAGCCGAGCAGCGTGAGGAAGATCCCGACGCCCAGGAAGAGGGAGCCCTCGGATGCCTTCTCGGCCTGGGTGACGACGATCAGCGCGGCCGTGCCCGTACCGGTCAGGGCGAGGCCGATCAGGGCGCGGATCCAGCCGGCGCGGCCGTCGGCGGGGGTGCCGGCGTCGCGCAGGGCCGCCATCGGGGAGACCTTGCCGGCCCGCCGGGCGGGGACGTAGGCGGCGAGGACGGTCACGACCACGCCGAGGAGGACGCCGACGACGGGGGTGGTCCACTTCACCGTCAGGTCGTCGGTGGACAGCTCCATCCCGACGGCGCCCATCAGCTGCATCAGCCCGACGGCGAGACCGACACCGGCGGCGACACCGAGGACGGAGCCGACGATGCCGAGGAACAGCGACTCGATCAGCACGGACCGGTTGACCTGCTGACGGCTGGAGCCGATGGCCCGCATCAGGCCGATCTCGCGGGTGCGCTGGGCGACGAGCATGGAGAAGGTGTTGACGATGAGGAAGATGCCGACGAGGAAGGCGATCCCGGCGAAGCCGAGCATCGCGTACCGCATCACGTTCAGCATCTCGCCGACTTCTTCACGGCCCTGGTCGGCGGTCTCCTTGGCGGTGGTGAGCTTGAACTCGCCGCCGAGGGCCGCGTCGACCCGCTTCTTCAGCGTCTCGTCGGCGAGGCCGTCGACGCCGGTGATGTGGAGGTAGTTGAAGAGACCGGCCTGGCCGAGCAGCTGGCGCTGGGCGGTGGGCGTGTCGAAGTAGAAGAGCGCGGCGCCGGGGTTGGTCACCTTGAAGGAGAGCAGTCCGGAGATCTTGGCGCGGTGGTCGCCGAAGGCGGAAATGACGCGCAGCTCGTCGCCGATGGCCAGCTTCCGCTTGTCGGCGGTCTGCTCGTCGACCATCACCTCGGTGGGTCCGCGCGGGGAGCGGCCCTCGGAGATCTCCATCGCCCGCAGGTCGTTCTCGGTCCAGTTGCCGACGATGGTGGGGGCGCCGCCCGTGGGGCCGACGTCCTTGTTGCGGCCGTCGACGACGGTGGCGTTCATGACGGAGACGGAGCCCTCCGCGACCTGCACGCCCTCGACCTTCCGCACCTTCTCCAGGGCGGAGGCGGGCAGGGTCTCGGTCCTGCCGGACTGCGGGTCCTCGTCCTCGCCGTCCTTCTCCTGCGGGGCGACGGTGACATCGGTCGCGGTGACGGCGAAGAGCTTGTCGAAGGTGGTGTTCATGGTGTCGGTGAAGACGAGTGTCCCCGACACGAAGGCCACCGACAGCAGCACCGCCACCGCCGACAGCGCCATCCGCCCCTTGTGCGCGAGGAAGTTGCGCAGGGAGGTCTTGAGCACGGTCACGAGGTCCGTCCCCGGGCGTCGAAGTCCTTCATGCGGTCGAGGACGGCGTCGGCGGTGGGGCGGAACATCTCGTCCACGATCCGGCCGTCCGCGAGGTAGAGCACGCGGTCGGCGTAGGAGGCGGCGACGGGGTCGTGGGTGACCATGACGATGGTCTGGCCCAGGTCGTCCACCGAGCGGCGGAGGAAGTTCAGCACCTCGGCACCGGCGCGGGAGTCCAGGTTGCCCGTCGGCTCGTCCCCGAAGATGATCTCGGGCCGGGCGGCGAGGGCGCGGGCGACCGCGACCCGCTGCTGCTGGCCGCCGGAGAGCTGGGTGGGCCGGTGCTTCAGCCGCTCGGCCAGGCCCACCGTCTCCACCACCTTGTTCAGCCAGGCGGCGTCCGGCTTGCGGCCGGCTATGTCCATGGGGAGGGTGATGTTCTCCAGGGCGTTGAGCGTCGGCAGCAGGTTGAAGGCCTGGAAGATGAAGCCGATGCGGTCCCGGCGGAGCTGGGTGAGCTTCTTGTCCTTGAGGCCCGTGATCTCCGTGTCGTCCAGGTAGATCTGACCGGAGGTCACGGTGTCGAGGCCGGCGAGGCAGTGCATCAGCGTCGACTTGCCGGAGCCGGAGGGGCCCATGATGGCCGTGAACTGTCCCCGGTGGATGTCGACATCGACCTGGTCGAGGGCGACGACCCGGGTCTCCCCCGAGCCGTACGCCTTGACGACCTGGCGTCCGCGCGCCGCGACAGCGGTCAGCCCTCCGGCACTCCCGTGGCGGGGAATGGTCACAGGCGTTGTCACTGTAGGTCTCCTGTCGTTGCTTCGGGGACATCCGGGCCGTGCACCCGGCGGGTGCGGTGGTTTCCGGACGGTGGTGGCGCGCGAATCGAGTCTGCCGGGTCGGGCACCGGGGCGCGCTGGTGCCCGGCGCAGTCTTGGGCCGGGGGTTTTCCCCACCCCCTGCCTCCCGTGACCCCCCGGACTGCCGTGATCCCCCGGGCCTTCGGGCCGGCCCTGGGCTCCCGCTGGTTGCCGTGATCCGCTCAGGACCACAACGCTACGGAGCGGGAGCAAAGGCCACGTCGTCCCCCGGGACGAACGGCCCCCGGAACGCAGGGGGGAGGAACCCCTAGGGGTACGCAGCCGCCGGGGCCCGCCGTCTCAGGGACGGGCGGCCGGATCCGGTGCCCGTGGCCGGGGGAACAGGCCCGTCCCCTCCCGCCGTGCCCCCGTCGGTGAGAGGGTGTCCCCGACATTTACTTGTATGACGAAAGGACTTGCCGTGGGGGAGCGTCCCGGGCCGACGCCGAACGGGCCGGCCACCGGCCCCGATCCGACGGCCGACCGCCGGGGGCCCGTGGTCGCCGCCCTGATGATGGGCATGGCCCTGGCCGCCCTCGACGGCACCGTCGTCTCCACGGCCGTCCCGCAGATCGTCGCCGACCTCGGCGGCTTCTCCGTCTTCTCCTGGCTCTTCGCCGGCTACCTCCTCGCCGTCACCGTCTCCCTGCCGGTGTACGGGAAGCTCTCCGACACCCTCGGCCGCAAACCGGTGCTGATCGCGGGCATCGTCCTCTTCCTCGCCGGCTCCCTGCTCTGCGCCCTCGCCTGGAACATGGCGTCACTGATCGCGTTCCGCATCGTCCAGGGGCTGGGCGGCGGCGCCCTCCAGGGCACGGTGCAGACGATCGCCGCCGACCTCTACCCCCTGAAGGAACGCCCCCGCATACAGGCCCGGCTCTCCACCGTGTGGGCGGTCTCGGCGGTCGCGGGCCCGGCGGTCGGCGGGGCACTCGCGACCTGGGCGGACTGGCGCTGGATCTTCCTCATCAACCTCCCGGTGGGCGCGGTCGCGCTCTGGCTGATCGCCCGCCATCTGCGCGAACCCGCCCGGAAGCCGCGTGCGGAGCGGCTCCCCGTCGACTGGCCCGGCGCCCTCCTCGTCTTCGCGGCGGGTACGGCGCTGCTCACCGCGCTCGTCCAGGGCGGGATCGCCTGGCCCTGGCTCTCCGGCCCCTCGCTGGCCCTCTTCGGCGCGGGCGCGGCCCTGCTCACGGCGGTCGTCCTGGTCGAACGCCGGGCCGCCGACCCGGTGCTCCCCGGCTGGGTCTGGCGCCGGCGCACCATCGCGGCGGTCAACCTCGCCCTCGGCGCGCTCGGGGTGCTGATGATCGCGCCGACGGTCTTCCTGCCGACGTACGCCCAGTCCGTACTGGGGCTCGGGCCGGTGGCGGCCGGGTTCGTGCTGTCGGTGATGACGCTGAGCTGGCCGGTGAGCGCCGCGTACTCCAACCGCCTGTACAACCGGATCGGCTTCCGGCAGACCGCGATGGTCGGCATCGGCCTGGCGGCCCTGATCCTCGCCGCGTTCCCGCTGCTCCCCTACCCGGCCGAGCCCTGGCAACCGGCGCTGATCATGCTGCTGCTCGGGGCGGCGCTGGGTCTGTTCCAACTGCCGCTGATCGTCGGGGTCCAGGCGACCGTGGGATGGGCGGAGCGGGGCACGGCGACCGCGTCCATCCTCTTCTACCGGCAGATAGGCCAGAGCGTGGGCGCCGCCGTCTTCGGCGCGGTGGCGAACGCGGCACTGGCGTCCCGGCTGGGCGGCTCCGGCGACCTGGACGCGGTCTCGCGTTCCCTGGAGGACGCGGGCGGCCTGTCGGCGGACGCGGCCGACACGCTGCGGCGCGCGGTGGACGCGGCGGTGGACCAGGTCCACATCGGGGCGGCGGGGGCGGCGGTCGTGGCGCTGCTGGTGCTGTTGTTCCTGGCGCCGAGGAGGTTCCCGGTGCTGGAGGAGGAGCGGGACGGGGTGGGGGGTACGGCGGAGGCGGCGGGTACGGCGGAGGCCACCGGGACACCGGACGCAACGGGGACGGCGGGTACGCCGGAGCGCTGAGGCGGTCCGGGCCGGATCACCCCTCTTCCGCCGGCTTTTCGTCGCCCCCACGCCCGGTGAGGGCGGCCAGGCTGTTCCGGATATGGTCCATGTGCGCGTGGATCTGCTCGCGGGCCTCCTCGTGCTCGCCGAGGACCCGCTCGGTCTCCCGGCCCGTGCGCTCCTCCGCCAGCCGCGCCTGGGCGACGATCTCGGCGGCGCGGGCCTCCGCGTCCTCCTGGCCGTGCCGGGTGGACTCCTCCGTCTCGGCGAGGGCACGTTTCGTCCCGTCGAGCACGTCCTCGGCACGGGTGGTCAGCTCGTCGAGCCGCCGCTCGTGGTCGGCGGCGCGGGCGGCCAGTTCGAGCCCGTCGGCCTCCCACCGCTCGGCCTGCTGGGTCTCCAGACCGGCGAGCAGGGCCTCGGCGCGCTGCCGGGTCTCCTGCCACCCCTCGACGGCGTCGGCCCGCTCCCGCCCGGCCTCGGCGACGGCCTCGGCGACCAGCCGCTCGGCCTCGGCACGGGCGCCGGCCAGCGTCTCCTCGGCCTCGGCGTCGGCCGCCGACCGCACCGCCTCGGCGGCCTCCCGGGACTCCGCCCCCATCCGGAACCCGTCGCTCTCGGCGGCCTCCCGCACACTCCCCGCCTCGGCGAGCGCGTCGGCCCGCAGCTCGGCGGCCTCCTCCTCACTGAGGACGAACACCTCCCGCGCCCGCTCCCCGAGCCCTTCGTACGTCTGCGGCTCCAGCTCCCCGACGACCCCGCGCAGCCGCTCCGCCTCGGCCTCCAGCTCCTTGGCGAGCACGACGAGCCGGGCCACCCGCTCCCAGGCGGCATCCCGCTCCCGGGAGAGGGCGAGGACCCGGGCGTCGGCGGTGTCGGTGCGGTAGCCACGGCGTACGACGGTGAATCCGTGCGGCGACACCGATGCAGCGCTCATTCTTCAGCCCCTCGTGGTCCCGGTCCGACAGTGCATGAGGCGATTGTGCTCATATCCGCTCGGAACCAAGACAAACATATGTAACGCGACACCACTGTCCCCGGCGGCGGAAACACGCCGCTGGTTCGCGCGAGCGGCACCGGGGCGGCGCGCGATCAGGTGTACGCGGAGACGGGGACCGCGAAGTCGTACCCGGCGGCGGTGTGGCCCCAGACGTAGTCGTAGGGGCACAGGCCGTACTCGTTCCGGTAGGCGTAGCCGTTCTAGAACATCGCGGAGCACGTGAAGCAGTACCCGCCCACTGGTTCTGCGTCCACGGCGGCTGCCCGACGTTGTGGCGCATGAGGAGCTGCATCGGCCACGCGGACGGGTGGATGTAGGCGTGGGCCCCACCCGAGGGGCCCCCATCGCCGTACCTGGCCCTGCCTGTCCAGGCGTGATGCTTCGGATTGAAGTACCGGACGGGGACAATCGGAACGGGCCGGGCACAGCGACGGGACTGCGGGATCGGAGGTCCATTGATCACCCACTGGTGAGGCGGACAGCACGCTGCCGTAGCTGCTCGGCTTCCGCCACGGTTTTGTACCGCTCCAGACGGACCTGCATGGTGTGGGCGGTGTCGATGACTTTCACCGACCGGACGCCTTCCGCGCAGTCGAGGAATTCCGTCCAGGTGGACAGGGCTCCGTCGAGGTCGCCTCGGCGGAGGTGGATCTCGCCGAGATGGCCGAGGACGCCGACCCGGGTCCGGCGGCGGTCAAGGCCATGGATCTCCAGGGCCTGGCGGAGGTGTTCCTCGGCGCCGTCGAGGTCGCCCATCCTGGCGTGGATCATCCCCGCCGTGTAGGCCCATCTGCCTTGGCTGAAGTGCGAGGCCCAGGACTCGCCGGGCCCGCTCGTCGCGCGTTCGATGGCGGTCTGGGAGCTGGTCAGGGAATGGGTGGCCAGGCGGCGGTCGCCATCGAGGGCGGCGGCATCGGCAAGGGTGATCGTGTAGTAGGCGATCACGCGCGGGTCGGAGATGTCCTTGCCGTACTCGACGCACTTCTCGGACAGGCGCAGCGCGACCGCGTGGTGCTTGGGACCGAGGTCCATGGCCTGTACGGCGAGGCCGCGCAGGGCCGTGGCCGCCAGCTCGGGGTCTTCTGCTTCGGCGGCGAGGCGGTAGGCGTGCGCGTAGTACTGCTGGGCCCGGCCCTGGTGCTCGGGGTCGTTGCCCTCGTCCTGGGCCATCCAGCCGGCGAGGTGGACGAGCTGGGAGGTGGCGGCGAACAGCTCGCGGCCGGTGGCCTCGGTGTACTTCCCGTTCAGCCAGGGGGCCACGTCGTCGGTGAGGTAGCGGACGGCCAGGTGGCGGGCGTGTCCGCCGCCGAGTTCGGCGGCGGCGTCGCCGAGGGCTTTGACCATCTGCTTGACGGCGGCGACTTCGCCTTTACCGACCCGTACGGCTCCGGCCGGGGCCGAGGTGACGCGGCGGGTGATGCTGTCGAGGTCGGGCAGCGCGAGCGCGCTGAGAGCGTATCCGCTGGTCGCGGCCAGGATTGTCCGACGTTGCACGTCTCGTCTCCCCAACTGGATGAGTGATTCCACGGTATCCATGGGGTAACGGCCGGGGTGATCTGCTCGCGTCACTCCGGCCTGGTCCAAGCCGAGTTCGAGCCGCCGTGGCGGCAGCGGGAACGATGAGGGACCCGGCAACTGCGGCGGAAGCGCCGAGCCCGGCAGCGAGGAGCGAGCGGCACGGTAACCGTCCGGGACTGGGCTGATTCCGATCGTTCCGCATCGGGTCCCCCATCGCCATACCTGGCCCCGCCTGCCCGGGCGGGACGCTTCGGATTGAAGCACCGGACAGGGATGATCGGAACGGGCCGGGCACGGCGACGGGGCTGCGGGACCGCAGGATTTACAGTTCGGTGGAGCGGGCGAGGGCGACGAGCCCGGCGAAGGCGTGGGTGGAGAGGGTGAGGACCGGGCCGGTGGGGTGCTTGCTGTCCCGGACGGGGACGATGCCGTGGGCTGAGGCGTAGGAGGGGGCCCACTCGATGCATTCGCCACCATTGGGACCGCTGTAGCTGGACCTCACCCAATCCACTGCGCCAAGGTCGGGATTGTTGATCATGGTGCGTACTCCTCAAGGATCTTCCGAATGCGGGTCAGGGATTCGCTCTGGCCAAGTGCCTCTGCTCGCAGACGATCGTAGGTATCAATGGCGGCAGATGTGATCTTGGGGGTGTCCTGCGGTCGCCCACCTTGCGGGCCTTCCGCATGTAGCACCGTAGGCGCGTCGTCGAAGGCCAGCAACGTGAACGGGGCATCGGTCGCCGGTGGACAGCCGAAGGGCATGAATTGGAGTGTCACGTTGGGCCGTTCGGCATCTTCCAGCAGACGCTTCAACTGGCGTTCCATGATCTGCGGTCCCCCCATGACGACCCGCAGCGAGGCTTCGTGGAGTACGACCCAGAGCACGGGAGGCGCCGGGTCTGTCCGGTCGAGGACTTCCCGTCGACTCGCACGTTCCAGCACCTTGGCATCAATGGTGGACGAGCTGAAGCGGGATGGCCCCCGCCGATAGAGCGCGCGGGCGTACTCCGGGGTCTGAAGCATTCCCATCACGTACAGAGTTGAGTACGTGAAGATCCTTGATGCCTTCCGCTCATGCTGGAGATACGGCACGAACCACGTCGGGTGATCGCCCTCAACGGCACTTTGCCGCTGCCGCGCCATCATCGCCCCGGTACCGAACGCGCGGTCACACCCCTCGGCAAACTTCGCACTGGGGACGATGGTCGCACGTTCCACCTTGGACACGTACGCCCCGGAGTAACCGACGGCCGCCCCCAGCCCTCGGACGCTCATCCTGCGCGCCAATCGCATCTCTCGCACGTCAACGCCGAAGATTTCGACAGGAGTCAACACTTTCTGGGTCTCGTCGTCATCCATGGCTCCGACCTCCGATTTTATCTCTGAGGTTAGATCGAACTGCGATTCGAGCTGTCGAATTATGTCGTTCAACAGCCCTACGCATGTGAGTAGTTGTGCTCATCTAGTCACCCAACGAAACCCGGCGGCGAAGGGAATGGTCACGTGATCACAACTGCTACAAAAGCCCCCACCCGCGCCGACGACTCCGCTGGCCTGATCGCGCAGATACGGACCGCTGACCCGATCGCCGAGCGGCGTTACCGGAGGGCGAGGGTGACATGAACGAGGCTCTCGCGGTGGGCACGCTGGCCTTCGACATGGTGACCGGGACGATCGGGGTGGTGATGGCGGAGTACGGAACGCGGTACTACCTGCGTCCGCCACACGGTGGGTGCGAGTGGGACGCGCCCCGAGACGAAATCCGACCCGCGACCGTGGCCGATCGGATCAGGCCCGCGCTGACCGAAGCGAATGTGCGCAGCAGCGCGGGAGGCTTCCTGTGAAGAAGCTCAAGGAGCGTGCCGCGACAGCGGTGCTCATAGGCGCCTACCTCTCCGTCGTCGGGCTGCTGATATCCGCCGCGCGCGACCAGCTCTGAACCACCCATCCCCCAGGCCCCGCTTCCGCGCGGCAGTGGTCCCTTGCCCACTGCGCACCACCGCGCGGGAGCGGACCCCGGCCCCGGTCGCCATTCCGTTCCCCCGCACAGGCGACCGGGGCCGGACCCCATGGCTGCACAGCGAACACACGCAACGGCCCCGCTCTCCCGGAGCGAGAGAGCGGGGCCGTCTGCCACTGTTACGGCGTTGGAGAGGCTGCCGCCACCGGGGGAGGCCTGGGAACCACGGCGGGGGTCGCCATGCCGTTCTCCTCCAGCGCGATGGGGCCCAGTTCGACGCTGCGGACCAGGACACCGGGGAAGTCCTCGAACCGCTCCAAAGCGTTCGCAATGGCTCCGGTGAGGGTGTCAGCCGGAACGATGCAGATGAACCGGCTGTGACCCGGCCGCTCGGCCAGCCCCAGGGCTCCGTCGTGGAAGCGTTCGAGGTGGTCCAGGGTGGAGGACTGCTCCTCGGTCAGCGGGGCGTCCAACACAAGATTGAAGTGCCACTCACGAAGCGCATCGCTCATGCTCTCTGATGAACTCATAGATCCTCTTCGCTTCGGTCCCGGTGCTCCGAGCGTTGCCGATCAGTGGAGCTGGAGGGACCACTCCTGCTTCGAACCACCCTTGCAGGTCCACACCCCAAGCTGCTTGAAGTCGGAGTTGTGGGTCAGGCAGTCGTCGTCGGAGATCTGGATCCGGTACTTGCCGTTGCCGGCGTCGACGAACTCCCACTTCTGGTTGGAGGTGTTGCCCCATGCCTGCTGCTCGGCGACATAGGTGTCCGGGTTCATCGTGAGGTTGTACCCGAGGTCGTTGACGATCCGGTACCGGCCCCCGCCCAGCGGTTTGATCGTCCAGGTGGAGCCCTTGTAGCCCAGGATGCCGCTCAGGATCGGCTGGCCCCAGCTCGCGTTCTCGTTCGGGGCCGTCGCGCCCAGACCGTTGAAGAGCTTCAGGAACAGCGGCCGCTCGGTCGGGATGCTGGAACCGCCGCCACCGGGGTTGGGCTTCGGGTCGGTCGGTGTGATCACGCCGCCGGAGGTGGATTCGAGGATCCACTCCTGCTGCCAGCCGCTCTCGCAGGTCCACACCCCGAGCTGTTTGAAGTCGGAGTGGTGGGTGAGGCATTCGTCGCCGGAGATCCGGATCTGGTACTTGCCGCTGCCGACCGAGGCCAGCTCCCACTTCTGCCGGGACGAGTTGCTCCACGGCTGGATTTCGCCCAGGTAGCTGCCGCTGTTCTTGGTGAGTTCCAGACCGTAGGAGCTGGTGATCCGGTACTTGCCGCCGCCCACCGAGGTGAGCTTCCACTTCGACTCGTTGCCGCCCCTGATCCCGGGGACGACCGACGCGCCGGCGGAACCGCCGACCGGGAGGGCGCCCAGACCGTTGGAGAGCTTCAGATACACGTCGGCGCCGTTGCCGGGCGTGGTCGGGTTCGTCGGCTTGGACGGGATGTTGCCGCCCCAGGCCCAGTTCTGGTTGGGCGCGTCCCGGTGGTCGGCGGAACCGCAGGCCCAGCCCACCACCGTGCTGCCGTTGGCGGTCCGGCCGCTGTAGTTGTCGACGCAGACGTCCTTGGACCGGTCGTCCTGGTCCGTCATGTGCCGCAGACTGCCGCTGGGCGACATGTGCCAGCGCTGACCGGGGATCTCCAGGCAGTCCCAGACCTGGAGCTTGGTCCCGTTCGCGGTTCCGTTGCTCGCCAGGTCCAGGCACTTGCCGTTGGCCGCCCGCAGCTTGTAACCGTTGTAGGTCCACTTCTGCGCGTCGCCGCCGTTGCACTCCCACAGCTGCACGGGGGTGCCGTTCGCGGTGCCGTTGCCGCTGACGTCCAGGCAGGCCTGGTAGCCGGGCCTGCTGGAGTCGGGGGTCAGGCTGCCGGTCCTGCTGCCGTGGCCGGAGCGCGCGGGAAAGTGGATGGTGCGCACGTCGCCGTCGCACTTGTAGGGCCGCGCGGTCTTCGCCCGGCAGAGCCACGGCTCCTTCTTGACGGTGTCGCTGTCGTTGCCGACGAACGCCCAGTTCAGGTAGCCGCCGTCGCCCCGGTTACGGAAGGTCGAGTCCCCCTGGAAGACCCAGATCCGGAAGATGTCGTAGCCGGAGGGCTCCCTTTGTTCCTTGTCCATGAAGTGGTTGAGCTTGTAGGTGGTGGCGATCAGCACCCCCTTCATGTCGGCCTTGTGCTCGTTGTGGAACCACTCGGTGTTGTACAGGTCGGTGCCCACGGTCTTGAACACCATGACGTTGAAGCCCGGGAACTTCTCGCTCAGCTTCGTCGCGGTGCTCTGGGTGAACTCCGCGTTGGTCAGCTTGTTGGCGTTGGCGGCCCTGCGCATGCCCTTGATCATGTCGAACGAGGCGCCGATCAACGAGGTCATGCAGTTGCCGCCGCCCGGCACGGCCGGGGTTCCGCAGGTCTTGTCCACGGGGAACGGCGTCGGCGCGGCCTGGGCCGGAGCGGTCAGGACCGGCGACACGGTCAGGCCGGAGGCCACGGCGACTGCGGCGACTCCGCAGGCCAGGGCGCGTTTCAGACGGGACAGGGGTTTCATGGCAGAAGCGTCCTTCTTGTCGAAAAGACGGACGCTAGGCCCCGGGATTTGCTATCCCGTGGCTCCTGACGGCATCCATACGTCAAGGTCAGGAGGCTTAACGCCTTTTCGCGCGCCAGCCTGTAGGGACTACGGCTGGGGTGGACATGCCGTTGTCACGGAGGTCGAAGTGGTCCATCTCCACACTGCGGACCAGGACCCCCGGGAAGTCTTCGAAGAAGCCGAGAGCTTCCGCGACGGCACCGGTCAGGGTCTCCGACTCGAAGGAGCACATGAACCGGGAGTAGCCCGGTCGCTCCGCCAGGCCGATACGTCCGTCGTTGAAGCGGTCGAGGTGGGCCAGGGCGTCGGACTGCTCCTCTGTGAGCGGGGCGTCCAGTACGAGGTTGAAGTACCAGTTACGCACAGTCTTCTGGTGTCGGTCTCCGAGTGCCATGTCACCACGTCGTACTCGCCTGCGAGCGGACAGGCGGCGGAACCGGGGCCGGACCGCCCGAACGGGTGACCGCACCCCCGGTGGCGGACGCCGAAGGGCCCCGGTCCTCTCCTCATGAGAGAACCGGGGCCCTTCGCTCAGCAGCTCAGAGCAGGCCGTCCCACATCTGCTCCAGCAGGACGAACCACCAGTTGTCCGGGGAGGAGAGCGCCGCCGGGTCCAGCGCCGCCAGGTGGGCCTGGAAATCGACCGTCCAGCGGCCGGCCTGTTCCGGGGTGAGGCCGTAGCGGAAGCGCCACATGCGGCCCAGCATCGCCATGCAGCGCACGAACTCGGGCAGGCCGGAGTTCACGAACTGCGGTACCGCCGGGCGCCCGTCCAAAGCCGCCTCCAGCGGGACGGCGACGATGTGGGCGGTGCCGTACTGGACGCAGATCTGGCGGCCGAAGTCGTTGCCCAGCACCAGATAGGACGTGGCGTCCGGCGCGGACTGGATCTGCCGCTGGGCCGCCAGCTCCGCGAGCGTGGGGACGACCGGGTGGGCCGGCTGCGCCCAGAAGAACGGATTGAAGTCGGCCGGCAGCCCCGCCCACGCGAGGGTCGCCGCCACGACCTCCGGCACCCCCTGCCGGGACACCGCCTGCTGGTCGAACCGGCAGATGCCCTGCGGTCCGAACGCGGCCGCCAGCTCCTGCGCCAGGGCCTGCGGCGGCACCGGCGGGGCCGTCTGCACCGGTGGCAGCGGGGCCCGGACCGGGGCCGGGCGGGCGGGGCCGTCGGCGACCTGGTGCAGTTCGCCCTGGTGGGTCAGGAGCTGGGCCATGCCCTGCTGCCGGCCGGCGTGGTCCGTTCCGTACGGCGCGATGCTGGTGATCCGGGCCTGCGGCCAGGTCTCCGCGATCATCCGCGCGCAGTACCCGCCGGGCAGCCGGCAGGACTCCAGTTCGGTGTGGAGTTCCAGTACCTGCTGCGGCGGCACGCCGAGGGCGCGCAGCTCGTGCAGGATCTGCCACTCCGGGTGCGGGGTGCCCGGCGCGGAGCGGCGGATCAGCTGGGCCTCGGAGCCGTCGGGCGCCCGGTAGCGCAGGACGGCCTGGTAGCCGGGGCCGACGGTCGGCACTCCGGCCGGCTGCTGGGGATAGCCGTACGCGGCGGGCGGCGGGCCGGGGGGACCGGGCGGCGGGGTCGCCGACGCCGGAGGTGCCAGGACGGTCGGCGCGTGGTGCACCCCCTCCGGCGGCGTGGCAGGCACGGGCGGCGGCGGCGGACCGGGCGGCGGGGTCGGAGACGCCTGAGGTGCCGGAGGTGCCAGGACGGTCGGCGCGTGGTGCACCCCCTCCGGCGGCGTGGCAGGCACGGGCGGCGGTACGGGCGGCACCGGGCGTTCCGGCGGCAGCTCCGGGCTGTGCCGAGTGGGCCGGTAGCCGCTCGCGGGCACACCGGGGGCCCCGGGCCCGGACGGCGGCGGGGTCGCGGCGGGCGGGGGCGTACCCGTGCCCTGGACGGGCGGCGTCGACGGGGTCGGCGGCGTCTTCGGTGCGTCCGGCTTCGGTGCGTCCGGCTTCGGCGCGTCCGGCTTCGGCGCGTCCGGCTTCGCGGTGGCGGCCGCGCTGTCCGCGACCGCGCGCATCACCTTCTCCCGGGACTCCCTCACCGTCGGCGGCAGCTGACTGCCCCCGGGGATCAGCGCCGTCGGCAGCTCCGCGTCCGCATCGGCGTAGGCGGCCTCGCGCTCCGAGCGGCCGACCGGCGCCGTGTAGACGGTGTCGGGCAGCGGCACGGAGGCGTCGTCGTCCGTATCGTCGCTGCTCGTATCGTTCCAGCGCGTCGGCGTGCCGGTGCCCGCGGCGGGCGTACCGGGAGCATCCGACACCTCGTCGCCGCCCCGGGGACGGCCGCCCGCCTGGGAGGCGTCGGACGCCGACGACGCCGTGGGCTCCGCAGTACGGTCGGCCGGGGCCTCCTCCAGCCACTCCGGCGGACTCAGCAGGAACGACGTCTGGTTCTGGTCGATCCGCCTCGGCGCCTGCGGCACGGCGGCGGCCGGGGCGTCGCCGCGCCCGCCGTACTCCTCCTCGTACCGCCGGATCACCTCACCCACCGGCAGTCCGGGCCACAGCGTCGCCTCGCCACCGTCCCGGGCGACGACCAGCCGCTGTTCCCCGCCGTCGGCGCGCGCGCCGCCCTCGCGGTCCTCGGCCCACGCCACGAAGCCGAGTGCGAACTCGCGCACCCGCACCTCCCGGTGCTGGTACGGCGGCATGTCGCCGTTGATCCACTCCTCGGCGCGCTCCTGCGCCTGCGCGAACGTCACCATCGGCGCGTCACTCCCCGTCCCGGACGGGCACCGCGCGCGCGAAGCCGCCGTCCACCATCAGCTTCGCCACGTTCTCCAGCTCGGGCGGGCTGCCCGCGAGCCGCTTCAGGAAGGCGTCGAAGTCGTCGCCGCAGGGCAGCAGCAGCTTCTCCACCCGCTCCTCCACGGGCAGCCCGTCCCGGTCGCGGGAGTCGTCGTACGCGCAGAACCAGACCGAGCCGGTCGCCGGGCCCCGCGTACGGATCGCCAGCAGGCCGCCCTGGACATAGCCGACACCCAGGAAGTCCTTGGTCAGATGGTCGCGCAGGCACTTGTTCACGTACACGAGGTCATTGAGGGACGCCTCGTCCCGCACGGTCAGGAACGGCTGGTCCACCAGCAGCCCCAGCTCCGGATCGAGCGCCACCCCGGCCGGCGCGCAGCCGCCCGCCGCCTTCAGGAACGAGCGGTACGCGCCGGGCAGCCGGAACCCGAGATCCTCCTCGACGCCCTGAAGCTGCTGCTCCGTGACCGCGAGGGCCCCCTTCGGCAGCCGGAAGTGCGGGGGCCTGGCCTCCTGGAGCGGGCGGGTGCCGCGCTTGTCCTGGTCGACGGGGGTCGTGGCCAGACCGCCGTGGTGCCGCAGCAGGGCCTTGACCTCGACGGGGATCAGTTCGAGGCGGCGGGAACCGCGTACGTGGTGCCAGGTCCAGCCGTGCGGGGTCGCCACGGCGGGCAGCGTGTCCCACAGCGGATGGCCGCTCGCGTGCAGGGCGGCGTTGGCCGAGACGTAGTCGGTGAGCCGCAGTTCGTCGACGCCGAAGCCGGCCGGGGGCTCGGCGATCTCGGCGGCGGCACGGGCGTACGCGGAGAAGTCCGGGTAGCCGTCGGCGTCCACCCGCACCCCCCGCGGATGGCGGGCCGCCCGGACCGGGTCCGGGAAGTGCACGAGCTGACCGGCGTAGGCCGCGTTCGGCACGGCGGCACGACCGGGCGCGGCCGGTGCGGCTCCCTGGGCCGGGACGCCGGGAGGGGCCCCCAGTCCTTGCCGGTCTGTCGTCATGGCGATCCGCCCCCTGCTGGCTGCTGACTGTCCGGGAACAGCCTAAGCGGTGGTACCCCGCCCGCCCCAGGACCGGCGGCCGCCGCACCCGCCGACCGCCCGGAGAGCCGTATCGGCGACTGCGCACTGTCACAGCCGGGTGACCGAACGCCCACGGCCCGACACGCTTCATCGACCCAGCTTCCCCACGCAGCGTCGCATTTGGCACGCTGTTCCTTCACTTCGGGGGAGTGCGGGGAGGAAACGACAACGCCATGCACACAGCGCGATCAGACAGTCCGACCACGACGGGGGATCCCCGGCTCAGCTGGAGCGCCACCGGTGAGGTCCGGCCACCGGCGCTCAGCCACCGCCGCGACGGCATCCTGCCCGCCGTCGCGGCGGCGCTCTCCGTCCGGGGCGAGACCCTCAAATCCACGGCGGGCAAGGGGGACCAGCCGCCCGAGCTGCACCCGCTCGTACGGGACTTCCTCGACGCCCTGCCGAGCGGGCAGCGCGAGCGGTTCACCGGGCGCTGCGCCGAGGCGATCCTGCTCTCCCGCCATCTCGCCACCGCCGAGACCCACCGCTCCAAACGGGCCCGCCGGCGCCCGCTGTCGCACAGCGAGGCAAAACGTGCCCTGAAGTACGCGAAACTGACGGCACGCAGGATCCGGGAGGACGGTGACCCGCTGCACGGCAGCTACGCACCGCCCTGCCGCTCCTGTACGGCGATGCTCGACCACTTCGGGGTCCGCGCCGTGGACCCGACCGCACCCGAGAACGGCTGAACCAGCACCGATGTCCGACAAACTCAGCACCACCCGGTTTCCGGTCGCCGTCGACGCGGCGCTGCGCGACGCGGGGTGGCAGCCCGGCCGCTGGGACATCAAGCTGGCCGAGCACTGGGCCGACACCCTGCGCGCCTACGAGTCCCCCGCCGGGCACCGGCACACCGTCTCCCCGGCGGCCGTGGAGGCCTGGGCCGAATTCGGCGGCCTGCGCGTCGCCGGCCCGGGTCCGGGGCGGCAGACCGCGCCCCCCGTGGTCCGCTTCGAGCCCCTGGCCGGGCTGCACCTCGCACGGACCTTCGCGGACCTGGGGCGGGCGCTGGACACGGAGATATCGCCGCTCGGAGTCGAGGGCGACGACCAGGCGATGCTGGCGATCGACGCGGAGGGACGGATCTACAGCGTCGACCACACCGGCGACTGGTACGTGGGCCCGGACCTCGACCGGGCACTGACCTCGCTGGTCACGGGGCTGTTGCCGAGGCGGTTGGCTCTGGGCTGAGGTTTGTGCGGGTCGGTTGTGTCGGTCACCCCGGGCGGGGTACGGGTCCGTCCTCAATCGCCGGACAGGCTGGATTTGTGCGGGTGATCGTCGGGGACCAGTCCCCGAGCCCCTGCGCCTCAATCGCCGGCGGGGCTTGATTTGTGCGGGTTGGCGGTGCCCTCGGGGGTGGGGTGCGGGTCGGTTGGTCGGTCACCCGGGGCGGGGTGGGGGTCCGTCCTCAAGCGCCGGACGGGCTGGATTTGCTCGGGTTGCCGGTGCCCCCGGGGGTGAGGTGCGGGTGGTTGTCCGGTGGCGGGTTGGCGGGGGCCTCCGGGCTCACCTCCTCGGGGTCGGCGGACCGAAGGCCATCCGTCAGCGCGAGCCGGACTTCCCGCCGATCCCCTGCGGGGGCGACCCTGCACCCCCCACCCACACACCCCAGGAACACCCACCAGCCCCAGCACCCCCGAAACCACCAGCCCGAACGGGGAAAGAACACGGGCCAGCCCCTCGTTCGAAGCCCGCCCGGGACGACCCGAGACGAAACCGGAACCCGCACCCTCCTTCCCCCCCGCCGGGGGTACCGGCCACCCTCCGGCTGGTCCGTGGGCGGGGGTGCAGGGTCGCCCCCGCAGGGGATCGGCGGAGACCCACCCGCACACAACCCCGTGAACACGCTCGCCGACCCCGAGGACGCCAACCCTGCCTAATGGCAGTTGAGGCCAGCACCGGTCTCCACACCTCCTAGACCTAGGTAGTGGGGAGACCAATCATGGGGATGACCAGCACGGACGCGCCGGTGACGCCGTACGACGGATGCGGGAAGTGCCTGATCGGACTGCGCAGGCTGTCGCGGGTGAAGGGTGCGACCAGCAGCCCGCAGCGGCAACAAGCTCTCATCCTGGACGCCGCTGAGGCGGTGGGCGGGCACATCATCGCGTGGGCCGACGACTGGGAGGTCTCCGGTGCCACGGACCCCCGCACCCGCCCCGGATTCGGCCCGTGGCTGCGGGACGAGAAGGGCCCGTACAACGGGATCGTCGGCTCGGCCGTCGACCGCATCGGCCGCAACGTCGTAGACGTGCTGTCCACGGCCTACGCCAACCACAGCGCGGGCCGGATCCTGGTCACAGCGGACCACAACGGCGTCTGGGACCTGACCGACTCGAACCAGGAAAACGAACTCACCCTCAAAGCCATGGGTGCCCAGATGGAACACCGGTCCATTCGGGAGCGGAACAGGCAGGAGACCCACCGGGCCCGCGCTGCGGGACAGATCGCCAACCGTCCGTCGTACGGGTACCGAAACGTGCGCCCCGCCCCGACACAGAAGGTCACCCATCGGGAGCTGGAGACTCACTCCGCCGAAGTGCTGCGTGATGCCGCACGGCGGATCCTGCTGGACGAGACAGGGACCACCACCCCGTATACGGAAGCGGCACGGCTGACACTCGCCGAGGAACTGTCCCCGATGGACTGGCTTGCGGTGGAGTACGGGCGGGAACCGAAGGGTTCCGCGTGGGGCGGGAAGGCCCTGCGAGAGATGCTGCTGAGCGAAGCCGCCCTCGGCTACCTCATGCACAAGGGCCGCCCCGTACTCGACAAGAACGGCAAGCCGTACCGGGTCGGGCCCCCGCTGTGGGACCGGGCCACCCACCTGGCGCTCAAGGCCAAGCTGAACCCCGCCCCCGGCAAGGTGTCCCGTCCCCGCGCGCCGATGCAGAAAACCCGCCTTGGCGGCGGGCTCGCCACCTGCGGGAACTGTGGGTCGAACATCTACCGCAACGGCACTACCGGAACGAACAAGGCACCCGCCTACCGGTGCACCGCCAAAAGCAGGGGCATCCCCGGAGCGCAGCACTGCGGACGCAAGCGCAGAGAGCTGACGATGCCGGATGTCGTCGCGGCACCGATCATCGCCCGTGCCGAGCTGGACGCGATCGTTGAGGGATGGTTCCTGGAGACCTTCGGATCCTTGATGCTCATGCGGTCCGTGTACGACCCCGGCACGGGGCACGCCGCCGAAATAGCCGACCTGGAAGCAGCCCGCGCACGGCTCCGCGAAGACCGCCAGACAGGCATCTACGACGATCCGGCGGACGCGGCATGGTTCCGGGACCGGTACGCGGAGATCGGCCGCGAAATCACCGAACTCAAGAAACTCCCGGACCGTCCGGCAGGCTGGACCACCGTCCCCACCGGAAAGACCGTCGCCGACGAATGGCACGCCACCAACACCGAAGCAGCCAAGCGGGAAATGCTGGAAGCGCACGGCGTAAAGGTGGTGCTCCACCCGGCGGGACACGGGGAACGCGTCGTCATCACCACCACCCTCGCGCACTACCCCGGGGCTGAGGCTGCCCCGCTCGCAGGTGACCAGACGCACCCCACAATGCGAGACGGACGCGGCAACCGTCTCAACCAACCCGCGTTCTACGCCGCTGCCTGACAGATAGGCTCACAACAGCCCGTGCCGACATGGGTGCACAGGTCAGGAACGGCCCCCCGCGAGGGGACGCACTACGGTCGTACCGCCCCTCTGAGCCCCCGACGGCCCCCGTGACCGTCGGGGGCTCTGCCGTGCCCGCACACGGGCGCACAGGGCCTGTCCTCGGGCTGCTCGCCGGCGGGGCCGGTCCGGGGCTCCGCAGCGGGAAGGGGTCAGCGGGCCGATGGCTGATGAGATGACGTTTTGGTACTTGGTTTTGATTGCACATAAAAAAATAGAGAGAAACCAAAGAACACCCTCCGTCTGTCATGCCGCCATGACCGGTCCGGGTCCGGGCCATCGCTGGTCCTTACTACTGGTGCACGAGGAGACAGCCGCTCGGCTCCGCTACGGCGGACAGGCCATCGTCGGTCCT
This sequence comes from Streptomyces yaizuensis, assembly GCF_034961445.1. Taxonomy (NCBI): domain Bacteria; kingdom Bacillati; phylum Actinomycetota; class Actinomycetes; order Kitasatosporales; family Streptomycetaceae; genus Streptomyces; species Streptomyces yaizuensis. The sequence goes on from NZ_BSBI01000019.1 coordinate 159,989, forward strand.
TACTACTAGTGCAACCGAGAGACCGGGATTACCGCACACCCGCCCCGCAGAGGGGGACACGGTGGTCTGAGTGCCCGGCCTCTCAGCAAGCTCTGCCCGTGCAGCACGCACCCAACCGGGGTGGCCGCTGCCTCGCTCGTGATCGGGCACCATGTCGCCAGATCACATGGCATCCACGAAGTTCGGGAGTCTGTCACCGTCCAGCAAGCCATGCAGTGAAACCTGACGCAATGCATGCGGTCACCACGGCCAACAGGCGCACGGGGACACGCTCCACGGTGATGCGGAGTCCACCAATCCGCACATCGATAGCAGGGGTGGCACCGTTGACAGGCATGGGTCGACCCTGCGTGGTAATCGGTATATCCAGAAGTGTTTGCCCAGGTCACGGTGCACGTGCATGGGTAATGGGGACTCCTGGCATCGCCCTAGGCAGGACGCACATCCCGAAGATAGACCGACAACCCGCATTCTCATTATTCGATCTCGGTTATTTGGACAGGGATTCAGGTTCCCTAGTGCCAGATGTGAGGAGGGGCACCGTTCCCAGACGACCCCGCCGCCCCTGCACCATCCCCGGGTGCCCTGAACTGACCCCCCGGGGCGGCCGCTGCCCCGCTCATGAGCGTGAGGCGAACCGCGAGCGTGCGTCCCGGGGTTCGACGTACGACGTGCGTTGGCAGCGCATCCGGCGCGCGTACCTCTACAACCATCCGTGGTGCGTGCTCTGCGGGACCGCTGCGACTGTGGCCGATCACTTCCCGCTCAGCCGGCGAGAGCTGGTGGCGAGGGGTGAGCCGAACCCGGACGCATGGAAGCATCTTCGGCCCTTGTGCACGTCGTGCCACAACCGGGAGACCGCGCGGAACCAACCGGGCGGGTTCGCTGCCGAACGGCGCTCTCAGCGCGAGTCGGGCGAGGTTCCGCCGTTCTGACGCGGTGGCCCCCGGGCGGGGTCCCCCTGCCCCTCCCACGGCTGAGCGGGCGGGAGAGAAAACACTCTCACCGGGGCTGTGGCCGTTTTTGGGAACCCTTCGGCAGTGGAATGGAGGCTGCATGGCCGACCGGTACAGACCGACACCCGCAATCCAGCGGGCACGGGAAGGAAACCCGTCGAAAGCAGCGATCAGAGAAGGGGTCGTGGTCCCGCGCGCGATCCTCGCCGAACCGGATTGGGTGGAGGTCTTCCGGTTCTCCCCTGATTCCAAGGTTGAGTCCGCGAACGTCCGGTGCCGCGATGTGGCTTCACAGGAATGGCGGCGCATCGTCCCCATCCTCGAAGTGGCGGCCGGTATCGGTGAAGTCGACCACACCACCGTGAAAGACCTCTGTGTCTGCGTAGCCCGTATCGACCAGGCCGAGCGGGACCTTTCCGAACGCGGGCTCATGGTGACCGCCGAGCGCGGAACGGTGAAGAACGGGTCCGCCACGATCGCAGGGCAGTACCGGACACAACTCGCCCGCTACATCCGCGAACTGGGCTTGTCGCCGAGTTCCCGCATCGCCATCACCGCACCCGAGTTCGATGACGACGATGACGACATCTTTGACTAGTGGATCCCCTGATCACTAAATGAAGAAGAGGAAGAATCATGGCTGTATCTCTTGCCGAGTCGGCGAAGCTCGCCACCGACCACCTCAATGCGGGGGTAATCCAGACCTTCATTGAAGAGTCTCCGATCCTCGACCGGATGCCGCTGGAGAGCTTTGAGGGAAACAAGTACACCTACACCGAAGAAGCCGAACTCCCTGGAATTTCTTTCCGCGCCGTGAATGAGGCGTACCCGGAGAGTTCGGGTGTGGTAAATGAGCTTGAAGAAGGTTTGGCTATCCTCGGAGGCGATGTCGATGTAGACCGTTACATAGTGCAGACCAGGAGTAAGCTCAATAATCAGCGCGCCATACGGACATACATGAAGGTGAAGGCGGCTTCGATCGACTTCTCCGACAACTTCTTCAATGGCGATAGGTCTGTCAACCCGAAGGGAATCGAAGGGCTTCGCAGGCGGCTTATCGGGCGTCAGGTGATCGATGCCAACAAGGTTGGCCCGACTTCGAATCAGTACGATTTCTTCGACGCGCTTGACGCGCTCGTAGCTGCCGTGCCAAAAATCGGCGGTTCAAACGGTGCGCTCTATATGAACTCCGCGCTCATCGGCAAGGTGAAGTCCGGCTACCGGCGCCTCGGTGGGGGTGAACTCCTGATGCGCGAAATCCATGGAAAAGAAGCTGTAGTGTGGAATGGCATTCCGTTGCTGGACCCGGGACAGAAGCTGAACGGAGCCGACATCCTTCCCCTGACCAAGGGAGCTGACGGTAAGGAGACCGGGGAAATCTATGCCGTACGCTTCGGCAACGAAGAGACGGACGCTGCTGTAACCGGACTGACCAACGGCGGAATTCAGGCAACCGACCTCGGCGAGGCACACGACAAGCCGGTCTACCGCACCCGCATCGAATTCTATTGCGGCATCGCCATTTTCGGCGGAAAGGGTGCCGCCCGCCTCACGAATGTACTGAACGGCTGAAGCGGCACTAAAAGACCCCGTGCCCGTCACCCACTTTGGGTTACGGGTACGGGGATTTTCATTTCTAAAAACGGTAGGGGTCATCATCTAGGGCAATCTTCAGATTCTCCAGAGCCTCACGAAGATATCCTGGAGCGGTGGACCTCTCTTCGCTTTGCCGAATTGTCTCCCTGAGAAGGTTAAGGGTTCGCGCTGAGGCGATTTCATGGACAACGGGAGTGACAAGTGCCGTCAATTCTTCCGCATCACGCCATGCACTGACCCGCATCAGGCAGTCGAGCAGGCGTGCCGCTGAAATTTTGCGATAACCCACCTTCGCCTTACTTGGATGCCACACCGCCTGTTGCAGATATGGGATCCCCTCCGCGTAAAGTCCGGCCAATTGCAGGGCATACCCGTGATGGCCATCAATCTCATTCTCAGTGACCCACCACGACCATGACGGGTCACCATCTCTTGTCCCGTCTTCAAGTGCACTGCGGGCCCGATCGAACACCTTCACGCCGTCCGATTCTCGCCCGACCCCCATAAGCCCCTTAGCTTCACGAATTCGGAAGATTGTTTCAACTCTCGGAGAGAGGCGGCTCGCTTCTATTACGGACTGGCTGATCGCCAGTTCTTCCCGGGGTCGGCCAAGCCAGCCGGCATGCATCGCCATATTCTGCATAATCAAGAGTTCAATTGAGCGATCCCCCGATAGCTTTGCCAGGACGAGCGCCTCGTGATTGAAACGTTTTGCTGCCTCATGACTCTCGGCGTCGAATAGCGCCCATCCCGCTACCTCTGCCAACTCAGCCGCAGCCGATTGGATGTCATGTTCATGCCTTGATTCGTACTCCCCGTTCCCGAGGCGCACATGTACCGATTTGAATGCCCGTGCCGCCGCGTCGGCGATTGAAATGCCGCCGAGTTCGTTATCCAGCGTGATCAGGCGCTGCGTCGACTCCCTAATTGCTTGCGCATACTCTGATCCTCTCAGCTCCGTCAGATCCGATTGGGAGGAGAATTCCTTTACGGGTTCACGGCTTCGAATTAAATCGCCAATTTCACTCTGGGCGCTATCGAGAGTGGGTGTGAGCAGATTTTCGAGTTCGCGAATTGATACGTTAAGTTTTTTCGCGATCTTCGGCCTTACCCAAGGCAAGGGCTCGACCTCCCCTTTCTCCCAGCGCTGAATCGTTGAACGATCAACGTGCAGTGCTTCCGCGAGCCCTTCTTGGGTGTAACCACATGCCTTGCGGCGCGCGGCCAATCCCTCTCGCTTCCCCATCGCGGCCCGCCCTCTCGTCCGGAAGTCGTCTGCCCTGGTCAGCGTAGCCAGTGAGGCCAACGTGCGTCACACGTGCGGCCCTTCTGCCGTGGACCGGGGTCTTTCCGTCAGGTTGCCTGTTGATCCGCACACAGATTGAGCCGAGGGGCACTAATGAGCGATAGCAGGTGGAGCGAGCAGCCAGGGTGCTCGAATGCTGTACGCATCCGGTGCCTGCAGATTGATCAGCCGTACAGGTGGGACACCCCGCCGCAGGGGTGGGCGCCGCTGAGGCCCGGGGTGCTCCACATCGCCCTCACGGGGCTGGTCTTGCTCACGGCCATGCCCCATGAAGCAGACGATTCCGCCCCGGTCCCCGGCTGCCGCATCTGCAAGGCCCACGCGATCCTGCGCGACCACTCGCGCCGGTACGGGCACGCCACCCAGGTGCGTCACTGCAACGCCGTGATCCGCCAACACCACCCCAACCATCCGGAGGTTGGCCATGCGTCAGCCACCCAGCAGGGCATCGGAGCTGAACCCGCTCGACTTCGGGCCCTGCGACTGCCCCAACCCTGACTGCGAGCTGAAGAACAAGGCACCCGCCGACCGTCCCGAGTCGCCCGCTCTCTCAGCTCTCCGCGCGGAGATCCGGGAGGACAACCGGCGCCGCCGGACGCTGGACGGCCTGTACCACCACTGAAGGAATTCGATGCGATCCCGGTTCTCCGCGCTCACCACCCTGGTGTTTCTCGTCCTGTGGGGGATATCCGTCGGCATGATCACTATGGGGATCGCGCAGGACATCAACACACTCTGCCGCCCCGTGTAGGGGTGCCACAGACCGTCCGTCGGGGAAGCGCTCTGGGCCCGGCGGACACCCCGTTCCCGGACGGACGCCAGGACGTCTCACCGCCTGGTGCATCCCGGGAACGCAGGGCCCCGGCGTGCACCCCCCGTTGCCGCCGGGGCCCGTCCACCACCACTCCCTCCCGAACACCACTCCCTCCCGAAAGGCATTCGATGACGCTTCACGCGGAAGAGGCCCCGGACGGCTCGTTCGAGCTGCGCATGGTCAAGATCTACAACTGTGTCGTCCCGACGATTCGCATCGTCGTTCCCCGCGTCGCGTTCAGCGCGTTCGTGAACGAGGTACGCGCGGGGAACCTGGATCACTTGCTTGCGTCCGACGAGGAGATGACCGCTGCGCTGGAGCTGGTGAGCTGGTGTACCTCCGACGATGCCGCCGGTCAGAACGCCTGTGACGGTCACGACGATGCCGAACCCTGCCACTGAGACATCCCGCCCTCCGGAAGCGTGTTGCCTCCCGTTCGGCACCCGCCTGACCGACCCCTGATCTCCTCCGGGCACACCCCCCACCCTGCTGCCCGGAGGCTGAGGGAGCACCCCCCACCTGCGCTCCCTGACCCCGGTCGGCCCTGTCCCTCACACCGGACGGCCGGGGTCCCCCCCACACCCTTCACGAGGAGAGAGCCATGCCCGAACTCGTCAAGCCCGGCGGCACTCCGCTGCCCGCGCCCACCGCCCGGAGGACCTGCCCCCTGCTTCCCCCCTGCGCGCGGCAGCCGTGCCCCACATGCCTGACGCCGAGGGCGACACAGAGCGCAGCCCGCTAGTCGTCTGGCATGTGCCCTACCTGCCACCGATTGCTGAGCCATCTGCTCGCCACCGCGCGGGGGGCCGACCCCACCGCAGTGGTGACCGCACGGGCTCTTTGGGATCTGCACACCGTCCGGGCGCACACAGCGGCCGTCCGTGCCCAGGCTGACACCGACTCCGGCCCGCCCCAGCGGAAGCGGCAGGGCAAGCGGGTCCGCCGGACGGACGCCGAGGTGCACGCGGCCCAAACGAGGGTGGACGCCGAGCGGGTGACCGTCATCGCGCGCTACCTCGCCGGCGAACCACTCGGCACTCTCGCCAAGACCTACGGCGTAGGCGACCGATGGTTGAAGACGACGTTCGAGTCATGGTCCGTGCCACTGCGGAGCAAGCGGAAACGGACCCCGTGACCCCGTTCGGCTGCCCCTACCTCATGGCGGGGACGGTTGCAGCCGGGCGGGTCCATGATCTTCCGCCCTCGGGGAGACCCCGCTACAGGGCTCCCAACCCGCCCCGGGCCGGTCCCGCTACGCGTCGCCCTGGCCGTCGCCCTCGGAGTACCGCACGAACGTCCCCAGGTTCGGCACGGTCGTGATCAGACCGGATTCCCGCAGCGCGCGGGTTGCCTTGCGCATCGTGTCGCGGTTCACGCCGAACTCTGCTGCCAACCGGACTTCCGAGAGCTGGAAGCGCTCCGGGTACTCCCCGCGCTCAATACGGCGGGTGATCTCTTCCGCGATCTGCTGCCACTTCGGGCGCATGGGGTCGAACTCCACACCGTGACGCTACCGAGGGGGCAACCGCGACGCACTTCCATCCCCATCCACCCATCGGGGTGGACAGGGATGTACAGGCTGTTTATCGTCGCAATGGAAAGCACCCCGAGGGACCGATTAGGCCCGGTCCGCTCGGGGCTCCGCCGATCAGCTTTAGGGAGCTGATGACATGCGCGATGCTATCGCCCGTGCCCTCGCATGGATGCTGCACTTACTCGCACCCGGCCAAGGGCAACACCGCCACCGCATGACCCCCGGACCGACTGACGCATTCGTTCCGTCCGCTGAGGCCGCCCACGTATCGCCATGGTCCCGCCCCTGGACCGGACCGACGAAAGAAGAGGCCGCCGCGATCTTCCGGCAGCAAGCCGAAACCGCACTCAGGCCCCGCGCCGTGCAGCAGCAGCGCCGCCGCGCGCTCCACTACGCGACGCGGGGAGTCGACTTCCCCTACACGTACCCGGGCGCCCCGTTCCCCGCCGACGCGTGGACATGGACGGGTGTGACCGCATGACCGCCGAGGTGTTCGTGACCGCGCTGCGCGACAACGCAGCTCCGAAGCCGTTCAGCGCCGTATGCCTGGACTGCGGACGCGTCTCCACTGGAGCGGTCCCCGTCAGCATCGTGGACCGCTCCAGCGGCCCCCCCGGTGACCCTGTACGCGTGCCCTGACTGCGTGGTCCTGTACGGCGATGGGCCCCGCCGGTACGACACGGCCCATCTGAACTTCTGGTAGCACCTGACGACAGAGAAGCCCCGTTCGGCCACGTGCCGGGCGGGGCTTTCTGCTGCGAACAGGGCCCCGACCAGGATGTGTTCGCCTAGACTGCCAATAGAGGGGACCGGCGGAGGTGAGCCCGGAGGCCCCGCCAACCCGCACCACACCCGCACGCCGGAACCACCCGCACAAACTGAGCCCGTCCGGCGATTGAGGACGGGCCCGCACCCCACCCCGGGTGCACAGACGAACAACCCGCACCGCCAGGCACAGGCAACCCGAGCAAAACCCAGCCTCGCCGGCGCTTGAGGCGCAGGGGCTCGGGGACTGGTCCCCGACAACGGACCCGCACGGTGCGGGAGAACCCGCGCACCCACCCGCCCCGCGGCAACCCGCACAAACTCACCCCGAAACCCCACACGGCAGCACCGCCGACACCCGAAACCCCCCCGCCTCCGTCGGCCCCGACACAAACACGCCCCCCAGCCCCAGCACCCTCTCCCTCATCCCGACCAGCCCGTTCCCCCCGCTCGGCAGCTCCGCGCCGACCCCGCTCCCGGCGGCGTCGGGCGCCCCGTTCTCCACCTGCATGGCGATCTCGGTGTCGCGGTGCGCGAGCCGGACCATGACCTTGGCGCCCGCGGCGTGCTTGTGGACGTTGGTCAGGGCTTCCTGGACGACGCGGAAGGCGGTCTGTTCGACCTCGGGCGGGTAGGGGCGGGCCTCGCCCTGGACGGACAGTTCGACGACCATTCCGGCCTGCCGGGACTGGCCGACGAGGTCTTCGACGTCGGCGATGCGGGGGCCGTCCTCGGCGGCTGCCGCCGCTGCCGCCGCGGCTGCCGCGCCGACCGCCGCGAGCGGTACGGGGGCGCCGGGGGGCCGGGTCTCGTCGCCGGCGCGCAGGACGCCCAGCATTTCGCGCAGTTCGGTCAGGGCCTGGCGGCCCATGTCCCCCACGAGGGCCGCGTTCCGGACGGCCTTCTGGGGGTCTTTGAGGGCGACGGCCTGGAGGGCGGCCGCGTGGACGACCATCAGGCTCACGCGGTGGGCCACGACGTCGTGCATCTCGCGGGCGATCCGGGTGCGTTCCTCCGTACGCGCCCACTCGGCCCGCTGTTCGGCCCGGTCGGCCAGCAGGGACAGTTCCTGTTCCAGGCTGTCGGCGCGTTCGCGCAGGCTCTCCATGAGCCGGCGGCGGGCGCCTATGTAGAGGCCGAGGAGGACGGGTGGGAGGGTGCTGCCGACGGCGATGAAGCCGGCCATGACCGGGACGTACCAGACTCCCGGGTCGTCCAGTCCGGTCGCGGCGACATCCTCACGTACCCGGACGAAGCTGATGATCAGGGTCGCGACAAGGGACATTCCGCTGAGGGTGGCCAGGACCCGGCGGGGCACGTCGGACGCGGCGAGCGAGTAGAGGCCGACGACGGTCAGCAGATAGCCCATCGCGGCGGGGCTGATCGCGATGGCGACCAGGACGACGAGGATCGGCCAGCGCCGCCGGAGCACCAGCAGGGAGCCGACGAGCAGCCCGAGGGCGACGCCGAGCGCCAGGGGGATCCCGGCCCGTGCGGCGAAGTCCACTCCCTGGGTCGCGCACTCCGCGGCGGAGATCAGGCCGAGGCCGATGTCCAGTAGTGCGGTACGCCGCCTGCCCCACCACAGCCAGGTGCGGGGCGGCGTGCCCGTGGCGTCCTGGTGTGCCCCCGTTGTGGTCATGTCTCCCAGACTACGGGCGCGGTCGGGGGGATCCCGTAGTGGTTATCGGACGGCGGGCGGTCGCGGCGGGCCGGGGAAATCCGGGGAGGCGCAGCTCACACCGGTCCGGGGAAGGTTTCGGCCCAAGCCGATCTGGCCGGGATCCTCCGCGGGTTCCCGGGGGGTCCGAATGCCGGAATCGGACCGTCGCGTCGAGGGGGCCGGGTACGGCATAGTAGGGGCTGCCGTCCGGCGGCCGGATCACGGAATCCGGGCAGGACGGGCGATCTATCCCAGGTCGTCTAATGGCAGGACAAATGGTTTTGGTCCATTGAATGAGGGTTCGATTCCTTCCCTGGGAGCTGGATGGGTGGGGCCCGGCCTGGTGCCGGGCCCCACCCATATTTCGCTGGTGAAACCCCCCGGTATCCTTCGGATGTCCACCCCCTGAAGCCGAAGGGCATTCCCGTGAGCGCCAACCGCCCGGCCGCCGTCGTCGTCCTCGCAGCGGGTGAAGGCACCCGCATGAAGTCGAAGACTCCCAAGGTCCTGCACGAGGTCTGCGGGCGGTCGCTCGTCGGACATGTCGTGAGCGCGGCCCGGGAGCTGGACCCCCGGCAGCTGGTCGTGGTCGTCGGCCACGCCGGCGAGCGGGTCACGGCACATCTGACGGAACGCTTCCCCGGCACCCGTACCGCCTTCCAGGCGGAGCAGAACGGCACCGGGCACGCGGTCCGGGTCGGCCTGGAGGAGCTGGGCGAGAAGGCCGACGGCACGGTCGTCGTGGTCTGCGGCGACACCCCGCTGCTCACCGGCCGCACGCTCGCCGCGCTGGCGGGGACCCACGCGGCCGACGGCAACGCGGTCACCGTGCTGACCGCTGAGGTCCCCGACGCGACGGGGTACGGGCGGATCGTGCGCGACGCCGCGACCGGCGCGGTCACGGAGATCGTGGAGCACAAGGACGCCACCGCCGCCCAGCGCGGGATCCGGGAGATCAACTCCGGTGTCTTCGCGTTCGACGGGGCGCTGCTCACCGAGGCGCTGGGCAAGGTGCGCACCGACAACAGCCAGGGTGAGGAGTATCTGACCGACGTCCTCGGCATCCTGCGCACGGCCGGCCACCGGGTCGGCGCCTGCGTCACCCCGGATCACCGCGAGATCCTGGGGATCAACAACCGGGTGCAGCTCGCCGAGGCCCGCCGGTTGCTCAACACGCGGCTGCTGGAGCAGGCCATGCTCGCCGGGGCGACCGTCATCGACCCGGCGTCGGTCCAGGTCGACGTCACCGTCACTTTTGAGCCGGACGCCGTCGTCCACCCCGGGACCCAGCTGCTGGGCGCCACCCACCTCGCCGAAGGCGCCGAGGTCGGCCCGAACACCCGCTTGACGGACACCACCGTGGGCAACGGCGCCCGGGTGATCAACTCCGTCGCCGACTCCGCCGAGATCGGCCCGGGTGCCTCCGTGGGCCCGTACGCCTATCTCCGCCCCGGTACCCGGCTCGGCACGAAGGCCAAGGCGGGCACGTACGTGGAGATGAAGAACGCCACGATCGGCGAGGGCACCAAGGTCCCTCATCTGTCGTACGTCGGTGACGCGACCATCGGCGAGTACACGAACATCGGCGCTGCCAGCGTGTTCGTGAACTACGACGGCCAGGCCAAGCACCACACCACCATCGGCTCGCACTGCCGCACCGGCTCCGACAACATGTTTGTGGCGCCTGTCACGGTCGGGGACGGCGCCTACACCGCCGCCGGGTCGGTGATCACGAAGGACGTGCCCGCCGGCTCGCTCGCCGTCGCCCGTGGCCAGCAGCGGAATATCGAGGGCTGGGTGGCCCGCAAGCGCCCCGGCAGCGCGGCGGCCCAGGCCGCGACGGCTGCCACGGATCGAGTCATCGGCGACAACTGACCGGAAACAGCTGCGCCGAACTCGGCGTACCGTGATACGTGCACACAAATTCGGCTGGCTCGCGCCCCCCAACTTCCGCGGCCAGAGAACACCCCCCGTCTGAGGAGACAGTGCTGTGACCGGGATCAAGACGACCGGCGAGAAGAAGCTGATGCTCTTCTCCGGCCGCGCCCACCCCGAGCTGGCCGAGGAAGTCGCCCATCAACTGGGTGTCACCCTGGTGCCGACCAAGGCTTTCGACTTCGCGAACGGCGAGATCTACGTCCGTTTCCAGGAGTCCGCCCGCGGAGCCGACTGCTTCCTGATGCAGAGCCACACGGCTCCCATCAATAAGTGGATCATGGAACAGCTGATCATGATCGACGCTCTGAAGCGGGCCTCCGCCCGGAGCATCACCGTGATCGTCCCGTTCTACGGCTACGCCCGACAGGACAAGAAGCACCGCGGCCGGGAGCCGATCTCCGCGCGTCTGGTCGCCGACCTGATGAAGACGGCCGGCGCGGACCGGATCCTGACCGTGGATCTGCACACCGACCAGATCCAGGGCTTCTTCGACGGCCCGGTGGACCACCTGTTCGCCCTGCCGATCCTCGCCGACTACGTCGCCGCGAAGGTCGACCCGGCCAAGCTCACGGTCGTCTCCCCGGACGCCGGCCGCGTGCGCGTCGCCGACCGCTGGTGCGACCGCCTGGGCGCCCCGCTGGCCATCGTCCACAAGCGCCGGGACAAGGACGTCGCCAACCAGGTGACCGTCCACGAGGTCGTCGGCAATGTCGAGGGCCGTGTCTGTGTGCTGGTCGACGACATGATCGACACCGGTGGCACCATCTGCGCCGCCGCCGACGCCCTCTTCGCCAATGGCGCCGAGGACGTCATCGTGACCGCGACCCACGGTGTGCTCTCCGGCCCCGCCGCGGACCGGCTGAAGAACTCCAAGGTCAGCGAGTTCGTCTTCACCAACACGCTGCCCGACCCGAGCGACCTGGAGCTGGACAAGATCACGGTGCTGTCGATGGCGCCGACGATCGCCCGCGCCGTGCGCGAGGTCTTCCAGGACGGCTCGGTCACGAGCCTCTTCGAAGAGCAGTAGAAGAACAGCAGGACGCAGCCGACGGGGCCGCGCCGCCCGGGGAGACCCGGCGGCGCGGCCCCGTCCGCATGTCCGGACGTGATCGATTGGAGGCCGGGCGGCGGCTTGCGTAGACTGTCGAAGTTGCTCGGCGAGGGAGGCCGCACCACGGTGCGGCGGTCCGTTATCGACGCGCGCTCTTCGTAGCAGGCGTAGCAGGCCGTTCATGGCCGGGTGACCATTCGATCCGTCTGTTGCACGAGGAGTGACATGTCCGAGGTGAAGCTCGCCACCGAGACCCGTACCGAGTTCGGCAAGGGTGCCGCCCGCCGCACCCGTCGCGCCGGCCTGGTTCCGGTCGTTCTCTACGGTCACGGCACCGACCCGGTCCACCTGAGCCTGCCGGGCCACGACCTCCAGCTCGCCCTGCGTACCCCGAACGTCCTGCTCTCCCTGGACATCGAGGGCCGCACCGAGCTGGCCATCCCCAAGAGCGTCCAGCGCGACCCGCTGAAGGGCTTCCTGGACCACGTCGACCTGCTGCTGGTCAAGCGCGGCGAGACCGTGACCGTCGAGATCTCCGTCCAGACCGAGGGCGACCTGGCCCCGGGCGGCAACATGATGGAGCACGTCCTCGTCACCCTGCCGGTCGAGGCCGAGGCCACCCACATCCCCGAGGCGCTCACCGTCTCCGTCGCCGGCCTGACCGCCGGTGACGCGATCCACGCCAAGGACGTCACCCTCCCCAAGGGTGTCAAGCTGGCCGGCGACCCCGACGCCATCGTCATCCAGGTCCTGGCCGCCCAGGCCGAGGAGCCGGCCGCCGAGGGCGACGCGTCCGCCGAGGGCTGATCCCCACCGACGCGCGAGCGCCCCGCACGGGGCCGTCCCCGCAGGGGGAACCACGTCCCAGCCGCCGTCCGCACCCCCGTGGTGCGGGCGGCGGCCTGGTGTCCGAACGAGGGAGACGACAGCGATGACCACGCCCGACCCGAACGCCCCCTGGCTGATCGTGGGCCTCGGCAACCCCGGCCCCGGCTACGCGGGCAACCGGCACAACGTCGGCTTCATGGTCGCCGACCTCCTCGCCGGACGCGTCGGCGGCACCTTCAAGCGCGCTCCCAAGGCCCAGGCCCAGGTCCTCGAAGGCCGCATCGGCCCGCCCGGACCCGCCTCCCGCCGGATCGTCCTGGTCAAGCCCCTCTCGTACATGAACCTCTCCGGCGGCCCCGTCACCGCCCTTCGCGACTTCTACAAGATCCCCACCGAGCGGATCGCCGCCATCCACGACGAGCTGGACATCGACTACGGCACCCTCCGCCTCAAGCTCGGCGGCGGCGACAACGGCCACAACGGGCTCAAGTCCATGACCAAGGCCATGGGCCCCGAATACCACCGGGTCCGCTTCGGCATCGGCCGCCCGCCCGGGCGGATGCAGGTCGCCGACTTTGTCCTCAAGGACTTCTCCGGCACCGAGCGCAAGGAACTGGACTACTTCGTGGACCGCGCCGCCGACGCCGTCGAGGCCCTCGTCACCGACGGCCTCGAACGGGCCCAGGGCGCCTACAACTCCTGACCGGGTTGACCGGGCGCGGGCGGATGGCGAAGGATCGCGGCCCATGAGTGGGATGCTCCTCTACCTCCGCCTCACGGTGATGGGCCTCGTCGCACTGCTGCTCCTGGCGGCGGGCGGCTGGTCGTCCTGGGACACCGCGCGGCACATCATGTTCACCGACACCCCCGAACGCGGCACGATCACCGTCGCCGGCTGCGGCGAGACCACCTGCACCGGCCGCTACGACCCCGAGGGCCCGGCCGCCCCCCGGTCCGACTTGAAGATCGACGAGTCCGTCACCGTGAACAAGGGCGACCGCATCGACGTCGTCGTCAAACCGGACACCGACGAGGTCGTGCGCCGGGGCACGGGCGGCGTCTTCTACGCGTGGCTGCCGCTGGGCGGGGCGCTGGTGCTGGCGGCGTTCCTGATCGGGGGGATGGGGCTGACGAAGGTGGCGGTGGGCTCGGCGCTGGCCGGCGCGGTGGTGATAGCCGGTACCTTCTTCACCGTCTGACCGGCTTCACGGGCCGGGCGCCCATGCCCCGCGCTGCCCGTCCCGCGTCGGTACGGGGGCCCGCACCCTTCTTTCCCCCGGCGGGGGTACCGGCCACCTGCGCTGGCTGTGTGGGTGGGGGTGCAGGGTCGCCCCCGCAGGGGATCGGCGGACCTACAAAAATCAGCCTCGCCGGCGATTGAGGCGCAGGGGTTCGGGGACTGGTACCCGACGATGGCCCGCACACTGCGGGTGCTCGCCTGTGCGG